>CAZWMD010000192.1:0-1528 GCA_964634815.1 uncultured Pseudomonadales bacterium | reverse complement strand
ACGCCTGAACATCCCGCTGCGAACCAAGCGGTAATGAAGGCTTGATGAGGGTTTTCCGCAAAGTGGTTGCAAAACTCTGCTCTTCACCTGTGTATTCAAACCCACCTATCTGTTGCATCTTTTTGTGCACCATTCGGCCCAGAGTTTCGTTAGGCAGCAGCGGATAGTTGCCATGCATTACCTCATAATCCATCCGGGTTCCGGTTCCTTGCGCCGCCCCTTCAGCGGCACTCACCACCCGCTCAAAAAGTTCCACAACACGATCTACCTGGGGATGGCGGACGTAGTAATACACTTCTGCAAACTCGGGCACGATATTTGGCGCTTCACCGCCGTGAGTAATGACGTAGTGAATGCGCGCCTCGTCAGGAACATGTTCGCGCATAAGGTTGACCATGTAATTCATGCTCTCTACGCCATCCAATGCCGAGCGCCCCTTGTCGGGTGCTGAGGCCGCGTGAGCCGCTATACCGTGGAAACGAAAGCGTCCAGACTTATTCGAATTTGACGACGATGCAGAGGCATTGTTGCTGTCACCGGGATGCCAATGCAGAACCGTATCCGTTTTGGCGAATACTCCTGCACGGGCCAGATACACCTTACCCGACCCACCCTCTTCCGCCGGGGTGCCAATAACCTTCACGGTGCCTTGGCGGTTGTTATCTTTCAGCCAACGCGCCAGCGCCACGCCAGCACCGGTGGACGCAGCACCGAACATATGATGGCCACAGGCGTGGCCAGCACCCCCTTCTTGCACCACCGCGCGTTCTGGCACTGCTGCCTGGCTTAAACCCGGTAACGCATCGAACTCGGCCAGCACCGCGATCTCAGGTTTGCCTTTCCCGGCGCTCGCCACAAACGCCGTTGGTATTCCAGCGATCCCCGTTTCAATGGTAAATCCGTTGGCACGCAGATGATCCTTTAGCGCTGCACTGCTGCGCGACTCCTGATAACCCACTTCGGCAAAGCCCCAGATCGCGTCAGCCAGACCAACAATCTCGCTGCTCTGGTCATCGACCGCCTGTTGCGCATCAACCACAGCCTGAACCTGCGCTACCCACGCAAGCGCACTTGCCACAACCGCGGCCAGGGTGCAGCGTTTTAAGCGATTCAACCGCAACCAATTGGTAAAACTCATTTCCCGTTCTCCTGGGCATCAAATCAAGTCGTACACTGTGCCTAGCAGACCCCCAATTACGCAATAGAGACCTCAAATTCATGCTGTCGTCCAACTGCACCCTCCGGTCAAGCACCCCCCGGAGCCTCCAGCTACTTGCTTATGGCCTGATAGTGGCACTCACGGCAGCCTGTGCCGGCCCACAGCCCAGCCCAGCTCCCCTGCCCACAACCACCGCAGAACCTCTTAACGACCCCCAAAATCCGTCGGACGTCCTGGCAGATACCGATGAGCCGCCCCAGCCTGAATGGCTCTTAAGTGACGCGCAGTTGATCATCCATATCGGGAAAACGGGCCGCCTCGCACGATTGGGACACAATCATCTGGTCAGTGCGTCTGATCTTCAGGGTA
>CAZWMD010000191.1:0-1528 GCA_964634815.1 uncultured Pseudomonadales bacterium | reverse complement strand
ACGCCTGAACATCCCGCTGCGAACCAAGCGGTAATGAAGGCTTGATGAGGGTTTTGCGCAAAGTGGTCGCAAAGCTCTGCTCTTCGCCTGTGTAGTCAAACCCACCAATTTGCTGCATCTTTTTGTGCACCATGCGGCCTAAAGTTTCATTGGGCAACAGTGGGTAGTTTCCATGCATCACCTCATAATCCATCCGTGTTCCGGTGCCTTGGGCCGCCCCTTCAGCCGCACTCACCACCCGCTCAAAGAGTTGCACAACACGATCTACCTGGGGATGGCGGACGTAGTAATACACTTCTGCAAACTCGGGCACGATATTTGGCGCTTCACCGCCGTGAGTAATGACGTAGTGAATGCGCGCCTCGTCAGGAACATGTTCGCGCATAAGGTTGACCATGTAATTCATGCTCTCTACGCCATCCAATGCCGAGCGCCCCTTGTCGGGTGCTGAGGCCGCGTGAGCCGCTATACCGTGGAAACGAAAGCGTCCAGACTTATTCGAATTTGACGACGATGCAGAGGCATTGTTGCTGTCACCGGGATGCCAATGCAGAACCGTATCCGTTTTGGCGAATACTCCTGCACGGGCCAGATACACCTTACCCGACCCACCCTCTTCCGCCGGGGTGCCAATAACCTTCACGGTGCCTTGGCGGTTGTTATCTTTCAGCCAACGCGCCAGCGCCACGCCAGCACCGGTGGACGCAGCACCGAACATATGATGGCCACAGGCGTGGCCAGCACCCCCTTCTTGCACCACCGCGCGTTCTGGCACTGCTGCCTGGCTTAAACCCGGTAACGCATCGAACTCGGCCAGCACCGCGATCTCAGGTTTGCCTTTCCCGGCGCTCGCCACAAACGCCGTTGGTATTCCAGCGATCCCCGTTTCAATGGTAAATCCGTTGGCACGCAGATGATCCTTTAGCGCTGCACTGCTGCGCGACTCCTGATAACCCACTTCGGCAAAGCCCCAGATCGCGTCAGCCAGACCAACAATCTCGCTGCTCTGGTCATCGACCGCCTGTTGCGCATCAACCACAGCCTGAACCTGCGCTACCCACGCAAGCGCACTTGCCACAACCGCGGCCAGGGTGCAGCGTTTTAAGCGATTCAACCGCAACCAATTGGTAAAACTCATTTCCCGTTCTCCTGGGCATCAAATCAAGTCGTACACTGTGCCTAGCAGACCCCCAATTACGCAATAGAGACCTCAAATTCATGCCGTCGTCCAACTGCACCCTCCGGTCAAGCACCCCCCTGAGCCTCCAGCTACTTGCTTATGGCCTGATAGTGGCACTCACAGCAGCCTGTGCCGGCTCACAGCCCAGTCCAGCTCCCCTGCCCAAAACCACCGCAGATCCTCTTAGCAACCCTCAAAATCCGTCGGACGTCCTGGCAGATACCGATGAACCGCCCCAGCCTGATTGGCTCTTAAGTGACGCGCAGTTGATCATCCACATCGGGAAAACGGGTCGCCTCGCACGATTGGGACACAATCATCTGGTCAGTGCGTCTGATCTTCAGGGTA
>CAZWMD010000190.1:0-1562 GCA_964634815.1 uncultured Pseudomonadales bacterium | reverse complement strand
TTGCTCGGAAAATCTAAACATCAGACTAAGGTACCGATACAACATCGCCAGCTTCGAGGCGAATATTGCGATCGAGGTCTTTGCCTTGCTGGAAACGTTTGTGATTGAACTTTATGGCTCTACTTTCGCCACCCTCGTTACGCATGATTAGAATGTCAGATTGTTTCGCAAAGGGTGTTAAGCCATCAGCCAGGGTGAGAGCCTGAGCCACTGTCACATAGTGGTTCAATACGTACTCGCCCGGATTCTTCACTTCGCCCATAACATAGATGCGATAGCCAGAAACCTTGGTAAGCGAAACAGATACCACAGCAGACGGAACATAGGCCCTTATCCGCTCTTGCATCAAGGCCTGAAGTTCGGCAACCGATTGTCCCGCAGCCTTAACCTCGCCCACTAGCGGATAGGAAATGCCGCCATCAGGCCGGATGGTCACATTTCTGGAAAGGTCTTCTTCCTTCCATACAAAGACCTCAATTTCATCGGACGGGGACAGCGTGTAAGACGCTCCGCCAAGGGATGGCTGATCTGCAGAATCCGCAGCAACCGCCGACCATGGCAACGCTGCATGCCACAGCACCACCAAACCAAAGATCACCCGAAAAAGTTTCTTGTTCATGCCATATCCGTAACTGTGTTGTGATGTATCTGAATGTCGTCTCTTGGCGATGTCGTCTCTAAACCTGGTCAAGGCTCTGGTCTAAGGCCTGACACACACTATTTGGCAACGGACAGATGTAGGCCGAAGTATAGCTCGCACAACCTGAACAAAGGCCGGCAGCAGTGTAAGCAGAATGTCACGTTCAAATTACGTTCTCGTTGCGCTACCGCACAGCAGCGCGCTCTACACCGGCAGAGGACTGATTTATCAAGGTTTTTGCCTTCGAAGGCGATCTAAATGATCAACCGCCAGATGATAAGCAAAATAGCTGCGTATTTTTTCACTTCATGTCGGTTGAAAACGATAACCACAATAGATGACCACCAAGGTTTTCTGCGGCAATTCACGGACAAAACCCCGCACGCAGCACTATCATGCCTTGTGATTTCCGAACAAGAGTTCAAGACCCAAACGCCAATGAGAAACGAGACCGCCAGCACTGTTGAAGACAGGAGCCATGATTTCGATCGCCGCACGAACGCAGCGCTTGCGGAATCCATCTCGAACAGCTCATGTCGATCTGCCAACGATGCGGCCTGGGCGGCGGCGGGGGTCAGAAAACGGCAGGCACCTAAAAGCCCCGTTCTGAGCAAGTTCAGGTTAAAGCCCAGTTTCCTGATAATTGGCGCCCAGAAGGCTGGCACAACGTCTTTGTACAGCTATCTTGTCCAACATCCAAAAATCCTTTCAAGCACCCTTAAAGAAGTCCATTACTTCGACACTGCAGATTACGAACAGGGAGCGGGTTGGTATCTCAGCCACTTCCCCGGGGCAAAGCCACTAAAACGTTTGATGACACCGGGGCCGAGCGAATGCATCACCGGAGAGGCAAGCCCGTACTATCTGGCGCACCCAGCAACACCGGAAAGAGTGAAGTCGTTCAGACCGGACACAAAACTCA
>CAZWMD010000189.1:0-1605 GCA_964634815.1 uncultured Pseudomonadales bacterium | reverse complement strand
CGATCTGTTTTTTGATGTCGCCTGTCGCAATGGCAACGTGATGTAGTGCGTTTAATTTAACCAATGGTTTGTCCTCGGGTTAGTCGATGATGCCTGTGCAAAATTCATGCACAGTGTCAGAGAAGGATTCGGTAGCAAACAGCATAAGCTGGTGATGGCCATCCTCGAAAAGCTTTTTGGTCACCGGCCCACCGATGCAAGACACCAGGAACTCAAACGCCTCCGGCGGAAAGTGCGGATCGTGGGCGCCGGCTGTGTAGAGTACGGGTTTGGTGTTGTCTGCAGGCAGTACGGGCGGAACGTACTGGAACAAGGATGCCCAGGATTCAAGGTCGTAGGCCCAGGTGTTGAACGGATCCAACTCCTTCTGTTTCTGCGCGCCGCTGTAGCCGTAGTCTTCATCAAAGTTGAAAAAGGTTGGGATGTGCAACTGGGCACCCCGCCCTAACATCTCAATGATCTGTTTGAATTCTTCGCTGCGCCAGGGCCCTGCGCGCATATCCACAGCCGCACTCCCTGGTACCGCGCCTGAACCCATCAAGATAGCGCCTGTAACGGCAGGAGAATCGACCGCGGAGATCGCTGCTGCTACACCCAGGCTCGACCCCAGAGTAAATACCGGCAACCCAGTTAGGTCCTTTACGTGTTGGGCGAAGTCGCGCGACGCCTGGGCCCACTCTGACATTTGCCACTGGCCCTTCGGCCGATTACTGGTCGAACGACCATGACCGGGCGCGTCATAGCTCCAGATATCAACACCCCTGGGTGCGTGGTGTTCACAAAAGCGGTCATAGATGCCGCCGTGTCCACCAAGGCCATGAGAAATGACCAAAGCGTACTTCGGGTTATCGCCCAGGTAGCGAAAGGCATGCAGTTCATTGAGAAGATGTTGTTCGAGTTTCATTGCCTGTCCCCCCGACAGTCGGGCATTGATGCGCCCAGGTCCCCGATAAGCCTTGAGTTGGCTTTCCAAGGATCGAGAATATCTTATATTCCACAATTGTCTAGTTTATAAAGCTGCTGCTGGGTGCCTATAATCCCCGCTCCTTCAATGACGGCACGGATTTGATGCCAGCAAACGCCCCGCAACCCAGCCGCAAAACTCAGGAGCGCGCTTTAGTCACTCAGCAGGCCATTCTTAGGGCTGCCTTTGATGAATTTGCGCGCGTGGGATTTAACGGCGCGAGCCTGCGCAATATTGCTGACACGGCCAAGGTTAACCATCGTCTGATTAACCACCATTTTGGGACCAAGCTTGATCTGTGGAAGGCCGCAGCCTCCTATGCGTTTAATGGGTTTTATGATCGGTTGGCCAAGCGTCTGGACGAACTCTCCGGTATCAGTGAGGCAGAAACCATTCGGCTCATGTTTCGCGAATTCATTCTGCACGCAGCGTCAGAACCAGCGCTCAACAAGTTCATGCTGCAGGCCAACGATGAACCAGAACGAATGCGCTGGTTGGTGGATACTTATATCAATCCGCCGATCCAAGACGTAGATAACGCGGTGCCGAAGCAAGATTATATGGAAGCGATTGAGAGAGCTCAGGCACTGGGCATATTTGTGAAAGGCAAAGCGCAGTTTCTCTGGTACGTATTTGCCGGC
>CAZWMD010000188.1:0-1766 GCA_964634815.1 uncultured Pseudomonadales bacterium | reverse complement strand
AATATCCTGCCTCGGCTTTAAGCGGTCCTTGTGCAACTGCAGAAACGCATTGGAAAGCGGAACATAGTCATCGAGCACTGCCTGTTCGGCGTCTGCAATCGCAAACCGGGGTACTTCAGTCTCGAGGGCGACGTGCAGCTGCAAGTTGTCTCGAATGTACTCAACGTGTGTTGTCACCAGATGTCGCAACATGGATTGCACCGTTGTGGGTCTGGGTTCGCGCACAAGGGATTCGTAATGCCGCAGTCCCTCACGCCGGCGTAATTCGGCAAAGATCGCCTCCTTTCCCGGGAAGTACTCGTAAACCGATCCAATGCCGACGCCTGCGCGCTCCGCAATGGCGTTTGTGCTCGCATCGCTGTACCCGCTGTCTATCAAAATCCGAGCTGCGGCTTCGATAACCGTATCAACGGTTGCCGTTGCCCTGGCTTGAGACGGTTGTTTGCGCATTAGATAGCGGGCTTTGGGGCTTTTCATAGCGATTAGAGAGGTTCCTGAAGCCGGGAATTTATCCGAGTATTAAAGCCGAGCGATAGCTCGGATAATGTGCCTAAATCTTCGGGAGCACAATCGCCATGAGCAATTTCATTCCATTGATTCCAGAGTCCTCCTACGAGCTTCCAGCCAAACCCAATGCGCAGCTGGCCCACCTGCCCGGCCCGAGTGGCCACTGGTTGTTTGGGAACTTTCGTCAATTAGGTCCCAATCCAGCAGCCGGTCTCACTGAACTTCGAGCCCGCTATGGAGACTGTTTTACATTGGGTTTCTTCAGGAATCGTCGCGTCCTGGTGATGGTTGGGCCGGCTGCGAATGAGCTAATTTTGATGGATCCGGACGGAAATTTTTCGAGCCATTGGGGCTGGGAGGTTGTCCAGCGTTTTTTTGGGCGCAACATTCTGGTTAGAGATTTTGATGACCATCACCAGCATCGCAAGTTGATGACCCACCTGTTCAAAGCGCAATCTCTGAAACTGTATCTCAAGTGTATGCGTGCTCCTGTTGAGCGATCGCTTGAACGACTTGAGGGTCCCCTTGATGTTTATCAGCGAACAAAGACTCTGGCATTGGACATTGCCGTCCGAGTGTTTGCCGGCATCACTGCTGATGACGTTTCTGACTGGAACAGGGATTTGACTATGGTGCTGTCTAACGTAATGGCACACCGTATTCGATTGCCTGGAACGTCCTATTGGCAAGCGCTTCGTGCGCGAGATCGATTGAGGCTAAGGCTACAAAAAGAAATCGCAAACCGACGAGGTCGCTCTGGTGATGATCTGCTATCGCAACTTGTTAACCATCGAGATGAAGAGGGCAGAGTGCTCTGCGATCAGGACATTGTTGACCACATGTTTGGTTTCCTTTTCGCTGCTCATGACACCACCGCCTCGTCGCTGGCAATGCTAGCCTGGCAACTAGCCAGATACCCGGACTTGCAGACTGCGACACGCCAAGAGTGCCGACGGTTGCGTGAAGAATCCGGAACTGAACTGTTGCGCTACGAAGATCTGGGACAGCTAACAGGTATTGATTCGCTCTTTAAGGAAACGCTGCGGATGTTTGCTCCGATTCAGTTTATACCCCGCAGGAATCAGTCGAAGTTTTGTTTTCAGGGCCACAACATCCCTGAAAACACCCAGATCCTGCTCGCTCCCCAGGTATCCCACTTCGACTCCGAACTTTTTGCCGAACCCGATCGATTTCTGCCTCAGCGCTTTGAGCAGACAACCCTTACTCCGTTTTCTTTTATTCCGTTTGGCAAAGGCAGT
>CAZWMD010000187.1:0-1848 GCA_964634815.1 uncultured Pseudomonadales bacterium | reverse complement strand
CGCTGGATGATGATACATCATCTTTACCTACAGCACCTGAGGTGGCGCAGCTTGAGGCTGTCAAAACAGTAGAAGTGGTTAAAAGCGTAGAGCCCAAGCCGAACAAACCGGTGCTTGTTCTAGGCGAGAACCAGCGAACGAAAGCAGACTGACGATGGATTTGAAATTTTATTGTTCCCTGTTCTTACGCCGATTGCACTGGTTCTTGCTGTTTTTGGTGATTGGCTCGGCCATCGGGATCACTTTGGCAACCGTGTTGCCCCCGGTTTACGTGGCAGAGGCACGTCTATTGGTGGAATCCGAACAAATCCCGGGTGATCTGGCCCAAACCACCGTGCGCACAGGGGCCACGGAACAACTGCAAATCATTCAGCAGCGCATTCTGACCCGCGATACGTTGGTGGATATGGCCAACCGTCTGGAAATCTATGGCTCTCGAACAAATGGGGAGCGGCCGCGGATGACCACGGATGAGTTGGTTGAGGATCTGCGCGACCGTATCAGCATTGTCACCACGGGGGGCGCGCAGCGGCGCGGCCCAGCGACAGCCACATTGGTCGGGGTAAATTTTGAGGCCTCCACTGCGCGGATGTCGGCCCGTGTCACCAATGAACTGGTGACCCTAATCCAGCGCCAGGACGTGGAAATGCGTACCGGTGCGGCCCGCAAAACGCTTGATTTCTTCAAACAGGAAGTTGATCGCCTTGATGCGGTTCTGGCACGCCAGAGTGCCGCCATTCTGGAATTTAAGGAAGAAAACCAGGAAGCCTTGCCCGACAGTCTGGATTTCCGCCGCAGCCAGCAGGCTGGTGCGCAGGAGCGACAGCTACAGTTGGAACGTGAAATTGCCGCGCTTCGGGATCGTCGCACCCGGTTGGAAAGCCTGCGCGCCACACTTGAGCAGGCCGAGCGCGCGCCTGATACTCCGGCCCGGACGCCCGAAGAGCAGCAATTGAAAGACCTCGAAGAAGAGCTTGCCACTCTGCTGACCGTTCTGGCTCCGGCGAACCCCAAAGTAAAACTGCTGGAGGCCCGGGTTGAGGGCTTGCGCACCCGCGTAGAAGCGCAGCGTGCGCTTAATATCCCGGGGGAGCCAACTGATGACGCAGGTACACCGCTCAGCAATTTTGATCTGCAGATGGCAGAGCTTGATGGCAATATCCAGTATCTTGTGGACCAAAGAGACCAGCTTGAGCAGACCCTGCTGAACTTGGCGACAACCATTGAGGCCACACCGGGTAATGCGATCACGCTGGAAACGCTGGAGCGTGATTTTGCCAATACACGGGCGCAATATGATCAGAACGTGGCCAAACGAGCGGAAGCTGAGACGGGTGATACCATCGAAGCGCTGCGCCAAGGCCAGCGGATCTCTGTGGTGGAACAGGCCGTTGTCCCGTCAGAACCGGAAAAACCCAACCGTCAGGTCATTGCCGCAGGTGGCATCGGTGGGGGCATGGTGCTGGGTCTTGCGGTCGTGGTGCTGCTGGAACTGCTCAACAAGGGCATCCGCCGACCCGTTGATCTGACCAACCGTCTGGGCATCACGCCTTTTGCTACGCTACCCTATTACCGCACCCGTGCGGAACTGATCCGCCGGCGGATGATCATCTTTGGCATTCTTGCCTTTTTCCTGATCGCAATCCCTGCAGGTCTATGGGCGTTCAACACCTATGTGATGCCGCTGGATAGATTTCTTGATGCCATTACCCAACGGCTCGGGGGGTAGGCTGGTATCAGCCTCCCAAACCGTTTCGGTCTAAGGAAAAACCATGGAAAAAATTCAATCCGCACTTGCCAAGGCCCGCGCTGAACGGGAGGCCCAAACTGAGGGGCAGACCGTTGAAG
>CAZWMD010000186.1:0-1860 GCA_964634815.1 uncultured Pseudomonadales bacterium | reverse complement strand
CTGTTGGAGAAATTCACGGTCTGACAGGCATCGTCCCATCCAGTAATGTTGTCGGCTGATCGAATAGCTTCAATGGTTCGACTAGTACCAGAGTCATCCATAAAGCTGGTATCAGTACCACTGGCGATCGCGAGGTAGGCGATCTGTTCACTATTCGAAATGACTCCAGCGCTCGTTTCTGAATACTCAAGAGCAATGTCAGCGCCATTATTGTCGACATCGCGAGTGACAACGGTGAGTGCTGGCGCCGCAACAATACCGGGTGTGAGAGTTCCGTTGTTGTTACTCTGTATCTCTACCAACAGCGCCGCGTCAGTAGGAAAGCTGTTAGAGAACGTTAGGTTTGCGTAGCTCGCTCCAGGCACGTTGTTGCCTTGATGATTCGTTATGTTTATAAAGCCCACTTCAATAAGCTCACCAGTGGGTAGACTGTGAGTGCCAGGCGTAATCGCCAGATAGGATATTTGATCGAACGGCGTTAGCCCGTCTTCGCCGCTGGGTTCAAACTGCTGCACGTCAAACCCGCTGGTTGTCACATTCAAAACACGCAGATGGGAAGGTTCAGGATTGCTATCGGTGGGTAACACAAACACCGCGGGTGGGGTCGCATAGCTACGGTGGAAATTCACCCGAGTCAGGTTGCCCCCAAAGATGACTGGACTGTTAAGGGTGACTCTATCGACCTTGAGAGTGATTCCTCCAGCCGCAGCGCTGGCGAACAGTACCAGAAGGCAACCCACAGCAATTCGACAGACCTGGGTCAGCGGCCAGTTCCTCAACCTCAGAATTTGTCGGAATTCCGGATACATGGCGACGATTTTATGACGCGCGCGGCAAGCAAATGGCGTCTTTGCGCACAGTCCCAGCGGAAAATATGTCTATTTAAATGACATTGCGCCCCTATGTGGGGCTCCTCACTAGTTACTTGGGCAGTGCTTGGCCGAATAAGCGATTCAGATAAAATTCGGCACAGTTCGGCAAATTCGCATAGGTTTGGACATGGTGAAGAGAATACTAACAGCCTATGTGGTGTTGACTTGTCTGGGGCCTGCACTTGCAGGACTATCTGCGAAGGCTGCTGAACGGGACGCAACCTGTGTCGTATTGCTGCACGGGCTAGCGCGATCACCATCATCAATGCGCCCGGTAGCGAAGCGAATGACCCACGAGGGGTATCAGGTAGTCAACCAGGGCTATGAGTCTACCGACCATCCCATCGCCAAGTTGGCGGTAGCCACGGTGGAGACGGCGTTGAGCAACTGCGCCGACCAAAGCTCTGCTCACTTCGTTACCCACTCAATGGGCGGGATTCTCTTGCGCCAGTACGCCCATGATAAAGGTGCCGCGCGCATTCGCCGGGCCGTAATGTTGGGGCCACCGAACCAGGGCAGTGAGACCGTGGACGAGCTGGGGGGCCTATGGCTGTTTGAAGCAATCAACGGTCCGGCCGGGCAAGAGTTAAGTACAGAGCCAGATAGTGTGCCAAACTCACTTGGTCCGGTGGAGTTTGAGCTAGGCGTTCTTGCCGGTACTGTTTCGTTTAATCCTTTGTTCTCTTATTGGTTGCAAGGCGACGACGATGGCAAGGTGTCAGTAGCACGAGCCCGGGTTGCGGGCATGAAAGCCTTTCGCACAGTAGATCACAATCACACGTTCATAATGGATGCAGATGTTGTGTTGGATGAAACCGTGCATTTTTTAGCGCACGGCACGTTTGACTGCAGTGATCAATCCAAGCCCCCTGCGCATCACGAAATTTGCGAAAACCACCTATAGAAACCGTGTTTAACGGTACAGGAACGAGGCAATGAAAAAAGCAGTTGTGATTCTTGCAGTGCTAATCACAGGCTGGTGGGGCTA
>CAZWMD010000185.1:0-1885 GCA_964634815.1 uncultured Pseudomonadales bacterium | reverse complement strand
GCTTATAAAGCTGCTCACGACGATCGCGATGGTAAGGCAGGCTTTTGCGAATATCGCTGATGGCTTGCTTGGAAAGCGTTGCCGTCAACAATGCTTCATCCGTGTCCGCTTGAGCCAGGGCATCGCCATCCGGGCCAGCTATACAACTCTTGCCTGCATACTCAAGATTGTTTTCGGCACCGCAGTAGTTTGCGTAGGCCAGATATACCTGGTTCTCGGCAGCACGTACCCGGGTAACATGAGTCGCGACAAAATCCCAGGGATGCATCAGGGCGGTGGGTATCAGTATCAGATCAGCGCCAGACAAGGCGAGGTGGCGTACGGTCTCAGGGAATTCCACGTCATAGCAAATGAGCAAACCAATCTTCCAATCCTTGTAGTTGACCAGTGGCGCAAAGGCCTCGCCTTGCTGGAACAGCTGCCGATCAAGGTCACCCCATAGATGGGTCTTGCGATAGTGCCCAATTGATTGACCCGCCTCGTTGATGAATTGAGTGCTGTTGTACAGCACGTCACCCTCTTGCTCGATATAGCCATAAACAATCGCGATATGGTTACTTCTTGCGATAGCGGCGATTTTCTTGAACGCTTCGCCGTCTCGTCGTTCAGCCATGCGTTTTGCCGCATCAGGGCTTATGTTGTATCCGGTTAAGCTCGCCTCTGGCAATAGCAATAGATCATTACCTGAATCGGCGGCGACCTTGGCGTAGTGGCCGATTCGTTGAAGGCTGACAGTCAATGCTTCAGGCGTTGGTGCGTGTTGCAGCAAGGACACTCGCAATGTATCGCTCATAAGCTTAAATGCCTCTGAATTACCCGTTGTGTAGCGCCTTGCCGTTTACCGCTCGATCCTGTCTGCTGATCAGCCAGTTGAGCGTACCGAGCGCCTGTTCCGGCAACGGTGATTCGTTTTCCTGCTCTCCGGGAAAGGCACGGCGTCGCAATGGTGTTCGCATGGGGCCGGGGTCGAAACCGTTTATGGCTAGTCGCGGAAAACCATCGCCACCGTCGGCAGGCTGATCATTTTCATCGGCGAGCATATGCATCATGGCCTGTGTTGCCTGTTTGGAAATGCCATAGCCACCCCAGTAGGCAGAGGGTTTATTGTCCAGTAGAAACACCATGCTACCCAATGTCGATTCCTTTAATAAAGGCAACATGGCAAGAGATAGCAACCGGGCACTGGTGAGATTCACCGACATGACACGCATCCACTCGGCGTGTGCGATGCCGGTCATCGGTGTGGGTGTACCCAGATCAGCCGCGGTATGGATGAGTGCGTCGAGGCCCCCCAATTCGTTATAGATCAGTTCGGCAAGTTCGGCATAGGCGGCTTCGTTTGCCTTGTCTTGTTCGATGGGGACGATGGCAGGAGTCGGGGCGCCATTGGCAAGCAATGCGTCGTAGAGTTTCTCGAGTTTCTTTTCCTTTCTGGATACCAGTACAACTGTTGCACCGGCGGCGGCCAGTGACTTTGACAGAGCTGTACCCAGACCACCGGTTGCACCAGTGATGGCAATATTTTTTCCGGCAAGTGCATTCGCCGGCAGTTCAAACTGTCTCTGTGCCGCACTGGCTTGCTGGTAGTTGGGATCAATCATGGGTTGCAGTGTACGCCACAAGGCTTAGTGACGTCGGTGACGCCAGGCGATATAGAGCTTTCTGATGGGAGTCAAAGTCGCGCGCTCAGAGACGAGTCTGGTGCCCTGACGTTGCCAGAGTTTCAACTGCGCGGTCCTCAGTTTTGCCAGTCGCCATAACGGTAATTGTGCAGGTTGTTGTAACACCGAACATAGCGATTCATCTGAAAAAGCGCTGTCAAAAAAAGACAGTGCATGGTTGATCGTTTCCTCGAGTATTGCCGGTGCGCCTTCAGTGGATAGTG
>CAZWMD010000184.1:0-1907 GCA_964634815.1 uncultured Pseudomonadales bacterium | reverse complement strand
GCCTCAAAGGCTTCGATCTCTTTGTCTTTCATTGCGCGGCTCATGGGGCCGAAGTTTGAAGTTCCTTCGGTGAGAGCCGGCGGCGCGGTCGAGGAGCCTGCGGCCTGCACCTGAATGTTCACGCTCGGGTATTCGCGTTTGAAGGATTCGGTCCAGAGTGTCATCAGGTTGGCCAGAGTGTCTGAGCCGGTGCTCGACAGATTGCCGGCAATGCCGCTGGTGCGTTCGTACGTCGGCAAGACACCGGTATCTGTGAGCGCGGCTGCACTCGCTTGGCCAGCCTCAGTCACAGACTGCACCTCCATTGCCTTGGGTGCTGCCACTGGAGCGGGTGCACTCTGGGTAGGCTCTGGCGCACTATCGCCGCAGCCACTGGCAGCTAGTGTGACAGCTAAAACCGCCGCGCATCGTGCAGAATTTACTTGCGAGAAAAATTTCATTTATCAAACATCCTCTTGATATATAACGCTTTTATTGAAATTAGAAACTGTCGAGGTTGAATCTTCAGTTTGGAAGTTACGGTAAAAGTCACAGTAGAAGCTGCTGCCTTCGCCGAGTGTACTGTCGATCTGCAGCGCCGTGTGGTGGCGTCTCAGAACGTGCTTCACGATCGCAAGCCCTAGCCCGGTGCCACCGCGCGTGCGCGAGCCAGCGAGGTCAACGCGATAGAAGCGTTCGGTCAGCCGATTGAGATGTTCCGGCGCAATGCCAACGCCGGTGTCAGTGACGGTGAGTCGCGTGTGGGGACCTGCTGAATCTGGAAGATCCCGATAGCTGATCGTGATCGCACCGCCCTCGGGGCTATAGCGCAGAGCGTTGGTCAGCAGATTGATACAGACGGAATAGAGTTCGGACTCGACGCCCAGAATATGCTGTGTTGACTCGATGTTGCTGGTGAGCGTGAAACGCTCGTCTGCGAGTGGGCGGGTTTCGCGCAAAGCGCGTTCGATGACTGCTGGCAGATCGACCGATACCAGGTCGGCACCAGCTGGGGTTGATTCGAGGCGTGACAGCAGAAGCAAATCGTCAACCAGACTTTGCATGCGCTTGAGCGGCGAGGACAACCGGTTGGCAAGAGACAGCCGCGTTTCGGCGTCCTCGTCCTCGCTGATCATGGTTTCCAGGTAGCCGCGCACAACGGTCAAGGGAGTGCGCAATTCATGGGATACGTTGGCCACAAAGTCCTGGCGCATAGTGAGCAATCGATTCAGCTCAGTGATGTCGCGGACCAGAACGATGATGCGGCCACCGTCAACCTGGAAGCGGCGTGCCTCCAGCGTCCGTTCAGCGTCGAAGGGTGAGCGGATTTCGATCTGCTCATCTTCCGAGCCGGCGCGCAGAAAGCGGACAAAATCGGGTTGCCGGACCACGGTGGCAAGCCCCAGGCCACGATCGCGCGAACCCAGGCGCAGCAGTTTGCGTGCCGCCGGATTGAAGTCCTGGATTTCACCCAGACTACCCACCAGTATCGCCGCGTCCGGGATGGCCTCAGACAAGGTCGATAGCTCGCGCAAGCGCTGCAGAAATCCACGGGATCGAACTCGCTCGCGTTTGATGTACTGATAGGTCGGATTGCTGGCGGCATGCCAGGAATCCAGCTGGTTGGTGGGGCGGGTGATGGGGTGTTTCGCCCAATCAATCAGGCGACCCAGCTCAAGCTGTTGGGTAATCGCCCAGATGGCAGTGGCCACAAACAAGCTCCAGCCAATATGGCCCACAATGGCGCCAATCAGCAGTGCAATGGAGGTGAGCCCGGCGAGAAGTAACGTGTCCTGTCTGGAGAGTTGCCGCATCGAGGTCCCGGGGGTAAATAACATGCTCAGGCCGAGGCGAGAGCATGTACACCCGGCGATTGTTCGCGGCGTATGTTACAGGTTGATGACAGGCTTTGGGGGGCTGATCCAGGG
>CAZWMD010000183.1:0-1965 GCA_964634815.1 uncultured Pseudomonadales bacterium | reverse complement strand
TCAGGCATATCCTCGAGCTGACCAATCAATGCCCAGCGCCGAAAAGGCGGGCGTATAATATCTTGATTGAGATCCCGTGGCCGATCGCTGTAACGCAGGCGTGCAAGATAGTCCCCTTGCTCAGAAACCAATAGGGCACCACCATTACCCGAGGGAAGAGTGTTATCTGCTAACAGCGGACGATTGGACTCAAGGCCCTGCAGTTCTGCAGCGAGCCAGATTGCCTGGGCAAGCTCATTGTCGGGTCGCTTGGCTGCTTCAGTTCGTAGTCGCTTGCGCGAATCCTCGGTATTGCCGAGCCACAGGTCTGCCCGAGCTACAGCCAGAGCGTTGTAGTCCCAGGCTTCTATATGTGACAGCGCCTGTTGCTTGGTGCTTACCACCTGCGCTTCGGTGACGTCTGGATTATCCGGTACCACCAGGCCTGCAACACCCGTGAACACGGGGTCATCGAAAGACATGAGTTCGTCAACAAATTCATAGGGGGCTCTGTGGTTGTGGTAGAGGTTTACCAGCCACTGGCCTGTACCGAGCGCTAGCAAGCCTACACTCAGCCATTGCAGGGCAGAGCGCGCGAGCTGGTTTGTAATCCAGGGATTTCGCGCTTCAAACCCATAGTAGTAGAGCGCACCGCTGACAAATCCAACGAGGTGTACCGTGCCGCCGTACCATTTGAACATGAATATCAGCACCAGCTCGAGAAGCAGCACCGAAAGGATAACTTTGTATCTCAGAGGACGAGCAAACGGATGCAGCCGTTGGTCCTTGTCCCGTTGTGCGGCCGTTAAGAAGCCAAACAGACCAAAGACCACGCCCGATGCCCCAAGGATGATGACCACGTTAGTTGTTAGTGTGCCGAGAGTAACGGCAACCAGTGCACTGCTGGTCATCAGGGCGAGCATGCTAAGGTTTGTATAGGACTTTTGCAGGGCGCCGGCCGCTAATGCGAGAGCTGTAGCATTGCCCGCAAAATGGAAAAAGTTTGCGTGGAGAAAGGCATGGCTAATTAGCCTGTAGAGTTCACCCTGTTTAGCCAGTGCCCAGTTGAACGCCCCGTATTGGAGTTGTTGCATTGTGGCAACTAACTCGCTTTGGAAGGAAAAACAAAAAAATAACAGGCAAAGCAATACGTAGATTGCTATGGAGAGTCTCGGAACCGCGTGTTTTTTGTCGGTTTCCAGCACGGGATTCGCTGGCAGGCTGGTAAGTAGGTCGTGCCACTGCTGTTCGTTAAACCAGGCCTTTTTGATGAGGCCCATTCTTCGCTCCGAAATATACTGCACATCGCCACCGAAACGCTCTAGATGCATGAAATAGGTTATCGGTTCTTTTTGTGTATCTAGACCCTTGCGAATCAAGGGAGCGGGTATAACGATGTGCGGTGTGACGGCGCACGCGCGATCATCGGGAACCGGTCGAAGCAGAACGACAATCGCTGTAATCAATAAACCCAGACTTACGGCGCCCAGGATGTAACCGGCAACAGCGTTGGAATTCGAATAGATCACCAGTGAACAACAGATGCCGGCGCAGATCGCCATCAGCAGGGCCCGCAGCGCCAATCGAATATCTGACTTAACAAAGATCTCACGTGCTATTTGCATTGAATTCCCTCTCTCTGCGAACTGTATAAAACATGAGTTGAGAAAGCCTCTCAACCCATGCTCAAGCGCGTTTTCCTGTTTCTAGCAATCGGAGTCGCGGGCGCTACTACCTCCGGTGATATCTGGACCGACGGTGACCGTGGGGATAGCTCCACCCAGCACAAATCCCCCAGCGCCGTTTAATCCCAAGCTAAAAGCAGAGACAAAAGGCGAAGCAGCTAGTGCTGTGCCGACCCCCAAAGTCAGGACACCGGCCGCAGCCGCGATGGTGATTCCCGCAATAATCAGAGCCAGGCCATTGGCGATCTGATCACCGCCACTAACGTCTTCGACCTCTTCAAAACTGAGTTCTCGCATGATT
>CAZWMD010000182.1:0-2009 GCA_964634815.1 uncultured Pseudomonadales bacterium | reverse complement strand
TGTGTTTAGCGCCAACATCGTCACCGGCATTATGTTTGGATTTGTGACTCTGGTTATAGGTCGGCTGCTGGCCGGGCAATTTGCCCAGCTCAAACCCGGTGTCGTGTTTATCGCCATTGGGTTAGCCGTGTTCTACCTGGGCGGCTGGGCTATATAGAGAGGGGTAAATCATGACAGATGTATCTGGCCCGACGCCCCTCTCGGTAGGACACGGGATCATAGCTGACTCCAAGTTTGAGCCTTGTTCGCCGCCAATCGAGCTGGTTGAGCGGGAGCGTCTTCTGGAAACCCTCGATTTAGCCGTCGATCGGAAATTAGCACTGGTTGTTGCGCCGGCAGGCTTTGGTAAATCTGTATTGATGGGTCAGTGGCTACGCAAGAGTGCGCAGGCTAATTTTGTCTGTGCATGGCTTACCCTCGAACCTGCAGACACCGATGAACACCAGTTTTTATCCTATCTTGTCCTGGCAATCACCAGAGTTGGAATTGGGCTGGGTGAGCTTGAAAACGCAGCTCACAACGGTTTTTCAGATGCGCCGTCTAATCTGGTTCTCGCCAAACTCATCGCCGGGTTGCGCGAGCATGATCAAAAGGTTGTGCTAATTCTGGAAGACTATCATCTGGCGGAATGTGAAACGGTAAATGCCATTGTCAATCAGCTTCTGCGAGACAGTGACGACAAGCTGGTTCTTTTTATTGATTCCCGGCGCATTCCCGACCTTGATATTGCGAGTCGAGTAGCGGCCGGAGAAGCACTTGAGATAGGTGCTGACCCAATGCGGTTGACCCGAGAAGAAACTCTGAAGGCGCTCTCGGGTGTCACTCAAGGCATCGAGGCTGATGCAATACACTCGCAAACAGAAGGTTGGCCCGTTGCGGTTCAGCTCGCTGCCGCCCAGATAAAAACGCGCTCCGCTCGACCTGTACTGGAAGGATTTTCCGGCGGTCTTATGACCTCTTATTTAACAGAGCAAATCCTCTCTTCGATCGCGCCCCAGGCACGGGGATTGCTGCTAACCCTCGCCTTTCTTGAGCGTTTTGACTTTAGTCTGGCAGACTTTGTCACTCAGCAAGGCGACAGTCGGGCGCTATTCGACGAGCTCACGCCGCTACGGGCTCTCATCGTTAACTCGGATGGTGGTGATACATGGATGAGGTTGCACCATTTATTCGCAGAATATCTGCGCGACCTGCGTATTCGCGAGGATGCCGGCAGTGTCAATGAGATTTATCTGCGCGCGAGTCGTTGGTATCAGAAGCAAGGGTCAACAGTTGAGGCCGTTAAGTATGCTGCCAAGGCTGAAGACTACGATACCTGCACGCAAATTATTTTGGAAAGCGGTGGCTGGCGCATCATACTCACTGACGGCATCGGCGTTCTGCGCAATGCACTACGACAGCTTCCGGATGAGGCTCTGCATTCAAACGGTCGGCTGATGATCGCCAGGGCCTATCTGCATTGCAAATTTGGAGAAATTCTGGAAGCGCGAGCCATGCTGGATGCAGCAATCGCGTTATCTGATTCAGAACAAGGGTGTGCGCAGTACCATGAAGCTCGTGATTGTGATCGAGTGGTCATTGAATCCATCTTGAGCCTTTACGAAGACCGGGTCGATCTTGGTTCCGATTATGATCAACTACGATCCCGTTTTTTCGAACAAGACCTCCTGGAACCTTTGGATCGTGGCACGCTATTTTGTGAGCTCGTAGCAGAGCGAACAGCAGAAGGCGACTTTGTAGAAGCATCCACCGCCTTGCATGAGGCGTTTGCTGCCATGCGTCAAAGTGGCTCGGTATTGGGTCTAAATTACTGTTATATCCATGCGGCCTTAATCGCCCTCTATCGTGGTGAAATGGACATGGCAACCGCTAATGTGAACCGGGCATTACGGATGGCAGAAGAGAATTTTGGCGCGGACAGCGGTTTAAAAAACCTGGCGGTACTACTGCGTTGTGCTGTTCGCGCGTGGCAAGGAGAAGCCCAGTCGAACGAAATGTCTGTGTTGCGC
>CAZWMD010000181.1:0-2065 GCA_964634815.1 uncultured Pseudomonadales bacterium | reverse complement strand
GGCGGATGTGTTTTCTGCCGATTTTTCATCTGCGCTTGTACAAAATATCGCAAATTATGCGGCAGAAGTTGTCCATTTCAGGCTAACGACTGTGGCGGAGTTCGTTACCTTAAAGCCGCGAGACATCGAAAACTACATTCACGGGGCTCTACAATTTCAGCAAGGCAGAGACGAACTACTCGTTCGTCGAGCTCAGTCAATTTTTCAGCGTCTGGTCGATAAACACCCTTCGTGGGTAAATGCACGAGCTGCTCTTTGCACTGCGCACGTAGAAGAACATCGCCTGCTCAGGACACCTGCATCGTTAGAAGCCGCCGAACCGCATTGCACGGAATCACTGCGACTGAGACCAGACTCTATAGAGGCGTTGCGCGCCAATGCGGTGTTGGAGAGACGACGGAAGAATCCTGACGCTGCAGAAAAATTGTTCCGAAGGTCGCTAGAGATTGATGATCAGAACGTGGCGACCCTGGTGGGGTTGTCCAAGGTTCTAGCCATGAAGTACATCACGCAAGATTCCACAGAGGCGCTAGAGGAAGCCATAAGCCTTGCTGATCAGTCGATTGTCGTCGCCCCCGATAACTGGCAATCACATTTCGAACGGGCGCGGCTCGCCTTTTTCAAACACGACCTACCGGAGGCGATTCGCGGATCAGAACGAGCAATAGAATTGCAGAGGAACGAGTTTACTTACAGTAACTTGAACGCCTATCTGTTGTGTCGTGGGGCACCAGGCGATCTTCGACGTGCTATCGATTTGCTAACTGAGTATCGGCAGCTCAAGCCCGACTCAACGACCCTATCCGTTAACCTGGGAACTGCCCACTACTACGCGGGGGACTTTAATAGTGCGGCGGCAGAGTTCAAGTGGGCGCTGGAACAGGAACGCGCAGCGGGAGGGATCAGTCATCATGCACTGGGCAATTATGCAGATGCGCTGCGCCACCTTGGAAGCACTGAGAAAGCAGTGGCTGCCTATGATCAGGCGCTCGATCTTGCAAACTCGGCAACGATTCGCGGAGAAAATGTACTGTCGCACCGCACTGCAGCAAGCTATTACCAAAGCGCATTGATTAGCCTGCAATCGCCGGTGCTTGAAGAGTTGACGCTCGAGAAGCGTAAAGCTGCATTGGCGGCGAGACTCACAGAACTCGAACAGCGCATTCTAGGACCAGGAGAACAAATCAGAATTGCCAAAGCCTGGCTGCTACTTGATGAAGAGCAGCATGTGCGAGAACTGAAAATTCTGGACAACCTCGGTTGTCCCGGATATCTGGGTGAGATGGACCTTCGAGGATTTTCCGCGCAAAACTAACCCCGGTTAATCGCTGGGCGAACGACTTGCTTCTTAAGGTCACGCCCAGCTTTTTTCAAAGTTTGTACTCATACTCGGGCCGACAATCTTCAGATGTTTGATTTTCCATATGCCGTTACAGCGTTGATATTGTTCTTCGTAGCGCGTGGCTCCCCAGACGGCCTGACCTCCTTCTTTGTCTGAGACTCGATGAGTGAACGGCCCAAAAAATGCCCACCGACCTGTCGCAGTATCACCGTCAATCTCGATGATTGGGTTCATCACGTTATGCTGTGAATAGCTGATGGACTTCTGAAAGTTGGCAAATAGAGCGCGAAGCTCAGCGTGACCCGTGGCTTTTCCCATATGTGCGCCGTCCCAAACACCATCGCTGGTAAAGATCGTAGTGATTTCGTTGGGGTTGTGGTCGTCATCACAGATCTCGCAATAACGTGCTTTGAGTTGTTTGATCGCCTCGATGTCTTCGATGCGTGCAATGCGTTCTTCCAGGTTCATGGTTTGCACTCACTTTAAATGTCTCTGGGCAGGTGTTTTATTTCGTTTCTTTTTTGAGACTGAAAAAGTCTGATTCATAGGCCTCTTCGGGGTGTGCGCGAACCAGAGCGTCAAGTGACACCGCATCGTCGCCAATAAGCACGCGCCAGCGTTCCGTTTTCACCGCATCCAGTATGACCTGCACCGCGTGCTCTACGGTAGTCGGAGCGTCATCGCGAAACGCTGTGCCTGCTGTTTCGATGGTGGCAGCGATCT
>CAZWMD010000180.1:0-2157 GCA_964634815.1 uncultured Pseudomonadales bacterium | reverse complement strand
CTTTCAATTCATGCAGGTGGAACCCAGGAGCGTCTAAATCTTTGGGATCTACCGCGGTAGTGTACGATTTCTTTCGCACTTTTTGAGGCGGTGGCCTCAGGTTGATAAGATTTAGTTAGCAGACTTCATCGAATTAACCAAGAGAACCACCACCATGAAACAGGATACCAAAGAGTTAGGAAAGGTCGTTAGTATCGACGACAGCAAAGTCAGAAATCACCTAGACAATCTGGTCAGGAACAGTGTTGAGGAAACCCTCAATGAGATGTTGGATGCCGAAGCAGATGCGATGTGTAATGCTCAGCGTTACGAGCGCAGTCCAGATCGCACGGACAACCGTGCTGGCCACTACGAACGCCAACTCCACACCAAGGCTGGTGAGGTGACGTTGAAAGTGCCCAAGCTTCGTAGACAAACGTTTGAGACGGCCATTATCGAGCGTTACAAGCGCCGGGAGTCATCGATCGAGGAGTCACTGATCGAGATGTACTTAGCCGGTGTCTCGGTCCGTCGAGTGGAGGATATTACCGAAGCCCTGTGGGGCACTCGCGTGTCACCGAGCACGGTGAGCAAGCTGAACAAGAAAATCTATAAGAAATTAGAGGCTTGGCGCAACGAGCCGATCGAAGGTGATTTCCCTTACGTCTATCTTGATGGCATTGTACTTAAGCGTACGTGGGCTGGTGAAGTAAAGAACGTTTCGGTACTGGTTGCTATCGGTGTGGAAAAAGACGGCTATCGACGCATTCTAGGCGTTCAGGAAGGCCACAAGGAAGACAAGAGTGGTTGGTCAGAGTTTCTGGCCTATCTGAAAAACAGAGGCCTCAAGGGCGTGCAGTTGGTGATCTCTGATGCGTGTATCGGTTTATATGAATCGATCGGCGATTACTATCCTGAAGCGGCCTGGCAACGTTGCATGGTGCACTTCCATCGCAATGTTGCTAACCGTGTGCCAAGCACCAAGGTTAAAGAGGTAGCGCGCATGCTCAAAGCGATTTACGCGCAGGAAAGTCTGGAGGCTGCACGGAAGAAATCGACGGATGTTTGTCTCAAGCTGCGAGAGATGAAACTCCCAAAAGCAGCCGATTTAATTGAGGAGAAAATCGAGGAAACGCTCTCGTACTATCAATTCCCCGTAGGCCACTGGACGCGCATACGATCAAACAATCCACTGGAGCGACTGATGCGAGAAATACGGCGTCGCACTCGAGTGGTTGGCGCCTTCCCAGATGGTCAATCCGCATTAATGTTGGCAGCAGCTCGGCTCAGGCATGTTGCAGGCACTAAATGGGGAACACGACGTTACTTGAATATGGATGAACTTTACAAACAGGACGCGGAGTTAATGGAAACGGCCTGAGATCACCGCTGAGAAAAGTGCGAAAGATTGTTGACGTTATCCGCGTTTCCACTCCTCCTCAAATCGACGATCGAAAAACGAACGGTTGTTCAGTTGAGTGAGCGGGTCAGTATGACTGAGCTTTTCCATTTGCAACGCACGCAGCTGTGCAAGCTGTTCATTGCCTATCGCTTGCCAGTAATCTTGACTGGTGGTCTTCGCCGTGAGGGTAATGTATGCAGTTGCTAGCGCAGCCATCGTCGCCAAAGTCAGATCGTTCGTGCCACCGCGAATGATAAGAGCCAGGCAGAGCGGGCCTAGGATAAAAGGTGAATACAGGAGGCGGATTTCGCGAGCAATGCTCAAGCTAGCCGTTCCTGCAATGCCAAATACCGCCGCTGCCGCTATAACTTGAAACTCAATAGATGTGTAATCAGCATGAGTCACTACCCACGCTGTCAACAGCCCCCAATGCAAAGCCCCAGCAAGCACACCCCATACTAACCAGCAACGACGTATGCTCAGACTCAAAAATTTTGAATAGAATTCAGCGCCAAGATGGGCTGTACGCAACAGTAGCAGGCAAAGCAGAATAACGGTATTAAGGTAAAAAAACTGCGCATGGGTTACAGGGATCGACGACGGCACGATTATGACCAACCAGGCCAACAGATAGATCACGATGCCACCGCGCGCGCGCATACTTAAATCCGAATGCGCACGACTCTCGAGTTCCACTCGCTCAGTATCGTGTTCACGCAACAGCATTCAGCGTCCTATTCGCGTTGGTAGGCCAGATATTCCCTGACGATTAATAC
>CAZWMD010000179.1:0-2199 GCA_964634815.1 uncultured Pseudomonadales bacterium | reverse complement strand
CGCCAAAGCCTTCATCAACAATAACCAGGGCCACACCCGCTTGCCGATAATCGGAGGTATCACGGGTAAGCGGTGCACGCTGAAAGCACGCGAGGCGATGCTTAACTAAAAAACGGAGACGACTATCGCGTAGCATTGTGGTCCGATTGAAAACCACCAGCATAGCAGCGACCCAAACTAAGCCAACCCCGTAATGACATCCAAGTTAACCCCAGGCTCAGACATTCTCCTTGCACTTGCAGCGGTAGCCCTGTGGTCTACTGTCGCGTCAGCATTCAAACTGGGTTTGTCGCTGTACACACCGTTACAGCTCGTTACCTTGTCGGTCGCTATCGCCGCTGTGTTCTTTTTAACGCTGAGCCTGGCCACCGGCCGTCTCGAGCATCGAGCGCTTGAGGCATTATCTGAGTCCGGCGCACTCAGGCGCGCAATGGGACTGGGGCTGCTCAACCCGCTTCTGTACTACCTGATGCTGTTTGCCGCTTATGACCGACTGCCAGCGCAAATCGCTCAACCCGTGAATTACACCTGGTCAATCATGCTTGCCCTGCTGGCAGTGCCGTTGTTAGGCCAGAAACTTAGAGCGATACAGGTAGCTGCGATGTTAGTCAGCTATTTGGGGGTACTCGTCATCGTGATTCCTGCTGCCGGCTCAGACACAGTGCCCCTGTCCTGGTTCGGGCTGTTCCTGGCACTGGCCAGCACTCTGATATGGGCCAGCTACTGGTTACTCAACGCCAGAGATAGCGGAGAGCCGGTCACCATGATGACCATAAGCTTCATGACCGCCAGTCCATTGCTGCTCGCACTGTGTTTTGCGATAGACGGGTGGCCCCGGCTATCAATGCAAGGTCTCGGCTACGCGCTTTGGACTGGTCTGGCAGAAATGGGCCTGGGATTCCTGTTCTGGCAGCTCGCGCTGCGAAAAACCCAACGCGCGGCGTTTCTCGGCCAACTGATTTTTCTGGCCCCCTTTGTATCGCTTGTGCTCATCCACTACGTTCTAAACGAACCTGTTCAGTCAACAAGTGTTATCGGCCTTGCGATAATTGTTGCCGGACTGCTGTGGAGCTCAAAACTCGGCGCTAAGACAGCCCCTTGAAATCGGGTCGACGTTTGGCCACAAAGGCGTCTATTCCTTCCTGACCATCTTCGCCTGCACCAAGTTTTGCAATGGAGCGCGATTCCAACTCAAGCTGGGCCTCAAGTGCGTTATCAAAGCTGTGATTCAACAGAGTCTTCACAGCACCAAACGCCTGGGTCGGACCTGCAGCCAGCGTTCGAGCAAGCTTGCGCGACTCATCCAGCAGCTCATCGGGGGCCACAACTCGATTTACCACACCCCATTCGAGTGCTTCTTCGGCATTCAGTACACGGTTGGTGAGCATAAGCTCGCGAGCTCGCCGGTCTCCCAGTCGTCGCGGCGCAAAATACGTAGAACTGCCATCTGGCGACAAGCCCGCTCGGGTGTAGGCCATAGTAAATACAGCACTGTCAGCGGCAATTGCCAGATCCATAGCTAATGCCAGACTGAACCCAGCCCCTGCGGCCGTACCGTTTATTGCCCCGATAACTGGCGCTGACATACGGGCAAAGCGCGACAACCCCATGTGCAAATCTCCGGCCATCGACAACAGCGCGGCCGAAATATTGGCCTCCTCCGCAAAGCCCTTGAGATCGCCGCCAGCACAAAACATTGATCCCGCCCCGGTGATTAGAACCGCACGAACCTGCGGATCTGTATCGCACTGGATCGCCAGATCAGACAACTCCTTCGACATTTTTGGATCCATCGCGTTGGCGTTATCCGGTCGATTCAGCGTTATCTCTGCAACGCCCTCTACGACCTCTACAAGAAGTGTTTCGTATTTCATTGGTCTCCCCAGACTTCGTCAATTTCCACCAAATATAACAGAGTCAGATCTCTGAACCCTTTACCGCGTTCCAGGCGGCCTCTGCAAAAACGCCTTTTACCGCTGCCGGTTCTTTCTGAACGCGGCCGGACAACCACTGCCTTGTGTAATCTCGTATGGGCCCGCTGATTAAGGGGACGTAGGTCTCCGGCGGCAACGCGCGCATCTGACCGGCCATCACATAAGGATGGAACCACTCAAAAACAGAGTTAATGTGGGTACGGTACATTTCGCGCAAGCGCTTGCGCGCCGCAGGTGTGAATTCAACTTCACCTGAATGCAAAAA
>CAZWMD010000178.1:0-2250 GCA_964634815.1 uncultured Pseudomonadales bacterium | reverse complement strand
CGGTCTACCTTGGTGATCCAAACCAGAGCAAGGCTGGTCTTATCTCCTTCTCGGAGATTCACAGCGCGGAAGGCTAGCTAGCCAACCATCATTGATATCCCTGCTAGTCTGTCGTCACGGCGACACTCGTCACTCCTCGCACAATCCCGTCTACTATGAAACGCAATTCAATTCGATGAAGTTCCGGGTCAAATGAGACCTCACTACCCTTACCAGTAACAAACACACTGAAGGTGCGGGCACCGCCACCAAAGCTTGTCACTATCTCTGCAGTGGGAGTGTTCACACAGGCACCCGCAGCATCTGTCTCGCATACTCGCAGGGTAAATTCGTTGCCAAGTGCCACCGGCATTACCAGCACTTCACTCTCTGCGGCGCCTATATTCAGCGCTGCGGCACTAAAAGCAGCCGCACCCTCAACACCACTGAGCCGCACAACCCCATCACCTTGCGCTGTGGCAGAGACAGGCAAAATGTCAGCTGGCGGATTGGCTGCAACAGACAATTGCAGCGTGTTCAAGCCGCGAATACTCGAAGCGCGCGGCGCGTTGTTACACTTAAAGTTAAACTCAATATTTGACGGCGCAACTTCTATCGCACCAGCAAGCGAAAGGATAAACGATTGAGCTCCACCCACAGGCAGAGACACCGGTTGATTGACGGTTCCTATCGGAGAGTTGGTGGTGGGGTCCGTCGCCTGAAAGGTGAACCGGCCGGCGATGGGCCCCAACGGCAGAACCCGACACCCTTCCAGCGCCACGTTGCCTCCGTTAACAATGGTCGCAAAAGCAGTCGCTGTCTGATTGAGTACTACTGAACGACTGCCAGGCAAGACCGCAGCCAACAGCACACCGTCGGTGGCCGGTTCAGAGACTGCAAAACCCTGTTCCGAAATTTCGTCGCCCAATGCGACTCTGACCCGCCATCGACCCGGGATAGCAGGCGCATTGAACGATCGGTACCAAAAAGAAAAGTTGAAATGCTCCGGCGGCGTCCCAAAGCGGGAATCAAGCCAGACGGATCCATCCGGAGCGATCACCTCCAAACTGGCCGCCTCGCCTTGAGGTTGATTTACAAAGAATGAAGTAACGTAAACTGTCTGTCCCGGTTCGAACGTTGATGCCAAACCCGGTTGTTCCGAGCCATCACAGCCACCGATGACAGGCGCTGCATCTCCAATCACAACGGCATTGATTCCAGGACGATTGTATTCGGGTTGCCAGCGCCAGTGTGAAGCTGATCCGCCACAGGCACCAGCAAAGGGATCTAGTGTGTTGTCATTTTCATCCAGCAGTTCAAAGTGCAAATGAGGGCCCGTTGAAATGCCCGAAGACCCTACTTGACCCAGGTATTCCCCAGCAACAACCCGTTCACCAATGCCTTTGCTGGTGAGCGAGTTACGCTTCAGGTGACCATAAACTGTTTGCTTACCATCGTCGTGCGCCAGCACAACAACATTCCAGGAGGCATCGGTGTCAAAGGTACAGCTACGATCTGACTGATTCCCGGTTTTGGCAACAATAACCCCTTCAGCTGCGGCAACAACTTCGAGACCATTGTCTTGCATAACCGTCCAGGGGTAGGGCCAGGAAGCGATATCGATGCCATCATGATTGTAACCAGAAGGCCGATCGTAGGTTCGAGCTCCACAGGCATAATCCAGCACTGCACCGGGTGCGGCATTGAGATCGACGTAGTTGGATATTCCGGTTTGGAAATCACTCCGGTTGTCTGCCCCAGGTCGAACAGGCCAGCGCAATAGAGTGGAGTTTTCGGACAACACACTACTGGAGAACTCTTTCGGTTGGTGAGCCAGGAACGACCCTTTGGAATTGTTTTTCAGATCTTGAGATGCATCCAGCCCCAGTTGGTGCCGCATAGCTCGAGCGCTCTGAAGCAGCTCAGCACGCTGCGTAGAATCAATCTCATCGGTGGGAGGATCATAGCGACCACCACCACTGGCAGAAGAAGTGCTTTCAGCAAACGAGGCCAGCGTAACAAGCATCGGCAGGCTCACCATCACGCAGCGCAACAACAACAACGTTGCTTGAGACATAAGCGCTCTCGGAATCCCTGTGTATCAAAACGATAGCAACGAGCCTCCGCAGGAAACTGAAACCAGGTCACACAAATACAGGCAGTTGTGGATTACTGACCAATAGCTTGGCACCCTGTGTGACTAGTTCGACAAAACTGAGTCAAATATGTCCGCCAAGCACAGGAACGACCCCTACGGAGAGATAGGTACCG
>CAZWMD010000177.1:0-2353 GCA_964634815.1 uncultured Pseudomonadales bacterium | reverse complement strand
CGCCGAGTGCCCGTCTCATCGGTAAACTCCACACGCTGACGGTGATTGGCTGGATCCAGCGCAATACCGCTGTTGCTACGAACGAATACTGCATAACTGTGAGCACTGCCTGCACCTTGGTTTGTGGTAACCGTTGGCGCCGGCGGCGCCAGGCACTCGCTGGTTATGGGGTCGGTTTCGCAGATTAGGGTTTCGCCGCTGTAAAAATCGCCGGTAATCGGTGTTGCGGTAATTGGTGAGCCTGTGCCGACGTTGGTTGTCGCTACGACATAAACTCCAAAGCTGGTGGTGCCTGCGACAGTGACTCCATCGCCACTGGCGGTCAACGCGATCGCAATAACATCTGCTGTCGATTGTTCGCTCGCGGTGAGTTCAAAGGTGTTGAGCCTGGCAATTGGCACTACATCGCCGGTGTTCGCACAACTAAAGCGTAGTGGCAGTTGGGTCGCAGGGAACGCTGCTGCAGGCGTTAGTGCAAACACAAATGACTGGGAACCCTGAGGGGGGATGTCTACCGGCGTGTTGCGCGGGCCCGTTATGCTGTTGGTTGCGCTGTCTGTGGCCCAATAGTCAAACCCAATGGGTAGATCGCCGTCGAGTTCAATCTGGCAATCGCGCGCCAGAACCGTTGCAGGGTTAATTAGTGTTGCGAATGCCGTTGCTGTTGAGCCGACAACGGCAGACCTGCTGCCTGGAAGTACCGCGGCAAGCGGTACGCGACATTCTGGTTGGCAGGATTCGATCACAGGTGTTTCGGTGCCAACAAAAATATTCACTGTTGCTGGGAGGCTGTCTGCAATACCGTCATTCAAAATAAAGGTGAACGCATCTTCGCCGCTGAAATCTTCTTCGGGGGTGTAGACAAGATTTGGCGGTGTGCCGCTCAAACTCCCGCGGTCAGGCTCAGAAATGATGCTGTAGGTTAGTACATCACCATCGTCGTCACGCCCGCTTAACACCGTGACTCTGGCTTCATTGACGGGTGTCTGAATCTGTTGACTGATCGCGACAGGTATCTGGTTGTTGGTTGTTAACAGCGCGTCAACCGAGACGGCAAAGACGTCTTGGGTGTTGTTGCTGTCTCCGGCGAGCTGCCTCACGTTAGAGGTAAAGGCTAACCGTGTTCCGTCACTGCTGATTGCGGGGGATCCGCTGAAGGCCTCAGGCGTGTCCGGTAGTGCGGGTACAATGCGGCCACTCGAGCGGTCGAACACATATACCTGAGTGCGTCGTTCCAGATCTTCAGGATTCGGTTGGTTGGAAACAAATGCGATGCGTTGCAAATCATTGCTGGCTGAAAGAGCGGTACACTGGCGTTCTGGTTGGGGGAGTAGTGCCGTGTCTTGCCCCGTCGCTCGGTTGTGTATTTGGCAGGCCGAAGGGTCTCGAGGCGTAGCGCGGATATCGCTTGAGTACAAAACCTGGCGACCGTCATCGAATAAACGCAGACCGTAGGAAGAGACTGCTCGCAGTGGGTCTTGGGGGAAGAGCAGTTCGATAGTACCAGATTCCAGATGATACACATGCCAGGCGAAGGCCTGTTCCGTCAGTTCTGTTGCTGTCAGGTTGCTCGCCCTGGATTGAAACAGGACATGAGTGCCAGCGCTGTTGATCTGGGCATTTAGAGACTCTGCGTCTCCGGCTGCTGTGAGATTTGTTTGGTCGCCATTTTCTACATTTTGCAGAAACACATCGTTGCGCCGGTCCAGCCGTTGCGTATACACCACCCACCGGCCGCTTGAATCTAGCGGGCGGGAGTCAGCAGGAATGGAATTGAAAGATGCATCCAAAAACAAACCCGGAAGCCTGGTGATGTCACCGTTAGCCAGATTGATTACGGCACTTTGTCTAAAAAAATCGTCGCCCAGACTTACAGCAGCGAATTGGCCATTGCCACTCAGCCAGGATCGCGCAACACCGAATCGATGCCCCGACAAAGGGTGAGAGGATGACGGAATCGGCGGTAGAAATCCTGTTGGTGTGGTCAAGGCACCAGTAGCTCGACTGTGAATGAACATGTTACCGGTGAGCCACCGCTGGCCGAATTCGGTGGAGATGTTGGTAGATAGCAGATAAGTTATGTCGTTGATTAGTGCGGTTGATCGAGAATCGAAGGCAACCAGTTGGCCATCATCAGAAATGGAGGGAGCTCGTGCCGGAAGATCGCCGGTAGAAATCACATCTCCCGTATTACGACTCGATGCAAGCTGGTAGCGGCCGTTTGTCGTATCGAAGAGGTAGATCTGTTCGTCCTCAGAGTAGTCGTTGTCAATCAGATCGTTGGCATGTGAAGGAAAAACCACCCAACGACCATCTGCACTCATGGGCTCCAGAGGGGTTAAATCAAAAAGAA
>CAZWMD010000176.1:0-2368 GCA_964634815.1 uncultured Pseudomonadales bacterium | reverse complement strand
CGTTTTTCATCACATCCATTATTTCTACGGGATACTGGAAGTACTTTCCTCCGTAGTAGATACGGCTGATGCGTTCCACCATAACAATTTCGCCTTCCATCAGCCGACGAAACCAGCGATTCAGGTCTTCGTTCTTGGTGAACCACCTGTGGCCACCAAGATCAAACTTGTAGCCATCGCTCTGCACGGTATTGCAAAGGCCGCCCACATAGGTGTTTCGCTCGAGCACAGTAACGTCCACGCCCTGAGCAGATAACTCGTGTGCAGTCGCAAGTCCTGCGGGACCAGCACCCAGCACCACCACATGCTTCTGCCGTCGTTGTTCTGGCGTCAACGGATGGTGTTCAGGGGCTCGACTTATTTCTTGAGTAGAGACACCACCTGCAAAGGTGTTGTACAACCAGCAAAAAAACGCAGCGCAAGCGAGCGCTATCACCAGAACTTGCGCAGCCCCAACCAATGCCCCCCACAGACTGACACTATAGCCAGGAAGAAACAGCGCCAGCAGCATGGCGTGTTCGCTTTCATGAGCGGTACCTCGCCAAACCAGCAACATGGTCGCGATTATCAACAGTAGCGCTGCAGGCAAGCCAATAGCGAGTCCGATCGATACCGGCGTCAACTGCAGATGACGCGCCTCGACAAGCGTCTTGGCCAAATCGGGTTTGAGACTGAGCTCCAGGCGCAGACTGTTGGCCCAGGTGCGATGAAATACCTGACCTACCAGCATACCTAGTAACGCCCCCCAAAACGTACCCACTAGCGCGCCGCCGGGTGAAACCTCAAAACCGGGCAGGAAAACACTGAGCAATACCAAATGGTGTCCGATATCCTCAGCCGCGAGACCGTCGGCTGTTCCCTGGGCATACAGCCAGATCGTGATACCACCAAGCGACCCGGCAAATAAAACGCCAAAAAAGAAACTGCAAATCCGGCCATTAATGTTGAGCCCGTATTCCAGCAGTTCCCGCTCGTCAGCAGATGAGCGTTCAAGGGCGCGTTCGAATAAAACACTCATACGACGTCTTCTCCAAGCAATCGAGCACGAAGCGCGAACCACAAAAGTAACGCCCGATGAATACTATTCCAGACGATAGCCACCACAGCTCCAAACAACCCCGCGAACAAACCAACCCACAGGGCACCAACCAGCGCGCCTTTCCAACTCACCGTAAAACCAGGCACATAGTGCGCAAGCAAAGCAAGATGGGTGCCTACTGCTTCCTCATCTATCGGGCCGCGCAACAACACAACCGCCACAAGAAGTGTGAGGCTAATGGCGCCGAACACAGCGGTTGCCGCACTGAACGCTGGAATGTGGAGGCGTCCGTGCACCAGCTCGATCAATCGGCGGTCGTTTAGTTGCTGGTTAGTTACTTTCATAACGCAAGCTTCATCTGATCCGAACGTGATGCGCTTGATGTGGCTTCTGTCTGAAACCATGTGATGGTTTTTTCAAGGCCCGATTTCAAATCCACTTTTGGTGCCCAGGCAAGTAAATCTTTTGCACGGGAAATATCAGGCCTCCGTCGCGTAGGGTCATCTCCGGGCAACTCTCGCTTGACGATAGTTGCCTCTGAAAACGTAAGCTCAAGAACCAGTTCAGCGAGTTCGCGTATCGTTCGCTCTATTGGGTTACCGAGATTAACGGGGCCTGTGATAGAAGAATCACTATTCATCAAACGAATCAAGCCCTCGACGAGGTCATCAACGAAGCAAAAAGAACGTGTTTGGCTTCCATCGCCGTAAACTGTAATAGGTTCACCTTTCAGCGCCTGCGAAACAAAGTTGGACACCGCTCTGCCATCGTCCTCGCTCATACGCGGGCCATAAGTGTTGAATATTCGGGCAACCTTGACATTGGTGCCGTACTGACGGTGGTAGTCGAAGAACAACGTTTCTGCACACCGCTTGCCCTCGTCGTAACATGCACGAACGCCATTTGGGTTTACGTTGCCCCAATAGGTTTCGTCTTGCGGGTGCACTTGCGGCTCACCATACACTTCGCTAGTCGAAGCCTGCAGTATGCGCGCGCCTGTCCGGTGTGCCAGCGCGAGCAAATTCACGGCACCCTGCACGCTTGTCTGCAGCGTCTTTACTGGATCGCGTTGATAGAATGGCGGACTTGCGGGACACGCGAGGTTGTAGATCTCATCCACCTGCACGTCCAGTGGCTCGCAGACATCATGGTGGTGTAGAAGGAATCTTGGATGATCAAGCAGGTGTTCAATATTCTCCCTGTGACCGGTGTAAAAATTGTCAACACAAATCACTCGTTCGCCGGCATCGATTAACCGATCACAGAGGTGACTTCCAATAAACCCAGCACCGCCGGTAACGAGAATATTTTTCATAGAGCTGAGCCCTC
>CAZWMD010000175.1:0-2376 GCA_964634815.1 uncultured Pseudomonadales bacterium | reverse complement strand
CGGCCAAGATAACTAAAAATTCTTCGTCAGCATCATGCGTGTGATGCTCGGTGCTTTCGTTGCCCGTAGTGAGGCGAACGCAGTGCAGCCCAATGCGCTCCAATCCGGCCAGGTCACTCAGAGTTCTTACATGGCGCGTGGCAGATTCGTTGAATTGGTGGGTGCTTGCCTGTTCTGGCAAATCGGCGCGATCTCGGGCTCGAAACAGATAGGTTGTCATCTAAACCTCGATATTAATTTTGATTAGGGCGTTAGCCTTTGCAGCAGTTCATGCAAGCTCCCAACAGTGGTGTTGGTTAGTGCGCTCCAGCAAGGTGTGTTGGGATGTCTGATATGCACACTATGAGCGCCTGCTGCCGTTGCCGCCTCGAGATCATGCCGATAGTCGCCGATCATCGCGCATTGATGAGGTGGCATAGCAAAACGACGGGCAAGCAACTCTATGCCGGCAGGGTGAGGTTTTGGATCGGCTTCTTCTCGTCCCACTAGAGTGTGTTCTGAAAACATGTCCAGCACCCCAATGGCTTGCAAACTGATTCGAGCATTCTCTAACGAGTTGCGGGTTAATACCGCGATATCTATTTTGTGTTCTCTGAGCCAATGCAAGAGCTCGAACAAACCAGGTGCCGGCTCTGATTGAGCTGCGATTTCCGCTTCTATCTCGTTTAGTTGTGCTCTTTTACGCTGTCTTTGTTCGCCAGGTAATCGTTCAAGGTACTCCAGAATCAAAGCGCCCTGGGGAATGCTGAGAGCCTTTCTTATCTCATCAAAGTCATGCTGCGGTACGGTAAGCGTTCCATCCATATCGAAGATGAACGCGGCACACTGATTTAGTGGCGTCACACTGGAGTTCATCAAGCTTGGTCAGAGCTTGAGCAGGTTACGTAAAGCGGCAAGTACAGCTTCGTTTTCTGGTTCGGTGCCCACAGTGATACGCAGACGATCTGGCAGAGCTGCGAAATAGCGTACAAAGATATCCCGCTCATGCAGTGCGTCATAGAGCGCCTGGGCATTCATACGGTGATCCGGCGAACTTTGAGCGAGTAAAAAGTTGGCGTGCGAGAAAGGCACCTCAAAGCCCAAAGACTGTAATTCCAGACGCAGTTTGTCTCTGCTGCGCGCGATGGTTGTCCAGTTCTCTTTGCTGTAAGTGATGTCCGTGAGCGCCGCTTCTGCCAGCACCTGGGCGAGCCCGTCAACGTTGTAGCTGTCACGGGTCTTCTCGCGCATCGGTGCCATTAAGTCTTTGTGTCCCAGCAGATAGCCAAAACGCAGTCCGGCCAATGAATAGCCTTTGCTCATGCTGCGCAGGATGAGCAGGTTTGGTGTATCGAGTACTCTCGGGGCCAGGTTGTGGCCGGTGTCCGGGTCAACAAAGTTAATGTAGGCCTCGTCAACCAGCAGTACGCCATTGATCGCTTTTGCAAGCGCCATAACGGTGTTCGCATCGGTCAGGGCGCCGCTGGGTGCGTGAGGATTGACGATACATGTGAGGCGGGCATTGGCATCGTTCAGTTGTCCAGCCAAATCTTGTGGCCAGGAAAAATCAGGAAGGAGCGGTATCTCCAACTGGGTGCAATCTTGCACGCTTGCAAGCACCGGATACAGTGAATAGCTAGGTACCAGGGTGCCAAAGGTTGCACCCGGATCAACAAATGTGGTGATGGCCAGCCGCAATGCCTCGTCTCCCCCGTTTGTCGCCATTACATTGTCGGGGCTAACGCCATGGAGTGTCGCCGCGGCGCTACAAAACGATTTGGCTAAAGCGTTTGGGTAGGTGCGCAGACGAGCGGGATTGTAGTCTCTTAGCGCATCAGCAACCCGTGGGCTCGGTGGATAAGGGTTTTCATTGGTGTTTAGCTTCACCATAGAGCTGCGCTCGGGCTGCTCTCCGTAACTATAGCCGCTCATCTGGGCGATATTTTTGCGTTCGAAAGTCACGTTCTTTGGATCACTCGGTTTAGTACAGCATTTACAGCGGTGGTTGTGTGCAGCTCACTTTGTGACCTAGATACTCTTCAATATCAGGCAGGCTGAATGCTTCTGTTTCATCAACAAAACTCACGGCAGTGCCCTTGGCTCCCGCACGTCCGGTACGACCGATTCGATGAACATAGTCTTCGGGGTCATCAGGTAGATGAAAGTTAATCACGTGGGAAATGTTGTCAACGTGAATTCCCCGACCAGCAACATCGGTGGCAACCAGAGCGCTGATATCACCACTCTTGAATCTGTCCAGTGTTCGAATGCGTTTTGTTTGCGGCACTTCTCCTGAGAGTTGCTCACAGTTAACGCCTTGCTTGCTGAGATAGGCATGCAGGTCTCTGGTTTGATCTCGACGATTTACAAAAATAATGGTGCGCGTTGGAGATTCGC
>CAZWMD010000174.1:0-2380 GCA_964634815.1 uncultured Pseudomonadales bacterium | reverse complement strand
ATGGCAACAAGCAGTAACGCAATACCAAGGCCGACAAAGTGATTTTCGGCCAGCAAACTCATCCAACCCTCGTTCACCGCCACACGACCACTTATTTTCGCTTGCAAGGCATGAGTGGTATTGAACTGATCAATCACACTCCGAAACCTGGAGACAACCACTCTGGTCTCCTGATACGCATCGGTTTTCAACTGCGCACGCACCAGAGCATTGCGATACTCATAGTCTATTTCCTCTTCATAGTCTTCCGGTGACCCAGAGGCTTCGTAGAGGAACATATACTGCGCTGGCGCATTCCTGCGTTGTGGTAGCTGATCAAAATCTCCAGTCAATGCTCCATGCATCGTCTTCATGTAATCAACAATGCTTGTTACCCGTTCAACGCCAGCGACACGCCGCAGCTCGTCCTGCAATTGGTTCATTGATCTCATGGCGGAAACGCTGATAAGCCCATTCTCTGTGGGCGCAGTAACCACAACATCAAGGAAGTTCAATCCATCGAGTTTCGAGTTCAGTTGGGCATCGGCGACCCGCACCGGATTATCGTCTTCAAAGTAATGTTGGCGCTGGTAATCGAACTGCGCCTGCTGTCCAGCCCAGGCCATAACAAGCAATGCGCCCACGGTGAGCACCATCGATAGCTCAGGCTTGCCAAAAGCAAACTGGGTAATCCGCTGCACAACGGAATCAGCCCCGGCTTGTGATGCACCTACAAGCTTGTGTCGAGGTTCAACCCGAAGCATCAGTATCAACGACGGCAGCAGTTTTATGCTCAAGAACCAGGCGCCAAGCACGCCAATCGCTGCAAACAGGCCAAACTCTCGAATAGGCTGCATCTGCGAGCCAATGACCAGGCCCAAAAACCCGGCGGTTGTTGTGATACTGGTAAACGCAATCGGTGCCCGCGTGTGACGCAAGGCATGATCAATCGCTTGTCTGCGATCACCAAATGGATCAAGACGCCGTGCTCTTAGATAGAACGCACTTAAATGCAAACTGTCTGCCACGGCCATGGCCATCACCACAACCGGCAACGCAGTGGTGATCAGGTAGTAACGACCACCCAGCCAGCCCAGAGCCCCTACCGCTATCGCCGTCGATCCGGCGATGACCAGGGTAGGGCCGACGATCGCGCGAAACGATTGCAACGAGAGCAACAGCACAACCAAAACCACCAGTACGGCCGCTGGAATAAATATCCGTGTGTCGGTATCCACCATCCAGGCAAGACCAGCATTCATTGCCGCGACACCAGCGACATGAGCCGTTACTCCAGCTGGTACCTCGGCCTCGGCAATCGCCAGTACTTGCTGATAGACCTGAACCGAATCGTTGGGATCATCAACCGGCACAATCAAGCTTAAGGTACTGCCATCGGCACTGCCCAGCAGACCCAGCATCATCGGCATGCTCAGAAATCGTTCATGAGAAAGACGGGCAGAGGACAAGGTAATAGCGCCATCTGGCACGATGCGCTCTATCTGCAAATCACCGCTATCACCAGACGCTCCGAGAATGGCGCTCTCGCTGAGCACACTCACCAGCCGGTCGCCATCGACGCCAGGTAGCTCAGCGATGTCGGCGGCCATCGCGCGCATCGCCTGTAACGCATCCGGGGCAAACAGGCTGCTGCCGTTATCTGCAACCAAACCAACAACCAGCGGGTCTTCCAGTGCAAACAGCTCCTGGGCAGCCGCACGAGTCAGGGCCGCCGGGTGATCCGCAGGGACAAAGGCATCCACAGAAGGGTCTTTCTCAACCCACTTCAGGCCGTACGCCATGACAACGACGATTGCCAGGCAGAGCAGACAGGCCCGAATCGGCTGATCTGCCACTGCTGGGCCAGGCCGACCAGGCTGCCCCGACCAACCTGAACTGTCTGTTCGGTTTAACCATCTGTAAACACGGCTCTTAGAAATCATCGCGGGGCTCCCTGCTGCGTATTTTCTGCTGCTCTCACAATCTGCAAGTAGCCAGATTGCGGGTTCGAACAAATCAGGGGCGTGATCCTGCACATCCGGCCAGCCGGGCACATCATCAATATTGATAATATGACTGAGCGATGTGAGAAATATAATGCAGGGCAAGGAGGAAGATTTTGCCCAGCATCCCATCAGAAACAGTGTCAGCAGTAGCTTTCAGCCCCTCTCGATCACAAACGGCTGGGCCACAAAGCCCCCCATCCGATAACCTGCCTGTTGTGCTGGAGGAGGCTTACGCAGCCACTGTCGATCCCGAGCGCTACGAGAGCCTGCTGGATGCCTGGGAATCCTATCTGGGTCGTCTAAACGAGACCAGCCACCCCGTTCAGGACCCAACAGCGGTCTACGCTACCCACTTCAGTCGAGCCCTTGAAATACTCGACAAACTGGGTCGCCAA
>CAZWMD010000173.1:0-2396 GCA_964634815.1 uncultured Pseudomonadales bacterium | reverse complement strand
GGCTTTTTGGGCCTGCGCCGGGATACCAAAGTTGAAGAAAAGCCTGCGGACGAGACTGAGTAACAGCACCGCCGAACCTGACCGGCACCGCTCACAAACGCAGCAGACCCGCAGTTACTGGTTCGATCTGGTGGCTGGCTGCGACTTGTCTACTAACAAAAAGGCAGTTCACTCATGAGGCACCCCGTTTCCGCGTTGTTGTGTGCGCTTCTGGTAGCGCTCATTCTGTTTGTCTTCAATCCGAGCGTTGTCTATCAAAACAACGTTCATGAGTTTGCAACCACAATGGCAGGGTTGCTCGGTGAGGCGGGGCCCTGGGTGTTGGCGGTATTTGCCGCTCTGTTTATCAGCCTGCTCGTGCTGGATCTTCTGGGTTTTCGGCGGCTCTTAGCCGTGGCCTTTGCTGGGGCGTTTCTTCTATGGGTCCAATCCAGTTTTCTGTCCTTCAGCTACGGTAAGCTGGACGGTAGTGGGCTTGATTTCGCGGCGAATGCCTGGCGGTCGGTATATGAGATTCCGCTGTGGCTGACCATCTTGGGGCTGGCTTTTTGGCGGCCTGACCCCATCCTTCGAAACGCTGGTTTTGTTGCGGGATTTTTGTTGGCTGCTCAGACCGCTTTATTGTTCACGAGCGGTGCTTTTGATCGCAGCGAAGATGAAAATACTGGTTCCGCCCTAAAAGGGCAGATTCCGCAGGCCTATTTCAGTTATGGCCGGGACACTAATGTCCTTCATTTGGTGCTTGATGAGTTTGGTACTGAAATGATGAAGGGGGTTCTGGCCGCACGTCCGGACCTGGCAGAGCATTTTTCTGGCTTCACGTTCTATCGCGATGCTATGGGTTTGTTTCCAACCACAAATGTCTCGATGCACGCCATTTTAACTGGTCAACTCTACGACTATCAGGAGCCATTAGCGGACCAGATCGCGCGTGAACTCCCTGAACTTGGCTTGTCCGCCTTTCTTGGGAATAACGGCTACGCTACTCACCTGGTTGCCAAATACTATCTCTGCCAGAGGATGGGGCGCGAGTGTCGTATTGTTCCGGGAACCGATGCGACAGATGCCGCCTTCAACGATTCGCTGCAGCTCTTCGATTTTGGTTTGTTTCGGGCAGCGCCACATGTTGTGAAGTCGACCTTTTTTGGACCTGCTGCGGAACTTCTGCAGAAACGCTTTGCGGTTGGTGATGAGGCGATGCGGACGTTGCCATATCAGGCGGTTGCATTCCTGCGACAGGCCATCGATAAGAGTTATAGAGATACTGAGTTACCGCCTCAGTACAATTTTTATCATGTTGCCCTGCCACATTTGCCAGCGGTGACCGATAAAGACTGCAACTACGTTGGCAAGCAAGCATTTTCTGCCGCGACGTTTCAGATACAGAGCGAATGTGCCGCAGCCATAACCGTGGATCTGCTTGATTCCCTAAAGCAAATTGGAGCTTATGACGATACCCTGATTGTGATTCATTCTGATCACGGCAGCTGGTTTGATGTTACCAAGGTTGAACAAACCGGACCTGGTCGACCAAGTGCCTGGGATATGTCTCGGTCCTCGGCACTGCTGATGGTGAAGCTGCCAGGTGCGGAAGGAGCCTTGATGTATAGCGATGCTCCAGCGTCATTGGCAGATGTGCGGCCTACTATTCTTGCTGCCCTTGGTTTTGATCCTCAGACTGCGGGGTTGAGTACTGTTGGTGAGAGGTCCACTCTGGGTGTTGATCTTGCAAGGCTCGACCCGAAAGCTCTTCGTGCGCGCCGATACTGGGGTTTTGAGTGGAAGGGTGCACTGTCCGAGCGCGATTACTTGCCCACTTCGAATGAATACAGCGTTACGGGCAATCATCTGTTACAAAGTAATTGGATGCATAAAGGAGTCAGTTCCGGAACCTGTGTTTACACCCTTGGAACAAGAGTGCAATTTCGTGCAGATGCCAGACAGCTACCTTTTTGTATAAGTTCGGGGCTATCAAGCAGAGAATCGGAACACACCTGGACACAGGGTGAGGCCGTTACCCTGCAGTTCAATCTAGACTTGTCGGGATATGCTGGCGGAAGTTTGCGTCTACTGCTTCGATCCGGAGCGTTTGTTCCAGACGATACGCCTCTGATTGCTGGAATATCTATCGGAGATAGAGCGATAGGAAAATTGCAGTTCGACACAAAAGACGTGCGAGATATTGAGTTAGAAGTTCCAGCCGTTCTGGTCAGTGAAACGATAGAACTTAGGATATCCATCGAAAATCCCCGACGCCCGATTGATTTGGGTATCAATGCCGACCAGCGACCTTTGGGGCTTCGTCTTTACCACCTTGAGTTGTCGAATCTATGAGTCCGCGGCTTAGGCGTCGTTCAACTGCCGTTTAGCTTCCTGTCGTCGTTGTTCCAGGCCCT
>CAZWMD010000172.1:0-2427 GCA_964634815.1 uncultured Pseudomonadales bacterium | reverse complement strand
CGCAGAAACACCCCTTCAAATCCATCGCGAACTTCAGAACTTAGATTTTGCGCATCTGAACCAAATATCACTCGCTGCCCATCGTCAGAAATCGCCGGAGAAAACGCCCGGCTGTCTGCATTGTCTCCCGCTGAGGTTACGCTGATGAGCTCAAGCGCACCTGTGGTCAGGTCCGCCAGGAACACACTACGATTGTCACTCGTGTCTTCAGGAACCAGATTGGTGGCCTGGGTTACAAAAACCGCAAAACGCCCATCGCGAGACACCTGCGCCGAGAAAACATCGTTGTTGGCAAAGGCGCCGCTGGCGCTTTGACTAATCAGGCGCAAACGGGCGTTATCGCGATCGAAAAGGTACAGCTGGTCGTTCTCTACTGGTGTGTCCAACAGGTCAGACGCTCCGGTCGTGAAGACAACAAATCGGCCGTCACCGCTGATATCAACGTCGTTCACAGAACCGAGCGGCGAACCGCCGTTTATAGGGCGGTTCGCCAACAGGGTAGTACCCAGCTGGCGATCGCGCAGATACACCCCGGCACTGAACTCCACAAAATCGCTTGCACCTAAGACATTGTCGCTGCTTGAAAACGCCAGGAACCGCCCGTCTTCGCTGACGCTGCCAACGCGCCCGCCGGAAGGCAGCTCGTTGCCATTTGCGGCGATGCTCTCGCGGGTAATAATCCCGGACTCTCTATCAAGCAAAAAAATGTCAGGCGCGAAATTGGTATCGTCGGCTATAAGGTTGCTGGCGGAGCTCGAGAAAACGACAAACCGACCATTGCCCGTTAGACCGCCAAACTGGCTCCGACCGTTGGCAGACTCGCCGTTCATGCCACGACTTACCAACGTTGCGCGGTCCGTGCTGCGATCGTATAAAAACAGATCAGTTGCTGAATTAGTGTCGTTGCTATCCAGATTGTCCGCGCCTGAAAAAAACAACACCAGGCTCCCGTCTGAGGACAGGGCCCGGCTTTCGCCCAGAGAGCTTGGCCCGTTGCCTGAGCGGGCGAGGTGCTCATTCGCACGCGGACTCGATTCGGCGCCGCTGACCAGGTTGCGCAGCGTCACTGCCTCGGCCCCAGATTCACCGGCCTCGAGCGCAGAGTAAGAACCATTACTGCTGAGCTGGATGTTCAGCGCGCGCTGATCTGTTGCGTTGAGGACGGTCAATGAGTTGGCTGCAACACTGCTAATGTAGGCGTCCGGCGTGAATGGATCATCATCAGTCACCAGATTAGAGGCATTCGACGTAAAACTCGCCAGCGAACCATCAGCGGTTAGGGACTGGGAAAAACTGGGTAAGTTCGCCGCGACGTTATTGGCGTTTCTAGACACAATGGTTGTGGTGGCGCCTGCCAAATCTCTCACGTAGACCTGTTGCGACCCACCCCCATCTACAACCACAAAATTGGAGGCCCTGGACTGAAACGTTACATGGGTACCGGTGGACGACACGATTGCACGGTCTGAATCGGCATTACCTGCTACGCCAAGTTGCCCCACACTAATGGTGGTAAAGCCGCCCTGGCTAGCAACCAGTATCTGTTCATTGCCATTGGCAACCCCAGGATCCAGATTGCTGCTGGCGGTTGTAAAGGCGATGACGGCTGAGTTTTCACCGATGCTTGGGTTGCGCGAGGGTGCATCACCACCAACGCCTGTGCTGGTTTCGCTGATGCGTATGGTTGTGGCGTTTTGCAAATCGCGCAGAAACACATCCGCTTGATTGTTCGTGTCTCCCGCAACCAGGTTGGTTGCTGAGCTTTCAAACACCACGTAGCGTCCGTCGCTACTAATTGCCGGATTTGAGCAGCCGCTGTCAGCTACCTGCCCTTCGGTGGATTGGCAGACTAGGCTGATGGTATTCGTCACCAAATCCTGGACATAGACCCTCGAATCAAAGAGCACATCGCCACCCGGCAGATCGCGCTCAAAAGATCGAAAGGCAATTCGCTGGCCACCAGCAGACAGTGAAGATTGCTGGCCAGAGAAGACCTCCCCGCCGGTGCGGCTAACAGCCACTACGTTGTCGTCGATTTGATCGTAGCGATAAATACCCGAAATGCCCGGCACGGGCGGTTCTGCCACCAAATTGCTTGCGGATGACTCAAACACGAGAAAGCGCGCATCGGCGCTGAACACCCGACCACTGGAATCGGGTAGCCGTATGGAGCCATTGGGCGTGCGTTCCAGCGTTTCGCCGTTAGACTTGACGCTGATTAATCGCGTATCCGCACTGGCCTGCTGGCCCGCTAAACAAGCCACCACAAGCGATGCGCCGCACAACCATCGAGGGCTAAATAAGCAGTTCATTCCTTGGCTCCAATCTTCGTCCTGACAAGAGCTTAACCTGAAAGGCGAACACTCGCGATCAGCTTAGTAGTCACGTTGGAACGGTGTTTGATCGCTCCAGCGAAGATAACTCCCA
>CAZWMD010000171.1:0-2463 GCA_964634815.1 uncultured Pseudomonadales bacterium | reverse complement strand
TAGAGTCTGGTCTCAGTCGCAGTGATTCCGTGCAATGCGGTTCGGCGGCTTCTAAAGATGCAGGTGTCCTGAGCAGACGATGTTCTTCTAAGTGCGCTGTGCAAAGAGCAGCTCGTGCATTTACCCACGAAGGGTGTTTATCGACCAGGCGCTGAAAAATTGACTGAGCTCGACGAACGAGCAGCTCGTCTCTGCCTTGCTGAAACTGCAGAGCCCCGTGAATGTAGTTTTCGATATCCCGCGGCTTTAAGGTAACAAATTCAACCGCAGTCGTTAGCCTCGAATGGACAACTTCTGCAGCGTGATTTGCGATATTTTGCACAAGCGCAGATGAAAAATCGGCAGAAAACACATCCGCCCAGATAAGCCTGCGATCGCCCCCAGGTCCTTCGCTGATGCTAACCCAAACAGCCATGTAACCCCGGTCAACCGTGGTTCTGATCGCCAGACCGTAATCGTGATGACTCGGTAGAGGGGTATCTTCCGGGAGCCAGCTAGAACGCTCCAGGGAGGGCCAATACACACCGAGGGCGGTTGAAAAAGCCTCGGCAAAACGCTGTGCAGAAGGCCCTTGGGGCACATAGAGTGTCAAAGAAGGTTGTGGGCGTGTTGCCGAAGACGGTATGGAAAAGACGCTTAGGGATTGTTGCTGTTCGTTTGGTGCGCCACCCGTTAGTCGCGGGGATAGTTCACCCCAGTCGTTGGCCGCTAATCTCCACAGGATGCTTCCAAGCAATGCGCAAAACAAGCAGCCAGCCGCCACCAACTGCCAGCGTCTAAAGGGGCGGTTCACACCGGCTTCCGGGATGTTTGTGTTTACCAGAGCTTCAGTGCTGATCGACTCACTGGCTGCTGTAGCGCGTGCCTTGTGCGCCCCGTTTACTCGTCGATTGTGTTCATCGATTTCGCGGTGCAGCGCGAACGTTGCATCCTGGTCAATCAGCTCTGAAGTGGCGATGCCAAGAACGCGTGCAAACTCATTCACTGTTTTCGGTCTGGGATTCTCGCCGGCCAAGATGTCCCGAACCCGCCGCTGTTTGTCTGCGCCAGACCGGCTTGCCCGCATTACCAGGTCTGCCAGAGCGTCTACCGTAAGGCTCTTACGCTCCATCTGTGCCTTGAGCTTGATACGATCCAGGACAACGGTTGTCTTGCGGCGTGGCTTCCAGGAGTCAGTTAGCTTTGAGGAGGCAGTCCTTTCTTTCACCATCCAACTACCATGACCCCAGCGAGCTCCGGCCTCTAACTCCACGCTTTAAGATCGTAACAGATACAGGGTCAACGACGAAATGTAAAACTCTATACGGCTGATTTTTAAGCGAAAATTAGATTTCAGTTGGGTTTCAAGACAAGTTAAAGCCTGCTGTTGCAACCTCGTAGATCGCAACGTCTGCGTCTGAACCAGGAGCTCAACTTGAAACGTTTTCGCACTGCCAAATTACTCACAGCCTATGTATTGCTGCTGTCTTACCCAATGATTGGTATGGCCAATAAAGCAGAGCTTGCAGGCATCGGCTTTGTTCCAAACCAGGGACAGTGGAATGAAACGGTGCGTTTTCGTGTTGACCGCGCAGGCGGTGCCAGCTTTTTGTTGGACAACGGTGAGTTAGTGCATCAAGTTGAGGGCAGCGATCAGCTGATCAGAGAGCGGCTAATAAACAGCCGCTGGGAACACTCCCCTGTCGGCGTTGATGCCCGGCGAACGCGGGTCAACTACTTTCACGGCAACGATCCCAAACATTGGCAACGCGCTCTGCCCAGCTATTCGCAGTTGTCGGCGCCAGGTATTTATCCCGGAATCGATCTCAGCTTGCGCTTAGCAGGCGCAGAAATTGAGAAAGTGTTCACCATCGCCCCCGGCGCAAGCCCCGACCAGATTCGGTTGCAGCTTGATGGACTAACAACACCCACCCTTGCCAAGAACGGCACCGTTGTTGGACAACTAGGCGACGCCACTCAAGTCGAGATTAGCGCACCCATTGCCTACCAAGAAACCATCAACGGCGTGCGCGAGTCAGTGGCGGTGGCCTGGCGGGTGCAAGACAAACAACTGCGCTTTGAATTAGGTGACTACGACCCAACCCGCGCACTGGTGATTGACCCGATATTGCGGACAACCTATTTCGGCGGCAGCAACTCCGATGGGGGCAATCCAGCGATTGGCCCCAATGGCAACCCCTACATAATCGGCACTACGTCCTCCACCGATTTGCCGGGCACAGCCGGCGGATTTCAACCACAACTCAATAGCACAGACAGCGATTTGTTTGCGGTGCGCTTAAACCCGGAGCTCACAGAGATCGAGCAAGCCACCTACATTGGCGGCGGTGGTGAGGATTTAACCCTCGGTTCCGGGTTGTTCGCCAGTAATGGCGATCTGATTATTGTTGGCTCCACCGAATCCATTGACTTCCCTGGCACCAACGGCGGTGCACAACCCGCAGCGGCGGTTCAAACCGCGGG
>CAZWMD010000170.1:0-2531 GCA_964634815.1 uncultured Pseudomonadales bacterium | reverse complement strand
AGAACTGGTCGAAGCCCCAGACGACATAACACAGAATTGGCTCACTGAATCCCGCGCGTCGCTGCTAACACCCATCAACACTGCAAGTGGCAAGCTAGTGGGTGCAATTGTCAGTGGTTCCAAAAAGAGTGGATTGGAATACACGGGTCAGGACAAAGACTTGCTAACCACTACGGCTCGACTTGTACTACCTCATCTGCAAAGAGTTCTGGGTCCAGAATTCAGCGCAGACACAAATGATGAACTTCCTCGCTGTGCGATGTGTGTGTCGTGCAACCTGGTTCAACCCAGGTATAGCTCTTCATGCCCAGACTGCAGTGGTGCCATGCTGACGCTCGCCGTGCCGAAACTAGTCAACAGAAAATACGATATTGAACGTTGCCTGGGACATGGCGCGTCCGGGCTCGCTCTTCTTGCACGCGATCAGCGGCTTGATCGGTATGTGGTTTTAAAAACACTGCCGTCTGTGCAACCGCAGGCAATCAAAGCCTTGCAATCCGAAGCTCGTGCAATGGCTGCCCTGGATCATCCTGCCATTGCAACAATCCATGAGCTCGAGATCTGGCGCGGACTCCCCATTCTAGTCATGGAGCATCTCGAAGGTGGCACGCTGGCAGATCAACTAAGCTCAGGTCCACTTTCTGTATCCGAAGTAGTGGACGTTGCCGAAACTATGCTGGACGCCTGCCAGTACTTACATGGCAAAGGACTAATACACGCTGATATCAAACCTTCAAATATGGGGTATGACGCCCGAGCGAGTATAAAATTGTTTGATTTTGGGTTGGCCCGCAATGTGCAGGACGTCGTAGATTCATGTCTTTCAGGAACACCACTGTATTTGTCACCAGAGCTTCTTGCCGGTGCGCCTTTCAATGAGAGATCCGATCTGTGGGCCTTATCGATTAGCCTTTATGAGTTGGCATCAGGTGATAACCCTGTCCCGAAAGATAGCCTGGCGTCAGCATTGAAATTTCTAAGATCCGTTGAGATTCCCTGCCTGTCGTCAACATCCCCCGAAACATTGGGTACGCTGGATCAGTTCTTTGCGAGAACCTTATCGGAAAACCTGGCTGAGCGACCCGCAACGGCAGACCAGACCATCGACCTGTTGCGTCAATGCAGGCCTTAACACGCGACGAATGAGCCAACCCGTAGTAGGCTACGCGCCCTGATTTCCATGCAGAACCGAGCCGCCCGCCCTTGTGTTTGACAAAACGCAACCCTGGGAGGTTTGCCTTGAGTTCGAGATATCGAGCGCCCACCGGGTAGAACACGAATGGACACACCATCAGTAACCGCTGCCATTTTCCTCAGGCTTGGCCTTGGCTTGCTGGTGCCTGGCGCTGGCATCGCGGCGGCAGCCGAGCAGCCGGTATCCACAGGGAACACTGCCTCAAGTGCCGTGCGCGACACTCTTTTACCGTCCGAGTTTGCCCGATTCGCCCCCCGCACCGCATTCGATATGGCCCGCCAAGTGCCAGGATTTCCCATTGAGGAAGGCGGAGACGATCGCGGATTTGGCCAGGCAGATACCAATGTATTGGTAAACGGCAGACGCATTTCTGGCAAATCAAACGGTCCAGTCGCAGCACTCCAACGAATTCCGGCGGATGCCGTGGTTCGGCTTGAGATTCTCGATGGCGCGAGCCTGGATATTGGCGGACTCTCAGGGCAAGTGCTTAATGTAGTGACGGCAACCAGTAGCGGTATACAAGGCCGCTTTCGCTACGCGCCAGAAATACGCACAGACGGCGTGCCATTTCGCTGGGGCGAGGGCGACATAGCAATATCAGGTGGCAGCGAGCGCACCACCTGGTCGCTGAGCCTGGGCAATGATCAGGATCGGCGCGGCTCCGAGGGCCCAGAGTTTGTGACTGATGGCCAGGACGTGCTGCTTGATGAACGATTTGAGCGAGCAGGAGAACAGAACGAACAACCCGTGATCTCCGGTCTGCTCACGCGGGAGCAGCAAAGCGGCAATGTTCTGAACCTGACCGGCGAATTGGGGTGGTCGCTATCAGATTCTGATGAGCTGTCGGAGCGCAACCCGGTGAACGATGTGATGCGGGTTCGAACGCTGCGTCAAACCGAAGACACCTTCAGCGTTGAGTTAGGTGCCGACTATGAGTTTGCGTTTGGTCCTGGGCGGCTCAAACTGATTGGTCTGCATCGTTTCGAAGACAGTCCGTCGGATGCCCAGGTAGATTTCAACTTTGCAGACGGGCGGCCGCAATCTGGCTCACTGTTCAAACGCAACGCGGAGTCCGCAGAGACCGTGTTGCGAGCCGAATATACCTTCGGCGCTCTCGGCGGCGATTGGCAGTGGTCTTTAGAAGGCGCGCAAAACTACCTGGATATCGAATCGGAACTGTTCAACCGGGATGACATGGGTGTTCTGGTTGGTGTTGAGTTTCCGGGCGCGTCAGCTCGGGTTGAAGAAGACCGCGCAGAGATTACGCTGAGCTATGGCCGACCGCTGAGCGATCAACTGCAACTACAGACATCGATTGGTGCCGAATACTCGCAGA
>CAZWMD010000169.1:0-2568 GCA_964634815.1 uncultured Pseudomonadales bacterium | reverse complement strand
TCACCATGCTGCGTTTGATTCTGGGGTAGTGCACCACATCGTTTGAATTGCGTTCACCTCCCATAACGTAGACCAGATCTTCGCTAAATGGGTTGTTTAGCGAATGCGCTGGAGACCCTGCAGGGAACGCCATAATATCGCCTGCTTCTATATCAAAGGTGTCATCGCCTATTTGTGCTTTACCTCGCCCGGCCAATATGACTAAAAATTCTTCGTCAGCATCATGCGTGTGATGCTCGGTGCTCTCGTTGCCCGTAGTGAGGCGAATGCAGTGCAGCCCAATGCGCTCCAGTCCGGCCAGGTCGCTCAGAGTTCTTACATAGCGTGTGGCACCTTCATTAAACTGGTGTGTGCTTGCCTGTTCTGGCAAGTCGGCGCGATCTCGGGCTCGAAACAGATAGGTTGCCATCTAAACCTCGATAGTTACTTTGATTGGTGAACCAGCCTATGCAGTAGTTCATGCAAACTCGCAACGGTGGTGTTGGTTAGTGCGCTCCAGGAAGGCGTGTTGGGATGTCGGATATGTACGCTATGAGCGCCCGCTGCGGTTGCCGCCTCAAGATCATGTCGGTAGTCGCCAATCATCGCGCATCGACGAGGCGCTGTACCAAGACGATGGGCGAGCAACTCAATACCGGCAGGGTGAGGTTTTGGTTCTGCCTCTTCTCGTCCAACTAAAGTTTGTTTTGAAAACATGTCCAGCACGCCAATGGCCTGCAAACTGATACGAGCGTTATCTAGCGAGTTGCGGGTTAATACCGCGATGTCTATTTTGTGATCTCTGAGCCATTGCAGTAGCTCGAACAAACCAGGAGCGGGCTGTGACTCGGCCGCGATTTCTGCTTCTATCTGGTTTAGTTGTGCTCTTTTGCGCTGTCTCTGTTCGTTGGGCAATCCATCAAGGTGCTCCAGAATCAATGACCCCTGGGGAATGTCGAGAGCGCTTCTTATCTCATCAAAATCATGCTGCGGTACGGTAAGCGTCCCATCCATGTCAAAGATGAAAGCACTGCACTGATTTAGTGGTGTTACACCGGGGTTCATTAAGCCTGATCAGAGCTCAAGCAGATCACGCAGCGCAGCAAGGACAGCGGTATTCTCTGGCTCGGTGCCCACGGTGATGCGCAGGCGATCCGGCAGGGCTGCAAAATAGCGTACAAAAATGTCCCGCTTGTGGAGTTCGTCATAAAGCGACTGGGCGTTCATACGGTGGTCTGAAGAACTTTGAGCGAGTAAAAAGTTTGCGTGCGAGAAAGGTACTTCAAAGCCCAAAGACTGCAGTTCCAGACGCAGCTTGTCTCTGCTGCGCGCGATGGTTGCCCAATTCTCTTTGCTGTAAGTGCTGTCTGTGAGTGCCGCTTCCGCCAGCACCTGGGCAAGTCCGTCAACGTTGTAGCTGTCACGGGTCTTTTCGCGCATCGGTGCCATTAGGTCTTTGTGACCGAGCAGATAGCCAAAGCGCAGTCCGGCCAATGAATAGCCCTTGCTCATGCTGCGCAGGATTAGCAGGTTTGGTGTATCGAGCACCTTTGGTGCCAGATTGTGTCCGGTGTCCGGGTCAACAAAGTTAATGTAGGCCTCGTCAACCAGCAGGACACCGTTGATCGCTTTTGCAAGCTCCATGACGGTGTGCGCGTCGGTCAAGGCACCGCTGGGTGCATGAGGATTGACGATACATGTGAGCCGGGCATTTGCATCGTTCAGTTGTCCCGCCAGATCTTGTGGCCAGGAAAAATCAGGCAGGAGCGGTATTTCCAACTGAGTGCAATCCTGCACGCTCGCAAGCACTGGATACAGTGAGTAGCTAGGTACCAGGGTGCCAAAGGTTGCGCCCGGATCGACAAATGTCGTGATGGCCAGGCGTAATGCCTCGTCTCCACCGTTTGTCGCCATTACGTTGTCCGGGCTGACGCCGTTTAGTGTCGCCGCGGCGGTACAAAAGGATTTGGCCAGCGCGTTGGGGTAGGTTCGCAGGTTTGCAGGGTTGTAGTCTCTTAGCGCTTGCGCAACCCGTGGGCTCGGTGGATAGGGGTTTTCATTGGTGTTTAATTTCACCATCGAGCTGCGCTCGGGCTGCTCTCCGTAACTATACCCGCGCATCTGTGCGATATTTTTGCGTTCGAAAGTCACGTTCTTGGGGTTGTCCGGATTTTTAGTACAGTGTTTAGAGCGGCGGTTGTGTGCAGCTCACCTTGTGACCTAGATATTCTTCAATATCAGGCAGGCTAAATGCTTCTGTTTCATCAACAAAACTCACGGCAGTGCCCTTGGCGCCTGCACGTCCGGTACGACCGATTCGATGAACATAATCTTCGGGGTCGTCAGGTAGATGAAAGTTGATTACGTGCGAAATATTGTCAACGTGAATTCCGCGACCAGCGACGTCGGTCGCAACCAGAGCGCTAATATCGCCGCTCTTGAATCTATCCAGTGTTCGAATGCGTTTTGTTTGTGGAACTTCTCCGGAGAGTTGCTCGCAGTTAACGCCCTGTTTGCTGAGATAGGCGTGCAGATCTCTGGTTTGATCTCGACGATTTACAAAAATAATGGTGCGCGTTGGAGATTCGC
>CAZWMD010000168.1:0-2572 GCA_964634815.1 uncultured Pseudomonadales bacterium | reverse complement strand
GGCTTTGGTGACGATGTCTTCTCCGACGATACGAGTGCTGATGGTCGAAATTCGGGCGGTGGTTACACGCCGATACTGAATGATCTCCTTACTGCGGATAGGCAATACCCCCACACGGTGGTGAATGAGGGAGTCTCTGGAGATACGAGTATTGACGGCCTGGCTGGAATAAACGCCGTGATTGGGCGTAACCCCGGTGCCAATTTCTATCTGCTTAAGTTTGGAATGAACGATGCTCGCGTAAATAACCCGACGCCAAGTGGAATCGGTTTGCAACCGGGTGATGCAGGCTACGTTGGTACGTTCAAAGACAACATGCAGCAGATAATAGATGCTATTCAGGCCACTGGTGCCCAGGTTGTGCTGTCCAGAGTCAATCCAGCTCTGGGAGATTCCAGCAATGGGGCGCAGTACCCTGATCCTGAAACCGGGGCTAGAACGGTCAACATCATCGAGTTCAACCTGGTTGTCGGCGAGCTTGAGACAGAAAACAATCTGTCGATAATTGGTCCAGACTTCTTTGACTTTTTCTTGCTGAACTTCTCAGCGGAGTACTTTGACAACATCCATCCCAATGGGGCGGGGTATGAGTCGATGGCAGATCTCTGGGCTGACCAGTTGTAGCCAGCTACAGCACCATCGTGCCGGTGCACGATGGTGCTTTTGCTTAGGAAGTCAGGAAGCTGGCTAGGAAGTCTTTGAGAGTACCAGGTCTGCGAGGGTGCTCGCGTTGTCCAGAGAAAAGTCACGCTTGGCGATCTCTCGTGCAGCTCTGCCGTTCTCGACAAGCTGGGAATGGTTTTGCTTAAGGTCTTCTACAGCCGCGACCAATGCTTCAATAGAACTGAAAGAGGTGCCCAAGGCCCCCCCGTCCAGGCGGTTGTCTGGGTTTACGCCTAGTGTGAAAACAGGAACGCACCTCATCCAGGCCTGTATGAAGGTGTTCGAAAAGCCTTCTTTCACACTGGTATTAACCAGAAGATGGCTCTGTTCTAAAAGACTATTCACCTCTTCCAGCGGAATAGCACCCGTGTAAGTCAGGTTTGAGAGGTCGCTTATTGAGCGTTCAAAACTCTCCTGCTTCTCCTGCTCAATCTGCAAGTGTGGTGCCCCCACCATCGTAATCTGCAGGTCCGAATGGTGTTCCAGTTTTCTGGCGATGTCGACCATAGCTTGGGGTTGCTTGTTGTCCTTGAGATTAGCAATCCAAATAAGCCGTAAGGGTGATGCTTCACGTTCCTCAGGTATCGGCGGTACAGGATGAAAGTTAGGGATCAGAACGGCATTCTCTTTGCCGAAATTGTTTCGAAGTTGATCCTGTTGATCTTTGTTCTGGACAACGATGGTGTCTGCATTTTTTAGTCCGTATTCAATCAAGGACTTTTCGAGATAGCCGTGTGGGCGGCGAATTGCTGACAACCCAAAACGGCTAACAGCGCAGTCCGTGCTATTCGCGACGTGCCAAATCATGGGGATATTGTTTTTTTGAGCGTACCGTGCAGAGATGCCGGTGTACGCTGTGGCAACTCGCTGATAGATGACATGCGGCTGGTACTCTGTTAGCCGACGCTGGAGTGAGAGAAAATCCCAAAACAACCCGTAGCGATGCAGTGCGCCTGGCTTCGCGATTTGAGTAAGGGTGTAGTCGCTCTCAGTCTTCGCGTCTGGATTAACTCGGCTTGCCAAATAGTTAACGTCGACACCAGGTCTGGAAACGAGTTCTTCCAATAGAATCTTTGCTTGTAGTTGCGCGCCACCCATTAAGAAATCCCAATGAGTAGGAACAACGATTGCGACTCTAATCTGCCTCCCTGGGGAGGCCATCAGCCCCTGCTCCGCAATGCAGAGAGTGCTTTTTCGACGACTTCCAGAAACAGAGCGTAGATGAGCCGAGGCATGCTAACCCGAAGATTGATATCGGCCAGGCCTTTGCGATGATAGTCTCGGAACTCTTTGCTTCTTAGGTAACTGAAGTCTTTTGCCAGACGCCGATAGTGGTATCGAAGTCTTATGTGCATCGCATGATGCTGCTCTACTGGGTCAAGAAACTTCGGTCCCACCTTGTGTTGGATTTTGAGGTGTCCAATAGCATGAGAGTCGAGATCTGCAGTATTGCTGGTTTGGCTTTCGTCATGACGCCTGGTATAGGTGAGTATGTCGTGTACAAAAGCGTAGTCACCTTTGCTGAGCAGCTCGAAACAGGATTGCGTGTCTGCGTGATAGTTCCAGGGGTCATAAAACAGCTCAGTTTCTCTCACACAATCTGCTCGGTACATTACCGATGTTGGGGCCCCAAACTGATCGCGATATTTTCGGGTGAGCAGTCGCCCGCGGGCCAGGTCTCGCCCATCAACTAATTCTTCAGGATAGGGAATGCTATCCATGGCTATGCCAACACCCATAATTCTGTACGAGCCAATCAGCGTGGCACTCGGATGTTTTTCGGCTATTACCACCATCTTTTCTAGACAGGATTCAAAAATCAGATCATCAGCATGAACCACTTTGCAGTATTTGCTCTGTGGATCCATGAGAGACAAGGCATGGTTCCAGTTGTCCATTATGGGCAGAA
>CAZWMD010000167.1:0-2601 GCA_964634815.1 uncultured Pseudomonadales bacterium | reverse complement strand
CACTTGCCTTCAGCGTCTTTGGATTCGCCGCACTTTCCTTCGCCACACTTACCTTCAGCTTCTGCTTTGGCAACGGTCTGATAGCCAGAGTCCAGCTCTGTGAGTCCTTCGCTGTGATTATCTGCAACAGCGATGCTAGAAATGCCCGCGGAAAGAATAGAAACACCAGCGAGGGTAGCGGCTTTCTGCAGGTTTAACGGAGTCTTCATTTAAAATACCTTTTGAGTTGTTAATTCATTCTCTGTTTTGCGCGAGGTTCATGCCGCGCTTGGTTGTCTGACGCCATAAATCCTCGGTTGTTACACGCCTAGGCAAAAAAAACTGAGTTTTTTTACCTCTGGCCTCCAATCTCAGTTCTGGATCGGCAAAAGCGCCCCAAAATGGGGCATAATTGTGACCTCTTGGCGCGTGGCAGTATCCTAGTGGGTTGCGGTCAAATGGAAGTCAAACAAGGCTAGATAGATGGTGCACCAAAGTTAAATCGACGAAATTTGTAGAGTCTGACGAGGCTGATCTGCTGCATCGACTGCAGCAAGGAGATTCCCTGGCCTTTCGACAGGCTGTTGCTCTCTATAGTCCACAGATGCTGGCAACGGCCCGGCGCATTGTGGGTTCAGCAGATGCAGAAGATCTGGTGCAGGAATCCTGGCTAGCGGTCTTCAAGCAAATTGGTGGTTTTGAGGGTCGATCCAAGCTCAGCACCTGGCTGTGCCGTATTGTCTCTAATCGGGCTATTTCCAGCCTGCGAAACAAGCCCAAAGAACAAAGCCTGCGTACCGACGAGGGGCCTGATCCGGCCGCTACGCTGTTTGACAACGCAGAGAGCTGGGTAGCGAAACCCAAGCTGTGGAATCCGGGTACGCCGGAGCAACTGCTGGATGCTGAGGAGCTGCAGCATTGCCTGGACAAGCACATAGACAGAATGCCTGACAATCAGCGCCGAGTGTTGTTGCTTCGTGATACCCATCAAAAAAGTTTTGATGAGATCTGTAACGCCACGCAACTTTCTGCGTCCAATGTAAGAGTGCAGCTGCATCGTGGGCGGCTGGCCCTGCTTGCGATGGTGAATCACTTCCAGGAAACGGGAACATGCTGAGCTGCAAAGAGGTTACTGACAAGCTGAGCGCGGATATTGACCGCGAGTTGCCGTTACTCGATCGCCTGTCGGTGCGGCTTCATCAGTTTATTTGCAAAGACTGCCGGCATGCCGGTATGAACATGCGGGCACTGGTGGACAGTTTGAAGGATCGTCCCCCTACTATTGCTGTGTCAGATGAGGCTGAGCAGGTAGATGAGGAATTTGTAGAACGCGTCTTATTGGCACTTGAAGAGAAAGGCCCTATCGATCGTTAGTTATCATCTATCGCCGGATGCGCCAGCCATTGGTCGCGGTGCCGTTCGAGCTCTTCTTCGAACATGAGAAGGGCCGGATCTTTCACCCGATCGACATACAGCCGACCATCCAAATGATCGAACTCATGCTGGAATACCGTGGCATGAAACCCGTTGAGCTCCAGTGTTTCTGATGTTCCCTCGGTTGAGGTGTAGTGCACTGCAATGTGTTGCGGACGCTCAACGTAACCGCGTAATCCAGGTACGGAAAGGCAACCTTCCCAAAATCCTGCGACGGGTTGTTCTGCAAGCACCTCAATTCTTGGATTCACAAATACGCTTAGTGGAATGGCCTCAATGTCACCATAGCGACTTGGAGTCTGGCCGATTTCAATGATTGCGAGTCGCCAGGACTCATTGATTTGTGGCGCAGCAAGGCCAACACCACCGTAATCCTTGAGGGTGTCTTGCATGTCAGTCACAAGCCTTTCAAACCAGTCGCTGCCCAGGACATCGAGATCCAGTTCCCGGGCTGGTTTGCGCAGATTAGGATGTCCCATGCGAAGAATTCGTCTGACCGGCACTGCAACACCCTTTCTTGTTAGAAGTTAGGATTAGATATCGTACTTGGAAAACCCTGAAGAAGGGTTGCCGCACGACGATTAAACGGGGTGACTTCTCGTTCGGTGATCACGGCATCAAGTGGGATGTCCCACGGGTCACGTGGCAAGTTTTGACTGGCCTTCTGTATCGAGTGGGCGAGCCCAACCCTGAGAGGAGGCGAGAGTGATTTGCCGGCAGCGTATCTGTCGTAGAAACCTCCACCCATACCCAGACGCGAACCCTGTGCGTCGTAGGCAACCAGCGGCATAAACAGAATATCTATGGGGAGTGCCGGCGGTATCTGGGCAGACGCGGTTGGACTTGCTGGCTCTAACAGGTTGTAGGGACCACGCACCAATCGGGAGTGGGCGTAGTAAGGCGCAAAATGCATGTTGAATTTGTTTTGCAGAGTCGCTGGCGTTTTTAAACTCCGCCTTAACACTGGCAATGCGATGTGCTTCGACAGTTCCCACAGCTTTACAGCAAGTGCGATGGTATCTATCTCGCCATCCGCTGCGGAGTAAAGCGCAAATCTTTGATAGCGAAACGGTATTGAGGTTCGCAGGACGTTTCTTTGCAGATCCAGCGAGTGCTGCTTTGACACCTCCGTGCCAAGGGCTTTTCTTAAACGTCGAAAGTGTCGGCGAAGCTCTGCTTTGCTCGCAG
>CAZWMD010000166.1:0-2650 GCA_964634815.1 uncultured Pseudomonadales bacterium | reverse complement strand
TCAAACCAGGGAATAGCGCCGCTGGGAAGTTGCAAGCCTGCGATGTAGTCAGCGGTTGCCTGCAGATGAGGGGCTGCGTTACTGGGCACGCGGATACCTGCCTTTGATGTAGTACATGGCGATGCTCTTGCCGATCAAAGGGTTCAAAATTTTTTCAAGCGTGCGCGTAATCCAGGGCTTTTGCATCAAATCCCAAACCAACAGGCGATGGTATGCACTTACCAGAGGGTTTTTGTCTGCGCTGGACCAGAATAAACATTTCAACCACCAGTAGGGGGAGTGCAGGCCATGTGCAAAGTGTCTGGCGTAGCGGAAAAAGCCCAGCTTTTCTATTTGTTTGTTCAGTACCGAGGCGTTAAAGATGCGCAGGTGTCCACCCGGAACTTCGTGGTAGGCCCTTGACAGTTTCCAGCAGAGCCATTCCGGACCGAAACGCGGCACACTCATTGCGAATACGCCGCCTTTGACGAGCACTCGATCAATTTCCTGCAGCATTGATTGGTAAGCTTCAATGTGTTCGAGTACTTCTGAGCAGATCACAATGTCAAAGGTCTCGTCGGCAAAGGGCAGTGCCATGCCGCTTGCTTCCACAAAGTTCAGCGAGTGTTTACCTGATTCGGTTACGGAAAAATCAGCCTTCCTTGAGCGCGCAGTGAGCATGTCATCGCGGCTCAAATCCATGCCAACAACCTGGGCCCGGGTCTGCATCCAGATGCTGATACTATGACGGCCTTCACCACAGCCCAGATCCAGTACCTTAAGCGAATCAAGATTGGGCAACTCCGTAAGTTTAATCGTTTCCAGACTCATTCTGCCGCCACCATCGGATTTTTGTCAGTTGGGTTCGAGGCGATAACGCTGTGGTAAAGACTGGTCATCTTCTGTGCGGCAGTTTTCCAGTTGAATTCGGCCAGGATCCGCGCTCTTCCCGCTTTGGCCAGGGCTTCGCGGTGTTCGGGGTTCTCCATTAGGGTTGCGATACCTTTGGCCAACGCCTCCGCACTTTTTGCCTTCACCACCACCGCAGCATCGCCAACAACCTCGGGTAGCGCGCCGCCATCGGTGCTGACAACGGCGACGCCGCAGGCCATCGCCTCACCCGCGGGCAAACCAAACCCTTCGTATTCTGATGGCACCACCGCGATGCTTGCTGTTGCGTAGAGTTCACAAATTTGTTGAGTTGTGAGTCCGCTCTTAAAGCTGATGCGTTGGTTGAGCTTGAGTTCATTGATCAGGGTTTCGGTGGGTCCACCAATTTTTGGTTTGCCAATAATGGTGAGTGTTATGTCGGGGTAGGTTGCCTGCAGAATCGACAGTGCCTTTACCAGATGGGTTGTGCCTTTGAGTGGTTGATCTGCACTCGCGGTACTGATTAATTGTAGAGGCTTGCGCTCAATACCCGGCACTGGGTGAAACACCTTTGGATCGATGCCGTTATGTACGACGCTGATACGATCTTGCTCAATATCAAATGCCTCGGCTATGTCTCGACGAGACGACTCGCTGACGGTTGTGATGTGGCGCAATCCTCGAGCTACCCTTGTCTGCATTCTCAGGAAACTGTGCCAGCGGCGGATCAATAACCGCGATGTTCTGTCTGGAGCATGGGCGAGCGCAATATCGCGATCCCAGGTGATTGGATGATGAATTGTAGTGATTAGCGGGATGCCCTGTTGCTGTAGCTTTAGCAACGCAGAGCAGAGACTCTGATTGTCATGAATTATATCGAAGCGGTGGCCGTGTTCTTTGAGCCACGGCAGAAGCCGCAGGCCAAAGGTATAGGGTTCGGCAAAACCTCCGGTGAGCATTGACCACCACTCGAAGGTGTCGGCTCTCGAACGCAGGTGTTTCACTCGTAACGCAGTGACATGGTTGGGATGATTGAACAGATCAAGGCTTTGCAGCTTTACAAGTTCTACCCTTGGGTCCAGCTCTGGGTAAGGTGGACCCCCAATCACCGTGACGCTATGCCCCAGATCGGTAAGAGCAGCCGACAGATACCTCAGGTAAATTCCCTGGCCACCGCTGTATGGATTGCCACGATAGCCCAACAAAGCGATGCGTAAACCTGCGGCGGTCATGGAGGCGTTTCGGTTACGTTCGAGCGACGGAACGCGCGATTGTACGTTGTGGGTTCGCGGGTGCAACAAGCACCCGCAAAAGGGGGTTATCGGACCTGGACGGGCAGCGCCATAACTGCTATTTCACTCGATTCGATCTCTACCCGCTCCGGGCCAAAACTGGGCTCCAGATGCTGCTCGGTATAGACGTGTGAGTAGAGCTGGGCGACCCAGATCTTGCCAGCTTCGGACTTGCGCAGATAGCGCAGGCCTTCTGTGATGTAAGGGCTGACCTTCTGGTAGAAGAAAGCGGGGTAGGTGCTGCGAAGATGTCCGGGGTTGGTGTACCCCATGCGCTCTGCATCGCCGTTTTCTTTGAACTCGGCATACAGATGGGCGAGCTTCTGGAGATATCGGGGGTCAGCGAGCTGGCCAACCAGATCCGCTGCCCGAACCAGGCCACCCAGATCACCCGCGCGCTGGTAAAAACTGTCTTCAGGAACGGGGAATCGGGTCATTTCGATGTAGTCAGAAATCAGCTGCACATCGAGCAAAGGCTCAGCAGCAAAACGCTGTTCTACAAACATTCG
>CAZWMD010000165.1:0-2720 GCA_964634815.1 uncultured Pseudomonadales bacterium | reverse complement strand
AATACCGGCCTGTCACGCCGGGGGTCGCGGGTTCGAGTCCCGTCCGCTCCGCCACCTTTTTTCGGTTCCTCCGAAAAACGATGATCCAAGATTCGAGAGCCGCCAGCGTTTTGCGCTTCGCCAAACGCGAGAGGCCCATCTCGCGCTACTTCTCCTTCCAAATTTCTACTCACCGCTGAACTTGTAAAAGCTTCTTCTCTTTCTAGCTCGATAAGTTTGGTCAGAGCTACTTTCTTGTTACTGTTTAGCTCTCGATAGACCAAGAAAATGAGCAGGGAGCCACATCATCGAGGGGTCAGAGCAATTCATACCCGGCATGCGGGTAGAAATCCGCGATGCCGAATGGCGCATAGACAGAGTAGACGTTCCCACACATGGTGGAATGCTTCTCACCTGTACCGGCCAAAGCGAGTTGGTGCGAGGTCTCACAGCCTCTTTCCTCACAGAGCTGGAAAACAACACACGCATACTCCACCCGGAAAGTACCGAACTAGTCGATGACCTCTCCAGCGGCTACATGGCTACCCAGCTCTATATCGACACGGTTCTAAGCAACACCCCGCCAAGCGATGAACGTATCCACCTCGGTCATAAAGCCGCCATGGACTTGCTGCCATACCAGCTAGACCCAGCGCTTCAGGCACTCAAGCAATCCCGCCCAAGGATCCTAATTGCTGATGCGGTTGGTCTGGGAAAAACCCTCGGCGCGGGCATTCTCGTCACAGAGCTCATTCAACGTCATCGCGGTAAGCGCATCCTGGTGCTCGCCGTGAAGTCCATGTTGGCGCAATTCCAGCGCGAATTCTGGCAGCGATTTACCATTCCCCTTGTGCGCTTAGACTCAGTGGGATTGCAGCGGATGCGCAATCAGATTCCAACCAATCACAACCCGTTCCACTACTTCGATCGTGCCATCATTTCCATTGATACCCTGAAGCAAAATCTGGAGTACCGAAGCTATTTGGAAAACACACATTGGGACATCATCATCATTGATGAGGCCCACAATGTTGCGAAGCGATCCAACAACTCCCTTCGCTACCAGTTAGCCTCAATGCTCGCGCCAAAGTGCGATTCGATGATCATGCTGTCAGCGACACCCCACGACGGCCGGCCTGAGTCGTTCGGCAGTCTGATTAACATGCTGGATCCGACGGCCATCGCCAACCCAAAAGATTACGCTTCGGCTGACTATCGAGACAAGGGTCTTGTCGTGCGACGCTTCAAGAATGCGGTTGCGCAGCAACTTGCCACCTCGCTACCAGAACGAGAGGTACATTCACCGAAGGTGCCGCTGAGTGATGCGGAGGAACATGTCTTCAATGCCGTCCGGCAGGCCACCTTCAAAACGCTCAATCGTGGCGGAGGTGGAGCAGGGCAGTTATTTCGTACCACCATTGATAAGGCGCTGCTCTCAAGCCCTGCCGCGTGCTTATCTACCGTGAGAAATCGATTGCAGCGACTAGCTTCTCGGGAAGCTGATGCCGATACGCGCTACGACATCGAACAGCTTGATGCGATCAAGCTAGCTTGCGAGGTGGTTGATGCGAAGGATTTCAGCAAGCTTCAGCTGCTGAAAAACATGTTAGCCAAGAAGAATTCGAGTATCAGTTGGGATCGCTCAGACCCGCAAGACCGCATCGTTCTCTTCACGGAAAGCGTAGTTACCTTGGACTTTCTAGCAGAGAATTTACCCAAGGCGATCGGTCTCAAGAAAGCGGAGTGGGCTGTTCTGCATGGTGGGCTGCGCGACGTCGAACAGATGGAGCTGGTGAACGATTTCAATCGACCGCAGGCGCCATTGCGGATACTCCTTTGCTCTGACGTGGCTTCAGAGGGTCTTAACCTGCACCACTGCGCGCATCGCTTGATTCACTTCGACATTCCCTGGTCTCTCATGGTGTTCCAGCAGCGTAATGGGCGAGTGGATCGGTATGGGCAAACGCAGAAGCCTGAAATTTACTATCTCACAGGCGAATCGTCTGACCCTGAAGTTCGTGGTGATCAGAGGGTATTGGAAGTATTGGTCGAAAAAGACACTCAGGCGTCTAAAAACCTCGGCGACCCCTCCGAGTTTATGGGGGGGCAGTCCCAGGAAGAGCAGGAAGCGTTAACAGCAACGGCTATGGAGAGTGGCGAGACAGCGCAAAAGTTCCAAAGTTTGCTTGATGGTTTTCTGGGAAAGTCGACAGAAGATCTCGATGCCTTTGACGCCGAGCGGCCCCCTACATCAAGTGGTGATTTGCCTAAGGTAACTGCCAAACCGCCGCGCGTGTTTCAACAGACAAGACATTTCGCCCAGGCTGCACTTACCTGGCTCGAGAAAGAGCGTTCACATCTCAATTGGAACCAGGCGGATGGTGTGATTGACCTCGAAGCTCCTGCCGATCTGCAACAAGCCATGCGAAGACTACCGCGTGAAGCCATACCCGAAGATTCACGCTTCTTCCTTACCGATGATACATCAAGTATTCAGGCGGATATTCAGCAAGCGCGTGACGATGAGACTGGCACCTTTGGACGCCTGCAATATTTGTGCCCCCAGCACTCGGCAGTAGATTGGCTCACACGCAACGTTCGCGACCGCTTCGGCCGACACACCGCGCCTGGAGTGCGACTAACGGAGCAGCTGGGACTTGATGCGCACTGGTTCATTGCTCAGGGTGGCTTTCCAAACAAGCGAGTTCACGCATTTATTCAGGATCATGTCGCGGCGCATT
>CAZWMD010000164.1:0-2807 GCA_964634815.1 uncultured Pseudomonadales bacterium | reverse complement strand
CTCGAAGAGCATGTTGAGACGGTGCTGGGGTTGTTCTTTAAGAGTTAGCCCAGTGCTCGCTAACTCAGGCTCACGAAGTCCAGGTTACCGCCAACTCGCCCAAATCTTCCCTGCCTGAATAGGGTTTAGCTCCCCAAACGGGGCAATTTCTGGTGAATTTAGCGTGAAATTCGTTTGACAATCTGTGTCATCAGCGCAATAGTCGGACAAGAATCTAGAAAGTAGAACAAGGTTCAGTTTTAGTCAGCTCAAGGGAGAAAGGAGCAGAGAGAAGAGAAAACAATCCAGAATACCCCGTTAATTCGGCGGTTCACTGGTGCAGTCGTGCAACCCGTTGATGTTGTCTTGCTTGTACAGAATCAAATGCAGATTCCGAAACTACGCAATAGCAGTTACTGATGACCAGGTCAGGGCACCTAACCTGGCAGACAACTTAATTAGCAGGGGAGATAAGAAATGGAGCGACCATATCTTACGCGCGGGACAATTCTCGCATCACTTTTTGCGATAGGAGGTAGCGCTGCCACTCAATACGCAGCCGCGCAAGACTCTGATCGAAATCTAGGTATTGAAGAAGTTGTAGTCACAGCCCGAAAGGTTGAGGAATCTTCCCAATCTGTTCCGGTAGCTATCACGGCAATTTCCGAAGAACTGGCAAATTCAACTATTCGCGACCTGCGAGATCTGAATGGCTTTGCCCCAAATGTTCAGATCAGCGAAGACGGTAGCCGCGGCGGCGGCGGCGCGAACATCACCATTCGAGGTATCAGCCCAACACGATCAGACGATAATTCTTTTGACTCCCCCATTGGCGTTATGATCGACGGCATCTACCTTGGCTCGCTGGCCGGCCAGGTACTGGAAAATTTTGACCTTGAACGTGTTGAGATTCTGCGCGGCCCCCAGGGAACCCTGTTTGGCAAAAACACCATTGGTGGTGTTGTTCATGTCATTCGCTCCCGGCCCACAGGAGAACTAGGAGCCAAGATTCGCGCCACCTACGGTCGCTTTGACCAGCGTGAGTTGCGCGCAGTATTCAATACGCCCATCGTCGATGAGGCACTGGCAGCAAAAGCCTTTGTTACCCTACAGAAAGACGATGGCATCCAGCGCAACATCACAAACGATAACCGCGTTGCTAACCGTGATTACCAAAACTACGGCATAACCTTCTTGGCCACACCGGGCGATCGCTTCGAAGCAACCTTCACAGCAGAGCGCTTCAAAGACGATAGCCGCTTGGGTGCCTTCCATACGAACTATAACGTTGGCCCCGGTGTGCTGCCCGTACCTACGGATCCAAACGACACAGATTTCAGCGAAGGGTTTACCAACTGCCTGATTTTCCCGGATACCTGTCGAACCAGCACCGATCGCCCGAGGGTGTCCGAAAACGATACCAATAACGACGCTGAACTGGATACCGCAGCTTTTACCTTGAATATGAGCCTGGATATTAATGAGCACTTATCGCTGCACTCCGTCACGGGGTATCGCGATATGGACGAGTACCGTATCTACGACTTTGACGGTTCCAGCGCGCCATTCATTACGATCGAGCGCTTCAATGATTACGACCAGTTCAGCGAAGAACTGCGTCTTGACGGCAGCTGGGATAACTTTCGGTTCACCGCCGGTGCCTATTTCTGGAACAGCGAATTCACTCAAGACTGGATAACCGGAGGCCGCTTCTGGTCGACGCTGTTTGGTGGTGTTGCCGCAGATCCAGCCTTGTTTGGTGCCTGCCAGGCCGGCGCCTTTGCTCCAGTGTTTTGTGATGCGGGTATCACTGCCCCCAGTATCGATCCAAGTGAAGACATCAATCAAATTCTCTTCGAAACTCAGGAAACAGAATCTATCGCCTTCTTCACGCAAGCCGAGTGGAACTTCGCCCCCAAATGGACCCTTACCGCTGGTGTGCGCTGGACCGAAGAGAAAAAAGACTTTGTTGCCGGACAGGCCTACCTGACGACGGTAGACCGAGCCAGACTGCGTAACTTTCCTGAGTTTGCGGACCTGGATAATACCTGGACAGATACGTCCCCCAAGGTGGGCTTAACCTATCAACTGAACGACGATGCGATCGTCTATGCCTCTTATTCTGAGGGTTTTCATTCTGGTGGATTCTTTGGCGTGAACCAAAATACACGCGACTTTATCCGTGACCAGTACGACCCCGAGCGCGCGCAATCCTGGGAAGTTGGATTAAAGAGTCAGTGGTACAACAACCGCCTGAGATTGAACGTCACTGCCTTCCGCAACGATTTTGAAGACAAGCAGGAGTCATCCGTTCAGGTAGATCCAGACACTCTCACTGTTGCCACCGTTTTTGATAACGTTGCTGACGCGGTATACCAGGGTTTTGAGCTCGAGACTCAGTACGTTGTTAGCCCAAAACTAAGTGTGTTTCTGAATTACGGGTATCTGGATGCGGAGTATCGTGATTTCTTCACCGATATTAACGCCAGCGATGGCGAAACTATTATTGAAGACGCTAGTTTTCTCACGCCTCGCAACGCCCCCGAAAACACGCTGGGCGTTGGTGGTACCTTCTCTCAGCCCATAGGCAACGGCGATCTTGAAATTTACGCTCGTTACTCCTGGGTAGACGCGATAGAAACCAACTTACTCAATGCATCGCAAGCAAGAATTGGTTCTCAAGAAGATGTTCAGGCATCGGTTGGTTACTTTGCCAATAGTGGTAAATGGTCGGTGCAAGCGTTCGGTCGTAATCTGACCAACAATCGCACGGAGACCTTCATACCTATTGCAACCTTGTTTGCTGTGGGTTCTGTCAATCGACCACG
>CAZWMD010000163.1:0-2848 GCA_964634815.1 uncultured Pseudomonadales bacterium | reverse complement strand
TTTGCGGCCAGATCATCGAGTTGGCGCAAAACAATGGCAGCGCCGCCTTGTTGCCGAATCTCCATGAGATTGCGCCGCACAGCACTCCAGAGACTGTGAAAGGCGTTTTCATTCATCGCCTGACGAACTTCGTGGCGGCTCCTGGGGTCCCGACCCTGGTTTGCCTGAAACGCCGGGCGCACTTCGGTTTCGTAAGCCAACTCATTCCCTGGCGAAAGACTGGCTGCGACAAAACGATTGCAGGCGGCAAGAAAGTTCAGTCGCGCCCGTTCGTCATGATTGAGTTGAGGATACACAGCATGTTGTTCAGCAGCGGTAACCGGCGGCGGCACATCAAAGGACACAGTAGAACTTGTTTTCACCACAGTCAGGCGACCTCCTCGCCGGCTAAATTTTTATCGTAGCTGCCAAGCCCGTTAGTTGAGCTCAATCAACTCAACCAGCTCACCCGCCAGACCTTGTACAAGCAGGACCTTGCGCTCGCGATACAGATCGCCGGACAGGTTCTCAATAGAGCCCAAAGGAGTAAAGCCAACACTTGCCCGCTCAATGTCATCAACAATAACACTGACCATGGCATTGCCCATGGGTAGACCGCTATCTGATAGAGCGCGTTGTTGAGCAGAACCCGGGTATTGATCGGTTTGTAAAAAAGGACGCCTGGACTTTTGCACCATCGTAATCGTCTGCAAGGTTTCAGGATCAAACCCAAAAGCCCGGTTAATCAGACTGTACCGCAACTCATGAGTCGCACCCACATCCATACCCAGGGCTTGTGCATATTGCTGTGCCGAGCGTTTGCGATCCTGGCTTGCCAAAACCACAATAAAGATCTCTCCGACGGCGCTTTGCGCAATAGGTAAATCTGTATCTTCATCGGAGTGAAATACCTGATTCAAAAACAGTACTTCACCATCGGGCCCAAACACTTGCATCGGCACGAAGCTGGTAAAGCCGTCGACATGTTTTGGCGGTCCAACCACTTTAAACGCACTGTTTGCCAGGCGTTCGGCCAAACCAAACACATCCTTCACGGTAATCTCGTAGGCGTTCCAGCCCAGGCTTGTGGCGGGAGTATGTGGCTGTGTTGCAACTTCAATCAAACGTAGCTGAGAACGTGGTTCGCTGGGCGCTTGCAGAATCGCATAGGGCGCATCGCGCACACCGCTCAAACCCCAGGCGCTCGCGTGCGCCGCGCCCAGTCTGCCTGTTTCTACCACGTCCTGGTCCAGCAACTGTTGATAGCCGCTAACCGCCTGATCCAGGTTACCTACACTCACCGTGCCACAGGCTATCTGCCCATGACATGCTGTGCTTAGAGCGCTGCTCACGTTGCGAAACGCAGCCTTACTTGGTTGATGTCTTCACCGGCGCTGGTTTCTGTTCCACGGCATAATGCTCCAGACTAGACCAGCTCGGTTCTTCCCATTTTTTCGGCGCCTCGAAAAATTTGGCGTGATGCTTTTCAGCATAAGCACGTATCTTCGGCGACATCATATCCATATCCTTGTAACAACCCTGAATACAGTTATAAAGCACATGGCCTTCAGACTGCCCCATAAGCATCCAGGGAAGCCAGGGAGTAACCCTGTGCCAGGAACCGGAAAACTCAAGGCCAGTGTGATCGGGATTGGCGAGACTCTCGCGATCGAACACATAACTGAACATCTCCGATACCCGCGAGAATTTACCCGATGATTCTCGCGGCCACTTATCAGGCTGCAACGCGGACGGGTAAAACAGATCGATGCCGTTTTGCAACAACACCTTGCCGTTAGGCGTCTCGGTCCAGTCAAGAATCATGGGGATATCGGGAATTTTTTCGGTGTTGAGGCCGCCGTAGGAAGGTGGCTTTGGCCAGAACGCTGAAATGACAAAGTTAAACGGATCGTTGGCAATGTGCACAACCGGCACCGTTTCATCGGTGTAGGGGTTGTGCCACTCGTTAAGCACCTCGCCGGTTTTCAGATCGGTGTAGAACCCGACTTCGCGCAATAGTTTGTTATAAGTACCATTGCCGTTGTCTTGCAGACGAGTGAAAGAAAAGCCCTCAAAACCAACCAGGTCTTTTACCTTTTCGCCCGCTCGTATGCCCTTCACTACACCGCGGTACCAGCCAAATTTCTGCTTCCCAAAGTCCAGGTCACCCATGATGCGCGCCAGCGCATCACGATTCCAAACGTTGTCGTGATAAGGCAGATTATCTCTGGCTGCCCCACCACCAACGGCTGGCGCCGTTATTGAATCGAGATGATCTGGGACTACCAGGCTTTGCTCGTTGAGCGCCAGGGCTTGCCCGGCTGCCAGACCAACCGCGCCACCGCCCAACACCTTGCCGGCCTGGTGCATAAAGTCCCGGCGCGACCGGGCAATCTGGTTAGAATTTTCAGGGTACTTCTTGGACATATTGACTCCAGTTTTTAACCTCGGGGCTGGAAAGCTCAGCCCTGGAATATATGTCATATTAATATATCTTTAGGTATTACACCAGAGCAGCCCGGAAACTCTCTATTTGCTGGCAACCCGCCTAGCGCACTGCGCTCTGAGCTCGCTCAAGCTCCTCAAGGCGTTGCCGGGTTTGGCGGACCTGGGTGCCATCAGGCCCTCGCAATTCAATTAAACGCTCAAGCGCCTCAGTCAACAGTTCACGGGCAACCCCATAATTGCCCGCGCGAGTCCAGCACTTACCCAGCACACTCTTACCGGAGGCCAACACCCAGTGTTCCGGCGGCATAATTTTGGTGCGAGTTTTCAAGGACCGTTGCGCGTAGTCGAGTCCAAGCTGCCATTGATCAGTATCGCAGAAGGTTAGTGCCGCGACGTTTTGTACATAGGCCGTAATAAAGTG
>CAZWMD010000162.1:0-2853 GCA_964634815.1 uncultured Pseudomonadales bacterium | reverse complement strand
GCTGACGAAGACACTGTGCGCGTATCGTTTGATAAGGCGCTATTAGATACCCCGGAGGGCATTGAGAAATTGCACAGAAAGCTAAAAATCCGTGCAGGAAAAAAGTGCCAACATTCTGTCAAACTGTCCGTTAAGCAGGACGCGATATGCCGTCGGGATATGGTCTCCCGGTTTCTTGCTGAGGTGGATAATCTGCAATTGACACACTATGCAAGCACTGGGCAACACCTTCGTCAACAAGCTAAGGCTGGCCGCTAAGCGCTATTGGCGGTGATTGGAAAAGTGGTGCTCAGGTTGACTCGTAAATAGCAGACGCAGAGGGCAGGGAAAGGTGAGCGTCCATTGCCGTGTAGGCACTTGCGGTATGACATGGTCGACCAGAGGCACGATTCGGTAAATCCAGGGTCAAAGGGTCACCAGAACAGCTATCGGATGCCGACCCCCTATGTGTGCAGCTCAATCACACCCGCTACTTGCAGCGCTGCTTTTTAGCTTAACCCTGACGGCTTGCGGAGGCGGCGGGGGCGACGACCCAGAACCTGTGGCAGCCGATCCGGCACCCGTCGCACAAGACCCGGCCCCTAGTGACGATGACGCGAGTCTGGCAAGCGGGGGTTGCTCCAATGCAGTAATCGTCGACGGATTCGCCTACGGCGCCTGCGGCACCGAGATCGAAGTGGTTTCGCTTGTCGACCTCAGCCGCTCGCTGATTTCTGTGGTGGCCAATGACATCGCCGCAGATCCCGCGAGCGGCCTGCTGTTTACCCAGGCTGGGACAAGCTTAAACCTTTTGAGTCTTGCCGATCCGGCCGCGCCTGTTCTGCAAGACAGCGCTACCACCAATTTCTCGGCCTTTTCCGGCGTCTCTGCAGCCAACGGCGTGCTGGTTGTTTCCGCGGGCGCTGGCAGCGCAGATACCCAGGTCTACACCTATACTGACACCGACCTGACCCTGGCAACTGACGGCATTGCTGAACTCGACAGCGCCGTGGGGAACCCCGATGTACACGTGGTGCCTACGGCGACCGGCATCACCGCCTATTACTCCCAAGACATTGGTGCAGTAGCAAACTTCGCAATTCAACCCGTCGAGTTAGGCACCAACGGAGAGGTGCTTAGCGTGCTGCCCGATGTCGTTCTCACACCGCGAGCCTTCGATCCTAATAGCGCATTTAGCCCAGCCAATTTTCCGGTTGAAAGTGAGTTTCTGGCTGATCAGCTGTTCGTTGCAAACTTCGCTGCAGATGGCATCGAAGTGATTGATATCGCGAATAACAATGCGTTGCTTGCACCCATCCCCCTCTTCTATGAACCCACGAACATCACAACCGACGGCGCGCTGCTGTTTGTCGTGGGATTGACAAACGCAACGGTGGACATCATCGATCCCGCGACGGCCTCGGTGACCGGCTCCTTGACCCCCGCCGTGCCTTTTGTACAACCCGTGGGTGTCGCGGCATCGCTTACCCATGTGGCGGTGGCTGATCGTACCAATGGTTTGGTAGTGATCGCGCGATAAGTCCGTAGTACCTGGGTAAAACACGACCAACATAGGAACCCAACATGCGCTTAGTCGGTACTGACAAGTAAAAGGGCGCCCCCCGTGACACCGGCATAAGTAAAGCGTAAGGGGGGCCGTGGTTGAGTCTTTGGGTGTTGGCAGATTGGCTTCTGTTATAGTTATGGCTTCGAAGTGGCGCGCCGGTGATATGGCCGATAGTCGAGACAGCTTGCCAGACCAAGCGCAAGTAAAAGCACAAGAGCAGCCCCATCTGGGGCTCGGTATTTTGGTGCGTGAGTTTGACTTTGAGTTTCCCGCGACGCTTGACCCTGTATGGGTACCTGGCAACCCGTACCGTTCGCATTTCTTCAACGGTGTGTCTCTCACCATGCCGTATCTCGAACCGTTTCTGGTGTCTACCATGCGCGAGGCGATGGCACTGGTAGATGACGAGGATTTGCTCGCAGATATGCGCGGCTTCAATGGCCAGGAAGCGCAGCATTACCTGTGCCACAGACGCCTGAACACCGTGTTAATCAATAGTGGGTTGCCCGGGCTTGGCAGGGTTGAGGCGCGCATCAAGCGGTCTTATGAAAAGCTCCGCACTCGGTCGTTACGTCGTCGCATGGCTTACTCTGCCGGGTTCGAATCGATGACTAACGGGTTTACCAACTGGATGATTGGCAAACGTTGTTCCCTGTTTGCTAATGCAAATCCTCACATCACCACGTTTTGGCTGACCCACATGGTTGAAGAAGTGGAGCACAAGACGGTTGCGTTTGATGCGTACCAGGCGTGTTTTGGAAGCTATTGGCCGCGGGCGTTTGGCGTATTGCATGGCTCGTTTGGTGTGCTCGGCCTGGGTCTGGTAGGTATGTTTTCGGCACTTAGACAGCAAGATAACCTCTTTCGGCCAGCATCGCTGCTGGGAGTTGTTAAAGAGCTGGCACTCATGACATACGAGGTTGGTCCGTATTTGTTGCGCGCTCTGTCGCCCAAATTCGATCCGCGGCAGGAATCTGAACCAGAGTGGGTTAACGAGTGGGTCACTGCGCATGCAAACGCTGATCCGGCGCAACCGTTACCGCTGGTGGATACGTCGCAATCTACAATGGATGTCCCATTTTCGCTCGCAGCTAACTCCTTTTCCCAGGCACAGGCGCCAAGTGCATGAACAGTACACATCAACTAAACGAGACAGTTAACTACTAGAGTCAATATCTAGTCTACGGCTGCGACCTGACCACCGTCTGCAACCAGATGAGTTGCGTTTAGCCACAGGCCAGCCGGGCTTGCTGTAAACGCAATGATGCGGGCGATTTCTTCAGCGCTGCCTAATCGACCCAGTGGGA
>CAZWMD010000161.1:0-2896 GCA_964634815.1 uncultured Pseudomonadales bacterium | reverse complement strand
GCGGACACATAGCGTGACTCAATATCAGGGTGCATGGCTTTTTGCGCGATCAGACCAAGATCACCAAAGGTTGAGGCAGCGTGACTGTCGGTCTGTTCTCGAAGTTGCTTCCAGGCCTCTGGCAGCGTTTTTCCCGAAAGGTCATAGGGCCTCACCCCATGCATCAACACATAGAGATAAACGCCCAGCGAGTATACGTCGCTACTTACGCTTGCGGGTTCACCAAGCAGCCTCTCTGGTGCGCTGTAGTTAAGCGTCAACGGCACCGCGTTGGTCCCGGTCAGTTCCGCGCTCGGTTGCGTCACAACCTCCTGATTGAGTTTGGCGATGCCAAAGTCCAGTAGCTTGGGCTCGCCGTTTTGATCAAGCAGCACGTTGTCGGGTTTGATATCGCGGTGCAAAACCAGATTGTTATGCGCGTATTGAACTGCCGCGCAGACCTTACCAAACGCATCCAGCGTATCCTGCAGGCTGCGCTGCTTGCTGTAAGCAAAGGGCTCACCCTCGACGTACTCCATCACCAGATAACCACGCCCATCGATGGTCCCACCATCCAGGAGCTGGGCGATGTTTGGGTGCCGCATGCGCGCCAGTATTTCCCGCTCATTGGTAAACCGACGTTCCGCATCACTGCGTGCCCGAATGGCCCCAACAAGCTTTATCGCCACAGTGCGTTCGAACGCGCCATCTGCCCGCTCGCCCTTGTACACCGCACCCATACCACCCTGGCCAATAAGCTCTGACACCTTGTAGGCGCCAACAGTCTCTGGCGGTGGTTGGTCGGCATCTGCAAACAGGTTATCCAGGGAATAACGTCCTACCTCAGCGACCGAGTTTGTCAGCGGGCTGAAGTCGGTGGGCTGAATGTGTTGCAGCAGATGCTTAACCCGTTCAAGAAGAGACCCATCGTCTGCGCATTGCTCCCGCAACCAGGCGTCTCTTTGTTCCAGGGGTTGTTCGAGGGCCAGTTCGCAGAGTTGCAGGGCGGTACGTTCGTTCGTGTCTGTCATTGGTCAGTTCTGTGGCAAGCGCAAACATTCGTCAAACGCCGATGACGCAAACCAGCCATTGCGATTCAGATTATTGGCGACGCGAAAGGTCTCTGCTTTGCCCGGGTCAGTCGTCTGAAGTCGGTCGTAGATTGCCACGGTCAACTCCATCTTCGCCATACCACCGGAAACTTGATCGCGCATCTGTTCAAGTCGTTTAGCATCAATGTTCGGAGCAAAGGCCATTGCACCCAATAGGCTATCGCGCTTCTTCGGATCGTCGAGCTTCCCCGCTACGTTGTGAATTGCCGCAATATCCTGTTCACCCAGTCTGGCAGTCAGTGCCTGGAAACCCGCATGTTCATCGTCATGAGCCAGGCCTAAACCGAGGAGCCAATCCATAGCTCCCTGCGGATCAACAGTTGCCAACACACTGGTAACCCCAGGTACAACAGCGGCTTTGAGGTTAGGCTTTTCTATACGGCCGACCAGAGCAGCCGTCCCGGTTGGATCTTTACTTGCCTCCATGAGCAACGCTGATGCCCATGCGGTCTCCGCCACTCTCTCTGGCAACGATTCTTGCCAGCGCTCAACAAAGTCCAGGCCCTCACCACCCAGTATGCGACCAAAGTCATCCGCATCACCCACCAAATCGCCCCTGGCAGTAAGCTCTACAAACCAGGACGCAGCTGCATCGGGGTTGTTACGAGCCAGTGCCCGCAGCGCCACTCCAGACAATTCAGGACGCAGCTGTGCGGATTGCTGGGCAATCACCTCTTTTAACAAGTCACTGTTTTGCTTCGCCAAGGGCCTTATTGCCGATCGAAGGTAGTTGGAATACCCGGAATCCTGGGAGTGATTTTGAATCCAGACCATTGCCGAGGTTGCATCCTCCCGCGACCATGTCCCAATGATCTGCTGCAACGCAGCGCTGCGATCACTCACGGCCAACTCTTCCACCAGTTCCAGTGCCAGCGCTGGATTTATGTCCGTGATGCTAGCCAACAGTGAATTGGATTGCTGAAGTCTGGTTTGGGGATTAGATATTGATCGAACTTCCAGCCAGGCATCACGCGGGTCACGACCGGACAACTGTAACTGTGGCTGGATTCCAGCGGACTTTCCCATAGCAAGTCGCCGCTCGTAGGGCTCATGTTCAATGCCCACCAGTGCCGCAGCAAGAGCTGATTTGCGATACGCCTCTGGTAAGGCTTTTGCCTGGCTCAACGCAGCCTCAATATCCTGATGCCCAAAACTGCGAAACACCGTCTGAAACCAAATTAATTTGCGAAAGTAGTTGCTGCGCTGAACGGACTGGATAGCCGTCTGTACATCAAGATCCGCCATTCGGCCGTAGAGTATTTGCGTCGCAAATGCATAGTCTGTGCCGGTGAGCCTGCCCTGGGCACGATCGATGAGTTGGCTTAGCTGTGCAACGTTTGCTGCTTCCGCCCGCTGATACAGCGCCAGCTGCAAGTCAAACCGACTGCGCAAACCGGGGGTGAATTCAAACTCTGCATTATCGAGAGACGACGAGGACAAAGATGGGGCATTTGATTGAACCCTAGAGCTTCTGTTTGCCACTACAGAGTGCCGCTCGTACGGTTTTTTCGAGTTCTGGGAGTTCTTGAGCGCAACGCTGCCAAAGCGTTCAGAAAAAAACCAGCCCCCAATCGCTCCAACAAGCACAGCTACCACTAGCGCACCAACGAAGCCACCTTTGCTCATCGACTCACTCCCTGTAAAGCATGGAGATACTCTAGCAGAGAGAGGCGATTAGCTCATTGATCGCTCCAGGCAGCGATTTGGCATCAGGCAGCAAAAGATCCTGAATTTGATTCTTCCAAAAGCCTGGCTCGCTCTTCTGCCATAAGCTCGGCTTCCAGAACATGCAGGCATTTATTCAC
>CAZWMD010000160.1:0-2913 GCA_964634815.1 uncultured Pseudomonadales bacterium | reverse complement strand
GATCTCACATCATCGGCCCAGATCTGGGCATGCCCACGACGATACAGGGAGACTATCTCTCGAACATAAACAACTGGTCCCAATTGACCTAGTCGAGCCAGAAAATCTGCGTCGGAGCAGGCATAACGGAAGTCGTGGTCAAACCAGCCAACACGCTCTCCATCTGCACGACGAAACAGCGTGGTGTGCGGAACTGCAGGTACTTTCGGCCACAAAATGGCCATTTGGCCATCTTCAATCAGCTCAACTTGACCCTCATCAGCACCTTCCAAAGGTAACCAGCGGTGTCCAACTCGATTACTCTGCGCATCAATCAGCTCATAATCACCTGTGGCCAGCACAGCTTTCGGATAGTCTTGCAGCAATCCCATAAGGGTCGAAATACGACCTGGCGGCATCAGATCGTCGTCGTCCTGGTAGGCAATGAAAGTACCTCTGGCCTTCGCTGATGCGTTTGACCTGGCCTTCGCAATGCCCTGACTTTCCTGATAGAAATACCGAGCGTCCGGGGCAACCTCTCTCACTACCTGCTCACTACCATCAGTCGACCCATCGTCCATGACGATTAGTTCGATAGGCGAATAGTCTTGAGCAAGAACTGACTGCAATGTCGTTCGCAAATAATCACGTCGATTGTGGCAGCACAGAACTATCGATACGAGCGGTCGGTCGGAATCAGGCATAAGACTAGCCCGAGAGCGGAAAATGCTTGTCTTGATCGGCACGCAGCTTATCAACAAGCCGCGGTTCCGGCATCGTCACGTCCGCCAGAGTGATCGCAGTATCTATTGAGATGTCTCGCGTCAGTGTGCAGCCTTCGGCCAGACCCATTGGCAGCAAGCTTTGTTGGCGCGTTACGTCATGCCGCTCGCACACTCCATAGGTGTGATATTCCCCAAGCCCATCCAACGTGGTACCCGCCTTCAAGTCACATTTGGCCAATGCAATCACGTCTACACAAGGGCCTGCATCTGGGGAGATCGTTGCATCCTGAAACAAAGCTGCACGTGCAGCGCTGTTTGGAACCTCGAAATGGCACAGATGATAAGGGATATAAAAGGAGTAAAGAGGACCGTCACCCAGCTTGCCGTATTTCAAATAGATGTGCTGTTGAGGGTCATCATGAACGGCGTAGACATAGACGCCAGGACTGGGCCTTGCCCCAACGATATAGTCAACAATACCGCCGCGCTCTTCGAGCATATCAAGATCATAGAAGTGCGTAGCATCATCTATAAATCCGTCAAAGTCAGGTCCGATCATTCCTCTCTGAGCGAGAGTGAAACCGGTGGCATTGGCAACCACCGCCTGCTCAAAGGATATTTTGGTGCCGTCCGCAAAACTGGTTACCATCGTAGGGCTTTGTCCCCACTCCTTTGCGTAGCCAGCCTGAGTCGTTGGTGTTCTATAGTGGTCCTGCAGACCTTTGATATTGCCCGCAACCAATGGACGTGCACCAATGCCTTGCACAAACCGCAACAGATTCATCTGCGCACCCGGTTGATCACCATCACAACCGGTGTACACCACACCCGCTGATTGTGCTAAGCGATAAAGTTCTGGCCCTACCGTCGCGTCAAGTTCAGCGTTGAGCATAACTACATGCTGTCCGCCCTTGATCGCACCAAGTACTACCTTGGCTGCATATTCGATGGTGCCAGTTCCTTCAACAAACACATCGATCAGCCCACAGCTGGTTACAATCTCCCAGTTATCTGTGTATGCCGGACGACCAGACTCAATGGCTCGAGTAAGATCAGATACGCTCGATACCTCTACCGCGTTTTTTACGCCTGCCTCTGCGAAGCAACGAATCGCATTCTCGGGAGTTCGGTTAACAATAACGGAAAGCTCCATCCCTGGTGTATGGTTATGCACCCGGTTAGTCATACCGCGCGCAATAAAACCCGCTCCTGTTAAGGCTATTCGAACCGGCTTGCCTTCTTTCGCCCGAGCCTCCAAGGCTCTGTCGACAATAATCATCCGTTGCACTCTCCTGAAGTTGCGCTTTCCTCAGAGATCTCAGCGATCCTGGTTGGCATAAAAACTAACGACACCAGGGCAAATTTCTCTGCTCGGCGAGGCTAATGTATCGATCAAGCTGCTGCTCGCTAAACTGCTGCACCGGGACAGACTTTTCGTAAAAGTTTCTGTACCAGCTGGCAGTCATTTCCAAAGTCTCATTGAAATCAAGAACCGGCTTCCAACCCATCACGCTCAATGCCTTATCGCAGCACAACTTGAGCAACCCCGCTTCATGAAAATTGGCCTGAGATTCGTCAATGGTTAGATCCAGGCCATTCAGATGTTTCTTCAACTCAACAACAACATCACGCACAGGGAATACCGCATCAGCCGGAGGACCCAAGTTAAAAGACTCACCATGGAGATCCGTGGATTGCGATAACTGGGCGCCAAGCTGCAAATAGCCACTCAATGGCTCTAGCACGAGCTGCCACGGTCGGGTTGCTTGTGGTCGCCGAATCACGACCTTCTCTTTCGCGTCCCAGGATTTAACAATGTCCGGAACCAACCGGTCCTCCGACCAATCGCCGCCTCCAATCACGTTACCAGCCCTGGCAACAGCAAGTCTTACTGGGTCTGGCGACGCAAAGAAAGAGCGCTGAAAACTCGAAATGATGATCTCTGCTGTTGCTTTGGATGCACTGTATGGATCCGAGCCACCGAGGCGATCATCTTCTCTATAGCCATAATAGGTTTCCACGTTCTCATAGCACTTGTCGCTTGTTATAAACACAGCGTTGCAAAGGTTATCAAGTTTGCCTAGAGCAGCCAGAACGTTAGCCGTGCCCATCGCATTGATCTCAACGGTCTCCAGCGGATTGCTGTAAGACGGCTTAACCAGCGCCTGTGCTGCCATATGAAAGACAAAGTCAGGCTTCACACTTTGTA
>CAZWMD010000159.1:0-3191 GCA_964634815.1 uncultured Pseudomonadales bacterium | reverse complement strand
AAAGTAGCCAAGAAAAAGCCCGCCAAGCGCAAAGTGGCCAAGAAAAAGGTAGCTAAGAAGAAGGCTACTAGAAAGGCCAAGAAATCCGCCAAGAAGATCAAGAAGCGGATTACTCGCGGCAGACGCTAGTCGTACCGACTGGTACTGACTGGGAAAACTCGCTGGTGTGCATTGAAGGGGTCGAGCTGTCGACCCCTTCGCCTACCGGTTAAGAGTTGGCTTCCTAGCTTCTCTGAGGGTCAAACAGCCGAGTAATGGCACTGTTCAACCCCGCAGACGAATAAGGCTTGGCCACATAATTGACGTTCGGCCTCTCAATCCACTCTCCCACCCGTTCTCTCGCCACTTCTGGCAGTAATGCTGGCAGCGCTGGCCGTACCGCATCTATTCGAGACAGCAAGATTCGAGAAATCGGTCCCGGTGTGTCCAGCAATACCACGTCAATCGTAGAATCCTGGGTAACGGCTTCGATCACCCCGGCCTCATTATCTGCCGTCGTCACCTGATGGCCTAAAGCGCTCAGCAACTCACAGGCCACCTCACGAACCTCCGGAGCACTTTCGAGCAAAAGCACATGCCGCGGCACGATACGCATGGGCGGCTGAGTACGGGTCACCAGTGAGTGACTGTCATCAAGCCCCGGCAATCGTAGTGTGATAACTCGGCCTTCTCGACGCCCTTCATGCACCTCAAGGTTGCCGTCGTGCTCGCGCATTACCGTCCGCGCCCGATCAAAACCAAACCGCAAGCTTTGCAGATTTTGCCGATCCACAAAAAACGAATCGCCCCGGCCTGAGACTGTTTGGGCGCTGGAAGCTCTCAACTGAATCACCAACTCATCGGTATAGCGCCGGGTTACCTTGCGCATCGTCAAAGTGACTTCAGCGGGCGCCACTCGGATCGAATCGGCAACATACATTACGCCGGCAACAACAATCTCTTGCAGCTGCGCTCGGTTAACACTGACCAACGGCAGGTGATCCTCGGCTTGGAGTTTAAGCTGCACGCCGCGAGGCAATGCCGACTCCAACAAACCCACAAGCCCGGAAAGTTCAGACCGAACAGCAAGGCGTTCACGGCCTGTTGCCACCCCACCTGAAAAGGCCAGCAGTTGCGCACTAAACAGCTGCGCCTTTTGGCTCTCACTTAGCAGAGCTTGCAAATAAGGTCGCGCCACGTGGTTTGGATCCAGCTTCAATTCTGCGAGTTCTGCATTACCCTGGATGCCAGTCAAAAGGTTATTGAAATCGTGGCCAATGCCACCCGCCATTCGTGTTAACGCATCAATAACAACGGCACGATCATGCAGTGTGCGCTCGCGATGTTGTTCGCGCAGCGTGTACAAAAGACAAAACGGAGTGCCAACACCGAAGGCCAGCAAAGACAACCACGCATCAGCAATATTGTGGTGCGAGGCCACAAGCCACATCGCTGCGAGAAACGCGACGGGCACTGCCAGGAAAGACCCACGGTGATTCACCCCCAACCGCGGCACACTGCCACCTATGATCAGCGCGCCCAGGATCAAAGCCGGAACCCAGGCTCCAGGCAACAGCGCCGTACCGCCCACAATAATGCTGAGATCAAACACCGTCTGCGACACAAGCTTGGAGCGACGCGGTGTAACGCGATCGACCAACAGTGAAACTGGCGCAATGCCCAGGATTAAGGCCCAACCAACCTCAGTTGCCTGGGCGCCGAGCCCCGGAAGTTGCAAGACAATCACGCCCAGCAAAATCGTGCCGACAAATCGTCCCATCCGAAACAAGGAAGAATCGTCAAACGAGAAGAATCCACGTCGCTTGTGCGGCTTATTCGCGGCAGAAGCCAAAGGGTAGTAAAGCGCCATGGACTGAGATTAGCGCGGCAGTCTCCAGTGGGGCAACTACTCACTGTTACTTGCAGTTACATTCTTGCCTGTACAACCGGACTCAAACAGTCGCTTCGCTCCGATCTGTGCGATCATTATGGTCCTACCAGACCTAGCAGTTCTTTAATGGATCCAGTCAGCCAGGGTGTGCTTGGCGCTGCCGCTGCACAATCAGCAAGCCATCGCGTGACCGCGCATCAATTGCCCGATACCCGCCCACGTCACAACCTGTGGCTGGCAGGCCTTATCGGTGCTTTTGCAGGAATGGCACCCGATATCGACGTGTTGATCTTTTCATCCACCGATCCACTGTTGTTTCTCGAATTTCACCGGCAGTTTACCCACGCCCTGGTCTTTATACCGATCGGAGCCTTGCTCTGCGCCGTCACAGCCAGCCCATTTGTTAGACAGCGGCTGTCGTTTACCCACACCTATGTGCTGTGTTTTCTGGGCTATGCCACCCACGCACTACTCGATGCCTGTACCAGCTACGGCACACAACTGTTCTGGCCGTTCTCAGACACCCGCATCGCCTGGAACAACGTAAGTGTGGTTGACCCCCTGTTTACCGTTCCAGCGCTGGTACTGGTGGTGCTCGCAGTCACTCGCAAACGCCAGAGCCTAAGCTTGTGCGCCCTCGGTTGGATGCTGGGGTATTTGCTGTTGGGTGTTGTACAACGCGATCGTGCACTGGAGTTTGGGGCGCAACTGGCCAAGCAACGCAATCATTCACCCTCTCGGCTGGAGGTAAAACCCAGCTTTGCAAATCTGCTGGTCTGGAAACTGGTTTACGAAGCAAACGACCACTACTACATCGAAGGCGTGCGAACAGGTTTTCGCCTGAGCCACATCAGCGGAGAACGCGTTCCGAAGCTTGATGTCGCCACCCACTTTCCATGGCTTAGCCCCGATAGCCAGCAAGCACGAGATATCGAGAGATTTCGCTGGTTCAGCGATGACTTTCTGGCGCCGGACAAATACCATCCGCACGGCATTGTCGATGTCCGCTATTCCATGCTGCCCAACGAAGTCCGTGGGCTTTGGGGTATCAAACTCGACCCTGCTACAGACTTACAAACACACGTTGAGTTTTACGCCGACCGAACCCTCAGCGCCGAACGCCGAGCGCGCTTTTTCAACCAGCTGTTTGCTCCACAACGACGGTCACAACAGCTACAAACAGAAGCGCCCTAAATGACCGTCTTCATCATCTATCTGCAACAAGTTCACGCCTAAACCATGTTATTCAGAAATTTGCGCCTTTATAAACTCTCAAGCGATTGGCCTGAGAGCGAACAAGATCTTTCCGACGAACTCGCAA
>CAZWMD010000158.1:0-3276 GCA_964634815.1 uncultured Pseudomonadales bacterium | reverse complement strand
GCGTAGGACACACAACGATCATCATCTCTTAACTGAGTATTCGCACCCTGGTGACCTCATTCTCTAAGGTGCTCTGGGCGAAAAGGAGATTCACAACCAATGCAACCAAGCCAAGTTTTTGAAATCAACACACCGCGCGTGGTTCACGAATCGATAGACGGCGAGGTCGTGATGATCGACTTCGACAGCGGCAACTATTTCAGTAGTGATGAACTGGGCTGTGCAATCTGGACCCATGTTCAAGAGAATCAGCGCATCGAACAAATCGTGGCACGGGTTAATACGCGATTCGATTTTGGTTCGCTCGACAGCACCCAGGTGGTCTGCACCTTTCTACAGCTGCTACTCGATGAGCAACTCATACGGCCGCTTGATTCAACTGCCTCTGCAGATGTAACCACTCAAGTCGAAGCCTATGAAGGCACCAAAACGGTAGTATCCGCGCCCCCTACCCTGCAAAAGTTTGGGGACATGCAGGAACTCCTCATCCTCGATCCCATCCATGATGTGGATGAGGTGGGTTGGCCGAAGCAGAAGCCTGCGGAAGCTTAAAGGGACCTAGCTTTGGCCGTAACAGCGGAAAGCTATTTTGACACCTGTTGGGAGCACTTTAGTTCACTGTGGTGTAACGCATCCGAACCAAGCGAGATTTGTTTGCAACTGGGCCGGATTCAGCTGGTGCTGCAGTTCGTTAATCCAAGCCTGGTTCCTTACATCCTTCCAGCACTTCAGCATTTACGCCTGGCAACACCAAACTCTGAACAGCACCTCGGTCCTACACTCACCGTGGGCCTGTGGGATGCCGCCAGCACTGGCCTTGCGCTCAACCCACCAACCCATGAGGCCGAAGACTTCAAAAGTCTCGGCCTGGTCGAAAAGTTCAGCAACGATCAAATCCAGCTGACCTATGACATTGGCAGCGGTGTACTCAATCTGCTCAATCGCAACAAAAGCCAGGCCATCTTCTGGGTGAACACGGCAGCCGCCCTACCGTACTATGAAAGAGGGGCCCCGCTGCGATCTCTGCTGGCCACCTGGCTACAAGACCATGGCTACCAACTGGTACACGCCGCCGCGGTAGCGACAGAACATGGTGCAGTTATTCTGGCCGGGCGCGGCGGTTCGGGAAAATCGACCAGTGCACTCGGATGCCTGGTACGCGGCTTACGCTATCTTAGCGATGATTACTGCGTGGTCGCGGGGGCTGAACAGAATGAGGTATTCAGTCTGTATTGCTCAGCAAAGGTGGTGCCAGACAGCTTCGAGAAATTTCCCTGGTTAGAAAAACTAAAGCGCGGTACTAACTGGAGCGAACACGAAAAAATTCTGTTTCTGCTGGGCGATAGCCACGCCGACCAGATTCTAAACAAAGCACCCCTACGGGCCATTTTACTGCCTCAACAAAACACCCAAGAACACAACGCCCAAGAAGCGGCCAAAATCACCCAGGCGTCCGCTATTCAAGGGCTTCGTTCACTAAGCCCCAGTACCATCTTTCAACTCCCGGCATCTGGTGCACGCGCGTTTCAGTCGATGAGCCAACTCGTGCGAACCACGCCAGTTCATCAATTTCACTTGGGGTCTCGTCCCGAGGCTGTGCCTGAAGCCATCGAACACTTCCTGGAACACAGCGCCGCATGAAGCTCCCAAGTATCAGCACCATTGTACCGGTCTATAACGGGGCCGCCTTTATAGAAGCTGCGCTAGACAGTGTTCTTACCCAGAGAGTAAAGAGCAGTGAAGTCATAGTGATCAACGATGGTTCCACCGATAACACGCGCGAGATTCTGCAGACGTTAGGCAAACACATCATTGTTATCGAACAAGAAAACCTCGGACCTGCAGCGGCCAGAAATCGAGGACTGGAACGCGCCACCGGCGAGTTACTGGCTTTCCTGGACGCAGACGATCTTTGGTCTGACGACGCCTTAACCCAGTTGCATGAACACCTCTACGAAGAGCCAGCTCTCAGCGGCGTTTTGGGGCACACACAAACCTTTACTCAAGACGGTAATGATCAAGTCAAGCAACCCACATGTGAGCCCTACACCGCGTTTCATTTAGGCTCCGCACTGATTCGATCTGAGACATTTTCACAAGTCGGCTGCTTTGATGAGGCCATGAAGTTCAGTGAAGACGTAGATTGGTTTATGCGCGCCAGAGAATCTGGCGCGCAATTCAAGCTAATCAAGCCGCTGGTTCTGCATTACCGGAGGCATGAAAACAACATTACTAACGTCAATCGGTTCGACGACTTACAGCTACTAAAAGCACTGAAGATGTCCATCGATCGGCGCTCTGGTGCGAGCAACAGTCTCGATCTGGCCAAACTTCAAGGTCAGGGAGATCAGCATGGCTAGACCATCGGTAACCGCCATCCTGGCGCTATACAACGGCGCCACCTATTTACGGGAAGCTCTGGATTCCATTCTGGCTCAGAACTACCCAAAGCTGGACATTATCGCGATTGACGATGGAAGCACCGATGCAACAGCCGAAACGTTGCAAGCCTATGCTCAGATCAACTATCACTATCAAGAAAATGCGGGTGTGGCTGCCGCAAGAAATCGGGCAGTAGAGATCGCCGGCGGCGAGTGGTTAGCCTTTCTCGATCAGGATGACGTTTGGTTGCCAAACAAGCTTGAGCAGCAAATCAACTTTGTTGAAGCAAACCCACAGCTAGAGATTGTCCTGGGGCAACAGAGTGTCTTTTTAGACGATGAGATCGAGAAACCCGGCTGGATTAAAGAACAACACATTGACGAAGACCACACCGGCTATCACCTGGGCACCGCGCTTATTCGGCGAAGCGTGTTCGAAAAGGTAGGTCTGTTTGACCCTCAATATCGACTAAGCAGTGATAGCGACTGGTTCTTCCGCGCTAAAGAGTTGGGTATTCAGACAGGCACATTTCCAGGCGTTGTACTTAGGAAGAGAGTGCACGATGAAAACGAATCTGCCCATGCCCAACTGAGTGGGCAGGAACTGCTGAAGGTTGTGCGCAGTCGACTTGCGCGCAATAAGCAAACCAACGCTTCGAATACCTAAGGCTCAGAATATGATTGGCGCAGAATCAAATATCAGCGTTATCGTGCCGGCCTACAATGCCGAGCGGTACCTCGGTCAGGCGCTCACAAGCATTCAAAACCAAACCCTGTTGCCAATGGAAGTTATTGTTGTCGATGATGGTTCTACCGACGCAACAGCGCAGATTGCTGAGACCCACTCCATCCAACCCCGCACAATAAGACAGTCCAACTCGGGCGCTGCAGCCGC
>CAZWMD010000157.1:0-3402 GCA_964634815.1 uncultured Pseudomonadales bacterium | reverse complement strand
TCCGAGAAGGAGATAAGACCAGCCTTGCTCTGGTTTGGATCACCAAGGTAGACCGCTGAGTTACCTTTGCGCAGAAGTAAAACGGACTCTCGATCCCCTGCCAGATTCACTACTTCGTTGCATCCCAACTGCTTGGCGGCAAAGAATTTCACAAGTTCAGAGCCCAGTGTGTGGAGATGCATGGGGACCAGCGTGGCTCCTACAACGCTGCGCTCACCACATTCTGCAACAAACGAGCGAAAATACTTCTGTCGTTGCAGGTCGCGTTCTGAGATATCCAGCTGACCCTCTTCGATGATTCCAGGGCCGGCTTGCAGAGCGCTATGGAAATGCTCCAGGGGCCACTCGGATCGATGAACTACTCCAAAGCGCTGCTGGAATCCAGGGTTGGAGTTGGTGTCAACGCGGCTCACATTTTCACTAAGGTTGTCACTGATATTGTGGATACCAAGAATACGGGTATAGCCGTGCACTTCGACATCCTGCAGAAGCTCATCATTGACTTTCAGTACCCCAATAGGTTGCATTCTTCGGACCTGGGATACAAAGCTGCTGCCTATTACGAGGCGTACATTCGCCTGCTGGATCGCATCTATTGGGCGGACTCCGGTAGGCTGCGCGACAATTGCGGGGGTGAGCCTTGCCAGGTCGATTTCTACGAGCGCGGCAACGTTTGTACCTTGGTGTTGCAACCGATGGAAACTCAAGCCACTGTCCTGGGTGAGTTCTGCCATTGCCTCCAGGGCCTTTGCCCGGGGTGTGATCTGGTCCCGATCTCGGGCATTTTTGGCGCTCAGGTCAAGTAACCCCTGAGGGACCGTGGTTGCCGGGGCTTGCTGCTGCTGGGGGGTGGAGTCGTCGCAGCCGCTGAGCATCAGCCAGCCAACTAACCCGATAATCCAGGAACGGGAAACAACTAAACCGATGCGCTGTCGGGGTAACATAGGCAGAGTATATCTGGTCACAGCAGCTGATGAACCCCACAAAAAGGCGACCGACTATGGGCGACTATCTATGAGCGACTATCTCCGAGCAACTGGCCATGAGTGAAAGCCTGCTATGAGTGAAAGCCTGTTTCTCGCAGACAACTCAACAAAGACGGATCCGCCATGGCAGGATCCTGAGGCTGGTTTCATGCTCACACCGGCAGAAATCATGATTTCTCAGGAGTACCAAGCGAATAAGCTGGGCGCTTGTCAGATAGCGCCAGAGTCCTTTGCCGGCGTTGCTGACCCGGCATTTTTCATCGGTATCGGTATTCAGGCAGGTATTCGCAGTGGTATCAGTGCCCAGGGCAATATCAATATGGTGCAAAGGCTTGTTGTCTATCGCCCCGCCCTGTTAGGAGAGGTACTGGTTGTTCGCGGCGAGATAGAGTCTGTCGATGAGGTTCCCCGAGGTCATCAGGTATCAACAAAAGTTACCTTCGAAGATAAGCAGGGTGGTTTGGTGATTGATGCCAGCCGTACTTCGTTGCGTCCAGATCCCGACAAGCGTGGTGCACGCGGAGCAGGCGAACGACCGCAGCCTGTTGTGTCTGACCCGAGCCTTGCCGTTGCACTGGGGGTTCACAAGCTCTGCCCTGAACGGGTGAAGGATTACTCTGTGGAAGGCAACAGTATTCACTACGAAGAAGCTGCAGCGAAAGCGGCCGGTTTTCGTGCACCGATGATTGGGGGTGGGATGGGTGTGCACTACCTGAGCGCCGCTCTTTTTTCGCGCTGCTCGCCCAACGCTCTGGATATGGATATCTACTTTAGGCGGCCAATATTCTGGGACGAAGAATTTTCTTCAGCGATATTGGCAAGCGATAACAACAAAACGTCACAGAACCAATTTGCAGCCTGGCGCGCGCTCTGCTTGTTGCGAGACGAGGGCGATAAGGGCCTTAAGGTGTTAACAGAGGCGCGCCTAAACTCTGTTTCAGTTTGATGTGGAACTTGCAAGCAGGAAGCATGTGGCATGGGTAAGAGTGTGTTAAGTCGACTGGGCTGGCGTTGGTTTGTAGCCGTAGGGCTTTTTAGTCTGGCGATGATCGGACAGGGCCTGGGAGTCGAGCTGAGCGAGCGCATGGGGGAGACCAGCGGTTGGCTCACTCGCGCGTACTATAGTATGGGGCTCTTTGTTGTCGGTGGCCTGGATATTGGTGTGCCTATCGGTGGCCCGGAATATGCCCGTGCATTTCTCTGGACCGCCTACTTTGGAGCGCCGCTGTTAACCGCGTCAGCCGTCATAGATGCGGTGGTGCGACTGGTGTCTCCGCAGAGCTGGCAATTGCGGCGGATGCGGGACCACATCATTGTTGCCGGAGCCAGTGCTTTAACGCGTTACTACCTGCAGGTGTTGCGCGCCCACGACCCCGATGTGCAGGTCGTTTTGGTCACCAATACGCCGGACAGTCCGGAAGCCCTGGATATTGCCCAGTCGTTCCAAACCATTGTGATTTCCGGCGCCATTAACGGCGACTTTCTTGTACAAAATTTGCGCATCTCCAAGGCGCGACGCATATTGCTGTTTGGCGATAACGACTACCGTTCCTTTGAGGCGGCAGCGCGCATGCTTGAACGTCGCCCTGGAATCGCGGACCGAATTGTTTTGCATTGTCACAACCTGCGTTTTCTCAGGTCCATGCAGGAAACAGCGCTGATAAAACGCATCTCCAGTTTCAACGCCTATCACCTGGCCGCGTCTGGCCTTGTGCGTGAGCACCTGCTTGCGCATTTGCAGAAGACCGCAGAACGCGATGTGGTTGTGCTGGCAGGTTTCGGACGATTTGGTCAAACGATACTCGAAGAGTTACAAATTCATGCCGCCGGCGAGATGGCTACGGTGGCGGTAATCGATACCGATGCCAAGAGGCGGGTACTTGTGGTTGACGAGCAGGAGCGCATTGAAGGCAGCTATCAGCGAGAGATCGTAGAGGGTGACATTGCTGATCCTGATGTGTGGCGACGCTTGAGCACAAATGTAGATCTGTCAGTTGGCGAGCCAATCATTGTGCTTGGTACAGGCAACACCGCTCAGAACCTTCGAGCGGGTATCTGGATCAAGAACAACTATCCCCGGGCCGTGGTGCACGTCCGTACCAACGGTAAATCCCGGTTGGCGGCTGAAGTTGGTAAAGAATACGACATCAACAGCATCAGCATGACGGCGCTGGTAGAGCAGCATATGCCTGCTGAGTGGTTGGCCTGATTTCTTTTCAGTCAGTCTTTTAGCAGGTAACTGCCAATAAGATCGATTAGCGCATCACGTAACTCCGGGCGGTTCAGCTGCTCTGGCGAGCGCATGGCGTAGTCGTTGACGGTAGAAGACACGACACGCATCAGCAGCTCGGTCACAAATTCAATATCCTGCCTCGGCTTTAAGCGGTCCTTGTGCAACTGCAGAAACGCATTGGAA
>CAZWMD010000156.1:0-3527 GCA_964634815.1 uncultured Pseudomonadales bacterium | reverse complement strand
GCTGCGATCGTAACGGCGTTGACACAATGGTTGGGTTTACCGATGTGAACATACCACCCGGTCTCGGTGGGGGGTACGCCAGCCACCTCTTCCTTGGACCCGATTCAATGTTGCTGCCAGTGCCGAAAAGCATGGACCCTGTGTTAGCCACCTTGTTTAATCCTTTGGGTGCCGGCATTCGCTGGGGTGTTGAGCTTCCTGATACGGTGCCGGGTGATGTTGTTGCCATACTTGGCCCCGGGGTTCGCGGGCTATGCGCCGCTGCTGCCGCCAAGGAAGCTGGCGCAGAGTTCATTATGATCACTGGCTTTGGTCCGCGTGATGCCGAGCGTTTGGCAATTGCGCCGCGCTTTGGCGTCGATCTGGCCGTCGATGTGGCGCAAACCGATCCAGTACACGCACTACAAGAAGCCATTGGCCGAAAAGCCGATGTGATTGTCGACGTCACCGCAAAAGCCCCAACCGCATTAGGCCAGGCTGTTCGTCTCGCGCGTCCGGGGGGTACCATTGTGTTGGCCGGAGTTCGCGCGTCCACAGAAACACCGGGGTTCGACCCCGATCACATTGTGTTTAAGGAACTGCGCATACTGGGGGCTCTGGGTGTGGACGTTTCTGCCTACAGCAAGGCACTGGAGTTGTTGGACTCGAATCGTTATCCGTTTGCGGATCTTCCAAGACAAGTGGCGGGCTTCGACGAAATCGAACGGTTACTGCAAGTAATGGCAGGAGATTTGGAAGGTGTGCCGCCGCTGCACGGCGTGTTTTCGCCAAATTCAATTTGATCGACGAGGTGTCACATGACAACACCAAAATTTGATGTGTTTAACCAAACTTGGGCAGACAAGATCATTGGCCGAGTGGGTAAAAAAGGCATAGACGCGTACCTGGGGCTGAAGATTACTCAGATCGAGGCCGGCCGCCTTGTGTGCGAAATGCCCGTCACAGATGAATTAATCACCGGCATGGGGAATATGCACGGTGGCTGTCTGTCAGCGCTTTGCGATCATGTACTGGGCACAGTTATGTACCCCGTCATGCCGAAGGGCTATTGGGCGGCAACCACAGAATTCAAGATCAACCTCACGGCACCCGTGACCGGCGGCACTTGCGTCGCCACTGCCGATATCGTCTCTATGAGTCGGCGCTTGGCCGTGGTCCGAATCAGTATTGAGAACGAGGGTCGATTAACGGCAGTTGCACAAGGCACCTGCACCATTGTCGCGCCAAGAAAGTAGCACCCGAAACACGGACAAGTTTATGAAATTCGATCTGATGGTAGGCACGATGACCTGGGAGCAGAGCGCTTTCCTTGCACGTAATTTGCAGGGTGAGGGGTTTAGCGGGATGCTGTTTACGGAAACCGGACAAACGCCCTGGATGTCGATTGCTGCCGCAGCAACGGCTGCACCGCAACTCGACTTTAGTACAGGGATTGCCGTTGCCTTCCCGCGCAGCCCGATGGTGTCGGCCCAAATCGCCTGGGAGCTTGCCGCCAATACCAAGGGGCGCTTTCGCCTGGGTTTAGGCAGCCAAGTGAAAGGCCATGTGGTTCGTCGTTACAGTTCTGTATTCGACAAACCGGCGCCGCAGATGCGCGACTATGTAGGTGCGTTTAAGGCTTGTATCCGTGCGTTTCGCGGGGAAGAGAAGCTCCAGCACGAGGGGCCATACTACAACCTCAGCTACCTACCCAAAGCCTGGGCGCCGCCACGTCACGACTTCGAAGCGGTAAAAATCGATATCTCTGCGGTTGGCCCCATTATGTGCCAAATGGCTGGGGAGCTGTGCGACGGCATTCACGTGCATCCCATGCATTCAATGCACTATATCGAACATCGGTTACGTCCAGCGATCGCAGCGGGGGCTGCCAAGGCTGGGCGTTCAGTCGATGGCGTTGATCTGTTTGTGCCGGTGTTTGCTGTGGCCGGGGATACCGAGGACGAACGCGCCGACATGTTACGCCGAGCTCGAACCCAAATTGCTTTCTATGGTTCTACGCCCAACTACGCCTTTCAGTTTGATGATTTGGGTTTTGAAGGCTTAACCGGCAAGCTCGGTACGCTAATGAAGGCAGGTGACATGAAAACAATGGCGGGCTTGGTCTCGGACGAATTACTCGATCACTTCGCGGTGGTTGCTAAGTGGGACGACATGGCAGATGCGCTCGCAACACGCTACGGATCTGTTGCCAGTCGCATCGTCACTTATCTGACCGCGGAGGACATTGCCAAGCACCCCGAGCATCTGCCCAAGTGGGGGGAAATAGCTCGGGCACTTGCACCCTGACCGTCGGGCTGAAGGGAAATGTGGCCAGGAGGGAGGGCTTTTGTGCGTGTGCTTTATCGCTCTTATTCGCGCGCGTCGAAAACCTCCTTGGCGATCGCCATGCCTTCTACCGCAACTGGGAACCCGCCGTAGATAGCCATGTGCATGATTACTTCGCTAACTTCCTCTCGGGTAAGTCCATTATCCAGTGCCCGGCCAATGTGAATGCGGAGTTCGTTAGGACGATGTAGCGCACACAAGGCGGCCACAGTGATCAAACTTCGATCTCGCTCTGGTAAACCCGGCCGTGACCAGACGCCTTCTGGTAAGACCGTGTCGATGATGAGCTTGCCCCAGTCATCGCGGATTTCTTCAGGCGCTGGTAACTGATCGGTAATCGCCCTGGCTAACTTTAATTTGTCCCGGTCGTTCATGAGATGGCTCTTCCTCCTCAGTTCTCCTCATATGATAGCCATGTTACAAGCTAACTTACTCGTTTTCCTGAATTCAGTTTCTTTGCCCCAATGCTACGTAGCGTCAGAAGACATGAGCCAGGATTCAGTACCGGCGGATAGATTGAAGAGTTCGGCTACGGTGCCAGGTTGGGGCAGAACGCAGCGGCTAACATGATTGGTGGGGTGTACCGTGCATTTGGATCAGATGTTTTCCGCCCGTTGGTTGGGCTCAGAAGAGTCACCTGATTGGCAATTGGTGAACCATGTTGTTGTTAATGCTCTGCTTGTTAGTTCTGCAGAGCAATATTGTGACGAACTGGTGGATAGAAGCGCGGAGGGTTTGGGTACTATGAGGGGCGAAGAGCAGGTAAAACAGGCTCGTAAGCACCTTTCACTAATACCGTGTTCATTATGAACAGAAACCGTCAATTCGTGTTGTTCCAGTAACTTCTCACACGCAAGCGTTGGCCCAAAATCGCCGTAGAGCGTTCTCACGAGATGAAGTGCGTACTCTCGAACAGCAGGCTCAAAAGCTCGGTTGCTGACCCGGCCGCGATGCTTCGAAACGAGACCGGCAACGCCTTCTTTACGGTAACGGTTGAGTATCCGCTGGGTCTGGCGAACGCTTCGGTTGAGCAGTTGGGACGCCTGGCGGCGCGTCAGCGTCTTCTCATCCAGTCGCTTGACCACATCCAGCGTCTTGAGCTCTTTGTCGCTCATCGTTAGCAGTCCCATCGTTGCCATCCGCTTGTCCAGGAGCGCTCCAGACTAAGCGAGGGACACTTCTAACTAACGGAAAAGGGACAT
>CAZWMD010000155.1:0-3546 GCA_964634815.1 uncultured Pseudomonadales bacterium | reverse complement strand
GGCTTGAGGCAGGTCAATCCGCAGATCAGAATCTGCCCACATGAACTTTCCACTGCGCATCGCTTCCTGCACGATTTGGCTAGCATAAGGCAGCATCGTTTCCGCATCGTCCGGAGCCAGAACCACTAGTTCAACCTGAAAGCGACCTGCTGTGGGTAGCGCTGAAGGTAAAACGGGGCGGGCACTTACGCCACCTATTTGCGACAAAGATCCAAAGGCAATGGGCAGCATTTCGTGCACGCTTTTGTTGCGTTGCTCAAAAGGCTTGAACTGCATACCACTGTAAGCCCCAGAGCCCGTAAGAACCTGCCACATGATATCGGTACCCGGCAGCTCTTCCATGGCGGCAACAACGCTGTGCATATAACGTTCTGTGTACGCAAGCGATGCCTCGGGTGGTCCGGAGACGACAACGTTGATCCTGGACTCATCTTCGGTAGGTGCAAGCTCGTTTTTTGAGAACAAAAAGAACGGCACAGCCAATATGGCAATGAAGACGGCAACAAAAAGGACCTTGCCGTTGTGCTTGAGTAGCACAGTGAGTACGCCCCGGTAGGCGTTTTGTAGCCTAAGAAAGCCGGTATTGATGCGCCGACTGAGGAGGCTTTCCTTGGCGTTTGGCGGTATCGCATAAGCGCTCATGATGGGTGACAGTGTTAGCGCCACGAAGCCTGAGATAAGTACAGCAATCGCGAGGGTAAAGGCAAACTCCTTGAACAGCACGCCAGTCAGGCCAGAAAGAAAGCCAATCGGTGCATAGACCGCTGCCAGTGTCAGGGTCATGGCAATGATGGGGGCGAACAGTTGTCGTGAACTGGCGAGCGCGGCATCGAATCGATTCATGCCAGTGCGGATGTGGCGAGCGACGTTTTCCACAACGACGATGGCGTCGTCAACGACGAGGCCAACAGAAAGTACAATCGCGAGCACGGTTAACAGGTTCAGCGAGAACCCCATTATTGCCATTGCGCCGACGGCGCCCAGTAGCGAAATAGGAATGGTGACCAAGGGAACCAGCGCCGTTCTGAATGAGCCCATAAAGAAAATGACTACCAGCCCGACCAGCAGCACCGTCTCCATAAGAGTAATAAATATTTCTTTAAGGGCTGCTCTCATGTAGGTCGTTACATCAAAGCCGATATCAATCGTTATGCCGTCAGGAAGGCTCGTATTTACCTGGTCGAGCACCACATACATGCGGTCGGCAATGTCAATTTCATTGGTGCCTGGCAACGGGTATATAGCGAGAAAGACGGTTGTTTCTTGCAGTAGCCTTGTCATTGCCGTTGATTCGATTTCTCCGAGTTTGACGTCGGCGATATCATCCAGACGCACAAGAGTGCCGTTAGACTCGCGGACCACAATGCGTTTGAAGTCTTCGACAGAGGAGAGTGTTGCGTCCATCAGCAGGTCGATACGTTGGGCGCCATTATCGCTAGCACCAACCGTTGCGATGATGTTGTTTAGCCGTAACGCCTGCTCGATGTCTTGAGTGCTGATGTCGTAAGACGCGAGTCGATCGGGATCAAGCCAGATTCGCATCGCTGGATCGCGATCTCCAAGCAGTCTTACTTCCTGTACTCCGCTGATGGATGCCAGTTGAGGTACAACCGAGCGCGACAGATAGTCTGTCACGTCCGCGCGTTCGACGCCTTTATCCATCAATACATCGAGATACCAGGCAGCTGTTGGTCGGTCAGCTCTAACTACAGAAACAGCTGGGTCTTCGGCGCCGGTAGGCAGCTCGAAACGCACCTGGCTAATTCGTGATGACAACTCGGCAAGTGCGGCAGTGCTGTCTTCATTCAGCTCCAAATAGGCCGTAACAGTTGATAATCCCGCCTGAGTAATAGAGTCGATGTAATCGATTCCAGGCACACTGCTGGCTGCCCGCTCAATTACATCGGTGATAAACCCCTGTACAGTTTCTGCTGAGGCGCCTATGTAAGGCGTCGTTATCACTAGCGATGCGCTTTCGATTTTTGGGTATTGAAGCACCGGTAGATCCAGGGCGCTGCGTAAGCCAATAAGTATCAGTGCAACCGAGATCACAAAAGCAACCACCGGTCTTTTCACAAAGATATCTGTAACCCTTCTCGAACGAGCAGCGGTGGGCAGGCGCTTCAAGGTTTCTTTAGAAGTCGAAGTGGATGCCTCTGTTGGTTGAGACGCTACCATCTATTCTCCGATCCTTGCAGGTGGCTGCTCCAGCAGGTTAACTCTTATGCCGTCGCGCAGTTTAAATGCACCATTGGCAGCAATCCGTTCGCCGGCTTTCAGTCCATCTTCAATCACAACCAGCTGTTGCTGGATTGTTGGATCGAACTCCAGGCGCTGACCTACAGTGACACTGCGGCGCTGGGCTCGAAGCGCTTCTGTCTCGAAGTTACCTGATTTTTGCTGATCTTTGGTGCCCGCGGGTGCACGGGCAATGACATAAACGATAGTCCCAAGCGCATTGCGTCGGATGGCTGTTGCGGGGACGGCAACCACACTTTGTTTTTCGCCCAGCGAGACATCGATACTCACTAGCATTCCGGGGAAGATTGGTGCAGAGGGGGCCAGTAGCGCGCGAAACTTCAAACTTCGTGAATTTTGGTCGACCGTGGCATCTCTCGCGACAATACGCGCTCGACCTAGGGGTTGGTTGTTGTGAATTATCTCAACCCACTCCCCAGCGATGCTGCTGGCCTGGTGCTGTGGGAGAGCGAAGTCGATCCAAACCTCGTTGTTTGCGCCATCGAGGTTTGCACCCACAAGGCTTGCCAGATTGGTGTTGGCCGCTAAATACTGCCCGACCTCAAGTTGGTGCAGACTGGTAGTGGCATCAAAGGGGGCTCTGATTCTTTTCTTGTCTATGATGGCCTCAATGGTCTCTGCCGCCGCCTTGGCAGCTTCGAACTGGGCTTGTGCTCGATCCCGGTCTTCTATAGATCCGGCGCCCCGTTTAACAAGCCGCTCTGCCCGGTCGAAGCCCAGGCGAGCAATCTCTTGGTCAGCCTTTGCCGCACGCAATCTGGCGGACTCCTCGGCCGTATCAAGACCCAGCAGCAATTGGCCTTTCTTGACTTTAGCTCCTGATTTGAAACCCACGTTTACTATGCGACCTGGGAGTTCGTTGCGCAGTTCTGCGCTCTGTGGAGCTACAGCCTCACCAGAGACCCGCATCTTTCGCTGAAACAGGGTTTCACGAGCAACCACAACTTCGACAGTTTCGACGGGTTCTGGAAAGTTCTTGCCAAACTCGATGGCGGCCTGAATCTCGCCGTATTTGAAATAACCCAGCCCTACCGCCACTGTGAGGCAGAGTGCAATCAATATGATCCAGGACAGGAATTTCATGGGCCGTTAGTTCTCTACGCGCTGGTCAGCGCCGGTTCTAATTTACCAAACAGCTAGTCTAGCAGTTTCATTCGAGGCGCGATTAGGGCGTTAGACATCTGTTATCTTTGAGGCTCATAAACTCAGGGGAAAACAGCATGGCAACTCCTATTGAAGTTTTCGGCCGCCGAAACTCAGCTAATGTACAAAAAGTGATGTGGGTGC
>CAZWMD010000154.1:0-3610 GCA_964634815.1 uncultured Pseudomonadales bacterium | reverse complement strand
GGTCCGCCCAGCAACCAGTCAGCGTCTGCCTCCATACCAAAGGGCTGCCAGATCTTGTGGCTTAGGTAAGTAGCTGCGTTGTTACCGATCGCAGAACGCAAGATTTCTCCCACCAAATTGGTTTCGCCGGTGTTGTAGTTAAACTTGGTGCCGGGCTCTGCCTCGTTTGGCAGATCGCTCAGGTAGTTCACAAGCTCAATGCCATTGAAGCCACCGGCCTTGGCTACATCTGATTCTGGGTCGGCGTAGTTTTCATCCCAGGCAACACCGGAGGCCATGTGCAGTACGTCGGCAATGCTTGCCTCCTCATAAGCGGAGTTACGCAAGCGCGGCAGGTAGTCGACCACCTTGTCGTCAACACTTGCGATGAAACCGTCTTTGATCGCGGCACCAATCAACATGGAGGTCAGCGATTTTGTGACAGAGAAAGACACCCAGCGACTGGTGCGATCGTTTCCTGGTGCGTAGCGTTCGAAAATCACCTCACCGTTTTGCACCACCAGCAGGCCAATATTGGCGCTGTTACCTATGAAGTCTGCAAGGGTGAAACTAATGCCCTCAATCGTATAGGGCACATCAGTGAGGTCTATGGGGTTAGACCCAAGCGCCAGGGGTGAGCTGCCCGCTTCAATGGTGCGGGTGTAAAAGATTTGCTCCGTGTTTTTGAAGCCGTAGCGGCGCTCATCGTCGCTCCAGAAGAGAACGGTGCCGCTGGTTGGATCTTGCCGGTAGGCCTCTTTCAGTTGGGCCACCATGCGGGCTTCGTCGGTGGATATTGTGGAGGTCTGAACAGCAGGTGGTGCGTCAGGTGCTGTGGACGTTGTGCAGGCGGCAAGCGATAGAAGCAGTGGTGCTCCAATACATCTCAACATGGTCTCTCCCCTTAGACGAGTTGATTGATTCTCTAAGGGTCAGTTTATCAGCCCCTCGCCAGGTTACCTCTGGTTCTGGCTGACCCGGCCCTGCTTCTCTTGTGAGATAATCCTCCTATCAGCACGACCAATATTTAAATGAAAATCATTTTCATTTGGAACGTCATTTGCGCTACTCAATAACAGTTAGTGCAACCCTCAGAGTTCAAATTCACCATGAGAGCCAGAACACCAACACTCGCAGCTCTACTCACCGCCTTATGCGCGTCCTCTGTCCATGCGGAAAACAGCGCACCCCAAGAGATTGAAGAGATTGTTGTCACAGGTGCAAAGATCTCAAGGTCTCTGCAAGACACGCCAACCAGCGTTGCGGTATTCGATGCCGGCACTATCGAAGACCAGAACATCATTAACATCCAGGATGTCATTGACCGCACGGCTAACCTAACCACCAGCGACGGCAATCGTTTCAACATCCGCGGTATAGACAGCCTGAACGTGAGTGGCGCAGGACTCGCTGATCTCGCAACCATCTACATAGACGGATCGCCCCTACCCAGAGACGCCACGCTGAACGGTCCACTGGATGTTTGGGATCTCGATCAAATTGAGATTTTTCGTGGCCCTCAATCAACCCTGCAGGGTCGCAACTCATTGGCTGGCGCAGTCGTTCTGAATACCGCTAAACCCACCTACGTGTGGGAAGGCCGCGCTCGAGCCATTGCTGGCAATGAAGCCGACGAGCGCCGCATCAGCGGCGCAATAGGTGGACCAATACTTGATAACCAACTGGCGTTCAGACTGGCAGCCGAGGTCGCCGAGTCTGATGGCGTGGTCGAAAACCTGACCATCGGTGGCAACGAAGACGAACGGGATTCTCTGATGGTGCGCGGCAAACTACTGTTTGAGCCCGCAGCGATCGAAAACCTGAGCGCAACACTTGCCTACACCCACGACGATCGAGAATTTGGCGACACCATTGTCGATCTGTCGATCGATGATGCCCGGGACACCAGGCAGATCTTTTCCAATCGCCGCGCGCGCGACAATGTCGAGCTCGACATCGGAGTATTGACTTTGGAATATGACTTGTCTGATACCCTTTCACTAACCTCCATAACCGCTGTCAACAAAACCAGGCGCTCGAGTTCTGGCGATAGTGATCACACGGCCAGCGACATTGAATTTGGCTCTTTAGAGACCAAAACTACAACCACAACTCAAGAGCTGCGATTACAAATAGATCGCAAGCGATTCAGCGCTGTCGTTGGTGCCTACTACGCCAATATCGATACGCCAGATTCTCTCAATGATGTAACGGTTAACATCGACCCCGTGAATGATCTGCGACTGGTAGACACTCTGGTAGGCGGCTTCGGACTTGATTTACCCACCGCCGAGTTAGTTGCCTCATTTTACGCAGAACCGATCTCCGTCCAGGCACAGGCAAACAACCCGATAGAAATCGAGTCCTACGCCCTCTTCACGGACTTTGCTTACGATCTGTCTGATTCATTCACTCTCTATGGAGGTATTCGCCTGGACCGTGAATCTCAAGATATCACCACGGGGAATAGCGTGACGATTGAAGGTACGCTGCCAAATCCCACAGATTTCACACCCCCCCTTGTGCCACTGATCACAGGCATCAACGCGCAAATAATCGCTAGCGCACAAGACGCAACATCAGAACCGGAGTCTGTTAGTTCTCCCAAATTTGATGCGTTCTTGCCGAAACTTGGCATCGGCTGGAACATCGACCACGATCGCAGCCTGTCGTTCACCATCCAGAGGGGCTACCGTTCCGGCGGTATCGGCATCAATATCGCACGCGCCCAAGGCTTTGAGTTTGATGAAGAGTTTATCTGGAACTACGAATTGTCGATGCGCAGCCAATGGCTGGACAAAAAATTAACCGTCAACGCCAACGCATTCTATATCGATTGGCAGGACCAACAGGTTAACGTACAGCTCTCAGGCAACGTCTTCGACCAAGAAACGCAAAACGCTGGCAGTTCCAGCATCTACGGCTTTGAGCTGGAGGGAGCGTACCAACTAAATAGCCTGGTAAAACTGTATGGTTCCGTTGGTTTAGCGGAGAGTGAATTTGAAGAGTTCACAGCCCAGGTCAATGGCGTGGCCGCCGACCTGTCGGGTAACGAGTTTGCTTTTTCACCAAAGCTCACCCTCGCTGGTGGCGTCACCTGGCGTTCACACCGTGGCTTCGTGGGTAACCTGAACGCAAATTACAATTCCGCCGCCTTTACGCGCGCAGATCGCCCCCAGACTGATCGCGAAATCGAAAATCGCTTGCTCGTTAACTTCCGTGCCGGCTGGGAGACTGATCGCTTTGGTGTGTTTGTAACGGGGAACAATCTGCTCGACGAAGACAATTTGCTCTCGCTGATTGCAGGAGACACTGCTGGCTCTCCAGTCTTTGCGCGCTTCGCTGCTCCCCGTACCTTCGCGCTACAACTGCAGACGCAGTTCTAGAACAAATCCTCATCAGGTCGTATTCCCGGCTCCCGCAGCGGCGACAATTCTCTGTTCGCCTGACTTCTGCGAAACAAGGGCTGGGGGGAAACGAGGCAAGCAGCAGCAGTCCAAACAATACCCCAGTAGCACTCAGCAAAACGTAAACCAAGGTTAGCCGCCAGGACTTTGCATCCCAAATCAACGGCACAAGCAAGGTACTTAAAAATGCCCCAGGCTGCGGACCAAGGTGGTTGCAGCACGTC
>CAZWMD010000153.1:0-3638 GCA_964634815.1 uncultured Pseudomonadales bacterium | reverse complement strand
CGATAGATCATTCTCAACAACCGCTCGCCACCATATCGATCATAGATGGCAAGCGCAGCACGCGTCACAAAGTTCAGCAGTGTTGCATTCGCACCAATGGACACCGTGAGCAACCGATGATGCGGCGCCATGCGATTGATATCTTCTCGCTCCCCAATGGGCAGTGCCGGCGTAATTCCCATGATGCCGATATAACGCGAGGGATCTTCACGCAAGATCTCAAACGCATAGGTCGCACCAAGCACACGCCCAACGAGAAGCACGCCATTGAGTTTCAGGGATCGCATGAGCTCTCTGCAATCACGGGCGAACTGCAAAAAGGCGTTGCTGCCTTCAGGATAGTCTGGAGCACCCCGCCAGCCCTGTCGCGCGGGGACAATCAATTTAAGTCCTGCTTGTGCTGCCTCTTCCACCAGTTCGCGAGGTAAGGCAGGGCCAAAAATCGCGTCGTGGATAAACAGACAGGGGCGTCCATCCGGATCCCCCAGCAACGCGTAAGGTAAACCCCGGCCATCACGTAAACGCAGCATCTGCCAATCTTCGGCCAGGGGTAAAACCGGGCTGATCGTACTCTGTGGGTCATCGCTCGGAGCAGAAACTCCGGTATCCGGGTACAGGGCAGACAGTCCGATCGCCATCCGCATAAACTCTCTTTGAGAATTGGTGGCCGTTTTCTCAAACAGGGAACGAGCTTGCGCCCGAACCGTTGCAATTGATGAGGATCTCGACGCCGCAATATCCTGCATGGTTGCGCCCTCAACCAGCCCTTTGCCCACAGCGCGTTCAGCCTTCGTCAGGCCAAACGAATCACTCATAAGTTGATCAAGGCGTTCAGGCCAAACAATATCTGTGCTGATCAAATGCAATTCGGAGAACTCATCCATCACCAAAGACAAATACAGCGTCTGCCCGGTGTCTTTGTGCACCGCATGAACCAAACCCGCGGTTGTGGACCTGGCCTGCTCTGCACCGGCTTGCCTGGAGGGCGCCAGAACACCCTGCTCACGGATCAGTTTGGCAACAAGCGCGTGTATGGTGCGCTGGGCAACCTCATCAAAGGGCAGATCGGCTATTTTGTCTCCGGCTTGCACCCCATAGGCCTGGGTCGCCGAAGCGTTACAAGAAATGAACTTGCCACTGTGATCAACCCGCATCGCAGGCTGGGCTTCTGGCTGCGCACGCGCCGCAGTCAGGGCCTCCTTGGGTGCGTCATCCACCTGAGACGCAGCGAGCAGAGAAATAACTTTGGTGGCGCGCGCCACATGATCATTTAGCGCCGCAGATTCTGAATCCTGTGGATTGTCTTGATAGGCAAACAAGGCGGCACTGAGTTTGGCCACCCAGGTGGTTACCAGATCGTCGTAGCGCTCGGGCTCCACGGCCACGGCGTAGACACTCTGGATTATTTCCGACTCGTCACTCACTTGGAACCACTTGGCTTTTGAGTAAGGGCAACCCTCCTCTGATTGCTGGGACAATATCAGTTCAAAAGGCAAACTTCATGCCCGACCCCGCCGCCACTGAATTGATAAGGTGAGCTTGTTTGGGGACCGTTCGACGGCAGGCGGCTACGGCAACCCACAACGCCAACACATACATCGAGGTATAAATTGACGAACCCGCTTCCAAACCGATCTACCAAAACGCTACCCGGCTGGGTGCAACATTGGTGGGCCTGGTTCGCGGCCGCCTTCCTGGTCACCTTTGTGTCTTTCTGGCCCAGTTTCTTTTCGGCCATCAGCAACGCGGCAAGCCATATTCTGATTCACGGGCTTAGCGCCACCGCCTGGATGCTGCTGACCGTTGCCCAGGCCCTGCTCATCAACAGCAGATTACGCAACATCCATCGCAAGCTGGGCTATGTGTCGATCACTCTGGCGGCAATTGTGGTTGTCAGCGGGCTATGGGTACTAAAAACCATGATGCTCGGGGACAACGGTCCAGCGACAGAAGGCTTTGCCCTATCGCTCAAGTTCTTCTACCTCGACGTTACTGGCCTGGCGCTGTTCTGTATTTTCCTTGGGCTTGCCATCAGGGCCGCCAGGCAGCGAGACATCGCACTGCACCTCAGACTCATTGCCTGTACGGCCATAATCCCCCTCGAGGCGGTGTTGGAGCGAACCTATCTTTATGGCACACCCTCTCTTGTGCCCAATCTTGATGTCGCACTCATCGCATCCGAAATCACGCTCATAGTGTTTACCGCTGGCTTGGTACTGGGTGAGTGGCGGTTTAGTCGAGTGCGTTGGCCATTTACTCTCATGCTGAGCTACTACCTGACGATGCTGTTCACTCAGGACCTGATGGCCGAATCTCAGTGGTTCATTACTATCGCTCTCGAATACGCCAATCTGTAATTCCAGATAGCTAACGAAAGGAGAACGGCAGCCCTATTTTTGTCATCATTGCTTTTGCAAACAACAGAGTCAGCGGTAGTATAGACACGTTTGATGTTCAGTCGCTGACATCAAGGATTTTGCAGCTGCTGCAGGAGACACTTTAGACCGGGGTCAACAAACAACCGGGGACAACAAATAGCACATGCTGAATAAAACAGATCTTTCGAATGCCGTCAGCGAAGGCATCATCACTCGAGAGCAGGAAATTCAGCTTAATGCGTTTTCCGAACGCACCCATGCCAATGACGAGAACCCGCTCTATCAAGTTTCTGAAACGCGCGATGAGCCGTTTCGATTGTTGCGCGGGTTTCGAGACATATTCATCGCACTAGGTATCGCGTTCTTAGCCGTTGGCGCAACGGTGCTGTACACCTCTTCCCATACCAGCGCTCTGTTCTATTTTGGACCCGCTTTCAGCGACTATGATTGGTACGCTGGATTCTGGCCAGCAATCGCCAGTGCCGCTGTTCTTCTGGCTATTGGCATTGCAATTGCCGAAATTGTCACCCGAAAACTCAGGCTTCCCCTATCAAGCCTGGTTCTTAGTTTGGCGATCGCGTACTGGGCAGGACTGTTTGGCGTACAATGCTTGGCGCCGTTGGCGAGCTTGCTCGATCAATCAAAGACCCCATCCTTTCCAATTGGAATTGCCGGTTTTTTCTTAAGCGCCTTTATTGGTATTTCTCTGTTCTACCTGCGCTATCGCCTACCCTTTGTGATGCTGGTTGTTGCCGGCACACTGGTTGGTCTAGGTCTTTCAGTGATCAGTAGCCTGTGGCCTGAGTTTGCTTCGCAGAACCTGCGCTTTGTCATCGGTGGCTTAGGCGCTTTGGTCTTTGTTGTGGCCATGAATTTTGATCTCAAAGATCGACTTCGAATCACGCGCTTCTCCGAGATTGCTTTCTGGCTGCATCTTCTGGCGGCGCCTTTAATGATCCATTCCTTTTTGCGAACACACTCATTGGCACAAAACGACGTACCGCTCATCCTGACGGTCTTTGCCATCCTTACCTTCATCGCTCTGGTCATAGATCGACGAGCCGTTCTGGTTTCAAGCCTGGTCTACATGGGTGGCGCTTTTGTCCAGATCGTCTTGGCACTTGGCTTGCAAGGCAGCATGCTGTTTGCTGTACCTATCCTGTCAATTGGTGTACTGGTGGTTGTTCTTGGTATTGGCTGGACCCCACTTCGACGCCTGGTTCTGAGCATCACTCCTTCAGCCATCACTGATCGTGTGCC
>CAZWMD010000152.1:0-3735 GCA_964634815.1 uncultured Pseudomonadales bacterium | reverse complement strand
TGCTCGCAACTACCTCTGAGGTAATCGCTGTTTGAAAGCCTGGGCGGTAACATAGCGATCATTGGTCATAAAACTGGGTAAACGATGAATCAACCAGCCTCTTTTGGAGAGGAGCTGAGACGCTGGCGCAATATGCGAGGCCGGGCGCAATTGGATCTCGCGAACCTGTCTGGCTACTCACAACGCCATATTAGCTTCCTGGAACGCGGCCGATCGCTACCAAGCCGAAGAACCGTGGTAGTGCTTGCAGAGGCACTTGATATTCCACTCAAGGACAGGAACAAGCTTTTACAGGCAGCAGGATTTGCACCCATGTTTAGTTCTGAACCGATTGATAGCGACTACCTGAGTTGCGCGGTCCAGGCTTTTGAGAAGGTTTTGGACAGCCATAGGCCATTTCCAGCGATTGTGGTGGATCGAGCCTGGAATTTGTATGCGGGGAATGACAACGCCTTTCAATTATTTCAGATGTTCCTGGACGAGCCTCTTGTAGTGACGCAGGATGCTCCGCTAAACGTTCTACGTTTGTGTTTGAGCCCCAAGGGTGTCCGCCCTCATATCAAAAACTTTCAGGCCTTCGGCCATAATATGCTGGCACAACTCAGGCATTACCTTGATCTCGATCCAGCGAATCAATCCCTGCAGGCACTGATCGCTGAGTTTGAATCAGACCCGGAACTACGGAACCACATCAGCGATACCGAACTACCGCAGGCAGCACCTATATCTGTTATGGAGTTTGCCCGAGGCGAAAGTGAGATGCGCCTGTTTACGCTGGTCAGTCAGCTATCAAATCCGCGCGACACCACGTTGGCAGAACTGCGAATAGAAACGTTTCTGCCCGTCGACGACGCCACTCGGCACGCCCTAAACGCAATAGATGCGCAAATTTTGGCCGCAAAAGCCGAAACCGAGCGAAATGCCAAAGAAAAGCAACCGACATCGCAGGTGCTCTGGATGAGAGCTGATACTGCGTGATTGCGCGACGAAATTCGGCTTACTAATAGGAAAGATAGTATGAAAGTTGGCGCAATGATATTTGCCACGGACGAGACCATTAAGATGCAAAGACTCGGGCCTGAGCTCGAAGACCGCAATTTTGAATCCCTATGGATTCCAGAAAAAACCCACTTGCCGACGAGCCGAAAAACCGATTGGCCGGGGGGTGATTTGCCTGAATGGTACAAGCGTACATCCGATCCGCTAATTGCGTTGTCCATTGCCGCGGGGGCAACTACTCGATTAAGGCTGGGCACTGGTGTGTCGCTCGTGCCTATACATGACGCTGTCATACTCGCAAAAGCAGTTGCAACGCTAGACTGGTCAACCGGTGGGCGATTTGACTTTGGTATTGGTTACGGCTGGAACGCAGAAGAATTTGAAACCCATGGTGTTGATCTCAAAGACGCACGCGCAATTATGCGTGAAAAGATGTCTTTGATGTACGAACTATGGAACAACGATGTTGGAACCTATAAAGGGGAGTTTGCACAGGTAGAGCCTAGTTGGTCGTGGCCAAAACCAGATCAAAAGCCAAGACCTCCGGTTTATATTGGTGGCCGGGCGTCGAGATCAACCTTCAAAGATATCGCAGAATATTGTGATGGATGGTTACCCATCGAGGGCTGGGGTGACATCGTTGAACAAATTCCCAAATTGCATCGCGCGTTTGAGGAGGCAGGCCGATCCAGGGAGGAGGCTCGTATCAGCATCTACAGCTCAATGGGTGATCCAGAACTTTTAGAGAAGTATGCCGAGGCGGGGGTCGAACGAGTCATTCTTACCCTGCCTCCTGTTGAGGAATCAGACGTGTTACGAGCACTCGATCAGTACAGCAGCACACTCTCGGAGTTCATTGGTGGATGAGCCAGGAGCGGTTCTTGTCGCATGAAAAATGAAGAAGATTTTAGAGGTTGGTTGTGAACGCCAGCTCAGTCTGTGCGTCTGTCAGCTTCAATTGCTTTAACGAGAAAAATTGTTCCCCCGATCAATACGACTCCGACTACTCCGCCAGCGATTAGCCACCGTCTTTTTGATTTTCTTTTTCTTCTTTCTTGTTCAGTTAAGCCCAACACGTCGGTTAGATCGCTATAGGGTGTGCCGTTCAGTGATAGCCTGGATTCGCCGCCGTAGTTGCGACTGAACTCAAGAAGGTCTCTGAAGTTCTCTTCTTCGTATCCAAATGCAACATTGTCTGCAGTATTGCTTGCTGTATTTGCGCCCAACGCAATCGAGAACTTTTGGTGACCCGCTTGATATCGATGGCGTTCTGACCCCAGGGTGAACTTTAGCTTGATGGCGGGCGCCAGGTGTCCGAATGGCTGGTCTTGTGCTAAGGCATGTGGAGCCAACATCAGAAAAATTGCTGAGACCAGGCTTCGTGCTGATTTTCTCATTGGGTGCATTCTTGTTTTAGGGGGCTGTCTACTTTTAGCATAGCAAACAGGTTTTGGGTGAGAACTGTGTCTCTGTCTCTGTTTGCATATCTCTGTTTGGCTAGCCAGCAGGAGTTTTTCTTCGCTGACTAATTCTGTTTGCACAATTTGGTGCTGGACTTCAAAAGGCTCAAAATTTCTCGATTTCCTTTTCGCCGAGCCAGGGTTAGCGCAGTCCTTTTGTCGTCACCTTTGATATTGGTCTTTGCGCAGCGTTTTAGCAGCAGTTCGATATTTGTAATCTGCCTTCGTTCTACTGCCCAGTGCAAAGCAGTCCACCCATCGTCTGCTTGTTCGTTGATGTTTGCTCCCAGGTTGAGTAATTCAGCGACTACGTCAGCGTTGTCTCCCGCAGCGGCCAGAATCAGCGGCGGGTGCCCATTGCCACCTGGGTCATTGAGGTTGATGTCAAATTCAGCCAAACCCCGAATTATTTCTATCAGCTCCCATGCCGTTGCTGATTGCAGCGGTGTAAACCCATCATCGGCGTAAACGTCTGGATCTGCGTTTGCCTGCATCACCCATTTCAAGGCCTCTAGATCATTGTCTTCCACAGTGAGAGCCAACAGTGTTTTTCCTTCATTAAGCTTGATGTCAATGTCAGAGCCATTTTGAAGCAGTAGATCTGCTGCTTCGAAGTTCCCGTGAACCACTGCTAACGCCAAGGCGGTTAAATTACTTGTGTTGCGTGGCAGATCCAGGTCAGCTTCTAAGTCAATGTATTTCTGAATAATGCCTAGTTCATTGCGAACTGCTGCGTACAACAACGGCTGCGCATCTTCTGGCATACTGCTTTTAAGGTCTGCGTCGAGTCGTGCTATACGAACTTTGGGGTGCACTTTCTTCGCTCCGGGGTCTCCACCAATAGCTCCTCGGCCTAGCCAAAGTTCAGCCTTTTTGAGATCAGGTTCAACACCTTCGCCGCGCAAAAACATAAAGCCTAAATTTGCCTGTGCCTGAGCCACGCCGGCCTCGGCCGCAATGCTTATAAGAGCCACCGCTTTCTCAAGGTGTTTTTCAACGCCTGTGCCTTGCCAGTATAAGTAACCAAGATAACTTGTTGCTTTAGCGTCACCTAAATCCATTGCAGCCTGATAACAAACAGCGGCTAAGCTTTTGCGCGCAGCGCCTTCAGAACCAGATTCGTACACTAAGCCGCGTTTGCGAAGACACTCCGCCGTTATCGGAGAGGTAGAGCAGAATTCTTCAAGTGCTGGCTGGGATGCGGGTGGTTCACAACGAATATCACTTTTGATATTGGCTTTGAGGGATGAGCCAAATACAGCGCCTAAAACAGCAA
>CAZWMD010000151.1:2093-3754 GCA_964634815.1 uncultured Pseudomonadales bacterium | reverse complement strand
ATGCCGCCGTAGGTATCAAACTCAACGCGTAGATCGCTGACTTCAAGAACGGGTTGTGAATCTGTGTCTGGGGTAGTGTCTGAAACCAAGGTAGGGCTACTCACGCGATCGCATCCGTGCATCAAGAGCATCGCGCAATCCATCGCCGAGCATGTTGAAGGCCAGCACGGTAATGCTGATGAGCAGTGCCGGGAAAATAAGCTCGTGTGGTGTCGCCTGCATGGTTTTCAGACCTTCGTTACACATGCTGCCCCAGCTTGGTGTGGGCGGCGCAACCCCCATGCCGATAAAGCTGAGAAACGCCTCGGTAAATATGGCGCTGGGTACGGCAAACGTCAGGGTGACCAGAATCACGCCCATGGTATTTGGGATCATGTGGCGGCCAATGAGATAGGACGACTTGGCACCAAGCAACCGTGATGCGTCGATGTAGCCTTCCTCGCGTATTTGCAAAATCTGGCCGCGTACCAATCTGGCCGTGGCCGGCCACAGCAACACCACCATGGCAATGAGCATGGGCAGAATGCCACTTTCTCCTGACTCAACCCCAAAGGCGATTTTGAACACAATCATAAACAGCAAAAATGGTAACGCGACCACAAAGTCCGCAAATCGCATCATGCTTTGATCAAGCCACCCGCCAACAAAACCGGCGGTGCTGCCATAGAGAATGCCAATGAGCACGTAGATAAAGGGGGCCGCGATGCCAATAAAGAGCGACACGCGCGCACCTTCCATGAGCCGGGCCAGCATGTCGCGGCCCAGATAGTCGGTGCCCAATGGGTGCCAGGTCAGCTTTACCGCAGCGCCTTCCTTAAGGTTGCTATCAGAGGTAGTCAGACCCTTTTCGATGGCCTCGTCAATGGTGATGACCCGGCTGACATCCACTTCTACCTGTTGAGACTCAGCGGTTTCGCGGCTGTTCGCGCCGAGTGCGACCACGGTGTAGTAATAGTGATCAGCTTGCAGATCAAGCCGATCTTCAAAGTACGTGCCTTCACTGGGAAACACTTCCCCCAGGGGCAAGCCAAGCGCGCGTTCCGCGCCAATCGGAAAAATGTTTCGGTAGATGCGATAGCCATTGGTTGACGCGGCCATGGGCTCCCAGGAAAGCCGCACGGCTTGGGTGGTGGGTGCACCGGCAATCACAAGGCCGTTTGTGCTGGGTGGCTCTGCAGCAATGTCCCAGGCCTTGTAGGGGCCAACAATGGTGGCGCTGCGATCAGCAAAGGGTGGCTGGCTAATCTGATCCACATCGCTGGTGGAGGAATCGGCCGTCCACAGGAAGGGGCCAATCAGGGTGAAGGCCAGAAGCCCAACAATGATGTACAGAGAGATGATGGCTCTGTTGTTGTCTTTCAGTCGTCGCCAGGCGTCTTGCCAGTAAGACAGCGATGGCCGGGTAATGGCTTGCGCGTCCTGGTCTTGTGTCAGTGGTTTGAAACTGTCCGGGCTGAGTACAACATCACCGGGCGTGCTGATCGAAGAACTACTGGCCACTATTCAACGCTCACTCTGGGGTCGATCAGGCCATAGACCAGATCAACAAGGATCACCATAAACACAAGAAAAGCGCCGTAGAACACGGTGGTTCCCATAATGACGGTGTAGTCAGACTGCTGCACGGCCTCAACAAAGTAGCGGCCAAGGCCAGGTATGGC
>CAZWMD010000151.1:0-1993 GCA_964634815.1 uncultured Pseudomonadales bacterium | reverse complement strand
GCTCTGCGGCCAATGTCTTGCAAACGCTTGTCGGCGACAAACACTCTGCCGCGTTCGTAGTCCGGAATAATCACAGCGTCCTCGATAAGAAGGCGCTGAATTTCGCCAAAGGCATCCATTCTTACCTGGGTATCAATTGATCCCTGAGCGATACGCACCTGGGCATCAAGATCAGGATTTGAGTAACGCCCACGGTTTTGCAGGTTCCAGGAGGCAAACAGATCGCCAAAGGTGAGAGCGTCGTCGAAGTCTGGTCCCCAACCTGACATCACCATGTCGAACTCACCGGCGCGCATCTTGGCGAGTCGTTGTTTGAATATCTGTCGGTCAATTTTGACATCGATATCCAGGTGTTTTTTTAGCTCTGCCTGCATGTATTCCGAGTGTTTTCTGGCAAGCGGTGTATCGCCGGAGAGCACGACCAATGGCGGCATTTTCTTGAGCCCCATGTCTTTGAGTGCCGCTTGCAGGTAGGCTCTGGCTTTGTCTCTATCCGGTGCTATGCGTTGTGGCGGGTATTCCTGCCGTAGTGGTCCCGAGACGCCTTTCACCCAGGCGGGAAAAAGGCTAACGCCAGGTACGTAGCCAGGGATCTTGACCACCTTGTACACCAGTTCGGCCTGATCCATGGTGTATTGAATGGCGCGGCGAAAGTTCAGATTGTGGCCAATGCGCTCGGGGCGGTGATTGAACTCCAGGTAATACACCGAGCCGTCCGCGAGGCGACTGACGTGCCAGCGCTGGGCGAGGGCGGTGGGCAGGGTCTCACCGTCGAGCTGGGCCAGGGCTATGCGACCGTCTTTAAACAGGTTAACGCCGGCTTGCCGATCTGACGTGATGAAGGGCACATGGATGGTGTTCAGGAAGATGTTGTCGCGGTCCCAGTAGTAGGGGCTTTTGTCCATCCGCATACTGGCGTTGTGGACCCAGCTTGTCAGGTTAAAGGCGCCGTTATAGAGCATGGTGTCGGCATCAGCCCCATAACGGCCATCCATCGAGTTGTAGAAGTCTTCCCGGGCCGGATAGTAGGTTGGGGCGGCCACCAGCTTTTCGAAGAACGCAATTGGCTGCTGGAATTCCACTTCCAGAACTTTGTCGCTGACGGCGCGCACTCCCAGAGATTCGCCAGGCATCTTGCCCGTATTGATGGCCTCGGCGTTCTTCACCGGAAACAGGATAAAGGCGTATTGCGAGGCGGTAGCGGGTTCAAGCGCCGTTCGCCAGGCGAAACGAAAGTCATGCGCGGTCACCGGCTCGCCATCGCTCCAGCGTGCATCTTCCCGGATCCAGAAGGTGGCGCCATCGGGACGAATCTCCCAACGCTCCGCAGTACCAGCCACCAGATTGTTGTTGACGTCGTAGCGCAACAAGCCTTCCATGATGTGGCCCAAAATGCTTGCGCTGACCTGATCGGTTGCCTTCATGGCATCAAGCTGGGGAGGTTCCTGATCAACCAATACCGAGATGCTGCGGGCCTCAAAGTTGACGGCGTCGGTGGCGGCGGATTGTGAGCCTGTGGCCTGAGCTGCCCAGTTCAGGGCGTACATCACCAAAACGATCACGCCGAGGCTGGCCATGATAAGCGCGATGAGTTGCCACAGGGCGGCGCGGTTGAGTTCGCTGGCGGAGGTTTCGACGTCGAGCGGGGCGGTCGAATCAGGATTCGTGGTGTTGGTCATCTGGCGGGCTTTTGGCCTCGGTCTGGTGCTGGGTGTTGCGGCCGTATTATCGCCCAATTCAGCCACCGAGGGATAGACGTTACTGACTCTGTCAGACGTTGGTTGTGGGGCTTTAGATGCTAGCCGTGCACGGCTTTGAGGAGGTTGCCGACGATCCGCTCCAGATGTTGTAACGAGTTACACTCATGAACCTGATGGCAGTAGGCGCCATATTTGCGCATCTCGGAGTCGCCAGAATTCCACGCCGCCTTTGACTCGGGGTTGAGCCACAGGACACTGCGGGAACGATCGTAGAGTTCTTTCATGATTTCGGC
>CAZWMD010000150.1:0-3801 GCA_964634815.1 uncultured Pseudomonadales bacterium | reverse complement strand
GCCCGATTCAATATCGAGGCAGGTCAACCAGCCATCATCCGCATACACTTTAGTATCAATACACACAGCGTGGTTATTATGAACTGGCCAGCCGGAACGTTGCGGCGTGTGGCCACAGACCATTGTTTTGCCCGAAACATGGGGACCCGGATCACCAAACTTTTGCCAATACAGCGCAGCGTCCGGCTGAAGATCCATGGCCATATCAGGCCGCGCGTTGGCATGGACAAAGAAATGCGTTTCGACCTCATAAAACGGCTGCAGACGATTTTTCAGAAAGTCCAGGTGATCATCCGGAATGTTCGCGAATGCCCCGCCGTAGGACGCAAGCGTTGCCTCACCGCCATGGCCAAGCCAGGGACGCAACCAACTGTCGGAGACCATGGCGTCAAGCATCATGATTTCGTGATTACCTCGCAGGGCAATGTAGTTACAGTGTCTCGCAAGGTTTATTAGGCGCTCCACAACGCCCCGGGTATTGGGACCCCGATCGACATAGTCGCCGAGTGTAACTACCAGATCGTCTGTTGTGGGAGCAACGTGTTCAAGGAGCGCATCCAGCGCATGGGAACAACCATGGATATCACCAATCGCAAGATGACGAGCGTTAATAGCTTTACTGGAGCGTTTGGGTTTCAAAATGATCGAAATTTTAACATTTTAGCCAATATTGACGATATAATATCAGGCTAGCTATATCTAAGCAGTACTTGCAGTACGTAAGGAGAACATAGGTGACATATCGTGTAGGCACGCAAGGAATGATGCAGGTTGACTACGAGCAACGCATCAACATGGATCGGATGCGCGAACATCGGGTATCCCGCATCAAGCAATATATGGACAAGTTCGACATCGAAGTTCTGCTGCTATTCGATACCTGTAATAAGCGCTACGCCACCTCAACCGCTGTCTGCTCACCTGAGATCGACAACATGGGGCGATACTCCATCATCCCACGCAATGGTCCTCCGCATATCTTTGGCTTTGGTTCCGAAGTGGCCGCTGAAAAAATCAACTGCCCCTGGATCGCCGATTACACCTATCCCGCTCACGGCACCATGTACGGAGCTCTACCGCCTGGTTGGGGAGCGACAAACGGCTTCCTGAAAGATCTGGACATGGTTCTGAGCAACTTCGGACTGGACAAGAGCAAGGTTCGCATTGGAGTTGATGTCATCGAAGCGCAGACCCTGCTGGCAATGCAAGCTGCTGGCTACACGGTTGCCGACGGCATGGTGGTGATGCAACACGCTCGCGCCATCAAGAATGAAGACGAAATTGCCTTGCTGAAACACGCCTGTGCCATCGTTGATGCGGCATTCCACCGTATCGCCCGCGAAATCCGCCCAGGCGCTAAAGAAAACGATCTGCAAGCCGTTGCTTCTCACGAGATGCACAGACTAGGCGCCCAGTGGGTTCACAATGTGCAGGTGACATCGGGCAATCGAACCTTCCCACACCCGCACCTGAGTTCAGACCGGTTGCTGCAACCCGGCGACATCATCTTTATGGATGTGGTGTGTCTGTTTAACGGCTATCACACCTGTGTCTATCGCTGTTTCACCGTCGGTCCACCCAGCCAAAAACAGATCGATACTCACGCCCGTTGCTACGAGATTCAGATGGGGGGTATCGAAGCGGTGAAACCCGGCGCAACAACCGCTGATGTGGTAACTCGCTGGCCAGACTACCGCGAAATGGGCGCACTCAACGAGCACGAGATCTTTGGTCTGCAATACGGTCACGGTGTTGGTGTTGGACTTTGGGAATTCCCCATCATGTCTCGGGCCTATAGCCTGGAGCACCCCGTAGAGATCGAACCAGGCATGGTATTTGCTCTTGAAACCTACGCGGGGAACGAGGACGGTACAGACGGTGTTCGGCTCGAAGACGAAGTCGTGGTAACAGACACGGGTATTGAAGTGATTACCAAGTTCCCCAACGACCGAATTATTGGTTGTGGAATGGACTACTGAGTTTTCGGAGGATGCCTACAACAGTTAAGGTAGCTGTAATCCCCGGAGATGGGATCGGCAAAGAGGTAATGCCCGAAGGACTTCGAGTTCTGGAAAAAGCGGGGCACAAGCATGACATCAGCTTTGCCTGGCAGGAATTTGACTGGTCCTGCGAGTCGTATCTAAAAACCGGCCACATGATGCCCGAAGATGGCATTGAGCAGCTCCGGGCCTTCGACTCCATTTACCTCGGTGCCGCTGGTTTTCCGACGGTCCCTGATCACATTTCTCTCTGGGGCTTGTTAATACCTATTCGAAGAGAGTTCGACCAATACATCAATCTGCGCCCGGTGCGCCTGTTCGATGGGGTGCCCTGCCCGCTTGCTGGCCGCAAGCCCGGCGATATTGATTTCTATGTTGTTAGAGAAAACGTTGAGGGCGAATACTCAAGTATTGGTGGCATTCAATACGAAGGCACAGAGCAAGAGGTTGTCATCCAGCAGAGTGTGTTCACCCGCCGCGGTGTTGACCGGGTCTTAAAGTATGCGTTTGATCTTGCCCAAAAGCGGGATGCCAGGTATCTGACATCGGCCACAAAATCGAACGGTATTATTCATTCAATGCCTTATTGGGATGCACGCGTTGCCGAGATGGCAAAGAGCTATCCGGAGATTGCGGTCGATCAGTATCATATAGACATTCTCACTGCTAATTTTGTACGCATGCCCGATCGCTTTGACGTTGTTGTGGGTAGCAACCTGTTCGGCGATATTCTTTCAGACCTTGGTCCAGCCTGTACCGGCACAATCGCCATTGCTCCTTCTGCAAATCTAGATCCATCCAACGAACATCCATCCATGTTCGAACCCGTCCATGGCTCAGCACCCGACATCTATGGCCAAAAAATTGCCAACCCAATCGGTACCATTTGGGCGGGGGCAATGATGTTGCAGCATCTTGGCCACCAAAAGGCACACGATACGATCATGGCCGCCATCGAAGATACACTAAGGGACAACGCCAACCTCACACCCGACATGGGTGGCAAAGCAACCACAGAGGAACTTGGCAAGGCCATAGAACGCGCGATTGGATGATCGCTGAGCACTGGTGACATCAGCAAATCGGGTGTTGATCAGGCGACAGTCAAGCAAGCTTCGAGCGACTGGCGGATATAAGCAGCATCGAGGTTCTTGCCAATGAACACCAGCCGATTGAGGGGCGTTTCGTCGCCCCACTCTCCCGCCGCCTGACTACCAAAAATCATGTGCACACCCTGGAATACAAAACGGTAGTCTTGCCCCTCGATGCCAACCACCCCTTTCATACGGTAAACATCAGGCCCATTTTCTTGCAGAAACTCCTCAAGCCAGGCATTGAGTTGCGCCCCGTCGAATTTCCCGGGCAGCTCAACTGAGGTAGAAGATACTTTCGAATCGTGTGAGTGCTCGCCGTGAAAATTGTGTTCAACGTTTGATTTGAGAATCGCACCGTCAGCATCCACTAAAACCAATTGACGTCCGTGAGGTGCATGCCCCATGAACAATGCAATTCTTTGCGCCGCGTCCAGCGATAATCCAAACTCCCCGGAGCCGGCGTCTGCGAACATCAGTTTGTAGTGCTGATTACTCTTTGAGAGGGATTGACCCGCAGACAAAGCATGGGCATCGGCAGAAAATTCAACAAAAACACTCTCTGCTAGTGCGGCCAGACTGTCGTCTGCATAGCCATCCACATTTAACCGGACAACAGACATTCCCGCGTCGGTCGTCGTATCCTCATGTTGGTGGTCGTGGTCGTGGTCGTGGTCGTGGTCGTGGTCGTGGTCGTGGTCGTGGTCGTG
>CAZWMD010000149.1:0-3913 GCA_964634815.1 uncultured Pseudomonadales bacterium | reverse complement strand
CCAGGCACCATGCAGCACCTCGCGTTCAACGTTGATTCCATGGAAGAGGTGTTGGCCATGCGAGATCGAATTCGATCACGCAACGTGCCCGTGCTTGGCCCCATCGACCATGGATTTTGTGCATCGATCTACTTTGCCGGTCCGGAAAATCTGTCGCTGGAAGTCTCTACGTCCTCCGCCGCCACACAGAAGCCCCTGGATGACAAGGGCACCTGGATAGACCCCGAGGTGGTTGCCCTTGCCGGTATTAGCGAAGAAGAACTGCAGAGCTACCGACATCCTGCTGACTATAAAAACGACGGCGCAGCGCTGCCCCAACCAGAGTATGACCCCGAGGTGCCACACATGACCTATCCCAAAGAGGTCTATGAGGTGATGCTGCAAACACCCGATGAGGTGATCTGGGAACACGCCAGCGAAACCACCGAGCCTAGTCCCAAAGGCTATGGGGTTGCCTAATGGATTTGATCAAGCGGGCTGAAGAACTTGCACCTCTGCTCCGCGACACTGCCCGCGACGCCGAGATCAATCGCAAGCCGCTTGATCATGTCATTGACGCAATTCGGCAGAGTGGCCTCTTTGCTCTGATGGTGCCGAAAAAGTTCGGCGGCCATGAGGCCGATCTCGACACCTTCTTCGACGTAGTACTCACGCTTTCGCGTGCCGATACCTCGATGGGCTGGATCACGGGCTTCTACATAGAGCACAACCTGTGGCTGCTTAACTACGCCGAAACCGTTTGCACAAAAGTCTTCGACGGCAACGACCATGTGCTGGCACCCGCAAGCCTCAATATTGGTGGCGGTAAGGCCAGCAAAGTTGATGGCGGTTACGTGCTCAGCGGCCAATGGCAGTGGGGTACGGGCATTGTCCATGCCACCTGGGTTCTGGCGGGCGGACTCTTTATGGACCCTGATGCCGGACCACAGGCGATGTTCTTCTTGTTACCAAAGTCAGATGTCGAACCTGTAGATACCTGGCACGTCAGCGGCATGTGCGCCACAGGGTCCTGGGACTTCAAAATCAATGACGTTTTTGTCCCCCAACAGCATGCACTCCCGTTTCAGGAATTTATTGACGCAACCTCAGGCATCGCTGATCGGTTTTCAGGGCCGCTCTACAGCACACCGCTTATGCCCGTGCTTGGCTTTGCCGCGAGCCTTCCGATACTGGGTGCAGCGCAAATGGCCCTGGCAGAATTCTCAAAGCAGATGCAAAAGAAATTGCAGCGCAACGAGCGGCGTTCAGGTACTCCACTTCCCGATGTTAGCCAAATGATCGGCGAAACGGCACTGATGATCGATTCTGCCGAGCTTCTGCTGCGAGACGTATTGACCGACGTCATGGCCAAGCGTAACAGGGCAACACACTCTGAGCGCGACTATTGGCTGTCGCGGATCGCCCACGCTGCCTTTACCTGCAAGGCAGCGGTGCTGCGCATTAGCGAAGAAACCGGCGCCAGCGGCGGGTTTTTGGATAACCCGATTCAGCGGGCGGTGAGAGATATCTCCATTGCCACCAACCATGTCATCTTTGCCAAGGCCAGTCGCTACGGCGATGTGGGCAAGGCAATGCTCGGGCAAACAACAACGACAACAGGGGAGTGACCGCCATGAAACTACTGTATATCGAAGCCAGTCCACGCAAGGAGAACTCCGCTTCCAGTCGTGTGGCAAATTCATTTGTTACCGCCTTTAAGGAAGCAAACCCGGGTTGCGACGTAGAGCACCTGGCGCTATTTGATTACGAATTGCCCAGTTTCACCGGTGAGGGTGCAAATCAGAAAATGGCCCAGATTGTCGACATGATTAGAGGCGGCTCTGGCATCGAGGCGACGGGCGAATGGGCTGGCGTTGTCCAGGAGATCGAACGCCTGCAAAGCGCAGACAAGGTCATTGTGTCTACGCCGATGTGGAACTTCTCTATACCCTATCGACTCAAGCACTATTTGGATCTTGTGTGCCAACCGGGCCTCAGCTTTTATGTCAACGAGAAGGGGGAGTACATAGGGACAATCACCGGCAAACCCATACAGTTTGTGCTCGCCAGTGGCAGCCCGTACAAAATAGGATTTCCTCAGGAATCCGACGGCACCAAGGCGGATTTTGCCCGGCCATACCTTACGCACATCGCCCGCTTCATCGGCTTTGAAGACATTCGATTTATCAAGATCGAGCCCACTGGCATGTTGATGCCCGATCAGCTGGAAGCGCTAATCAACACCAAATGTGAAGAGGCGGCGCAGGCAGCTGGAAAATTTTAGGTATGCGACACGGGCTACTTGCACTTTGTTTGGCTATCGTAAATATCGGTGTTGTTCACTCGGTCTCTGCAGCTGCGCCAAGCTGTTCAAACGCCGTACCCGGACAGAAACAACTCCTGTGGGGTGATTTGCATGTGCATACCTCACACTCCATGGATGCCTGGGCATTTGGAGCCACGGCAACACCTCGGGAGGCTTATGCCTTTGCCAAAGGCCAACCACTACGGCTTGCCAACGGCGAGTTGAAAACCATCGATCGGCCCCTGGACTTTGCGGCGGTAACCGATCATCCGGAAACCTGGGATCAGATGTATACCTGCACCGATCCCGAGTACGCTGATACCAAGCACTGCAACCAACTCAGAGAGTTCCATCAAAAGAAACAGAGCGGACGAATCTTTTTTGACTACCTCATTCCCATGGTCAGTAGCCAACCTCCCAAGCTGCCCGAGTTTTGTGATGCCAAAACCGGTAACTGCGAAATCGCCCGCGATAACCAGTGGCGACGCGCCCAATTTGCGGCAAACGACGCCAATGAACCCTGTGAGTTTTCTGCACTGATTGGCTACGAGTGGACCGCATCGCCAGGCGGACGGCATTGGCACCGCAACGTGATTTTTCGAAGTGATGCGGTCACACCCCAGGCTTACGACTTTGTCCGCTTTCCCAAGATTCACAGCCTGTGGCAACAGCTTGACCAGAACTGCCTCGAAAAAGACGGCTGCAAGGTGTTAACCATTCCGCACAACATCAACTGGGCAGACGGCGGCCCCACGTTTGCCGTTGAAACCGAGACCGATCAACAGTGGGCACGGCGCATCCGCTACGAGCGCCTGGCCGAGATTTTTCAGGAAAAGGGCGCAAGCGAGTGCCTGCCCGAGCGAGCGGAAGATCTGGATGAGGACTGTGAGTTCAATCTGGTCCAGGAAAACGCCGCCAAAGCCCGGCTCAGCGGCGCTGAGACCGGTTCGCCAGAAGAGGTTTGGGCCAAGGCCAGATCCTCATACTTTCGAACCCTGCTCGGTCGTGGCCTATTGGCCTACACCTCAGGGACAAACCCGCTAATGCTCGGCGCTATCGCCTCAACCGATACCCACTATGGTACGCCAGGCAGGGTTGCAGAAGGCGACTACACCCGCGGCATTTCCACCATGTTCCTTAGCGACGAACAGCAGCTTGCCAACGTGGACTTCAATCCGGGTGGCCTGGTTGCCGTATGGGCAGAAGAAAACACCCGGGCAGGGGTGTTTGATGCATTACATCGACGTGAGGCGTATGGAACCAGCGGTCCACGCATCTCTCTGAAATTTGGAGTGGCCAGCAAAGAAGCGTGTAGCACCCAGGATGCCCCCTTCAAAGTCCCAATGGGTGGAACGTTAAAGGCACAGCCTGATAACGCGCCATGGTTTGCCATTGTGGCTGGCAAAGACGAGGCACCACTCGAACGACTGCAGATCATTAAGGGCGAAGTGAAAGACGGAGTACTGCAAGAGCAGGTTCACACCGTTGCGACCTTCGCCTCGGGGAAAAGCGAGGCCTGTGTGGTCTGGCAAGACCCAAGCTACGATGCCGCTGCACCGGCTTACTGGTACGCCAGAGTGTTGGAGTCTGAAACACCACGATGGAGTAAGCGGCTCTGTGAGCGCGCCG
>CAZWMD010000148.1:0-3947 GCA_964634815.1 uncultured Pseudomonadales bacterium | reverse complement strand
TACCGCGAGCTGAGAGACAAGGAATTGGATGCTCGCCTCGCTGCTGATGTCGAATCTGATCAAAAGGGCGGTGGGTTTCGAATCCTGGAGCCTGCTAACTTGCCGTCGTTGCCGATTAGTCCGGACCGAGCGGGCATCGTGACGCTGGGTGTACTTGCGGGTATGTTGGCAGGGCTGCTGTGGATATTCCTGGCGGAGTTCCTTGATCGAGCTGTCCGTGGCCAGCGAGGCGTTTTGCGAGCAACAGGGTTAGCACCTATAGCAGTAGTTCCCAACATGAGCACTGGTTGGGAGTGAAGACTCAAAAATCTGTCTAAACTCTAGCCACACAGAAACAAGCTACGTAGAGATTGGCGTAGAGATTGGCAGTAGACCTTTACAAAAACTAAACAACTGAATACGCCACTCGACAGGTATAGCGAGTAACCTGACGAAAATTGGGTTCCAGCTGAGGCGCTGGACAGTCTCGAGACGGAAGCCCTAGGAATAAACAGGCGTTCAGTGTCGTAGTATCGAAATTTCAGAGTCCCAGCCGTATCGGGGAGCAGTTTAAATCATGGATCGAATTTCGCAGCAGATTGAAGAAGCCAGCCGTCGGGCTGCGCTTGCGCGTGCGAGTGAGGCGAATCTTGCCAAGCCCGGGTCTTCGCCGGGGGCGGTTGCATCCATTGCGGTCCCCGCTGCAGCTGGAAATCCTGTGCCTACGTCATTGCCCGAAGGCCAGCAGCTTGAACTCGACTTTGACGAACTTAGAACTCAATGTGTTGTGAACGGTGGGCAGAGTAAATTTGCCGAGGTGTACAGAATCTTGCGCACCAGAGTTTTGCAGCAAATGCGCCAAAATGGTTGGACTACTCTTGGTGTTACCAGCCCCAATCCTCAGGCAGGCAAAACAACAACAGCGACCAATTTGAGTCTGGCGATCGCCAGAGACCCCAGCTATCGATCGATCCTGATGGACTGTGACTTCAGACGTCCTGGCGTTCGCCACTCGCTGATGACAGATCCTGACCAGGGGCTGATAGACTATCTTTCTGGAACGGCCAAGTTATCAGAAATCATCTATGCCGCTGGCTCAAGTGACTGGCGTGTTATGTTTGCTGGACCCAACCCTTACGATGCTCCATCTGAGTTGTTGAACTCTGATCGTATGCGTGATCTTCTCCGAATGATCGGTGAGGAGCAGGAACAAACCATCGCCGTTATTGACTTGCCTCCATCTTCCGTGGGTGATGACGTACTGGCTCTCTCTGCGCAACTCGATGCAATGCTGGTGGTTGTAGAAGATGGTTCAACAGACGAACGTGAACTCCAGAACACGATGGATCTCTTGCGAGATAGCAAGATCCTGGGATTGGTTCTCAACAAGGCTGAGAAATCTGCCGACTTTGTTCACAGCTACTACGGATAGGAGCTTCGGTGTACACAGAGTTTTACAACCTGAGAGAGCGACCCTTTTCTCTGCTCCCTGATCCCGAGTATCTCTATCTGACCCGCCAACATAGTGTGGCGAGTGCTCTGCTTGAATATGGCTTGAGCAGTCGCGCAGGGTTTACCGTGATCACCGGCGAAATCGGAGCTGGCAAGACTACCTTAATGCGTAGTTTGCTTGAGAGAGAGAATAGCCAGATCGTTTATGGTCTGTTGAACAACCTGCAGTGTTCCAACGTTGAAGAGTTGTTGCGTTGGGTTAGCTTTGCCTTTGGGCTGCCTTTCGAAGGTAAGGACCAGGTGCAACTTTATAATGATTTTGTGCATTTCCTGATAGAAGAGTATGCCAACGGCAGGCGCACGGTGATTATCATCGATGAAGCGCAACAGCTTGATATAGAGTTGCTTGAGCAGCTGCGAATGCTGTCGAATATAAATTCAGGCAAGCACTTATTGGTTCAGTTTCTATTGCTTGGTCAGCCTGAGTTGCGCGATACGCTGAAGCGCCCCGAGCTGGTGCAATTTGCTCAACGAGTGAGTGTTGACTACCACCTGGACGGCATGAACGCGGAAGATACGATCCACTATATTGGCCATCGACTTACAGTAGCCGGTGGTGACCCAGAGTTGTTCACCGAAGCGGCTATGACAATGATCGCAGAGGCGAGTCGTGGCATTCCGCGAGTCATCAACGTGCTCTGCGATACAGCGCTATTTTATGGGCACAGTTTCAAGCGCGAAAAAATCGACTGCGATACGATTAAAGATGTGCTCGCTGACAAGCAGGTTGGCTTAACCCCCCTGGCGAAGCTGGCCTAAAAAGCTATCAACTAAAGTTACCGGCCCTTGCGCTTTCTGCGTTTCTTTACGCGGCCTTTTAGCGTTCGCTTTGATTGGGTAGATTCTTCCTCTGGAGCGCTTTTTTCGGCGGCCGGCGTCATCAACTTTTTTGTCTGTTCGTTCAGCATGTTCACAGTAGAGTGAAGTTCGCTCGCCATTGACTCAGGAATCTGCCCAAGCAGATCGTTGACCCGTGTCTGACTGGCTAGCACCTCTGGCTTTTTGCCATCTCTGAGCGCGCGTTCCCAGTTGCCAAACTCTCGGTCCAGCATGCGTAATCCGTTCAGTGCATCTGTGTTTGGCTCCTGTTTTTGCTCCACGGAGCCATCGAGATTACCCTCTAGCCGCTTGCTCACCAGCTCATCCAGCTTTTTTGTATCCAGCATGGCCAGGCTGCCGTTAGGTGCTGGCTGAGCCACGCCGGCTTCTTTTGAAGCGGAGCTGATGGCCGAGTTGTCCTTTGGCTCTGTTGCGCTTTCGGGCAGATTCGAGGGGGCGCCCCGGAGGTTGTTTGGGAACAGCTGCCGTCGGGCATTCTCGCGACGCAACTGTTCGGCGCTGGCTTGTGCAGCGGCCGCTGCCGCTGCTGGGAGTTCACCCTGTGACAGGTCAGCTGCCCCATCTGCGGAGGGGTTTTTGACGGGCTCGTGATGGCTGTTGACAGGCAGAGGCGGTTTGGCCGGCTGCTCACCGAGAGGCATTGCCGTGTCCGCTCCAGGTTGATCTGCCTCACGGCGCTCTGGTTCTGACCCCGGTTCTGAAATGGTGCTTTTATCCGAATCCAGATTTTCTGCGCCCTCAATCGGTGCATTCAGGTCTATCTGGGATGATTCTGCCGACATTGTGGGCGCCGGATTTGCCGCCACCGACTCATCTGGCATTTTTCTTGCATTGTCTGCGTTGCTTACATTGTCTGCGTTAAGTGGGCGATCAGCCTGTTGATCAGCTAAGTGGCCATCCACAGCACTGTCAGCATTTTTATCGCTGAATGCTCTTTGTTTGGCCGCCAGGGCTTTTGCAACGGCTTTTTCAATCGGTTCCATACGAGTCAATGGGTGGCTTCTATGGGTCAGTCGGGCAGTTGAACATATTGGCGCCTAAACAGTTGTGACATCCCATACAAACCTTTACTTCATTTCAAGCGGCTGTCCCTGCTTAATAGTCGGGCGAGGAAAGCGGAGCCGACCGAAGATTCGCAGTGACGTTGCAGAGCGTCAATAAGTTTGCTTAAATTGTAACGTTTAGGTCAAGAATCTGCACATTAACAATAATTTGCCCATGAAGATGTCGAATTAGTGGAAATTAAAGTGACGGGCGTCATTGACCTAGGGCATCGAATTTTACAATTGAAGGTTTTGAGACCTAGTGGGTAAAGCGTTTTCGGGGTCGGCGATAGTATAGCGAGTAGCAAGGCTTCTCGAAAAATGACGATTCGCAGGGGTTGAGTAGCTTGATAGATAAGCACCGATTTCCGCGGAATTGGCAAGCATCGAGAAGAATTGGGAAGAGTTGAAAAGAGATGTGTTTTCGAGCAAAGGAATTGCCGGATTGTCTCAGGTTGAACCAATTAGAAGTAAACGAGTTTGACGATTTAATTATGGATGATTTGAAATGAGCAGATTGCAGAGCACAAAAGTTGTGAGGCCTGAAAAGCCGCGCGAACCGGTTCGCAGGAT
>CAZWMD010000147.1:0-3973 GCA_964634815.1 uncultured Pseudomonadales bacterium | reverse complement strand
CAAAAGACAAATGCACGGGCTTGTTTAGCCGCTCCGTGACAGGGGCCGAAATAGTTAAAGGCGTACTTTCCTATAGCGCTCCAGATGCCCAGGGGCAGACTTCAAAAGTGACTTTCTCCAAAGCGGACTACAGCGATATCAAAATCGAGACCGGAAACAAAACATCACATTGGTCCCGAAATACGGATGGAGTAGAGAATTTCAGCTCCATCGACCCTATTACTGAAACACGTTGGACAGAAAATCCGGATTGCTCGGGACAGTTCAGGCAGCGCAGAAAGAACACGTCGATAGATGCCACCTGGACCTCACCGAAAAACGGGGTTATCCGCATCGACTATAATTACTGCAGTGAGAATAGGTGCTTTGAGGGCAGGATATAAAGCTCCGTAATGGGACATGTATTCAGTACAATCCATCGACAGCGAAGGGAACCAATCGATTCAAAAAATATACAGGTGCCTCACAGATCTAAATTGAGATCAGACCAGCGGTAGGTAACTCAGTGATTCCCAGGGCCTGATTTTTCGTGCGGACAAACTCTGCAAAGTCACCCACAACAACCTGCCACACGTACACACAGGAGTTCCCCTCTATTTCCTGCGTAAAAGGACTGAAGCCCATTGGAACAATATGAAAGGTGCGGTCCAGCGGTCGACGCACGCCTTGCTCATCCACCAGACCATGGGTTTCGATGAAGTTCAAATAGTCGTCGAGGGCACTAAGACTGATCACATCAATAAAAGCAACGCTTGACTGTTGTTGGACACCCAATCGCTCTATAAGCCGCGCCGGAAACAGCCCACCCGTCCAGCGAGCATTAATTTCGATGACAATCAGTTCATCTGGAGCATCAGTGCGAACAAAGAAATCGATGCCACAGTTAAACCCCTGTGGTGAGGCGTAACCGAGTTCGCGAACGTAGTTGCCAACGCGCAGACAGATCGCTTTCTGGGCGTCAGACAGTTCGACCTCCGGACTAAGGTAGTTCCCTACCCAAAGGCCTTCAGCAAACAGGATCTTGCGAGTGTTGGTAATTTCAACCGCATCGTCGGTGACATTTAGATCAACGGTCATTTCTGTGTAACGGGAAGCATCGAGACGCTCCTGCAATAACACGGGCAGCGTGTCTTCGAACTCGGCGACATAAGCCTCGGCCTCAGCCAGATTGGCGCAGTACGTTACATTGCGAGAACCGGCTAAGCCTTGAATCTTCAGCATCACACCCGCCGGATGATGCTGGAAAAAATCCGCACCTTCATTGGCCAGTGTTGCTTTGGTCATCACCTGGGTTGCTGGCACGGGAATACCAGCCAGCGGCGCCGTCCTTGCGAAGTGCATTTTTGAATTCACTTTTTGGGAAAGTCGCCAGGCGCTCTGGTTATTGTGCAGTGCAATATTGCTACCACTCACCATATAGAGATTAACGAGCTCTGTTGTGACCTGGGATTGTCCGATGGCTTCGTAAAAACCATTGCTCGGAAAGTAGTGGTAGTGCGCAGGTGGGATAACATCGCCAAAAAGCGCTTCAAAGTGACTGCCATAGAAGGCAAGGGTAGCGTCCCAGGGCGCGTGCTGAAATGTATCGTGGAGCGCGACATGATCTTTGTTGCGGCCCATATAAGTGAGCGCAACCTGCAGCATGGCCGTTAAGGCGATGTTGGCGGCATGATCGTCGAGCTGTTTAGGGGTGAGTTCAGCCAGTTCGAAGTGCAACTGGCAGTCGTCAGCGTACATCGCAAAATACGTCGACTGTGATTGCCCCGGCGAGAACGGGCCACTTGGCAGGTCACTGCTACTCATTCATTTGCTCTCCGTGCGCCTGTACCGAGAGTAGAAGGGAGAAAGCAGAAAAGAACTTTTGATCTACAACTCGCATAACTGCATAGCTTATCTGCATAGTCCGTTTCGTAAGTTAATGAACAAGAACACCCCATCACCAGCAAAGTTTCTCGAGCCAACCCCCGGTTTGTCCATATTCCAAGTTTGGTATATAACACATCATGCGAAGCACCCTAGGGGAATGTGGGCTTCGCTGGTTCTATAGGTTTATTAACGGTCTCTGTGAGGCCAATTGGAGAGGAATATATGCCTAGTACGCGTTTTGGGGGGGCAACACCCGTTGTACCATCCAAGTTTCGGCTCTTCTTAACTACTGCTGTGATCGCTCCGTTTGGCTTTTTGGCCATGCAAGCGACACATGCAGCAGAAGAAAGATCGGTCGGCATAATAGAAGAAATAGTTGTTACCGCTCGTAACATCGAGGAGTCACTGCAGGAAACACCGGTAGCAGTTACTGCCATCGGCGAAGACACCCTGGATGTATTCCGTATCGATGAGGCAACCGATCTGGTCAGCCGCATACCCGCATTGAACGTCTCTGTTGGCGGCTCAGGCGCTGGCGCTCAAATTACCCTCCGCGGTATCGGCTCATCCTTTATCTCCAACGCGTTTGATTCAGCGGTGGCATTGAATTTTGATGATGTATCAGTCAGTACTCAACGCTTGTTGCAAACCGCCTTTTTTGATGTGGAACAGGTTGCCGTGCTGAAAGGGCCGCAATCGCTCTATTTCGGTAAGGCTGCATCTGCTGGTGTGCTCGCTCTACGCTCGGCCAACCCCACAGAAGAGTGGGAGTTCGCCCTGAAATCATCTTATGAATTCGAAGAAGAAGGCACGACGATCGGTGGGGTCGCATCCGGGCCAATTACTGACACGCTGGGTGTTCGGTTGGCAGCCGAGTACCAAGACATCGACAAGCGAACCCGAATCGCAGACGGCAACCCAACCGTAAATCCTAATCGAGGTTTAGAAAATTTCATCGCACGCCTAACCTTTGACTGGGCGCCAACGGATACTTTCAACGCCAACCTGAAGATCAACTACAACGAACAGAATTCAGACGTTCTCAATAGCGACCTCGACATATTTTGCGGTGGAGACGGCGTACCAGATCCATCCGTTCTACTAGGTGGTGCCATCACCGGTGGCGGAGTTCCCGGGTTGGATCTGTTTTTGCCGACCCACGATTGCGATTTTGGTGATGGTCGATTCACCGGCATTGATGCCCATCCGTTGATTAATCAGGTCCCGCCAGGTTCTCCTGGAGAGAATCGTGACGTTTCCATTGCTTATAACGACACCGACATTTTCTTTACTCGCCTTGAGCTTGATTTTGCACCCAGCGACAACTATGACCTGGGGTTTTTCATCGGCTATCTCGATCTGGATAACGAGTACAACGACACCTTTAACTCAACCGGTCAGTTGCCAGACGGCACCCCGGCGGGTTTGTCTGCACCCTTTGAAAACACCCTGGAGCAATTCACTTTTGAAGCGCGGTTCGCTACCAGCTTCGACGGCCCGGTTAACTTTCAACTCGGCGCCTTTTATGAAGATCGGGACATCGGACATAGAACCTCACAAAACGCCTTTAACCCCACTTTGTTTGGCGCACTTGGCCCTCCGTTTGGTGCTGACCCCGTCACTGGCGCAACCTTCGACTGGCTTGCAGACCGTCCAATTGAAGCCGAAGCACTGTCTTTCTTCGGTAGTGTAGACATTCAACTAGGACAGAACTGGGAGTTCACAGGTGGACTGCGCTGGACCGATGAAGAGAAAAGCACCTCAGTCGCCTTTCCCTTTGTGCATGCCGGGGTTGTTGCCCTGTTTGGCACTGTGGAATCTGGTTTCCAATCAGATGATGTTGAATTCGAAGACGATAACTTGTCACCTGAGGCGGTCCTGCGCTATATCGTCAACGACAACGTTTCAATCTACGGCGCATATAAGAACGGCTTTAAATCTGGCGGTATAGACAACAATACCCTGCCAACCGGTGGCGTAGTGGGATTAACCAGCCCCGATCCGGCCGTGGTTGCAGCGACCGAAGAGCTCTTGATCTTCGAATCCGAAGAGTCTGAGGGTTTCGAAATCGGCGTGCGATCCCAATTGTTTGACCGAACGTTGACTC
>CAZWMD010000146.1:0-4080 GCA_964634815.1 uncultured Pseudomonadales bacterium | reverse complement strand
GAGTATCGTTACCCATTGTTTGAGCCGGCTGGCCTATTACAAGGCGCCGGGCTATGTGGTGCGTTTTGATGAGTTGCCCCTCACTGCCACGGAGAAACTGGCCCGTGCTGATTTGAAAGTACTTGCAGCAGAGCGGGTCCATAGCCAAGACTGCGAGAACATGCTTTCTTTGAAGGCGGATAAAACCAATCGTGGCTGATTCCAACAACAAACTGTCGAGTAACAAGTTGCTCAAGAAGCGAATGCAGGTAGGTTATGGCGATGCGGTGGTTGTTGCGCCCACGACAGTGCCCTATGTCCGCTATTCAACCAAGAGCGCGCACTGGTTTTTGGCTCAGGCTCTGGCCGGAACATTGGAAGCCAGCGGCCTGGTGAAAGAACAGATAGATGGCCTGTGCGTATCAAGCTTTCAGTTGGTGCCGGATACAGCGGTAGGTCTCACGCAGCATCTGGGTGTTACCCCGCGTTGGCTCGACCACCTGCCGATGGGCGGCGCTTGTGGGGTGGTTGCGCTTCGTCGCGCAGCCCGCGCGGTGCAGATGGGAGATGCCAATGTGGTGGCCTGTATTTCTGGCGATGCCAACCACGTGGACACGTTTCGGCAGATGCTGGGCAACTTTAGTCAATACGCCAGAGATGCGGTCTATCCCTATGGATCGGGCGGACCCAATGCAAGCTTTGCGTTTCTCACCGACTACTACATGCGCAACTATGGTGCAACGCGGGAAGACTTTGGCAAGCTATGCGTCGCTCAGCGTACTAATTCCCTGGCTAACCCAAATGGGATGTTCAAAAAGCCTTTGACGCTCGATGACTACATGAACGCTCGAGAAATCGCTCGGCCAATTCATCTGTTTGACTGTGTTATGCCGTGCGCTGGAGGTGAAGGTTTCATGGTGATGCGACGCGAACAGGCGGAAACATTGGGTCTGGCTTACGCCGAGATTGCCTCGACCATCGAGCGCCACAATGCCTACCCGGAAGACCCTATTCAGATGCGCGGTGGTTGGGCCATGGACGTAGATGAACTCTATGAAACAGCGGATGCGACACCACAGGACGTGGATTTTTTCTGCACCTACGACGACTATCCAATTATCAACGTCATGCAGCTGGAAGACCTTGGGTTTTGTGAGAAAGGCGAAGCTCCGCAGTTTATTCGTGACCACAGTTTTACCTGGGATGGCGATTTACCCATGAACCCCTCTGGAGGGCAGCTGTCAGCAGGCCAGGCCGGCGCCGCCGGTGGGTATCTTGGATTGGTTGAGGCGATTCGCCAGCTCACAGATGACCCGGTTGGGCATCAGGTGAAGGACGCCCAACTTGGCCTTGTGAGCGGTTTTGGCATGATCAACTACGATCGCGGTTTGTGCACGGCCGCGGCACTGTTGCGGAGGGCGCAGTCATGACCGACGAGCTGCAGCAACCCAGGCGTAAAAACCCGGTCAAGCGTACCCGGCAACCGGTGTTGCCGCCCCAAGGTCGAAGTCGAGTGGCGCTTGGGCTGACCGCTGCGGCATCGCGTGGCAGCTTTGAGCTGCAGCACTGTGAAGATTGCGGGTTTGTGCTCTATCCGCCGCGGGAGATGTGTGCGGGTTGCCTGAGTTCCAATTTGCGTTGGAAACCCCTTGATGGCAAAGCAGAGTTGTTGGCTGAAACCCTGCTGTTGCACAGCCACGACGTGTATTTCCGGGGCCACCTGCCCTGGCGGTTGGGGCTGGTGCGTCTTGCGGCAGGCCCGAGTGCGGTGGTGCATCTGCACGGCGACGTTGCCAGTCCAAATCCCGATAGCGATAAACGTGTGCGCGTTCAAACCCGTCTCGACAAGGCGGGTCGAGGAGTGTTGGTTGCTGTTCCAGAGAAAGAGGTTCCACATATGAGCGATGATGCTCAGTTAAGAGAAATGTCTGCTGATCCGAAGCTCCGCCGAGCTCTGGTTACTGATGGTAAATCGCCGGTTGGTCAGGCGATGGCGCGGGCACTGGTAGATGCGGGCGCCACACGAGTGTGGGTGGGTATCGCTGAGCCCTGGAAAAAAGTGGATGGCTTTGATGCCTTGGCTGATTTGCCCGAGGTGACTGTGGTGCCCTTGGATGTCACCGAGGAGCGCAGTGTGCGTGAACAGGCTCGGTCACTGGGTGGGCGCATCGACATTCTGATTAATACAAGCCAGATCCACCGGACTGAAACCGTCAGCTCGCGGTTGGGCGTTGATGTGGCCCGGATGGAAATGGACGTGAATTACTTTGGGCTGTTGCGGCTTGCGCAAGAATTTGGTGCCGCCATGAAGGGTCGTGGCGCTGACGGTATTAATAGCGCCGTGGCCTGGGTCAACATTCTGTCTGTGTTTGCCCTAAGTAACTATCCGCAGCACGGCACCTACTCGGCATCTCAGGCCGCAGCACACAGTTTGTCACAAGCCATGCGCGCCGACTTTCGAGGTAGCACTGTTCGTGTTCTCAACGCCTACCCAGGCCCCATTGATGAAGAGTGGAATCAATTGATTCCGCCACCCAAGGTGGCACCTGAACGACTGGCACGTGATGTGATAAACGCGCTCAGGCAAGGACTGGAAGACATCTATCCCGGAGATGTTGCGCAAGAATATCTCGAACGCTACATGGAAAATCCCAAAATTCTTGAGTTGGAACTAACCCAGTAACCTAACCCTTGCAGCCATTCTCAATGTGGCTTGAACCTGTACGGACAAAAAAATGACTCAATCACAACAGCAAACTGTTTGGTTAACCGGTGGCAGTACTGGCATTGGTGCCAATCTTTGTGAACGACTGCTTGCCAGTGGATCGCGAGTGGTGTCTTTTGCCCGGCGTAAGCCAGAGATTGAGCACCCCGAATTGACAGCCTTGAGTGTGGACCTGACGGATCCTGTGGCCACGCGGGCAGCAGCAGAAGAACTGGCTACCACTCATCCTGCAACCCAGGTCGTCCATAACGCTGGCGCAACCTTCGAAAGACCTCTCGAAGAGGTTGTCCCGGACGATCTCGAAAGTGCTACACAGTTGCATCTGGGCAGTGCCATCGCGCTGGTGCAGGCGGCGTTACCACACATGCGCAAGCAAGGATTTGGGCGCGTCGTTCTAATGTCCACCCGGGCTGTGGTTGGTTTGGAAAAACGCACGGTTTATTCCGCGACCAAGGCCGGCATGATTGGTATGGCCAGAACCTGGGCATTAGAACTTGCTGCCGAAGGTATTACGGTCAATGTGGTGGCCCCTGGTCCCATTGATGACACTGAAATGTTCAATGCGGTTGTGCCCAAGGGCAGCGAGCTTAGCACTCGTGTTGCAGCGCGTGTGCCCGTAGGTCGGGTGGGTCGACCACAGGATGTGTCCCGTGCGGTTGAGTTTTTTCTCGCCGAAGAGGCGGGGTTTGTGACTGGTCAAACATTGTTTGTCTGTGGTGGCGCGTCTGTTGGCAATATGAGTTTCACCTAGCCCGGCACGGATGAGACAACGAACTTCGATGATTAATGGCTATACAAAAACGGAGAAACTACAGTGAGTGCAGAGCTTCTAGGCGGGCTGACCGCGGCCCTGAGTGCCGGCAATATGCGTGTGGTGGATCTCACGCAGCTTTTGAGTCCTGACGTTCCACCGATTACCTTGCCGCCCGAAATGGGCCAGTGTTGGCCGTTTCGCATTGAGCAGGTAGCGCACTATGACGAGCGCGGTCCCGGTTGGTACTGGAATAATTTTTCGTGTGGTGAACACACGGGCACGCACTTTGATGCGCCGGTGCATTGGATGTCTGGCCGGCACCTGCCAAACAATACAACCGATACCATTCCTGCTGAGCATATGATTGCACCAGTGTGTGTGATTGATTGCTCCGCTGAATCCGCCGCCGACCACGACTTTCTGCTGACTGTTGATTTCATTAAAGGTTGGGAAGCACAACACGGTGATATTCCAGCGGGGAGCTGGGTATTTATGCGTACGGATTGGTCAAAACGAACGGATCCCGTTGAGTATCAAAATTTTGACGAAGAAGGACAGCACACCCCGGGCCCGGGTCCGGAAGCGGTTCGTTACCTGGTGGAGCAGCGTGACGTTTTGGGGT
>CAZWMD010000145.1:0-4158 GCA_964634815.1 uncultured Pseudomonadales bacterium | reverse complement strand
GAGTCTTGCTCGCGAGGGATCGCTTCCGGGTCAACCACCACATCGTTGTCGGTGACATCAACGGCGACATAGAGATGCTCAGCACCTTCTCTGATGTCAAACCTGAAAGACGCATCCGTTCCGGCTATGCCCGGAGCCAGGATGTCACCTTGCTCACTGGCCTCAAAGCGTAGTTCACCCCAGTCCGAAAGCGCACCGTCTATCTGAATGTTCCCGGCGCGTTGGATGGCGTGCTTACTGAGAGGCAGAACCGGTTTCACTATAGGAAACTGCACCGGTCGATCACCTACTGTGCCTGTCACCATCCATTGCACGGCTCCAGTCACCAATTCGTGATAGGGAACAGGTTCTGCAACGCTGAGCTGCAGGAAAGTCTCAACCGTGGCGCCCGGTGCTATGGTCAGCGGTGTAAGACCAGAGATATCAAAATTTGTTTTCCGTGTGACGCTCGGCGAGACACTAAGCGGCGATTCAGTTGGGTTAGTCAAGGTAACGGTAACCGTGTTCCCGGCAAAAAGCTGTTCCGTTGAGGGCTTTAGATCAAGCTTCACGCTATTGGATATCTGTGCCAGTGCGCCAAGCAGCTCGGGATTAGATACGTCTTCATCCTGAATTCCCTCAAGCAACACATTGCCAATAACCGGACCTTCTTTGCGCATGGTTACCCAGGCGACATGGTCAAACTCGCCAAAAGCAGTTCCTCGCAAGTCGCTGCCACCACCGGTGGTCGCAAGCGTAATGTAGTTGCGATTGTGGCGAACTGCCCGGCTGTACTGATGCAGGTGCCCTGCAAATACGGTGTAGTCGCGCTCGCCAAGAAGTTCTTCCACCTCAAGCCAGTCGGAATCGATATTCCGATGGGTCCAAAGAGGCTGATGGAGTAAAACCATAGTCCAACGAACGTCAGATTCTTGTGCCAATACAGAGCGAATGAAGCTCATTTGATCTGCCTGCTGCCAGGGCCCGGGAACCGGCGTATCCGGCCGCCCCACCATTCCAAACAACTCCGAGTTCAGAACCAGAAAGAGTACCCCTTTGTAGCTAAAGTGATAATAACTCGGTCCAAAACGCCGTTGCCATTCTTCAGCCATCACTGCGTTGTTCATATCGTGATTGCCGGGGGCATAGAAGAACGGTGCGTTCAGTTGTGCAATGGAGGATTCAATATCATCCCACTCTCGCTCCAGCTGCTTTTGATTTTCTGTGTAACCTTCAATCAGGTCGCCAACGCTGACCACAAACGCAGGAGCCAGCAGGTTCACTTTTGGCATGGCGGCTGCAAACACTCCAGCACGCGCGCAGCATGTGCGATCACTGACAACGGCAAAGTGAAAATCATTTGGAGAGTCGTTAACCGGTTGTTGTGTCCAGGGTGTCGCACCGGCGAGCTGGGGCAGTTGCAAGGCACTTGCTGGCTGTGCAACATCTGTTGCTTGTCCGCAGGAGCTCAACAACACCATGGCATTGAGTACAATAGCGCAAAGATAGGCAGGAGACGCAGAGGAGACCCGCCGATAGACAACCCTGTTCATCAAAACATCTCCTTATGAATTGGTTCACTCAGCAACTTTAACTGTAACTGCGCTCCACGGCATTAGTTTCTTTGGGCGTAAATCATGAACGGGTATCGCCTCGTTAGGGCTTCTCAAATTATGAATTTTGACTACATCATTGTAGGCGCCGGTTCTGCTGGTTGCGTTCTAGCCAATCGACTGTCTGCACAATCGTCAAACCGGGTCCTGTTGTTGGAGGCTGGTGGTGGTGACCTAAATCCATTGCTGCATATACCGGCGGGATGGGCAGCCAACTTTAGAAACCCCAAAGTGGATTGGGGCTATATGACACAGCCTGAGCCGGAGTTAGATAACCGAGAAATCTACTGGCCACGAGGTAAGGTGCTCGGTGGCTCTAGTGCGATAAATGGCATGATCTACATTCGTGGGGTACCGCTAGACTACGACAGTTGGGCACAAGCGGGTAATCGAGGCTGGGGCTGGGAAGATGTACTGCCTTACTTTAAAAAGGCAGAACATCAGGTTCGAGGTGCAAGCGACACCCATGGCAGTGACGGACCGTTGGCGGTACAAGAAGTACGTGATGTACGCAAGATTCAACATGCGTTCATCGATGCGTTGGTAGAGCAAGGTGTGCCGCGAACGGATGACTTTAACGATGGTGATCAGTTTGGCTCTGGGCATTATCAGTTCACCCAGAAAAATGGACGCCGCCACAGCACGGCAACGGCTTATCTGCGCCCTATACGTCGACGGCCGAACCTACGAGTGGTGACTCATGCGCTGGCGCAGCGGATCGGCTTTGAAAACAAGCGCGCAACCTCTATCGATTACCTGGAGCGCGGCAAACTGCAGACTGCCTACGCCAGCAAGCAGATTATTTTGTGCGGCGGCGCGATCAACTCCCCGCAACTGCTTGAGTTATCTGGTGTAGGTCAGGCCACACACTTACGTAGCCTGGGCATCGACATAGTGCACGATCTGCCTGGTGTCGGTGAAAATCTGCAAGATCATCTCCTGGTACCCGTGATTTATGGTTGCCCACCGGATGAATCAATCAACCGCGAAGTTAGCGGGCTACGTCTTGTGTCTGCCGCCATAAAATGGCTTTTTCTGCGTGACGGCCCTCTCACCACCGGTTCAGCTCCGGTTGGCGGATTTTTCTATACCCGCGAGGGATTGGATGCACCAGATGTGCAACTGCATTTTGCATCAGGCGCCACACTTTACAACGAAGCGGGCAAGATCATGCCCACTGAATATCCCGCGATGACGGCAGTGGTAAATCAGAATCGTCCAGAGAGCCGGGGACAACTGCATATTCAGAGCACTAATCCAGGCGACTACCCACGCATACAACCCAACTATCTGTCAGCCGAGCTGGACCGTACCACCTTGTTGGCCGCTGTTAGGTTTCTGCTTAGGGTCTTTGAGTCGCATGCGCTTAACGGCTATCGGCTGGACCGTATCTCTCCAACCCCAGAGACAGTTAGAGATGAAGAGCTGTTGGCGCACATCCGAGCCACGGCAAACACCACCTATCATCCCGTAGGTACCTGCAAAATGGGCTCAGATAACCAGGCAGTAGTAGATGATCGATTACGAGTGCACGGTGTGAGTGGCCTAATGGTTGCAGATGCTTCGGTAATGCCACTGCTTGTTTCTGGCAACACCAATGCAGCAGCAATCATGATTGGCGAGAAGGCCGCTGACCTGATTGCCGCAGACAACAGATAGACGCTTAGCGATACTAGTATTCATCAGACTGTCATTCTTTCTTCACCCAATTGTCATTCGCTCAATCTACTTTTGGTAACTCCATAACACTCGGAGTTCCTTACAGTGCGTGCATCTACTCAGGTTAATGGGTTAACAGCATCGATTTTAATCGTATTTTTATGTACCTGTGCAGCAACTACACATGCTCAGATCTCATTCTCTTCACCTCAGCCAGCGATAGAGCTATCAGTTGCTGGAAGCTATTCCACCGATGACTACGATAACTCGGCCGCCGAAATAGTCGCCTACGATGAAGTCACCGAAAATTTGTATGTCACCAATTCCAGTGACAACGCTCTTGATGTGCTTAGCATTGCAAATAGTCTAACGCCGTCTTTGGTTGATTCTATTGATCTCTCTGACTATGGCGCGGGACCTAACAGTGTCGCTATCAGTGCTGGCCTTATTGCTGTTGCTGTAGAAGCAGATCCTGCGCAAGAGCCCGGATCGGTGGTGTTCTTTAATCGCGCGGGCGATTTTTTAGCCGAAATAACCGTTGGGCCATTACCAGACATGCTCGTTTTTACGCCTAACGGGGAGTATTTGTTAGTCGCAAACGAGGGCGAACCCGATGATGACTATGTGAATGACCCAGAAGGCAGCATCAGCATTATTGAGATTGCTTCGCAGCAATCTGCACTGGCTAGCAGTCCGGTCGCCGTCGCCGGCTTTGCAGCTTTTAACAACGTAGACATCAGTCCTGTTCGGGTATTTGGCCCCGGAGCATCCGTAGCGCAAGACCTTGAACCAGAATTCATAGCGGTATCAGCCGATTCGAAAACGGCCTGGGTAACGCTGCAAGAAAACAATGGTATTGCGATCATTGATATTCAGAGCGCGACCGTCACAGATATAGTGCCACTGG
>CAZWMD010000144.1:0-4164 GCA_964634815.1 uncultured Pseudomonadales bacterium | reverse complement strand
GTGGTAGCAGGATCAGGTAGTTACGCTGCTTTCCTCGAACCAGTCTTCGCGGCGGCGGATTATCGGATTGAAGTGACGCAGTCGCCTCAGGTGGAGCTGGTTGGCGATCTGGCCATCGCTGAATACGAGTACATCATTCATCTAAAGCTAAAAAACGAAAAAGCCGGCGTAACCGAACCTGGCGCACTCACGGCGAACCGCACGCGCACACGCTATGTTGACGTGTTGCGCAAAACGCCGGCCGGTAACTGGGGTGTCTGGCGTCACACCTGGAGCGTTGTTCCGGACTAGTTGCCTCTGAGTTACTCGTTGTCTTTGGGCAGGAAGGAAATAAGCGCGTTACCTGGCATTCGGTCGCCAAACAGGTAACCCGAGTTCACGAGCACGCGACCGCGATACACAATTGGTCCATCAGCCTCGATGCTGCCGCCCTTCGCAACCTCGCCAGATACTGACGCAAACTCTCTGTTGGTCGAAAAATCCCACAGCACCTCGCCTGTTCTTGTGTCATAGGCCCTTAGGTGACCGTCAAAGGCACCCGCAAAAACGACCCCGGGAATGGCGGTGACGGCCGCAGATAAACCAGGATCACAGGCGGGCTTATCTGCTTCTGCGCAAACATCTGGCGCGGGAGTAAACCACTCAATCTCGCCAGTCAGTGGGCGCAGGGCAAACAGCCCGGGTTTACGCGGCCCCGTGAAGCGCCCGGTGAATACCGTGTCAGCGTTGGGCACAAATAACAGGCCATCCCCGGCGGCCATCCCCCAGTGCACACCGCCGGCAAAACCACCCCGCCCCACTTTATTGCGCCACAGCAGTTCACCATTTGCGGGATTGAGCGCAAACACATCTCCTGACTTTTGCCCGGCGATCACAAGCTCTTGCCCCTCTGCGGTCACCAACATCGGCGGGGCGCCGATATCCAGATCCGGGCCATCTTCTTCGGGGCAGTTAGCGCCGCCACCAATAAAGCACGCCATGTTCCAGGCATCCCCGGCAATAGACTGATACTTCCAGTGGCGTACTCCCGTCGTTAAGTCGAACGCCAGGACCGAGTCGCTGGTATCGGCTGCGGGTGAGGTGTACGCCTCACCGGTGCCGATCAATAACTGATTGCGTGCCACATCAATGGTGGGGTTATTCCACACCGGCGCGCCTGCGGGATGAAACAGCGCCACCCCTAGCTCGTTCTTTTTGCCTGTGAGCTGAGGTTCATCTGGTATGGCGTAGGCGGTCCACAGTAGTTTGCCGGATGTAGCATCAATGGCAGCAACTCCGCCACGGAAAGTGCAACAGGCGTAACCCGGGTCAGCCGCACTGCCCCACTCTGAGGACGACAATGGCGCATAGACTACATTGTTATGTAGCCGCGGCGACCCGGTAATGCTTGTATCTGCATGGTCATTCGCCTGTACACGCCATAGCTCTTCACCGTTCTGCGGATCGATGGCATACACCCGTCCGGCAAGGTCGCCAAAAAATGCCCGGTTGCCATCCGGGCTGATGGCAATCGCACTGCGAACCTCTGTGTCTGCCTCATAAATCCAGTGGGTACAGCCGGTCTCAAGATCAAGTGCGTACACGGCACCGCTTTGACTGCCTACTAACAGCGCATCACCAAAAGGTACTGGCTGCGAGCGCGCTCGCGTGGCACCGGGATAGGCAAAGACCCAGTCTGGAGCAAGCTTAGCCACCTGCGCTGGCTCCAGCTGCGCGATCTCGGCAGGGATAAAACGTGTGCCGCGAGCGTTGAGGCTCCAGCCATCCAGCGCCGGAGCCACCGCAGGCAACACCGATGTAGAGCAGCGCTTGACTGGAATATCAGAGACGATGGAGCCCCCAAGATGGGCCGCTAGCTGATTCACCTCCGCAGCAGATAACCCCTGAGCGTGGACCTGCATTGGGCCCGTTGTCATGGCCTGGGCAAGCGCTTTCTGGCCAATCAGCTGGAACTTGATCTGGTGTGGCGCTTTTGGAACGCTACCGTCATGGCAGTGGGCGCAGCGCCCGGCAAACTCGGCGGCGGCATCAAACGGTGGCGGCGGGTCGCCACAACTCACAAGACTGGCAAACAACACACCACAAAGTGATAACCGAATTAGCTTCATCCCCGCGTCCTGTTTGTGTCTTAAGGTTTTAGGTCTGGAAAGATCTCAGCCACCGCATCCAGTATGTTGTTCTCATCGGGCAAATAGGCTTTTTCTAACACCGGTGCAAACGGCACCGGTGTAAACGGCGCACCCACCCGTTTCACTGGAGCATCCAGATAGTCAAACCCCTGATCACTGATTCGGGCGGCGATCTCGGCACCAATGCCGCAGTTTTCTACGGCCTCATGTATCACAACGGCCCGGGACGTTTTTTGTACGGACTTTAGAATGGTAGAAAAATCCAGTGGTGTCAGGCTCCGCGGATCAATAATTTCTGCGCTGATACCGGATTTTTCCAATACCTCGCAGGCATTGAGCGATGTTTGCACCATGCGCCCGGTGGCAACCAGCGTAATATCACTGCCTTCCTTCACAACCGACGCCACGCCAAGCGGCACGGTGTAGGGCTCGTCGGGCACGTCGCAACTCGACTGCATGCAAATTTTGTTGCTGATAAAAATCACCGGATCATCATCGCGGATGGCGCTAATCAGCATGCCCTTGGCGTCATAGGCATTCGCAGGCATTAGCACCTTGAGACCAGGCACGTGGCAGAACCAGGCTTCGAGGCTGCCAGAATGCTGCGCGGCACTGCTGCTATCAATGCCCGCGTGGGTGGTGACCACAATGGGTAGTACCGGCTTGCCACCCAGCATGTACTTCATTTTTGCCATCTGATTCACGATCTGATCCATCGCCACCGTGACAAAATCCATGATCATTATCTCAATGATTGGCCGCAATCCGACTGCCGCTGCACCCACCCCAAGACCGGTGAGCGCTTGCTCTGAGATCGCCGTGTTAACAATGCGTTTCTCGCCATATTTCTCGAGCAGGTTTGCCTCTGTACCAAACGGCCCCCCAACCCGAACATCTTCGCCCGCGACAAACACTCGCTCATCGCGCGCCATCTCCTGATCGATGGCTTCGTTAATGGCGGCGGTCATGGTTTTAATGCTCATGCGCCCACCTCACTGTCTTTGGTGCTCAATGCACTGGGAGGATTGGTGTAAACCCCGTCCATGAGCTCGGCTGGTTCGGGGTTTGGTTGCTGTTCCGTGTGTTCGATCGCAGCATCCAGTTCTGCACAGATCTTCGCGGTGATGGCATCAAGCTTTTTTGCGGTACTTACCTTCTGCTCGATCAGTATCTTGCGCCAGGCCGTTATGGGGTCTTTGCTGCGCCAGTACGCTTCTTCTTCGGCAGGCCGCTCAAGCACCCCAAAGTTGCGCCCAACGTGGTCGTAAAAGCGATAGGTTTTGCACTCAAGCAGTGTTGGTCCCTCCCCTGCTCGAGCCCGAGAGATAGCGTGACCCGCGGCCTCATGTACGGCAACAACGTCCATGCCATCTACCACCACCCCAGGTATTCCGTAGCCATGAGCGCGATCGGCGATGTCTTCTATGTTGCTTTGGGTATTGGCGGGAGACCATTCGCCGTACCCATTATTTTCGCAAACAAACACCATGGGCGCTTTGAGCACCGAGGCCATATTCATCGCTTCGTGAAACGCGCCTTCATTGGCCGCACCGTCACCAAAGAAACAAATCGTCACCCGTTCGTTTTCCTGGTAAGCCGACGCAAAGGCAACTCCGAGCGCAATGGGCGCGCCGGCTGCGACGATGCCGTTGGCCCCAATCATGCCCAACTCCAGAGCAGCGATATGCATCGAGCCGCCTCGACCACGGTTGTACCCCGTTGGTTTGGCAAACAGCTCCGCAAACATGCGCTCGGCATCACCGCCCTTGGCCAGCAGATGCCCATGACCGCGGTGGGTTGAGGTAATGTAGTCATCGGGACGCAGGGCTTCACATACGCCCACCGCGATCGCTTCCTCACCGCAGTACAGGTGCACCGACCCAGGCACCCTCGCCTGCTCCATGAGGCGCGCGGCACGTTCGTCAAATTCTCGGATACGAGTCATGGTCTCGAACATGCGCAGCATGCGCTCAGCGTCCAGCTTCATCCCCATCCCCTATGGTTCCAGTCTGGACAGGCTAACAAAGCTATCTGA
>CAZWMD010000143.1:2590-4301 GCA_964634815.1 uncultured Pseudomonadales bacterium | reverse complement strand
ATAAAAGCGCGATGTTCTGTATGTGCTGCAATTGCGCGCGCGAGTGTCTGGGCTTCCACATCTCGACCAAGCCTAACAAGTTCGTCTGGGGTCATTGTGTGATCCACACGTTGAACGGACTGATCGATGATTGGGCCTTCATCAAGATCTTTGGTGACATAGTGCGCTGTCGCTCCAATCAATTTCACGCCTCGAGCATAAGCCTTGTGGTACGGCTTAGCGCCCTTAAAGCTTGGCAAAAATGAATGGTGAATGTTGATTAGCTGTCCTTCAAATTCTGTACAAAAAGAGTCGGATAAGATCTGCATATAGCGCGCCAAAACTATGAGCTGTGTTTCTGTGTCTTTTATGATTTCACGAAGCTCGGCCTCTGCTTCTGACTTATTGGTTTTTGTCACCGGAATATGATGAAAAGGAATGTTGTCAGTTGCGGCTAATGGGCGCGCATCTTCCTGATTTGAAACAATGCCGACAATATCGATATTGAGACTCTTGCTTCGTTGGCGATAAATTAGGTCTGCAAGGCAATGATCAAACTTCGACACCATGATCAGGGTTTTTACAGGGCGGTCTTTGGGAACTATATCTACTTCGAGATTGAAGTTATCAATATCAGATTGCAGATCGGCTTTGAACGTAATCAAGCGTTCATCAGCCATTGTGAAATCTATTCGAGAGAAAAAGCGTTCACTATTCGGAGTTCCAAACTGGCTCAAGGCGTTAATGAAACCGTCATGCCTGGCAAGGCAGCTTGTAAGAGCAGCAACGATACCTGTCCGATCAGCGGATTGGGTCGTCATAATATATTTTGAGGTCACGGTGAGAGCGCAGTCTCCTAACTTAGATACGTGGGTGGCGATACACTAGTTACCTAGCCACTCACAACGTTTAAAAATGAAGGCAGAGCTTACTTTGAGTCGAACTGAGCTAACAGGCTTCTTCCTCAGCCTCTTGCGCCTCAGCCAGATCCCGCAACCGCGTCATCACCCGCACGGTTTCATGGCGAAAATTCTTCCCCAATAAGGCATGAGCCAACCAGCGTAAAGAGCCACGAAAGTTCACCTCGTGGGTGAACACCGTGCGGCCATCAGCATCCTCCTCAAAATACCGACGCAGCTCGATCGCCTGGTACAACGGTATTTTCAAGCGCTCGACAAACCTCGCGGGGGCCTCTACCTCGATCAATTCAAACTTGGTCTTTGGAGCGCCTTTGGCTTTCACATAACCCTCGGCACCAACAACAAAGTCTGCACCGTCAATCAGATGGGAGTACTGGAGAATTGTGTCGTAGGTTTTCCAGTTTTCAACATCTGACCAAAGGCGCCAAATGGTTGCTTTACTGGCATCGGTTGCGACCGACAATTTGAATGAATAGTTGGGCAAACGCTGCACACAATCTACCGTTACAGGTGTGTCTGGGGTGCAGGACTCCGGTTCGGCGTGGATTGAGGCAATGCCCCACCCTACTAGCAACACAGACACAAATGCGAGGGTTGGCCCAATGCGGGTTTGACAATTCAGTCCCAGTTTCGGGGAATTTGGCGGTCGGCGAAAGAGAAACCTGATCATGGCGCAATACTGACACAAACAATTCAGGGCGTACAAAGATTGAGAAAGCGTCTTGGGGTGATTGTGGAGATCACTGCGCTATAATCTCACAACCGAATAAGTGTTAGGCGGACACTATATGTTGCGAGCTTTGGCATTCCCT
>CAZWMD010000143.1:0-2490 GCA_964634815.1 uncultured Pseudomonadales bacterium | reverse complement strand
GGAATTCGGCGTCAAGGCTTATATAACAGTTCAGGGGAATGACCCTTCTGAGAAACTGCTCGCAGATGTGCGCAATATGGGAGTTAACGCAGAAAAGGGCAGCGAGTACACGCCCGAAGCAAGGTTACTCTTTACTTATGAAGTACTGGAACTGTTTGATAGTTGCGATCGAAAGATCAGATACGCCTTTCAATGCAAAAGTATGTGTGGTTCAGGCGGCACAACAACAATGGTTAGAACAGAAGACGGTTGGGAGAGTGTGGGAGAAAGAGGATGGGTAAATTAGTCTGCAATTTCCTATGCACTTCCAGAACGTCTACGGTTTATCAAGACCCATGAATTGCAGTATCAAGACGTTAGGCGTACGAAATGGAGTTAATTGATTTTAGGGAATCGGAGGATCACGACTTCGATTGGCTCATACAGCTACACAAAGAGTCGTATCATGAAGTCGTACTTAGCCAGTTTGGCGAGTGGGACGATGAGTTTCAGCGAAAGATGTTTGTCGAAAGTCGAAAAGTTCAAGCGCCGAAAATTATTCTGTTTAATGGCGAGGACGCAGGTGCATTTTCCTTTGAACATCGTGCTAATTACGACTGGATTCAAGATATTGAGCTTGCATCTCAGTACAGAAACAAAGGCATAGGTACTGCGATTATAGAAAACTGTATTAGCCAGGCGCGTAACAGCACTAAGCCACTGAGATTACAAGTGCTCCATCGGAACGTATCCGCGCAACGGCTATACAACAGGCTAGGCTTTGTGCAAATCAGCGAGCTGGAACATCACTATTTGTACGAGATACTGTAGGGAGTAAAAATGTCCGCTGCTAGAAAATCCAGCTTAGGCCGAACCAATGGTTGCGGCGGGTACCTAAACGCCACACTCGTTTTTCTACCACCTAAATCTCTGCCCTCAACGTCCCGCTCAACACAACGTTAGGCGTAATGAACAACACTTCCAAAGCAATCAGAACGTACTCGCTCACGGTTTGTTTTACTTCTTTATTCGCAGCAGCGTTCGCTTTCACTGGTGCAACCTACAACGCCCTGGAGTTTTACTTTCCTGAGACGATGAACCCTGGTTTAAAAAGGCAGAATGAGGCAGCGAGAGAAGCGATTATGACGCTACTTTCAAGTCCTGAGTCACGTAAGAATCTCACGGAACAGCAGCAAAATGCGTTAGAACTTCTGCCGGCAATGCCTATAGAAATCGACTATCTCAATCACACTGATCGTGCGTTCAAACCTCTTATAAGATCACTGATTGCTTTGTTCGTTTGCGCACTAATATTCGCGGTTCACTGGAAAGTAGCCAACAACCGCGCCACCGGGTCAGCCTTACCCAGAAACAACATCCGAAAACACTTAAAACAGCCAGGAGACGTATGATGAAGCGTTCATTCTTAATAACGTTAGCCTTAGTAACGTTGGCGCTAGCACTGTCAGCGAACGTACCGGCTACTGCGCAGACCGCAGCAGGCATCGCCGAAAAACCAGCAGCGGTAACCGCAGACGGTATCCCGTCCATCCCCATCACACTTACCGCCGCCACGCGCCCCTATATGGAATTTCGTACCGCCGGATTTTCTGCCTGGAATCCCGTTGATCGCTCCATGCTTATCGGCACCCGCTTCGCCGCCACATCGCAGCTTCACAAAGTGGTAACACCAGGTGGAGCTCGCTCGCAGCTCACCTTTGAATCCGAACCTGTGCGCGGCGGTAGCTTCGCCCCAGTTCGCGGAGATGTTCTACTCATTCAGAAAGATATTGGCGGCAATGAGTTTTATCAGATCTTTCGTGTGGACAATGGCCGACTGGAATTATTGACGGACGGGGAAAGCCGCAACAGGCTTGGTGCCTGGACCCATGATGGCAAATACGTGACCTTCAGTTCCACGAAGCGGACTGGTCGCGATACAGATCTTTACATCATGGACCCGCGCGACCCATCAACGACCAGACTTTTTGCCGAACGTGAAGGTGGGGGATGGTTTGTTGTCGGGTTTACACCAGACAATAAAACCGCTTTGGTTCTGAATTACATCTCGATCACCAATACCGAGCTCTATCATATCGACGTAGCCACCGGGAAAGAGACACGCCTCACCTCCCCTGACAAACCCGTTGCGTTTAGTGCCATGGAATACGCGCCCGATGGCCGGTTGTGGGTGTCATCTGATGAAGGCTCTGACTTCAAACGCATCGGCACCTTTGATCCCCAAAATGGCACATTCACACCGGTGATTGAGGAAGACTGGGACATAACGGGCTTCGACATCTCCGATGACGGGAAATTTCTAGCCTATGTGGTCAATGTGGCCGGGCAGTCAGCCCTGAAAATCTACAATATTTCTCGCAAGCGTACCCGGCCCGTACCCTTACCCCCTGGCGTGATTGGCGGGCTGGAAATCGCACCCTGGGGAGAGATCGGCTTTACCTTTATCTCTAATCAGGCGGCCGCTGATGCCTACAGCATCAACCCAAAAAA
>CAZWMD010000142.1:0-4304 GCA_964634815.1 uncultured Pseudomonadales bacterium | reverse complement strand
GTTGACTACTCTTTGCACGTTATCAATGCTCTTTGATAAGGGTGTAGCCGAGTCCAAGAAAACCGATGCTAAACACTATATTGAAGAATGAAATGGGCTGGTACAGCCACGGCAAGTAAAACGAGAGAATCATAATTGCCAGCGACAGTCCAAATGCTGAAAGGATCCATCCTGGTATTGCTCGCCTGCGAAGAGCGCACCAGGACATTGTGAGCAATCCAAGTGCAACTACAGGAATGCCGAGCGAATATGCAGTGAATCCGAAGATCTTTGCAGAAGGTCCTGCAATAAATCCTGTGCCCGTAAAGGCGAGGAAAAAGCCAGCTAAGCCGACAGATCCAACTTTATTCTGCTGGTGCAGGTGCCATCCCAGGATGGCGAATAGTAAACACAGGTCTATGGCAACATACAGCAACTCAGCCAGGTTGGGATTTTTGTCGATTAGCCTGAGTCCAGCCAATATGCCCAGTAGCCCTGCAATCACTGCAAAGTAACCGCAGAAACGAACAAAGGGTAGAGTACCGGGCCGATGAATTGTCGCCGTTTTCATAGACATAACCCTGATCGATAAAGTCCCAGTCTAGAACCTCAACCACACTTTAGATCAAGAGTAAGCTGCGTTATTCATCAATCCTTTTAGGATTCTTGCAAGATTGAAAGCAGACCGGACACTATATGTCGCGGATTGTTGTACGTGTTGTTAGTGAATAGGACGATTAGTAGGCCTTGCTCTGGTACAAGAACAAACCGGCTCCTAAACCCAACAATATATCCTGAGTGACCAATGTGTTGGTCTCCGGTAGCGAGGCCGTAGCCATAGGAGTCAATTGGACCACCTTTGGCATCAGTCGCAATGTGACGGCCAGTTATCTGATCAATCGACGATTGGGATAAAACGCTGTCTTGGGTGCCACTGTATATCCGAATCCACCGGTGAAAATCCGATAAAGTAGTTATTAGGCCACCGTCGGGCGCGGTCACCGGGAGGCTGACGATATCATCAGGCATGTGTATGGCTTCTTCTTCACTCCAACGAAATCCTTTTGCCTCGTTTTTCTCTGGGGTGTGACCCTCGACGTGAATTTTGGATGAGAGCATGCCCATCGGTCGGAGTACTCTTTGCTCCATATAGTCTTCATACGAATTACCGGAAATGTTCTCTATGATGGAACCCAGCAGCGTGAAACCGATGTTCGAATAGGCAAATTTTGACCCCGGAACAAACTCGAGTTCTTTAGTCATTGCTTCTTGGATCATGCCGTCGACGGTATCGCCGAGGCAAAAGCCATCGACCACGTTGTAATAGTCGCGCTCAACGGCGTAGTCCGGTATTCCGCCAGAGTGGGTGAGAACGTGATGGACGGTGACGATGCCCCAGTACGTTGATCTGTACCTCTCTGGCAAATAGGTATTGATTGACTTGTCGAGATCGACGAGTCCAGCTTCGACCAATTGCATCACTGCCGTTGCTGTGAACTGTTTTGTAATCGATGCTACATGGAACAGTGTCTCTACATTGTTCTCTAATTCACTTGTTGCTGCCCCATACCCTTTAGCGTGAATTATCTGTGTTCCGCGAGCCACAAGGACGGCCCCGGTGAAATGGTCATCGGTGACCCTTTCTTGCAGATAGTTTTCGATGAGCTGGTTTGAAACGTTTTGATTAGTACCTTCATACAGGTTTTGAGGGCCTGCTGAGGCACAGGCGCCCAAGAGGGTGGTTTGCATAAGGGCACAGATTATAAGGGCCGTTCCAGATTTTGCGTTATCGAGATCTAACATCGTTACCAGGCGTTCTTTTTGCTTATTGGTATTGGTTAGTTAGACTAAACCCTATGGCACTGAAAGAATATCGCGTTACTAAATATGATCTGCCGCTTCGTGATTCGGATAGTACTTTCACGGCTAGTGATTGGATGAGATTTTCTGTTGTAGTAAGAGGTCGTCGAATCCAAGCTCGCTAAAAGCGTAATCTATTACCGGCGTCACCGCTTCGGTTGTGTAACCCTTACCCTTGCTAGTTGTGCAGAATTCTACGCATCTTTCGATATACAACTTCTCTGTTTTCACTCGTCGTTCGAACCAACTCCCTTGTCTGCAGGCGCCAGGTTTCTGTTTTGGGCTGTTCCTGGCAATAGCTACTCCGATTCTCGGGTTGAACCCGGGTAATGGTAGTGCGAACTTTGGTTGAATCTTCGTCTACCCGCGTCCACAAACCTCTTGCTTCGCACTTCTGCGGTCCGTTGAGTTCCCAGCCATAGTAGGTGTAAGTTCCATTGCTTTCCAATTTGATCATTGATCCGTGTAGCAATCCGCTTGGACTATTGTAAACACCGTTGATCACTGGTGTTGAGCTACATCCGTAGAGGCATGCAGTCAGAATTGACATTACTACAGGTCGTATGGAGGGCAGAGTCATCAGTCACAGTTCCTTGTGATAAGAGAGGGGTTTTCCGATCTTTTTTTAGTACATTCCGGTGCTTGTCATTTCGAGGCGAAAGACACCGCCTTGATAGTTGGCCAGTCAGTGAAGTTTGAAGGATGCCCAGCTCCAGGGGCCAGCTCGCCCTTTGCAGCCATGTTCGCCATAGTAAGCGCAACATCCGCCGTCGCCCCGTAGTCTGAGACGAGCCTGATGTGTTCTCTACCGAGCTCCACACCCTCTCGACCATAAGCGCTGCCAATCAGGCTGATGGATTCATCTTGGGGCGAAGCCTGTTTTGATTTAGAAACTGCGACGCGGTTCCTTATGAACCGATAGGCACTGGACGAAATACTTCGGATAAGGCGAAGGATACGGATCTGCCAGTTCATCGCTGAGGAATCAAAAGCGGTCAAATATCTGGTTTCTAGTGAGTCGCGATATCCATCAAGCAGGTGTTGTTCCGGTGTTGGCAATTCAAAAAGATAGTTACTCGCAACAAGGCTGGCCGTCTTTGAGTCATTGCTGAGCGAAACAATCGACGAACGTTCTCGGTTGGTAAGCATATCGAGCATGTCGCACACACCCTGCTTGCCGGCGGTACCACTGGAATTTTGCAGCAGTGTGACATCAACTCGTACTGCTGACTCGAAGCGCCTGCCGAGTTCAAGACCGATCAATCCTGATAGCCCTGGTGCCAATCCAGCCATCACAACAACTACTTTATCTTGCGCTTTAGCCAGTGAGTCCAGAGCCAGAGCATCTGCTATGGACTGCTCAGAAATTCCAACATCGACCACATGGCAATCGGCTTTGAGTGCAAGACAATGGAGCGAGTTTGTTGTCAGTGGTGCAGCGAAAATTACTGCGTTTAGGCCTCTAAACTCATTGGCTGGATCTTGTGCATCAGTATTTTCTTGAAGTTGTCGAATTGAAAGTGGAACCACTTTTATGCCCAAGATCGATGCCCTGTCGTGGATAATTCCACCAAGGCGGCCCGAAGCGCCAACGACACCTATGCGATACTGATCCAAAGTTGGCTTCCCATTGGGGATTTGTTTGCCAAACTATACCTTTGCCGTGGCCGGGCTACCAATCTAGCTAGGGTTGCACCAAGGGGCAGTTTTCTCGTGCGTAAAGTCGCTTGAGGTATGCAATCAGGTTCGGAAAATCATCGATGAGTCCGTCGTTATACCCCCAGTTAACCGTGTAACTCACCATAATATCGGTCACCGAGAATCGATTATCAACCAGAAACATCTTGTCGCGCAGTGCAGTTTCCAGCACCGTAGCTCCTTTCTGGTAAAGCGCTGAATTTTGTTTGATTATTTCTTTAACGTGCTGTTCTTCAGGCAAAATGAAATCGATGGTGTTGATCTCATTGCTCTGAACAAAACTCTCCATTTCTGTTAATGCAAAACTCACCCACTGATAGTGAAGGTTTCGAGACCAGGTACCCGGTTTGGCAATTAGCTCCTTTTCTGGAACCAGGTCAGCTATGGCGGTTACGATCGCTGCTGATTCAAATAGCGGTTGGTCGTTAATTATTGCTGCGGGTAGCTTTCCTAGTGGGTGAACTTTGTGAAGCTCAGCGCTTTTAAACACATCGATGTTGTTTCCCAAGGATTCAAATTCCAAGCCCGCTTCTAGTAATGCCCATCTGGCTCGACTGGATCGAGTTGGCCCAAGTTCGAAGAGTTTAATATTTGGCATATCTCTAATTTTGCAGCAATTGCCTGAACTCAGTTGGGCTTGGAGCTGAAAGAAACTGCGGCAACCCGTCGCTTATTTGAAACCAGCTACATTTGGATTCTGTGTTTAGATGCGCTACGGGGCGAATTTCTTCAACATCATTTAGGGTAGCAACAACTATGCTAGCTCT
>CAZWMD010000141.1:0-4326 GCA_964634815.1 uncultured Pseudomonadales bacterium | reverse complement strand
GTGCGCACCGATGCCGGGTGGCGATTCAAAACCCTGTTTTGTCAGGTTGAAGAAAGCGGTCCCTATGTCACCGCGCCGGAAGATGCCGTATTGGCTTAATGTACTGGCTTAATGTATTGGCTCAAATTGTTGATTGAACTTGAAGGAGTAATTAGAAGTGGAAAATCGACGTGTAGTGTTGACGGAACGGCCGGAAGGCATTGTTGATGCGAGCAACTTCGAGGTGGAAACGGTGTCGCTTGGTCCGCTGGCTGAGGGTGATGTCCGTGTTCAGGTGTCTCATGTCTCGGTTGATGCCTTCATCCGTACCACGCTTGGTGATGCGGCTGGCTTCCATGGTCACGCTGGACTCAGGGAGCCCGTTATGGCGTTGGGTGTTGGCAAGATTGTGGAATCCAGTGCAGAGGGCTATGCCGTAGGCGATTGGGTGGCCGGAGCCACAATGGCGCAATCCGTTGCTCAGGGACCTGCCGCAGGGTTTCAGAAGATTGAACCAGGCAATCAGTCGCCGTCGCTGTTTCTGGGCTTGCTGGGCATGACCACCGGGCTTACCGCGTATGCCGGTATGGTTCGTGTAGGTGAAGTGGCTGCAGGTGAAACCGTGGTGGTATCTGGTGCGGCTGGAGCGGTGGGTACCGTGGCCTGTCAGCTTGCCAAACACTCCGGCGCCAAAGTGATCGGCATAGCTGGGGGCGAAGCCAAAACTCGCTGGCTCACCGAGACCATCGGCATCGATGGGGCCGTTGACTACAAGGCAGGAGACGTTGGTGGCCAACTGGATGCCCTGGTGCCTGACGGTATTGATGTGTTTTTCGATAACGTGGGCGGCGAGATTCTGGACGATGCCCTTGATCGAATTCGTATGGGCGCGCGAGTAGTGCTTTGCGGGGCGATCAGCCAATACAGTGATCTGGGGGATGTTCGGGGTCCGAAGCTGTATCTGCGAATTGCTGAGCGTAACGCCAGCATGCGCGGATTCACTGTTGACCATTACGCCAGTGAGTTTCCTGCGTTTTCCGCGCAGATTCTCGAGTGGATGGAGGCGGGCTTGCAGCTTCCTGAGCAGATAGAAGAAGGCATTGACGCCTTTCCAGAGGCGCTTCACAAGATGTTTGTCGGTGGTCACATGGGCAAGCTGCTGGTCCGGCCAGCCGACGCGCCCTAGCTCTGTGGCGCCCTGAGGGGCGCCTTTTTCAAAATTAGTCACACTTGGGTCAATATTCACTTGCTTATTATTTAGATATTTAGCTAAATGTCTAAATGGCTTCTGTATTTAAAGCACTTGCTGATCCCACAAGGCGGCGGGTTCTTACGTTGTTGCGCAATCAGCCGCGCTCGGCTGGTGAGCTTGCAGATCAATTTGAGGTGTCACGACCGACGATGTCAGCGCATTTCACAGTGCTCAAAGAGGCAGGATTAGTAACTTCAGAAAAGAATGGAAAAACAGTTACTTACAGTATTAACCTAAGTGTGCTCGAAGAAGCTTTGCTGACCTTTACCCAGAGCTTTGGCTTCGAGTTGCGAATCAGCAGGCGGGCGTCGCGCTGATGCTGCAGTAGAGGAGTGAACGGTGTCCGATACCACCCAATTTGAAATCTCGCGTGTTCGATCAACGGCTGTCCGATCCGCCAAAGCGCAACCAGGCCTCGGTTGGGCAGGGCTGAACCTGCCCCTGGCACTTGATCGTGCCCTTGGCCTTGTTTGTGTCTGTGTGGTGGTTGCCGCGCTCATTTTGGTGATGACGCAGCCGCAGCACGTTCTGGTCTGGTTTGCTGCTGGCAGCTTTTTGCCCCTGGCATTGCTGGGTTTGCATCGAATTCCAACCCTTGCGTCAGCGCCCCATCCCATTCGCAGATCGTTGGGGTTTACGCTTATTGGTACAGGCTTATTGGTGCTCATCCCCTTGTTGCTGCGGCTCAGCGAGGGTCTTGGCATCCTCGATATCGCCGGTGTACGGCGTCTCATTGGTGTAATGATTGGCGGTGGTTTGATTGTCTTTGGTCGTTTTTTACCCTTTCAACTGGTGTCGATTGCCCGGCGCTGGGTCGAGACAGCGCTCGCTGAGCGGCTACTGAGTTTTGTGGGCAGCTCTGTCATGCTCAGTGGCGCGCTCTATGGACTTTTGTGGCTGGTAGCACCCTTGTCGGTCGCCAATCTTTGGGCGTCGTTGGCGCTCGCCGGCGCTGCGCTGTTTATCGGCTGTCGTTGCGTGCTGATGGTCAACCATCGTAATCGCTGAGGCGGATTGCCTGAGTGTGAATAAATAACCTGGTGTCCGTGACCTCCAACTCCAAAGTACCGTATCGACTGAGCCAGGCCTGGCTGGATAGACGAGGCCAGGAAGACAAGGCGCATGCAAAGGCCTTTGCGGCAGCACAGCCATTTCCCCATGCGGTGATTGACGATTTTTTGGCCAGGCCCCACTGCGAGTTTTTGAGCAGTCATTTTCCAGAACCCCACCATGAGGTCTGGCTTGACTGGCGTACCCGGCATCCGGGGCAGTATGGAAAACAAGGGCCTGGTGACAGCAGCAGATTTGATCTGCTTGAGGATGAGTTTCGCTGGGCTCTGGAAGAATTCAATAGCGCGCCGTTTTTGCAGTATCTGGAAACGCTTACCGGCATCGATGATCTTGTACCCGACCCCTTTTTCACCGGTGGGGGGATGCACCAGATTTTGTCCGGCGGCATTCTCGATGTGCACACCGATTTCAACTACTACTCTCGTCTAAAACTCTATCGGCGACTTAATCTTTTGGTCTATCTGTGTGAGGACTGGCAAGAAGGCTATGGGGGCGAACTGGAGCTATGGACGGATGCGCCGAAGCGTGGCGGGCTGTGCGCCAGGCGGCTCGCTCCACGGTTCAATCGTTGCGTGGTGTTCCAGACCGACAAACGCAGTTTCCACGGCCATCCTCGAGAGTGGCGTGCACCCGAACCCGTAACGCGCCGATCTTTAGCGTTTTACTACTACACAAAAGAGCCGCGCGCAGGTGATCAATATAACGAGATTACCGACTTTCAGGGGGTGGCGGAGAAACCCTTGCCTTCAGTCGACTGAGCCCTATGTCGACTGAGCCTTATTGACCCATATACTCATCCAGCGTCATATGGAACCGTCTAATGCGGGCTTCCTGGTAGTTTCCCAGGGTTTGTCCGGGTTTTCGTGCGGCTTTCATACCGGCACTTTGCCGTGCGAAATTTTCCGTGTCCTGATCGAGGACGGCCGCGAGCGCAAAGTCTGGAATGCTGGTGTAGGAGTCATCGATGCCGAGCTCGATTTTTTTAGCTGGCGGCGGGCGCTCGCCGTTCTCTGGAACTGGATTCAGCAACATGATCTCGTGGATGCAGGTGTCTACCGTCAGCGGGCGGAACCGATAGATCAGCGGAATAACAATGCCTGGAAAGAAACAGGCATTTGGAAACAGGTGGTACTCAATGGAATCCAGCATGACACTGGTACTGACCTCACTGAGATCCACGCCCAGTTCTTCGCCCTTGGAGTGACGCAGTGCGCTTGCGTGAGCGTCTCGCGCCGTCATGCCTTCGGGCAGTGTTTTTCCTTTGTAACCCAGCCCTTCATACAATTCCTGTTGACTGAGCTCCCGGTGATAGTGCGGGTTACCACTCGACAGGTTTTGCAAAAAGCGCGTGACGTTCTTGCCAAAAATATCGTATTGCGTGTTTGCCCAGGAAGAATGGCGCAGCCCCTCCGGGTGTGTGGCTAGTACGTGAAAGGCTTCGAGAAACCCCTCCATACACATTTTCCAGTTGCCGGGTAATACCTTGGAGGTGTGCATGGCAACGTAGCGGTTTTCCAGGGGCTGATGCGCGAAGTGATCTGGCAGTACCTCAAGAAATTCATTGAGCGGCTGCGCGTCTGGATCCAGATTGATAAACACAAAGCCACCCCAGACGCCGCTTTGTACTTCGCTTAGAGAGAACTCCTCATCCTTGATGTGTGGGAAATCCCAGCGGCAGGGCACCTCGCGAAGGCTGCCATCAAGTTCCCAGGCCATGCCGTGAAAAGGGCAACGGAAAAACTGTTTGCCCGACCCTGTTTCTCCGGGGTTGAAGAAGGCCATACCGCGATGTGGGCAGGAATTTGCAAAGGCCTTGATATCGTTGGTTTGAGTTCGCGTCACGATAATCGAGTAAGGGCCAACATCGTAAACGTAGTAGTCGCCGGGATTGGGTATGTGTTCTTCACGGCAAGCCCATTGCCAGACCGTTGGCCACAGGGTGTCGATTTCCTGGTCGAAGAATTGCTGGCTGGTGTAGCGCGAAAAAGCCAGGTCATCGTCGCCCAGAAATTCGTAGGCGCTGG
>CAZWMD010000140.1:0-4377 GCA_964634815.1 uncultured Pseudomonadales bacterium | reverse complement strand
ACTGGCACCACAAACAGCAGCGTGTTTGTAACAACTCCAGCGTTCCAGGCAAAGGCCTGAGAGTAGCCCCCACGTCGGGCTTCAATCTCTGCACGTTGGGCTGTTTCGGGCTTCAGCACGTCGGCTGCAAACTCAGACCAGTCAGCGGCAAATCTGACATCTTCCGGATCTGCTGCGGTGCCAGCGATGGCCGCTGCCGCCACCCGTTCATGGGCTGCTTTGGACTCACCAAGCCCGTATACCGAGGCCGCTCGAACCAGCCCAAGCAACACCAATAATATGACGGCCAGGGCGACCAGGCGGCGAACCGATGCCTGCCGGGCAAAATACAGCAGCGCTCCAGCAAGCGCGTACACCAACAGAATATCGCCACTCCAAAGCAGCAGGTAGGCGTCGAGCAAGCCAAAACAAAACAACCAGAAGGTGCGACCGTAGTGCAGCGCGCCGCTTTTGGTGGTGGTGAAAAGCACTACCCCGGCACCAAACAGCATGCTGAACAACGCGCGCATTGACCCCTCAAACAGCAGCTCACTAACAACCCAGAGCCGCTGATCGAGCACACTGGTACCAGCACCGGCAAGCCCTCCCAGGGGATGGAAATAAGCACTTGAGAGCATGCCCATGCCAATAATGTTCATCAGCAGAATGCCCAGCAAGGCAACGCCGCGAACCACATCAAGCGACTGGATGCGAGCGTCAGTTTGGGTAGGTGCTGCGGAGATCTGCACCGGGCTAACGACTATCTGAGGTAGCTTTGCTGGCGGACCAGCGCTTTAGTGGCATCGCGAACCAGTTCATCCATAACGGCTTGCACCGGTCTTACGCGATCAAAATAGCCAATACTCTGGCCTGCTCCGGAATGAATCAGCGGTTCGATATCGTGTTCATCAATGGCGCCCAACAGGTCGCCAACCAACACATCCTGATAGGGCATTTTCAGTGGATCCGGGGCGTCGGGCCGTTCCCAGAGTTCGCTCCAGCCGGTGCGCACCATGCGAAAGGTTTTGCCACTTTCGCTCCGGCTAATCACCGTATCGCCACTGCCAGCGGCTGCAAGTTTCTCAGCGTTAACCGGATGCATATGGTCCATATGTTCGTCAGTGAGCAGCCAGGCCGTACCCATCCATACCCCTTGCGCGCCCATCGCGAGCGCTGCGGCTATATGTCTGCCGGTTGCCACACCGCCGGCAACCAACACCGGGATATCACCTGCCGCATCGACAATTTGTGGCACCAGAGAGTAAGTGCCAATGGGACCGGTATGAGCGCCGGCGTCATAGCCCTGAGCAACAATAATATCTACTCCGGCCGCGCGGGAACGCTCCACATGATGAGGTGCGCCAATCAACGCAAGGGTGGTTTTGCCCCGGGCCTTGGCATCCTGAACGGCATCACGCGGAGCCCCAATACCACACGCAAACAGATCGACATCGCTTTCAATAACCGCGCGCAACTGGGCGTCTTCGATTTCTTTGCTGCGAATAAAGCGCGTACGCATGCCGGGCTCACTGGCATCAGGCACGCGGAACTCATCAATTGCCTTGGCCACAAAGTCTTTATGGGCAACAGGAATCTGCGCTTCGATCTCTTCTCGAGAGTTGTGCTCGGGCATGCCTGGCGGCAAGACGAGGTCAACACCAAAAGGCTTATCACCGACCAGCGACCTGATCTGGGCGAGCTCCGCCTTTATTTCCTCAGGAAAGCGCCGGGTTGCCCCGTAAACACCAATCCCGCCAGCATTACTGATGGCTGCCACTGCATGTACAGAATGCGCAAAGCCGAAGATCGGGTGAGCAATGCCCATCTGATCGCACACCGGCGACCAGAGTTTGGCCGCAGTATTATTTCGATCGTCTGCAGACATCGCCGGTTTAAACCGGGTCCGGTACGGTGTCTGGTACAGCGGGTGTCTCTATAGTGATTTCGACGGTGGTTTCTTCAATCACCTCCAGGGTGGGCAGCCTGTCTGACTGAACGCCCAGGTCGTGCCCCACTAGCGGTTTGCGCTTACGCACCAACGGCCGGTCGTGGCCAACAGGCAGATCGCAGTTGACGATGGTGTCGAGCACTTCAAAGGCATTCAGATGACTGAAATTGCGCTCCGGACGAACCATCGTAAAGAAGAAATCACTGCATACGGAGTTGGTCACGGTTTTGCCGCGAGAGAACTCGATCCACATGCGCTCGATAAGATGTTCTTCGTGGTGTTGCACACCTAAAGCTTAACTCAGCGCTCGCCCGGGCGAAACGGCAACACATCAGCGCTGGTAGTGAGATCTACCAACTCCGCAGACAGGTCAGCGCCTTCAACAACGTTCTCGAGAAACGCCTTGATCGCCTCAACATCAAAAGACTCACAAGCGTGCTCAAGCGCAAACAGCGCTCCGCGCAACTCGCTCCAGGGCACAAAGTCTTCTTCGGCCCGCATGATTTTCCGATGATCGGTACCCGCCGCCGCCTCGCCCATTAACAGCTCTTCATAGAGCTTTTCACCAGGCTTGAGTCCTGTGATCTCAATGGCGATATCACCCTCTGGTGTGTTGTCGGTTTTTGGCCGAAACCCCTTGAGTCGGATCATCCGCTTGGCAAGATCGAGAATCTTTATTGGCCTGCCCATATCCAGCAGAAAAACGTCGCCACCCCGGGCCATGCTGGCAGCCTGCAGCACCAGCTGGGCTGCTTCCGGAATGGTCATGAAATAGCGGGTGACTTCTGCGTGCGTCACCGTAACCGGACCGCCCTGCTCGATCTGTTCAAGAAACAGCGGTACCACAGACCCTGAAGAGCCCAACACGTTACCAAAGCGCACCATCGAAAAGGTTGTGCTATTGGTGGTCTCTTGGAGCGCTTGCAACACCATTTCGGCTAGCCGTTTTGTTGCTCCCATGACACTTGTGGTTCGAACAGCCTTGTCGGTACTGATAAGAATGAAGTTGGATACCCCGGCAGCAATCGCCGCTTCTGCCGCGTAAAGCGTGCCAAAGGTATTGTTGGTGATGCCCTGAATGGCATTACGCTCAACCAGGCTGACATGCTTATAGGCTGCCGCGTGATAGATGGTGTCTACCGAATGTGTGGTCAGTGTGCGCTCCATCAACACGCGGTTTGTCACCGAACCCAGCACCGTAATAATGATTACTGGCAATTCTTCTTGCCTGGTGAGTTCAAGCATCTGCTTGTGGGCGTTGTAGAGACCGTATTCAGATTGATCAAGCAAAATGAGCAGACGCGGTTTTTGCGCAACAATCTGCCGACAGAGTTCTGATCCGATGGATCCCCCCGCTCCAGTCACCATCACCGACTTGCTCTGCACTGACCCCTTCATCAAGTGATCCAGCGGCTCAACCGCATCGCGCCCCAATAAATCCTGAATCTCAACTTCCCGGGCATTCAGTAATGAATCCCGCCCCGATAAGAGGTCTGTCATGTCGGGAATCAGTCGAACGTGAACGGCGTGTGGCTCAAGCGCGCGGAGAATTCTTGCGCGCCTTGAGGTGGCAACACTGGACACGGTGACCAGTACCTCACGGACGTTTTTCTTTTCGAGCACCTGAGCAAGTTGGTCCGGCGGATACACAAAGACGCCGTCGATGTAGTTGCCCTGCACCGCTGGCTTGTCATCGATAAAAGCAACCACCTCAAGTTCACCTTGAGTTCGGGATGCGCGCACAAGCTCAGCACCGTTGGAGCCGGCACCCCACACCAACACCGGTTCACGCAGCCCGCCGGCATGCATCATCCAGGTGTAAATACCGCGCACAGCAAATCGGGTCCCGGCAACATAGGCAAGCGCCAGCATCCAGAAAATAATGGGTACCGAACGCGGGAAACCTTGCAACGGCACCAGGTAGGCAACCGCTGCTATAACCAGAGCGGTAACGGTGACACCCTTTACCACGGTGAAAAAGGCATCGGGACCAACGTAGCGCACAACCTGACGATACAGTCCCAGCCGACCAAACACCGGTATGCAAATAAGCGCGGCCACTACAAAGGCAGGCCAGAATTCGTTGAGATCGGGGGTTAACGGGCTCAGACGCAGCCACAGCGCAAACCACAGTGCGAGCGGTAAAGCGCAGGCATCGGTCGCAACAGCGATGGCCTGCTTTTGCCGACGACCCAGCCGCTCAAGCAACCCGGTAATAGAGAATCGACGCCGGGTTCGCGCAGCCAGCCGGGCAGCAGCATTGTGTCGCAACCGAGTATTCACGGTAGGCAACATTCTGTATTGCAGGCTGGATGGAAGAGGAAATTATGGCTGAAGCGCATGATTCGCTACTCGTTAGGCGCAGACACCCTGCCTTGTGGCAAATTGTCCGAAGAGCCGTTGGGCGCTAATTATGGCGCAATATCGGCTTAATGCTACAAATCGATGAC
>CAZWMD010000139.1:0-4545 GCA_964634815.1 uncultured Pseudomonadales bacterium | reverse complement strand
GTGGTGGTTACGGCGATCCGAAGAATCGCACCAAGGAACAAATTTTGGATGACATTCGTAACGGCTATCTATCACCCGCCAGGGCATCCGAAGTGTATGGCGTTAGTGCGGGTTAGCTTGTTTTGAATGACGTCGCCAAAAGTCAGCCAAGTTCCGACTTTGTTGCCGGTCAAGTACCGAGTGAGGCGAGAACGAGCGCTCTGCATATTGCGCTCATTATCATCGGCGGCACTATTGGGTTTTCGGTGTTTCTGGTGGCAGCGGAGATTGGCGGCTCGCTGGGCTATCGCGATTCTGCATTAGCTTTTGGATTTGGCTGCCTTGTGCTTGGCTTGTTGGGGGCTGCAACGAGCTATGTCGGTGCGCGATCCCGGGTCTCGACCTACATTCTCACTCAGTATGCGTTTGGTCGGCAGGGAGCAAAGCTTGTCAACCTGATGATCGCATTGTCGCTTGTGGGTTGGTATGGCGTGATCTGTAATTTCCTGGGCCAGGCCTCCCAGCAGATTCTGGCAGACGGACTGGGCATTACCGTACCTGCGTTTCTTACCGTCCTTGTCGCAAGCGCATTGATGATCTATGTCACCGTTAAGGGCTTTACAGGTATCGACAAACTGGCGCTGTATCTTGTGCCGTTGATGGTGCTGTTCTTGCTCTACGCTGCATCACGGAGCTTTGCAAAGGAAGTAGCCGTTGAATCGGTAATTCCTGGCAGCGGTGCGTTCACATTAAAAACTGCCATTTCGGCAGTTGTGGGAACTTACATTGCCGGGGTTATTATTCAGCCCGACTACAGTCGATTTGCCGCGAGCGTGCGCAGCTCATCCTGGGCTGTGTTTCTGGCACTTGGTGTTGCGTACCCACTCATCTTGTTTCTCGCTGCTGTACCCAGTTTAAGCACCGGCAACTCTGATCTTCTGCAAGTTATGGCTATCTTGGGTCTCGCAGTGCCAGCTTTCCTGCTTCTCACCCTGGGCGCCTGGTCAAGCAACGTGTTGTGCCTGTATTCATCCGGGCTAAGCATCGCAACCATTGGCGGCGCACAGCGATTGAAGCAGATTGTGGTTGTTCTGGGTGTGTTGGGTACAGCGCTGGCTTACCTTCGTGCCCAGGACTACCTCGTGCAGTTTCTCGTGATTCTGGGCGTCACCATCCCCCCTATCGGAGCGATCTATGTGCTCGAAGCGGTGTTCCGGCGTTTTGACTTTGATGACACTGCGCTCGAGGAGCAGCCTGCAATCAGAGTCTGGGGGTTGGCCGCGTGGCTGATCGGCTCTGGCGTTGGATTCACTGCACAATACAGTGACCTTGTGCTTACCGGCGTAGCGTCGCTTGATGCGCTTGCCACAGCAAGCCTGGTGAGTGTGTTGTCACTGCTATACCGGGCAAAGCAAAAATAGCTGGCCTCGTTAGGAAGCCGAATCGACTTCAATCACCACCTTTCCATAAGTTGTGCGTGCCCCCTTCAAATAGCGCCATGCGTCCACATAACCTTCCATGGGAAAGACGCGATCTATAGTGGGTTTAAGGGTACCTTCAGCGAGAGAACGATAGACAAAATCTCGGCCACGCTTACACGCTTCTGTATCCTCAACATAGTTGAATAACGAATAGGCATGAAACCAGAGGCTGTTCTGAATCATGGGTAAAAATGGTGGATGAGAATAAGAGCCCGTAAGCGCGCCGTACAAAACCAGTTTCCCGTTTTTGGCCATCCCGGCAGCATAACGCTCCATGAAATCGCCACCCACGGGGTCAAAAGAACAATGGACGCCAACGCCATCAGTGGTGTCAGTTAAGAAAGCCTGGATATCGCTGCCGTCATCTATGAACACGTGATCCGCGCCATTGTCGAGCAAGATTTGGCGGTTCGCTTCCGATCTGGATGTGCTGATCATGTGGGCACCCTGCATCCGCCCGATTTGCAGCGCGGCACTTCCAGCGGTACTTGTGCCTGCGGGTACGAGAATATTAATCCCAGGGGCAGCCTTGGCCATTTCTACAATCGGAAAGTAAGCCGTTAAGAACTGCATCCAGATAGAAGCAGCTTCTACCGCCGTTAAACCGTCGGGAGCTCTGGTTATATAGGCTTGATCGATAATCAATGTGTCAGCACTAGCACCTCGCCGGTCGTAAAAGTACGGCAAGGTGCAATACCGATCGCCAATAGCTATAACTTCTACCTCAGCGCCAACTGCTTCGACTATGCCTGCCGCCTCCATCCCGATACGCGCAGGAAAGCCAGAAAAGCTGAACGAATAGTTGTCATGCATCAGATCGTTGTCGCCCCAGTTCAGCGCAAATGCCTCGATGCGCAAACGAACTTCAGAGGCGCCTGGATCCTGAATATCACATGATTGAAGCTCTAAGCCTTCAAACCCATTGTAGTCATTGATAACCCATTCTCTCGGCATCTATTTCTCCGTCTGCCTGACTTAGGGACACTATTACTCCCCTAAAAACCAGGAGAATTCTCTCACACCTACGTAGATCAGTCCCCTGAGGTTCGTTACTCGACCCTATACTCTGGTTCTCTCCCGTGGCACGATCGTCGCCCCTGTAAAAGGAATTCATCTTGCTACGAATTGTTGTTCAAATTTTCGGCATACTGGCACTGCTACTGGCTCTCACGCTGATCACGCTACGCCTCGTCTACAAAGACGCAGATGGTCCCTCACGACTCTTCCCGGGCGGTGCATTAGTTAGCGGCTCTATGCACACTGGTCCCGAGCCTGACTGGTCTTTCATAAATGACGTATTCACCATCGAGTTACAGCTGGAAAATCCACTGGGATCACGACGCATCTTTGTGATGGAAACCGGCAACAAACTGTATGTGCCCTCCGGCTACATGCGCTCCACCCTGGGCAAACTTTGGAAAGACTGGGCGTTTAAAGCAGAAGCAGGTGATGGCCTGGCGGTTGCCCGTATTAACGGCGTACGCTATCAACGCCAGCTCATCCGCGTAACCGACCCCACGGTAGTTGCTGCAGTCGCAAAAGTAAGCACACAAAAGTACGGCGGTGGAGCAACACCAGAGGCCATTGCAAAATCTGTTGCGGCCGTCGACAACGGCGATACCTGGATATTTGAACTGGCGCCAAGAGGTAACAGAGGTAACCCCCAATGAAGACAAGAAGCTATCTAATCTTGTGTGCAGTGCTTTCAGTTTTTTGGATAGCAGGTCTGCTGTTTGTGCCACCCTTTGCCAATGCCATAGAGGCCTTCATTCATCAGTTTCTGGTGGCTAACTCCAGTTAGGTAAAATCTAACGTCCTTGCCCAGTTCTTTTTAGTTAGACAAACACAGGCAGAGTAAATATACACTAGTGCTTCAAAAGGATGTGCTACGCTCTTGGTCATACTCCGAGCCGAGAACGAGTCCAGGAATGAGACCCGGCAGCTTTTGCAAAGCCCTCTTTGTTAGTGCATGCGCAAGCCTTTTCTCGCTGATGGCGCACGCTCAGGCTGAACTGTTAAGTCGAGCGGAAGACGCACCGCTCACCATTCGCTCACTCAACGTAGACGCCGTCAGGCCCATCATCGCTGACGATGGCAGTTTTGTAATCTACAGCTCACAAGCGGACAACGTCATTGCGCCCACCGGCTCCACTTCGCCACAATTACCATCCTTCCTCCGAATGTACTTGTACGATAGAGCCGAAGACCAAACTATCGGCCTTGTGCCAGAAGCTAACGACAGCAGTGTCGCTCTCGCCCTATTCAACAACAATCGCGAGCTTATTTTTTGGTCCTCGGCAACCAATCTGACTGAGGAAGCAGGGAATTCAGCACGCTTGTACAGTCTGATTATGGAGACTGGCGTTGTTAGCGAATTTGCTTCGCAACCAACCTTGGACAATACCCAATTACTTCTATCACCCGACGCCACAACCATTGTAAGAGCCGTTGAAAACAACAACGGCGGCTGGCAGCTCGAGATTTTCGATCGCACAACCAATAGCAGTCGATTTGTCGCCCTAGGGGCAAACGCGCCATTAACGCTGCAGGCATTTAGTGGCGATAGCAACTGGTTGGCGTTTGCCAGCGAGGCCACCAATCTCACCGACGACACTGTAGATGGCGACAACAATTTTTATCTGCTTGATTTACGCGATGACAGCCTTTCCCTGCTGCCGGTTAATCTGTTGCGGCGTCGGCGCATTGAAACACTCAGCAACGACGGACAAGAGGTTCTGATTTATCATTTGGGTGACTTGCCTTCTGAGGTACTGAACGACTTTCCGCCTGATATCAGGAATCGTATTAATGGTGTCGGATGGGTAGTTTTCAATCGCACAACCGGAACGCTTGAACCGCTGCCTATTGGAAGAGCTGATATCACTGATCGCTTCCTGAACATGAGCCCAGATGCGCGGTTCTTCACCTTCGCTCAATTCGAGAATATTAATAATCGTCAGGGTGGCCGCCTGGTTCACTATGACCGCCTCATCGACAGAAGTATCGAAGTTGTAGGAGACGGGCAACAGCTTCTTTTTGATTTAACCCCTCTGGAGCCCATGAGTGCAGATGGTCGTTGGGTGGT
>CAZWMD010000138.1:1172-4834 GCA_964634815.1 uncultured Pseudomonadales bacterium | reverse complement strand
TAGAAAAAATAAGCCTATGGCGCCCATTGGCTCATTCACCCAGGGCACACTGGAGATCGCTCGATGCAAGCCGTCGTGGGCAATGCTGAACATGCCGTAAGCGAGAAAGCCGTTAATCACGCAACCGGCCCACATGGGCAATGCGCCAGCCAGTGCAAAATGCCATGTAGCCCCAATACCCGCTAAAAGTCCGAAACAAAGAAGCACTGTTGGCATGGCGAGGGTGGGAGACTGCAGCATCTGCTTGAACAGGGCATCGCTCGATAGCTGGCTGTGTGCGCTCATTGAATCTCTCGTTGGTACCATGGCAACACACTCAAGTTACGCTTTAGTGCTTTCCCGGTGCAGAGGCAGACTCTGCCAGGATGGTGTCAATAAGTGACAATAGGCCCCATTAAAACACCATTTTTGTAGCTACTGCATCTTGTCGCTACTGCATCCCCTCCAGCCAGCCTCGGACAACCTTAGCCACTCGCTCATCTAGTGCCTTTGCGCTAATCCCCATTCGCTTGGCGATTGGTGCCCGAAAAATCCGATAACCACGAGACAATGCTGTCAGTGTGGCGTGCAACGCTTCGAGGTCGTGGGCGCGATCTATGTCGCCATCTATTACGTCCTGACGCAGTCGACTGACCGCGGCTTCAAACTGCGGCATGGGATCTACCGAGTCATCGCCGTCAAGTATGAGCAGGGCACGCAATTGGCTGTCGTTGATGCGGTCTCTGCCCGTGATCGAACTCAGACGGCGCGTGACAAAAGGGATGTCGCGCTTGCTCGCTAACAGCCTGTCGAGCACCGCATCAAAGCGCCGGTTTATTGCGGTGCGCAGTAGTTCTTGCCGGGAACCAAAGTAGTGATAGATGTTGCCCCGATTTACCCCGGCGCCTGCGGCCACTTCTCTTAGGTTCAGTCCCGCGAGCACGCCGTTTTTGCGAATTAGTTCGAGGGCTGATTCGATTAACCGTTGTTCTGTTGCGGCGCGATCGCGCTTTCGGTCGACTTTTGCTGCTTGCGCTGTTCGAGCCATTTAACGTTCCTGTTCAAGCGGATACCCAGAACGCTGCTTCAGCCGCAGTTGCGGTGCTCTGTAGCGTCCGTCATAATCTTACCTCGATAACTTAGCATAATGCTAAATATAGATGCCAGAAAGCTAATATCGCCCGGTCCTCAATACCACCATCTCAGGAGCAAACTAATGCGATTCAGTTTGATTGTGCTTGCGTTTGTTGCGATTGCTTTGCTTTTTACAGCCTGTGGCGGTGACGAAAACGCGTCAAATTTGAATCAACGGCCTTTAGGTTTTAGCGATCCGTTGTTTGAGACTAACCACAACATAGTTGATCGCAGAGTCGTGCCTGGCCCAAACCCGGATCGCAGCGCCTATTTTGGTGACCTGCATGTGCACACCACTTATTCGTTTGATGCCTACGCCTTTGGCACTCTGGCAACGCCGGATGATGCCTATCGGTTTGCTCAAGGCGAAGCGATTAAGCATCCAGCCGGATTTGACATGCAGCTCGCCCAGCCCCTGGATTTTTATGGCGTCACCGACCACGCCATGTTCATGGGGGTTGCACCGGTAGCGGCAGATACCAGCAGTGAGTTTTCCAAGTACTCCTTCACAGAAGTTCTGCATAATCTAAATGCGCCCGACAACATGGATCGATGGAGTTTGCCAGATCGGGTGGGGAGTTTTGCAGGGCTCCTGGCGGGGTTGGTGCCGGGTATTGCAAGTGGGGAGATTGATCCAGAAGAAACCCTGGCGATTACTCGCCGCGCCTGGGCTGATTCTGTAGAGGCCGCTGACAGACACAACGACCCCGGACGCTTCACAACCTTTGTGGCTTATGAGTACACCACAGGCTCCGATGATCGCGGAAATTTACACCGTAATGTGGTGTTTGAAGATAGCGATCGGGTGCCGGAGATCCCGTTTTCACGTCTGCACTCCAACAATCCAGAAGACTTGTGGACCTGGATGGACGGGCTAAGAGAGGCGGGGGTCGAATCTATGGCCATTCCGCACAACTCCAATGGTTCTAACGGGCAGATGTTTAAGTTGGTGGATTGGGCTGGTGATCCGATTGATGATGATTACGCGGTGCAGCGGATTCGCAACGAACCCCTGGTTGAAATTACGCAAATCAAAGGCACGTCTGAAACCCACCCTGCGTTGTCGACAACAGATGAATGGGCGGACTTTGAGTTAATGGAGTATCGGGTAGCCACCAGTTTGCCGAGCCAACCCGAAGGCAGTTATGTAAGAGACGCATTGCGCCGTGGATTGGTACTGGAAGCTCAAGGGATAACCAACCCTTATACGTTTGGGGTGATTGGTTCGAGCGACACACACACGGGAGCTGCAGAGAACGATGAATCTAACTTCAACTCCAAGCTGGGTATTCTGTCTGCTGATGGCCAGCTGCGCGGCGCCGTGCCCTTTGGCGTTGTAGAAGGGTTTCTCTTTAACACCGCAGCACCCCAGGCCATGGACGAAGTGGAAGGTGAAACCTACATTGGCGGCGCGCAGCCGTCGTTTGGTGCCTCGGGCCTGGCCGCGGTGTGGGCCGAAGAGAACACCCGGGCATCCATCTATGCGGCGCTGCGGCGCAAAGAAACCTTTGCCACCTCGGGGCCGCGCATTCGATTGCGCTTTTTTGCGGGTTTTGACCTGCCCAAAGATTTGTTCGAACGAGCCGACGGTATTCGAACAGCTTACGAAACTGGGGTGACCATGGGAACGGATCTTAACGGGACTGGGGCTGCGCCACAGTTTGCGCTCTGGGCCCAGGCTGATGCCAGCAGTGCGCCATTACAGCGCCTGCAGATCATCAAAGGCTGGATTGACGCTGATGGCGAAACCCATGAACAGGTGGTGGATGTTGCTTGCGCAGAGGGTGTTCCGGTAAACATCAAGACCGGCCGTTGTCCCGACAACGGCGCTGAGGTTGATCTCAGTGATTGCTCTTATAAGGCACGCACAGGGGCTTCTGAGTTGCGGACAGTGTGGAGCGATCCGAACTTTGATGCCAGTCAGCGCGCCTTTTATTACGCGCGAGTGTTGGAAAATCCAACCTGTCGCTGGAGTACCTGGGATGCCATTCGTGCGGGTACCGAGCCGCGCCCGGATTTGGCGGCAACCCTGCAAGAGCGAGCATGGTCGTCGCCCATCGCTTATGTGCCACAGTCGTAGTAAATCAGGTGAACGATACCTAAGGGTAGGGAGGAATTGTGATAAGCCGATTTTCTGGGCGCCTGCTGGTGTTGTGGTGTTTAGCCCTGGGCATTCTATCGGCGACAGGTTGTGGTCGGGGCTCAAATGCGCTGACCGATGCGCAGCGCACCGCACTTGCTCAGCCCATTTTTGAAACTGAACACAAGATTGTGGATCGAGGTAATCAACCACAGCTTAGAAAGGCAGGCAGCGACAGGCCGACACCAAACCCTAACCGAAATGCCTACTTCGGCGATCTGCACGTGCATACCAAATACTCATTTGATGCTTATGCCTTTGGCACCCTGGCGTCGCCGGATGACGCCTATCGCTTTGCCAAAGGCGAGCCCATTAAGCACTCTGCCGGGTTTGAGATGCAGCTGGAGGAACCGCTGGATTTTTACGGCGTCACGGACCATGGTTTTTTTATGGGCGTGTCGCCAGTGGC
>CAZWMD010000138.1:0-1072 GCA_964634815.1 uncultured Pseudomonadales bacterium | reverse complement strand
GGCGAGAAATTCACCGGTGGTCAACAACCGGAGTTTGGTGCCTCGGGCCTGGCCGCAGTGTGGGCGGAAGAGAATACCCGCGATGCCATTTATGCTGCGTTCCGACGCAAAGAAACCTTTGCAACCTCTGGGCCGCGCATACGATTGCGCTTCTTTGCCGGCTACGCATTGCCGGATGACGTGCTGGAGAGCGCGGACGGCATAGCGCAGGCCTATGCGACGGGTGTTGCGATGGGCGGCGAGCTAACCGCGTCTGGCCCGTCAGACTTCAGCGGCACAGACAACCCCGTGCCCCGGTTTGCCCTATGGGCTCAGGCTGATGCCGGGAGTGCACCGCTGCAACGGTTGCAGGTCATCAAAGGTTGGATTGACTCCGCCGGTGAAACCCACGAAGCCGTCATTGACGTTGCCTGCGCGGGTGGAGTGGCGGTAAACCCGGCGAATAACCGCTGTCCCGATAACGGCGCGAGGGTAGACCTAAATGACTGCAGCCACAGCGCGCGAACTGGCGATGCCGAGTTACGCACTATGTGGAGCGATCCGAACTTTGATGCCAGTCAGCGGGCCTTCTATTACATCCGGGTGCTGGAAAACCCAACGTGTCGCTGGAACACTTGGGATGCGATCAAGGCGGGGACTAAACCCCGGGCTGATCTGCCGGCGATGCTGCAGGAACGAGCCTGGTCGTCACCTATTCATTATTTGCCCAGCTAAAGGTAGAGGGTGGCTACTTATCGTCGTCAAAACTCACCAGCACCGCTGCGTTGGCGATAACCATCGCGTCACTGCCGCGCTCATCTGGCACTTCCAACCCACCGGCCACAACCTTCACAGTAACCTGTCCATGAGGTAACTCGGCAGCGACCGCTGCGGTATCCACCGCCTCAGGGTTTGGAATGCCAATATTTACCTCCACGTGCATCTCTTCAACGGTTTTATTCAGCAGTCTAAAGAATCCAATGCTGCTGTGCCTTATGGCATCAGAGACTGCCCGGCGGGCTGCACGCGTGTAATCTCGGCCGTGAACATCCACGCCCATTCCCATTTCAGTTAAACATCGTACGAGTGCCAT
>CAZWMD010000137.1:3587-4935 GCA_964634815.1 uncultured Pseudomonadales bacterium | reverse complement strand
GGGTTATTGGGTTCAATACGGCTTAAGTTTGACTGTTGTACAGAGGCCACACCCACAATCATCTCAAACGCTACACCCGCCTCCAACGATTGGTTTGCTGCCGGATTAGGTCCTGCATGACAACCTGAGAATGCACAATTGCCGGTAAAGACTTCCTGCACCTGGGTGAAGGTTGGCCCTACAGGGGGTGCCGGTTCCATCGCTTCTACAGCGACACCTGTGGATCCGCGAACAACATCAATATCATCCCGGAACTCCACCGTGATGCGGTTGCTGCCAGGTGCAAAATCGATGACTTCACTGGCACTGACAAACACACTGAAAGTTGAGGTATCTTCGGTCTCGACCATGGTAGTGACAGTCTCTGCTGGCACCAGCGGATTGATGCATGCGCCGCTTAAATCGGTTTCACACAAGGTGAGCGTAAGTGGGAGGGGCACACCCTGACTGTTTGCAGTTGCAGTCGCAGTCACGCCACCACTGGCGCCCAGGTTAACTGAAGCGACAGAAAACGCGCCAGGCGCGGCAATATCTGGAATAGACAACACCCCGTTTGCAGTTGGGGTGGCAGCCAACGCAACGATATCTGGAACTGCTGTTTCAGAAGCAGACAGTGAGATCGTATTGATGCCTGATAACACAGACACCGCGTCGGAATTGTCACAACTAAAACGTATCGAGACGTCAACAGGATCAAACGCTGCAGTTGGCGTAAAGCCAAATACATAGCTAGCCATTCCATTAACCGTTCCATCAGCCGTTTCGCTAGCCGCGGCGATGTTTGCGCCTTCGTTGATTGCGCCCGTTACAGCATTGGTGGCGGGATCAGTTGTGTTGAAGAAAAACGTGGCATCCAGCGGAGTGTTCGGTGCCAATGTACAGTTCACCAGCATTTCGGGGCCAACGTTCAGTATGGTGGCAAAGGCAGTTACCGTGTTACCAACCTGGGCAGAACGACTGAGTGGCAATACAGATGCCGCAGTTGTCGCTGAAACATTTGGGCTTGGTACCGAGGTTGGTGCGGCTGGATCACTACCCGCAAGAAACTCAGCCAGGTTGCTGAACCCATCACCGTCAAGGTCGCCAAGTCCATCGGTTGCGTCCAGGCTGTCTAGTTGGTTCTCGGCTTCAAAGCTATCTGGTATACCGTCATTGTCATCATCGAGATCATCATTGTCGCAGATATCATCGCCGTCATTGTCAGTGAGTGGCGGATCACAAACGGCAAGTAACTGCACGCTACCGGATTTCTTCGGTGACTCACTGGCAGTTGTCGCAAACGTGTAGGCGATGACGAGCGCGACTCCCAACACCGATAGAATCACTGTTCTGATAGTCATTATCATGG
>CAZWMD010000137.1:0-3487 GCA_964634815.1 uncultured Pseudomonadales bacterium | reverse complement strand
GAAATTACGGGCACTGTAACGCTTATCGATTTTGTTGCCGATTCGGTAGAGCTACGCGAGGGCTTTGTCGGCGAAACCGGGGAGCTGGTAGCTGAACTGGCACTAGAAGAGTCGAACTTCGTCGTACCCGATAACACCTTTTTGACTAACAGCCAGCTAGCGCTTGTCACTACTGGCGGATTGAACATACTGGCCACCGCGCCAGGTAGCGGCGAAGCTTTGCGCGGACAACTGGCCGTGGCCGGCCAACAGTTCTTTTTCACGCAACTCGATGGCACTCAACAAATCCCCCAAAACAACTCTGCCCAGACGGCGACGGCTGGGCTGACTTTTGATGAGGTGAGTTCAGAGGTGATTGTCAGGCTCCAGCCAAGCGACACCGAAACAACCATTGCCAGCGCGGCTATCATGCTTGGTAGCGCGGGCATTGATAACGATACCACCGTCTTACAACTAGAACCTGATGCCAACAGTCCGGGGCAATTTATCGAACCCCCAGGCGCGAGCTTGTCGGCCGACCAGCTGGATGCACTCACCAACGCAGAACTGTATTTCGAGACCACCAACAGCGAAAACTCTGCTGGTGATGCGCGCGGGCAGTTACTACCGCAAGGCGTTGAACTGACCCTTACTTCGTTAGCTGGCGACCAGGTTGTGCCGCCCGTTACCACGCAAGCCTCCGGGAGTATTGCAACAACGGCTTTTGATGAAGGTACACGCATCACCATTGTTGTTAACCTCACAGATCTAGACGACGCATCTGATGTCACACTAAGGCAAGCTGTCTTAGGCCAGAATGGCCCTGCCCTCTTCGTGTTGACGCAAAATCCAAATAATTTGAATCAGTGGAGCCTAATTGACCAAACCTTAAGCGCGGAGCAAGCGAATCTGCTTGCAACTCAGCAGTTGTTCATCAGCGTGAATTCTTCTGCCTTCCCCAACGGCGAGTTACGCGGTCAAATCACCCCAGCAAGTTCGAACTTGCCACCTGCTGAGAACATTCTGCAAGTCATTGATCTCGAACCCGCGGCGGGTGAGGTCGTCTCCCAGCTGCCAACAAGCATTGTTGCCACCTTCAACAACTTCATCGATAGCGCTAGTGTTGTTAGCGATTCCGTTCAATTCAGCGCAAGCGGTGGCGACGGGAGCTTCGGCGAGGCCAACGACGTTGTTATCAACCCAACAGACATCACCGTGTCTGAGCAGTCTATTACACTCGATCTCAGCGGTATTGCCTTCAACCCCGATACGTTTCAGCTGCTGCTAAGCGGCATAGGTACAAGCGCAATCCTGGGTGATGACGGTGCCCCACTGGACGGTGATGCCGACAATGTCGCAGGTGGCGATTTCATCAGCACGTTTACAGTGGCCCAGGCTCCCAACGTCTCCCCCACCTTTACTGAGGTCCAGGAGATTTTCACGGTGAGCTGCTTGCCTTGCCACAGTAATCTGTCGCTATCGGGGGGTCTTGGATTACAGGCGCCGCAAACCTTCAGCAATATTGTGAACGTACCTTCATCACAGGTACCAAGCTTGTCGCGCATAGAGCCCAACGATCCTGAGGAAAGCTACATCATCGATAAGTTAGAGGGCACTCAAGCCGTTGGTGGCCAGATGCCGCTTGGTCAGTCGCCACTTCCTGTGCAAACCATCCAGCTAATCCGTGATTGGATTACTGCTGGCGCCCCAGACAACTAGAACAACGAGCCCCCAGGTAAGCCGCCATGAAACACACAACTCTACGCCCTTTGTTGGCCCTGATATCGCGCACCTTTGTCTTCACAGTGACAGTGACGATCGGCCTGGCAGGGTTTGGTGCACCAACAGCGAAAGCCGAGCCCTTTTTTGCAGTGAAAACCGGTTTTCAATGCCAGCAGTGCCACGTTAGCCCTTCTGGTGGGGGACAGCGTACTGCTTTTGGTACGATTTGGGCTCAAACTGAATTAGCCAACTTCAGTATCCCCGATCAGCCCACATTTACCGGTGATATTGGCAATATCTTTCGAATCGGGGCTCAGGCGCGATTAAGCGGCACTCAGTTCGAATTTGATGATCAGGATGACGAACTAAACTTTGAGGTTGATCGTGTTTCTGTGTTCCTTAATGCCCAAGTGAACAAGTACGTATCGATCTATGTTGATCAGAATTTTGCCCCAACAAGCCTTAACCGAGAAGCCTGGGTCAAGTTTCAGTACAACAATTTCTATCTGCGTGCCGGCTCGCTTTTTCTTCCACACGGCTTACGGATCGAAGACGACACGGCGTTTATTCGTGAGGCAACAGGCTTCAACTTCAACAACAATGATGATGGTGCTGAATTTGGCTTCATCAATGATCGCTGGTCGGTACAACTCGCGATAACCAATGGCACCAATGGCGTAGCGGAAACCGATGACGGCAAACAATTCAGCGCCCGTGCTGCCTATACCAGGCCGAACTGGCGATTTGGCGTTAGTGGCAATCGAAACGACACCGATTTTGGGGATCGCGAGGTCTACGGCGCCTTTGCCGGCTTCAAAACCGGCCCAGTGTATTGGTTGGCGGAGTATGACCGTATAAAAGAATCTGATGTCGACGGCATACCAGATGCTGAGCAGGACGTCGCCTTTCTTGAAGCCAATATTGAGTTATTGAAAGGCAATTTCCTCAAGCTCACCGCTGAGTCTTTTACCTTCGATACCGAGCAAGAAGATCAGTATCGCTACAGTGTTGTTTACGAGTGGTTTCCCTGGTCTTTCACCGAGCTGCGCCTGGGATTTCGATTCGATGACAGTGACGGTAACAACCCGGCGCTTAATGGTGAAGAAGCCTTTTTCCAAGCGAATATCTTTTTCTAGTCCACCAAGAAGTTAGAAGATTTTATGCAAAACTCATTCATCAACCTACTAAAGGCTGCCACGGTAGCCACACTACTGAGCAGCAATTCAGGGTTAGCAGCGGATCTTGCTGCGGGCAAAGCCGATTATAAGGTTTGCGCTGTGTGCCATGGTCAGGCCGCTGAAGGTAACACCACACTCAATGCACCCAAACTAATAGGCTTGTCCGCTACCTATCTCGAGCGCCAACTCCGCCATTTCAAGACCGGCGTGCGGGGTAAGGCCAAAGGCGATCGCTTTGGTCCGCAAATGCAACCCATGGCAGCAACACTAGACGATGCCGGCGTTGTCGACGTTGCCGCCTATATCGCTGATCTGCCAGAACCGGTCAAAAAGGCCAAATCAAAAGTCAAAGGAGATGCCCAGGCAGGAGCCCAACTCTACGCTACCTGTTTGGCGTGCCACGGCGCAGCGGGTGAAGGTAACGAGGCATTAGGTGCCCCACGCCTGGCGGGCCAAAGTGACTGGTACCTTCTGCGCCAATTGCAAAATTTCAAGAAGGGTGTTCGCGGTAGTGATCCAACAGACACCTACGGTGCGCAAATGCGCCCCATGGCTGCGCTGTTAAGTGACAAGAAAAGTCAGAAAAACGTGGTGGCCTACATCAATAC
>CAZWMD010000136.1:0-5105 GCA_964634815.1 uncultured Pseudomonadales bacterium | reverse complement strand
GGTCGTGGTCGTGGTCGTGGTCGTGGTCGTGGTCGTGGTCGTGGTCGTGGTCGTGATGATGTGCATCAACCAATCGCAATCCATAATTTCCTTCGGACAGCTCCCAGACCCCACCCCACTCAAAGGGGTATTCGGGCTCAAGAAAGTTAGGCTTAAGGTCTACCGCTCGTTCGACATTGAAACCGCCGATATCAAGCAGCTCGGCAACGGGTGCATCGGCCATGGTTGCCTCATACAGACCGGCCATAGTATTCATGCTCTGCAGGCGCTTTCTAAGGGCCTGTTTCTCGTCTTCGCTGATCAAATCAATCTTGTTAATAATGATCCGATCAGCAAACGCTACCTGCGCCAGCACCTCATCGGTCTCATCATCCAGATGCTGGTTTACATGCTTGCCATCAACAAGCGTAATAATTCCATCGAGCTGATAGAAGTCCTGAATATCTTCCTGTACTAAAAAAGTCTGGGCAACTGGACCAGGGTCTGCCATACCTGTGGTTTCCAGAATCACCCGATCAAACTGTTCAAGGCGGCTTGCCAGCTCACCCAGAATACGGATTAGATCGCCACGCACGTTGCAACAAATGCAACCATTGTTCATCTCAAAGACTTCTTCGTCGGCGTTTATAACCAAATCCTGGTCAATGCCGATTTCGCCGAATTCATTTTCGATGACAGCGATACGCATGCCATGATCTTCGGACAGAATGCGATTAAGTAGAGTAGTTTTGCCACTACCGAGAAAACCGGTAAGTACCGTGACGGGGATCTTGCGTGTCATAACCTGATTGTATAATAACTAGTGGCGATGTCGATCAGAGGTCGGCAATTTAGGCCAACTACAAAATAGCATTGCTATTCGTCCCACCCCCTTTATCATTGATTGTTATACGTTTTCTAGCACCACGCTCTGGAGTCACACTGAAATTTCTGTCTTTCGAAACGGGTGGATATCAACGACTGGGTTGGCTGCTCGATGATCATAAAACAGTGCTGTCAGTCGACAGGGAAGACAAAGGCATGCCCCAGAGCGTGATGGACGTGATTCGTCGCGGGCCCTACGCGCGCCATCAAGTGAAGAGCGCCGAAGATAAGCTCGAGCGCTTCGACATAGAAGACGTTCAGCTCTTACCGCCCATCATCCCCTGGGCGACTTTTTGCATAACAGCAAACTCGTCAGAAGAGACCCAGGCCAAACGTCTTCGTGAAGATGAGTTTCCAACGGTGTCAATACGCACCCCTCGAAACCATGTGGCGCACGGCGAAGTGATCGATATACCGCTACGCAGCAAGACGCTGGAATGCGAAGGAAAGTTAGCCGTCGTCCTGGGTCGGGGCGGTCGCTACATCACCGAAGAGCACGCCCCGCGGCATGTGTTTGGCTACGCACTCTTCAATGACAGTTCGGTAAAGGGCTACGATAATCACTCATCCCAATTTGGGCTGGCTAAGATGTTTGATCTATCCGCCGCCTTCGGACCAGCGATAGTTACCGAGGATGAACTTGGCGATCCTTATCAAAAAAGTATCGAAACGCGCATTAATGGTAGCGTTACTCAAACAACCCCACTGGCCAATATGCGACACAATATCGCGCAGACTATTGCTTATATCTCTTCGGCCGTAACCATGTTCCCGGGGGACATGATTATCATGGGCATTCCCACAGAAGATTGCACCAAAGAGGAGCGTTTCATGCAGATCGATGATCAAATGGACGTGACTATTGAGGGAATTGGCACGCTTTCCAACGTAATCAAGGCGGAGCCAACACATCCCCGAACTGTTGGTTGTTGCTAGCTTCAAGCGCTACGCGCTCAGACAAACACAAGACTCAGCTGCGGAAAAGCAATAAGCACTATCAGTACCAGCAACATCAACAGGGCAAACGGGAAAGCACCCGCAAAAATATCAAAGAGAGATATTCGATCGTCGTCGAGCGTGGATTTGATCACGTAACAAGAAATACCCAGTGGCGGAGTTAGCAAGCCTATCTCAGCCCCCACAATGGTCACGATTCCAAACCAGATGAGATCGACACCGTAGGGTGCAACGATCGGTAGAAACAAGGGCACCATAATCAGAATGATTGATGTGGTGTCCAGAATGGTTCCCAAAACTATCAGCGCACCCACATAGATGGCCAAAACACCATAAAGGCCAATATCAGCGTTCGTGATCACCTCGCCAAGCTCGTTCGGCAAGCCAGATATGCCCAGCATTCGGCTGTACATGGTTGCAGCAACGATGAGCAGCAGGATCGACGCAACAATATGCCCTGCCTCTACAAGCACATTCCATAACACAGTTCGATCGAGGGTTCGTTTGGCAACCGCTATGATCAGCGCGCCCAGCGCACCAACAGCCCCTGCCTCTGTAGGGGTAAACACACCGCCATAGATGCCACCAAGGACCAGCAACACCAGAATCGCTATCGGCGATATCTTGCCAAGCAATTCCTTGCCACTAAAGGTCTCGAGCGCCTGAGCCGCTTTGTGTTGTGTTTCCTGGCCACCAACGTAGTCCTTGAAAAAGGTAGCCATCACTACAATCGCAATGATGTACACAACAGCCAACAAAATTCCCGGCACAATACCGGCCTTAAACATTGCGGCAACAGACTGTTCGGTGATGATGGCATAAACAATCAGCATGACACTGGGAGGAATCAACATGCCCAAAACCGAGCTGCCCGCAACAACACCAACAGCAAAGCGCGCGCTGTAACCGAAGCGCATCATCTCTGGAACGGCTATTCGAGTGAACACAGATGCAGAGGCAATACTCACCCCGGTAATGGCCGCAAACGCAGTGTTAGCTGCGACCGTTGCCACTCCCAGCCCACCGCGCACGCGGCGCAGTAACTGATTGGCAACCTGATAAATATCACGCCCCATACCGGCATGACTCACCACCAACCCCATAACAACAAACAGAGGTATAACGCCAAACACGTAGTCTTCAAGACTGTTAGAGGCGGCAAGCGTGACAAGGTACGTGGGTGCTTCGAGCGTACCGCGCAAATACCAAACAGAAATAAACGAAACGAGCCCCAGTGCAACCGGCACATACATGCCCGCGTAAATCAGCACAAGAATCGCAATGATCGATATTAGCCCAACTTCAACACCGGTCATTTAACGTCTCCGTCGGGGTTTCGCAGCCCCTGGACGTGGCGCCATAGCAGACCAACAAACACAAACACCACGGTGATCGCCCCAACCACCAAAATCAGGCGCACCGGCCAAACAGGAACCGTGAAGATTCCCTGGTTACCCGCGTAGTAGTTACGCTGCCAGGCATCAACAAGTCGAGGAATCGAGCCGGCGACAATGGTTAGGAAAAAGGCGATTCCACAGAGCTCAAAGAAGATTCCGAGTATGTGCCCCAGCGCAGGCTTTTTTTCGTTCAGCTGATTATAAAGGCTATCTGAACGTGTCAGCCGTCCGCTGCGCACCGCGTCACCAAGCTGCAGAAACACAATAGCAACGATCGACAGCTCTACCAGTTCGGCAACGCCGTCGATGGGATGATTGAACAGGAACCTGGAAAACACATCGACGTTAATCATGATGATCAACGCAAAGATCAGCGCGCCACCCGCGCTGTTTAACAGCGAGACCCATTTGGCGAAGATCCGGCTGACCATATTGCCCTGTCCATCCATCACAACCCCGCTACTCCCGATCCCAGTGGCGCATGATGGGCTGATTGTTTGCGCGCATGATGTCCATGTAGTCTCGCAGGATAGCGTGTCCGGGCAGGCCCCGGGATTCCATATCGTCAGCCCACTCTTTTGCAATGTTCGGCAATGCCATAGCCCACGCGCGTCGTTGTTCGTCGTCTAGCGTGATGATGGTGCCGCCAAACTCCTTGAACTGTTCCATGCTGCGCGCGGAACGGCGATCAGTTTCACGAGCAAGCTCATCTCGATAATCTGCTGCCGTTTGCAACAGAACATTTTGTACCTCTTCGGGCAGCCGTCCCCAGGTGCGTTCATTAATTACAATGGTCTTGGTGGGCACCGCGCCAAGGCGCACATCGACCATGTAAGGGGCCACCTCATAGAGGCGATAGGCTATGCCGCCTTCTGCCCAGCCGATGAGTCCGTCAATGAGCCCGGTTGCAAGATTGTTGTACCAGTCGCTTAAACCGCTACTAACAGCTACGGCATCCAAACCAGTAAGCAATCGAAGGTTGAGCCCTACCCCGGCAATTTTTCGCCCTTTAAAGTCTTCTAGCGAAGTAACGGGAAAATTGGTCAGCACCTGGTAGGTATCGATCGATCCGGCGGTTGTCAGGAACTTAAGCCGAAACGTCTTCCACTGATCCTTGAGAATCGGATACTTCTCCACCAGCTCAGACATGGAGCGCGCAGTGAGACCCAGATCCGAGGTCACCAGTGGCGTCACATAAGGCAGATTATGAAAGGGCACCTTGTCCGGGTGATAGGGCGTGGTAATGATGCCAATGTCGGCCAAATCATATTGCAACGAATCAAGCACACCCCGAGTCTTGGCTATCGTGCCGCCAAACGCCTTGTTCCATCGAATCTGATAGTTGCCGGTTTCAGCCAGCCGTCGATCTACCTCTGGAATGAAGTACTCAACAAACACATGGGTCCAGAGGGCGGTTGTTGCGTAGGAGTCAACCGCAATCAGCGGAATGACCTCAGGATTGGATTTGGATTCACCCGCGGCAGGCGCACTGAGGCCAAATAGGGGCAAACCAAACATGGCCAGCCCAAAAGCCACGAGACAGTTGTTAAAACGAGTCAGCATCAATACCTACACCATACCATCCCGTTCTACACCGATCCGATCAGTACCGACTCGCGATAGCAGGCAAATTGGCGGTTCCACGCGCAATTCGAGATACTAGCCGGTACCGTGTCAGTCTGTATATAATATCGACGAAAAGACATAAATTGCAAACAAATCGAAATTCTTTCTGAGCAAAAATGGCGAAACCAATACCCAAAGTACCCGCTGCGAAAAAAGTCCCCGCTGCTAAAAAAGTACCCACTGCGAAAAAGGCTTCCACTGCTAACAGAGTACCCGCTGCCAAAAAAGTACTCGCTGCTAAAAGCGGACCCTCCGCAACCC
>CAZWMD010000135.1:0-5106 GCA_964634815.1 uncultured Pseudomonadales bacterium | reverse complement strand
GCGTCGATACTGAAAAAAGCAGCATCTGCGCCAGCGAGGCTCCAGGTCACGGCAGCATCATCGGTTGCGACCGCGCTATAGACCACCTGGCCGGCACTGCTGTTCTCATCTATCGCTACCGCGGTTGCGCTTGAGGTGATCTGTGGGGGCGTGGTGTCGCTTGGTGTCGGCGTAGGAGTGGGATTGCTGGGGGTATCACTTCCGCCGCCACCGCCGCCACCACCCGCGGCTGCTACAAGCCCCAATAATCCAAGGCCGCCTCCGACCCAAACTAGCGGCGACACGCCGCCCTCTTTAACTTTGGTGACTACTTCTTGCTCAGCGCCCGCATCACCGACATCAGGCTCGTTGGACCAAACGATTAGCGAGCCATCGGACGACTCGCGGACTGTTTCGGTATCTGGTGTTATCGCCTGGCCAGAGAACGGACCCGCGCCGCTCGCAATGTCAGGTTGTGGGTAAAAGCTGGCGCCCGGGGTTGCAAAGAAACCAGTGATGATCAGTACCTGAGCACCTTCGGATTCGATAATCAGGTCTTCGCCTTTACGTTCTAAGCTGAGCGATTCCGGGGCCTGGTAACTCCGGCCTCGATCGATCAACGTGTACGACACGCCGGCACTGGCTGGTTCTTGTTGGGCAGCGCCTTGCAACGTGACCCACTCAATCGTTCCATCGGCGAGTTGCTTGGTCAGGGCGATGTCTTTTAAAACTGCTGGGCTGTTCATCGTTGCTGGTACTCAGAAAAAATTGCTGGCATTTGCTGCGCTTGTACTCGCTGCCGATCGTGGGTTCGCTTCGAGGGGTTAGTTATCAAGGTATATCCAGGCCAACCCTGGTCCGCACAGGTATTGGGCGGTTACCGGACAGCACGGGTTCAAAGCGCCAGTCTGTCACCGCCTGGCGCACTACGCGTTCCAATCGCTGCGGTGGTGCGCCAAGCACTTCAATGTCTTGAACGGTACCGGCCGCTGATATTGTGAACTCTATTTGTACCTGATCGATATCGTCAGGCGCGAATCGGCGCAATCGCGGGGTTGTGCGATTCAACGCAACAAGTTCAGCCTCTGGATAGAGTGTTGCGAAACGTCCTGCTTCGGCATCAGCTAAACGCTGCTGGTAGTCAACCTCACCGCTTAGATTGGCGACCAGGTTAGGACTGGCGCCAGCCTCTGCGGCCGCGGTTAGAGTGGCCCGCGCTTCGCTCCAGCGTTTGGCGGCGAGTTCGGCGAAAGCGCGGTTAACAAGCGCTGCGCCCACGGCTTGAAAGCCCCGCCGGGCCTCAGAAGATTCCGGGTTCGACGCCACCAGACTTTGATATAGGCTGTAGGCGTTGTCTTCTGACGGTTCTGTCAGTCTGCCCTGAGCCAGGGCTAACTCGGCAGCCAGCAAATCTCGTTCGTATCTGACTTGCGCCGTTTGCGCCTGTTCTTGTTCGCGCTGTGATTGTGCTTCTGTTTCAGCTTTAGCTAATGCTGCTGCCCGGGCGGCGTTTGCGGCTTCTTTTTGCGCTGCTTCGATTCGCGCTGCTTCTAGTCTTGCTGCTTCTAGTCGTGCTGCTTCTAGTCGTGCTGCTTCTCTCTCTGCTGCCTCTAGTCGTGCCTCTTCTATTCGTGCCTCTTCTATTTGTGCTGCTTCTACTAGTGCCACCGCGGGATCTGCGATTTCAAGCGTTGGCAGGTTTTGCGTAAAAGGCTCTTCATCGACCACTGCTGGTGCTGAGGTGAGGTCATCAGCGGTTATGACATCAGCGATGATATCCGGTCTGTCAATCGGTGCTGGCTCAGTAATGGGGGCTTCTTCTACCGTAGCCGCAGCCTCCACTTCTGCCACAACCTCTGGGGTAACTGGCGCTAGCTGCTCTGGTGTGGCTGGCTCGCGCATACTGACATAACCAAGCCCAATCAAGACGCACGCCAGCGCTGCTGATGCGCTGGCGACGATTGCTGTGGGGCGTTTTTGTCTGCGGTTGGGTGTTTCGTCATGCGCCTGCTGCGGGATTGGTTGATCCATTGGAGCCGCAATGCTCTGCTCTTCATCGGGTTCTGCTGTACTCGGCTCTGCTGCAATAGGCTCTACCGCAACGTCTTCAGGTCTATTGTGTTCAGACGTATTGGGCTCAGTTAGAAGGGGCGGTTGTGGTGTGTCAACGCTGTCTGTCGCGGCGGGCTGATTCCCGGCGCCGGCTGCTCGCCACACAGCGCACGGCAATAGCGGGGCGTTGGTTCCTGCCTCGCTGAGTATGTCTTTGTCCAGCCGCACATTGTTGTTTGGCAGTCTAATTAGGGCAGCAGAGTCGAAGGCCAGATGTCGTCTGCCGCAAAACTCGCCGTCCTCATCATCTAGCTCACCGCCGTTCACAGCGAATACCACCAATGATTCGTCGATACCTATACTTAGCGACAACAGCGCATCGCTGCCATCAAGACTGAGTTCACCGGTTTCTGTCTCTCCGAGCCACATACCAGGAAAGACGCGCACAACCACATCGCCGTCGCCGGCAGTCACGTACCAATGGTTGGTGAATTGCGAAAGTTCCCCAGAGTTCAACGTCTGTCCTTACCCGCCATCAGGCAATACCCGCCATCAGGCAATTCTTAATGGTCTTTATCGTCGTTCAAACAAATGGTCATTCTAAAGCAATTTCTTAGAGCAGTTTCGTAAAGCAATTTCGCTGCTCAATTGTCCGATGCAGACTTTGCGTAGAGCGAAACAGGTGTTTAGCGACCAGGTTGGCCTGGCCATGCCGCTTTGCAAATTTTTGATGCGAGTTGCACTTGATCAGTATACCTTCCGCACCCGCCGGGTTGAGCGGTCGGAGACGATAGTCAAACATTTTAACGACTTTATGACGTTAGTACGGCAGATCGCCATACTAATCAGGCGCCGGTCGTACATCCTCTAAGCTCTACTTTTTGCACCCTGACGTTACCGATCTGCTCGCTGCGAATGACCTCAATCGAGAGAGGGCACACCTTGTCAGCAAGACGTCTTTGGGTGAAGAACTGGGAACGCTGCGCTTGCTTATGCATTACTGCTTCAACCGTTTGGTCCTTTCTCGGCAGTAAAACCCAGGTCTGCAAAGGCAATTCACCATCCACCGCTTCGTTAAAGCGCACTCGCGCCTTGGGAATCAGGCCGTCATGACCCAGCTTTTTTGCATAATAGTCAATTGCCTTGTTAGCTGGGAAATTGGTAGCAAGCAGGTCATTTGGCCTCATCTCCTGGTCCAGAAACCTGGCTAACGGTCGTGCTTCCGCGAGCGTACCAAATCCCTGATAGAGCGCGGGTTGTGGTGAAAACACGTAGTGCAACCCGATACAGGCCACAAGCAATACGCTTGCCATCTGGGAGAAGCGCTCTCGAAATGCAAGCGGTACCAGCACAAGTAGCCCGGCGCTGGATATTGCCCCAAGCACAGGAATCACATGAATCCAGGCTCTTGAGGGCGGATACACGCCCAGCAACCTAACGACTACAAGCGTCCATAACACCCATGCAATCCACAGCGGCACAGTATGTGCGGTTAGTTTCGCGTAGCGAAACATCCCTATGAGAAGTCCGGCAATCAAAACATAGAGGATTGGTGCTGGGATTCCTGTCGATAAATCGTTCCAAACTGTGCGCAACCAGTTAGTGGCTTCCTCTAGTATGGACAGTACGGGCAGGTCAGGAGCGTCCTTGTGTATCACTACGGATTCGACGCCACTCCTTAGAAATACGGGAGAATAAAGAACAAGAGTCACGCCGGCCGCCAAAAAACCAGCGATAAATATGGGCCAAAGGACTCTTCGCCACTGGTGCCTTGGGTATTGAATGAGTACGCAGGCGAGCAACCAGAAACCAATCGCACCCGTTGGGAGAAGAAACGTGGGATGGGTCCAGAAGCCAAGGGGTGCCACTATCACAAAAAGCAGAACGCTTGATGCATCTTGATGTGAACGAAATCGTTCTGCGACCAGGAGTAATAGCAGCGTGAACATGACCATTAAGGTGTAGCCGCGCGCGTTGCCGGAATAGTCAATAAGCATGGGCCAGCACGTGACGCATGCCAAGCTGACTAGCGCAACTGCCTGACCAAAGAAGCGTAGCGTCACAAAGTAGCTTAAGGGGAGCAGGATGCACCCTGCAACAAATGCGGGCAGGCGCAGGGACCATGACGAATCGCCAAAGAGATCGATGGATAGCTTGGTCAGCAGAGTGTGAAAAACGTGATTATTGTTACTGCTGTAATCGGTCAAGATCACAAAGTAGGGTTTCCACGTGAAGTAAAGATAGGTCCAGGATTCGTCGTGTCGGATGGGTAGCTCCATATGCCACATACGAAGTGCAATACCCGCCAGAATCAGTAACACAATCACCGCTAAGTGTGTGCCGGGCACCGCGTTCCACCAGTGAACCAGAAAAGCCCGGCAATCCCGTCGCAGCCTGTGCCAGGACAACGCAAACATGTCCCCGCCGCGACGCACCATATCGATGAAAAACAGAAGCACTAGCGCAGCACAAAAAGCCGCTGAAAACAGGACCAGGCCAAGCCATCGGGCCAGAGTAAAAGCGCTTTCTGTGAATCGCTCAGCCTTGCCGTCGGCTGAAAGCGAATCCATTGCCGAACTTGCCGTAGTGTAGTCGAGTGCGAGGAAACCAATAAGCCCGAGAATCGATACAACAAGGAGAGCACAGCCAGTCAGACCAAGAGGGGTTAACAGGTTTTTAGCCACTCGTGGGCTCCCAATCAAATAATTCAACTCGGCCGACGAGGCGTAGATCGAGTGGTTGTGTGGAAATCAGTAAACTCCCGGTGAATTGTCTAAGCAGTGGACAGCGGCGGCCTGGCCAAGGCTGCCGATCTTCGGTCTTCCAAGGGCGGTCCATTTCTGGATGTTAAGCCGCTATCATTTGACAGAATACCTATTTCGAATTTAAAGGCAATTTACTTTATATAAGATCAGCAAAAGGTTAGAATCGAGCGACCAAGGATGGCCAATCGAGGGATTACGAGCCGAATGCTTCACTGGGCAAGCTAGCGAAGTACGGTTCCCCTAATACTCAGCAAGGAGGGCTCAGCTCTATGAAAAATATTCTCGTTACCGGCGGTGCTGGGTTTATTGG
>CAZWMD010000134.1:0-5110 GCA_964634815.1 uncultured Pseudomonadales bacterium | reverse complement strand
TTTCGATTGTTTGATATCTGGAAGCCCTGGCCGGTAAGCTGGGCTGATCGCATTCATACTCCAACAGGGGTTATGCTCGATGACGTTATCGCAGGCTTAATGGCTTTGGCGGTTGTGCAAGGGGTGCTCTATGCGCTGTAGGTTTATTTTCGCTTCTAAAAAACACCTGGCGGTGCTGTGTTTGCTGTTTGCATTGGTGGCGGATTTTGCTGTCTCTGCAAACTTTCCTGATGTACAGGTGAATGGACTCTTTCGCGATCAAGCGGTTCTTACCATCAATGGCAAGCAACGTATTTTGCGCAAAGGCCAGACCTCGCCGGAAGGAGTGCTGTTAGTGTCGGCCTCGCTTGCCGCGGCGCAGATAAGATTTGAGGGTGAGGAGCGCAAGCTTGCGTTATCGAAACGAGTATCTGGCAGTTATGAACGTGTTGAGCGAAACGTCCTTACTATTCCTGCAGATAAGCTTGGTCAGTATCGAGTACAAATTACTATCAATGGTCAGCCAGTGAGGGCGCTGGTTGATACCGGTGCGTCGGTGATTGCGATCAGTTCTGCGCAGGCTGACCGGCTTGGAATTGATTATCTCGCGGGGCAGAAAGGTGAGGTTGTGACCGCCAATGGGAGAGCAACATCGTTCTTTATAGAGATACCGGAAGTGGCCTTGGGCAGCATTGTGCAGCGTAACGTGCGCGCGGCGGTAGTGCGTGGGTTTTATCCGGAGGAAGTGCTGCTGGGCACCTCTTTTCTTGGTGGCCTGAAACTCACCGAATCCAATGGCGTAATGAGTCTGTCCCAGGACTACTAAACGCCTTAGTGGTCTCTGAAGACAACTTCGCGTGCAACGGCTTCCAGCAGTTGTGAATCGCCCGGTAGGTTATGAATTCTATCTTGCGCCTGCTCATACAGGTTGTAGGCGTAGTCTCGTGCGCCGCTTTCGCCCAACAGATCGATAAAGGTCGTTTTTCCCTGGGCGGCGTCAGAGCCTGCATCCTTACCCAGCTGCTCGGTGCTTTGGCTGACATCAAGAACATCATCGATGACCTGGAACGCGAGACCCAGCGAGGCACCAATCGAGCGACACTCGTCAGTTGTTACTTTGGCTTCATGAGGGTTGGTGTTCACTAGAGCAACCATGGCACCCAGCTCGATACTGGCCTGTAGCAGGGCGCCGGTTTTGGCGCGATGCAAGGTTTCGAGCTGGGCCTGAGTAATTTGCTCCTGTTTGAGACTCTGCCCGGTGAGTGCGAGGTCCATTGATTGCCCGCCAACCATACCTTTCCAGCCCACGGCCTGAGTCAGTTTTAAAATCATTGCGAGGCAAACTTCAGCCGGCAGCTCTTGCTGTGAAAGCAGCTCAAAGGCCAAAGCTTGCAGGGCATCACCGGCGAGTATGGCTTCCGCTTCGTTGAAGCGGACGTGGCAGGTGGGTTTGCCACGTCGCAACTGATCATCATCCATTGCCGGCAAATCATCATGGATGAGCGAATAGGTGTGTATGAGTTCAATTGCACAACCGGCTGTAATGGCTCGGCTTGTATCACCCCCGACGGCCTGGGCAGTAGCGCAACACAGCAGGGGGCGTAACCGTTTGCCGCCAGCCATAGTGGCATAAGCCATGGCGTCGATTAGCTGCGGTGCAATATGGGTTGCCGTCGAGGGTTCTGGTGTTGGGTTGGTTTTTGGCAGACAGCTCGCCAACGCAGCGTCGACGGTATGGCGTAGTTCAGCGACTGCAGCGTTAGTTGACGCCACGAGAGTTACTCCGCGCTCGACCTGTCTGTTATAGCGTCGCCGGTGTCGGGACTATTGTCATCTGGAGCGTCAAGTGTGAGTGCCTGAACCCGAAGTTCTGCCGTTTTTAGAGCTTGCTGGCAGCTTCGCGTCAGTGCGACACCGCGCTCAAACGCTTGCAGAGATTCTTCAAGGCTAAGATCGCCAGATTCCATCTGTGCTACCAGCAACTCAAGCTCATCCAGAGAGCCTTCAAACTCTGCCAGCTCGGAGGCGTTTTCCGAGGTGTCAGCTGTTGGCCCAGAGTTACTCATTCGAGGTCGCTCAGCTTGCTAACACTGGCGCCAGTGTCGGTCAGTCGCCAATCTGCAGCGGCCGCATTGAGCTCGATCATGTTGATTTGTGCCAGGGCCGAGAATTCTCCGCGCACCTCCCAGCTGCCCAGAGGGAATCCGCCGTCACGCAGAGCCTGGCTGATGTCCCCTGCTCGAAAGGGTGTGGCTGTATTGTTGTCGACGTTAGATTTGATCGCGTCGAACACCTTTTGAGTGCGCTCACGCTGTTGGTTGGTTGCTTGCTGACTCACGGGCGGATTTGCTGCTTGTGTTGCGTATTTAAGAATGCCATACCCTACCGGAACGCCTATTCTGGGGCTACAGTTGCCTGCGTTTTGGTGGATTCGATGTTGCCAGTGATTGCGCTGGGCAGATCTCTCCAGGGGGAGCCTTTTTGATACGACGCAAGGCGTTGGCTGTAATCATCAAGCCGTTCTTGCGGGGCAGGGGCTTTGAGGTTCTCGAGCGCCTGCAAGGCGGCCTGCTGGGTCGAGATGGCTGCGTCAAAATCGCGCTTTTCGGCGTAGGCGGCTGCGAGTGTGTCAAGCGTTGCCGCGGTGCGAGCATGATTAACGCTTGCCTCCGCAAATTTCACAGCGGCCTCACCATCGCGGAGTGCGGTGTCCCAGTGGGTAGCGAGCATCCATGCCAGGTGGTGATTGGCGCGCCAGTAGGAAGTGGCTGCGCTTGCGTTGTCTGTGCGTGTGGTATGGCGACTTGCCTGAACAAAGGCCTTGAGATAGCGCAGTCCTGCTGCGTGTTGCTCGTCGGCGAAGGCCAGTTCGCTTAGTCTCTTCAAGGCCGGTGCGTGATTGTGGGCCGCTGCTTTTTTGTAGTGGTCTATCGCGCGATTGTGGGCTTGCTCAGCGCTAGCCGATTCCGGGTCTGTTTCTTCCAGATAGCCCAGATAGTGGTGAGCGACACTCTCGTCGTTTGCCGCTGCCTGGAGAAACAGCTGACGTGCAACGCCTGTGTTTTGCTCGACGTGGGAGCCCACCAGGTATAAATATCCGAGGCTCACCTGGGCTGGACCGTCGTTGGCTTGCGCGCCGCGCTCGAAGGCTGTGATGGCAGCCTGTGGATTTGATTCGCCGAGTTCACCCCCTAGATGCATATGGCCAATGCTGTTGAAGGCGGAGGGTTCGTTGAGTATCAATGCTTGCTCATAGAGATGCCTGGCTTGTTCGGGATCTGGGTCTTTTGTATGGGATGCCCGATAACTCTGAGCAAGAAACACAAACGCTTCCGGGTCGTTTACCTCGGTTGCGGCGGCGAGTACCGCACGGGCTTCTTCGAGGTCTTGCCCAGGATTGGCTGATTCAGCCAGGTTACTGAGTAACGAGGCGCCGAGCCGTGTCATCCCCGGGGCGTGACCGAGTTGCGCCGAGCGCCGCAACAACTCGATAGCCCGCTGGTTATCCTGCTCCACTCCCTGGCCGCGAGCGTACAGATTGCCAAGTGCTGCCAGGGTTGCCGGATTGTCCGGGTTGAAAGTGAGCGCCCGGGCATAGTTCTGTGCGGCAGATAGATAGTGGCCTTCGAGTTCCAGGCTGTAGCCCTGTAAGTAGTAGGCCCGGGACCGCTCGGTGATAGTGATCCTGGGATCAATGAGTGGCCGTTGCAGGTAGCTGCGGGCCAGTGCCTGGTCGCCAAGGTCTATTTGCAGCACAGCCCGCTCGATGGCGATTCGGGAATCCAGCCCGGCCGCATTACCCGTTGTGGATAAAGCTAACATCAGTGCCATGAGGTAGGCGCCTGGCAGAAGCCCCAAGGACCTGGGTTCGCCGCCAGGACGCTTCATGTGTTTAGACCACTGATGTTTAGGTTGTCGATGAGGCATAGGCATGTTGCCGGAACTCGTGGCTAAACGGATGCCAGAATCCCGGCATGCGTTGGGTAAAGCACATACCAGCGATGTTAGCCTGGGGCGACATCCAGCTGTGAGTACCTGCCATCCCGCCCCAGAAGTATTCGTCTTTCGAAAGCGGTGAGTCGTTTTGCTCAGGCTCAACGCGAAGAGCAAAGCCGAGGCCAAATACGGTGCCAGGCATTGCCCACATCGGGAAGGCAACGCCAACGCCGTCAGCAAGCTGATTGGTTCTCATGGCGTTCAGTGTTTCGCTTTTTAGTAGCCGCACACCCTGATATTCGCCACCATTGATCAACGTGCGAATAAATCGCAGGTAGTCTTCGACCGTGGATACCAGGCCACCACCACCTGACAGTAAATTTCTGGGCTTAGTGTAGATGCCGCTATGTGGGTCGTCGGCCTTTACCAACCCGGGTTTCATTGGGTCTAGCTGATCGATACCGGCATACATCGTGACAAAGCGATCCTGTTTTTCTTTAGGTACAAAAAAACCGGTATCTGTCATTCCCAGTGGTGTAAAAATATTCTCCTGCAAAAATTCATCAAAGCTCTGTCCTGAGAGAACTTCGATGAGTCTGGCGGTTACGTCAGTAGCAAAGCTGTAACGCCATTGACTGCCGGGTTGATAGACCAGGGGGAAGGCTCCGAGACGCTCCGATAGCTGAGCCAGAGTTTCGTCGTAGTCTCCCAAAATATTTAGCCCGCCAGACAGATAGCCCGAGTCGATGACCGATTCCGGTTCAATGAAACCATAAGACAGTCCTGCAGAATGGCTGAGCAGGTGTCGGGGTGTCATGGAGGTGTCAGCGGCAACGGTATCGGCAAGCGATTTGGCACCGCTTTTAAGTACCTGCATGTCGGAAAATTCCGGGAGGTATTTTTCGAGTGGATCATCCAGTGAGTAGGCGCCCTTTTCCAACAGCATCATGGCTGCAACGGATGTGACGATCTTGGTGTTGGAATACATGCGATAAATTGCATCATCGCGCAGAGGTGTCCGACTTTCGAGGTCCATGTAGCCGAACGTCTTATAGTCGACGATGTCCAAACCATTGAGCACTAAAGACATACAGCATGAGGTGATCTCCTGATCAATGTACCACTGCATTCGTTGGTGCATTGCAGAAAAGTCGTAGCCGTTGGGTTTGATTTCCATAGTAGTGTTGTGCTCTAG
>CAZWMD010000133.1:0-5172 GCA_964634815.1 uncultured Pseudomonadales bacterium | reverse complement strand
CCTCCAAAATCCGAGAGCCGCCAGCCTTTTCCGCCCCGGAAAAGGCGAGAGGCCCCTCTACCGAATCTCGCCTCCACCAAACCGCATCCCCAACTCCCCCCAAACCAACCAAATAAGAGTACGCTCCCCCAAAGCACCCCAACCACCACCCCAGTGAGCTGCTTAACCCACTCTTAGACAACAGGAGAAAGCCAGAACATGTGGCATCAACTATTTGTGTCATTACTCCCTTTACTATTTATCTTCGTTTTCTTCCTCCTCCCCGGATTGCTGGCCACAGTCGCACTACTTCGCCGCACGGACCTAACCAATTTTCAGCTTTGGAGCCTCTTCATACTCTCCTGGATTGTTCCCGTAATTGGCGCTCTGGCCACCTGGATATCACTGAGCCATGTTGTCCCCAAGAATCCAGAGTAATCGGAGTTTTCACTCCCATCTCGCGATAAAACTCTTACTAACCCTCTTACTCGCGAGCATGCACTCACATGCGGCTCACTCCGACGCCCACGCCATCAGAACCACAATAAATAGCTGGATCTACACCCTGGCCAACGGCGATATCAATCAGCGCCGAGCCCTGACCATAGGCGGATCAACCCTCCATGTGATGAGGGAGCAGCCAGACGGCTCTTTTGAATTACAAACGACAAAGCGCAATCAACATCACCTGTCGGGTAACTCCAATTCACCCTCAGCCACAATAGTCGAGCGATATTGGAACGAACGAGTGCGTGTTGAGGATCAGCGAGCCACCTTTTGGGCTCAGTACGATTCTTCAGTGAATGACGAACACTCACATTGCGGCGCGGAGCTGATTCATCTCGCCAAGATTGATGGCCACTGGAAACTGGGCGATATGCACTACACCGTGCAACTAACTGATTGCCCGGAATCTCCCCACGGTAGTCTGAGTACCTATTATCCCCAACTGCATTTACAGATAGCCGATGCGTTCATTAAGGCGTTTTATACCTTTGACCCCGATCAGCTAAACCCTTTCTTCTTTTCTGCAGAAGGCTCCGCTGCCACGCTACAGTTCTATCAGGGGTGGGCCGAAGGCGGAAACTACAAGGTTCTGAACCGCGGAGAGTGTGCAGTCGATGCACCCAACACAGTGTCTTGCCCAGTTACCGTTGAGGATGATCCCATGCTTGCGTTAGGCATCGATTTCAAAGTAACAGATACCTTTGCGTTCACCTTTGCAGGCCCCTTGCTTACCAAGGTAGAAACGAGCTCAAATGACTTGCCGATCTACTACAGGGCATTTGAGTGGGTCACCAAAGAGATGCCAGAGGTTATGTCCGGGCCGTGCCAGGGGTTCTTCGCAGGAGGTCCAACGCCCGGGGCTTGTGCTCAAGCGATGACTGAGGGCTATCGGCAGTTTGCTGCTAGCAATGACTTTCCAGAGGATCACTGATATGACAAAGACGAATAACGAATTCTTCTGGTCGTTACCGCAACCGGTCTATGTTTTCTTCTGTACCTTCCTGGTCGCCTCGGCGTCTGTCACCGGCTGGATGGATAGCGGGACCCTGGCTGGCCTGATTCTGCTGCTAACCATTCCTTTATGCTGGATTGCTGAACGGCTTATTCCAAAGCGCAAAGACTGGCTTCTGGATTCCAGCGACTTCTACGAGGACGTATTCTGGGTAACCGCCGGTTATCTGATCTGGATACCCCTGTATGACCGCTACTACGATTCCGCTTTGGCCAGCGTGTTCTCTGATCTAAGGGAAAGCCTTGGTGTCTCGTTTACCTTCACGGCAGACACCATGCTTGGCATGGTGGCAATGGCTGTGGTTGCAGCGATTGTCATCGAGTTTATCGGCTATTGGGCGCACAGATTCCAGCATCGCTATCTCTTTCTGTGGCGCATACACGCGACGCATCATCACATCGTAAAGATGAGCGTTGCCCGGGCAGATCGTACGCATCCGCTTGAGTTTCTAGGACTAAATCTCGGTTCAGCGGTAGTGATGGCCTTCTTTGGCGCAACGCCCGAGATTGCCGCAGTCACTCTTACTCTTCGAATCACCAACGCGCGGCTGAATCACTGCAATCTGCCGTTTCGATCTGGAGTTTTTGGGTGGCTGTTTACCACAGCCGAATGGCACAGCAACCATCACTCAAACGTTCATGAGGAAAGCAATACCAACTACGGTTGTGTGATCATTCTATGGGATCGGGTGTTTGGCACGTTCAATGGCAGCTCCGACGTTGCCAGAGTTGGCAACGGCAGCGGAGATAAACTGTCACTGTGGACTCAGTTCGCGCTGCCGTTCTATTCCAATGAACGCATTAGAAAACTCTGATTTCTCTGCCTACTGACATCCCAGCACTTCCACCTCGGCCAGTGAAATAACATCCGCTTCACTGGCGCCACCGGCCCCACCTGAATGATCTGGATCTGATCGGCGTGACACCACAATCCGGTTTCCCAAGACTGCTGATCCATTAACCCCTGCCAGATCCAATGAGATAGCGTCAGGAGAATTCAGTGAGTTCTCTGGATTTAACAAGGCTGACCTAAAGACTCGCTCGCCGCTTGCGTTCATAACCGTAACCTCAATGTCGCGCAGCCGTGAGCCACAACAGCTGCGTCGGTTGTGCAGCTCAATCTGGTTAATCGAAACATCGCTGTTGAAATCCAGTTGCCAGCTGGCGTTCGATTGGCCGATGCCGGTATGAGTGAAGTTGCCAAGATCGCCATCAATGGCATTGGTTGCAGGAAACTGATCACCCCGATACCCAGAGGACTGTCGGGGCGTTCCCTGTGCCGCAATATTTGTTGGAGAGCTGCAAGAGCCTGAGCCAGATGAGGCAGGTTCGTTAAATTCCATTTCTATTCGATCCAGAACCGGTGTTACAGCGTCGACCGCGGTCGGGTCGACTCGCACTTCAAACTGAAACCCATAGCCAGTGGGCAATCCAGTTAGATCGAGTTGCGCCCGAGTTTTCTCCACAACGCGAATGTAGCCTGGTTTGTGATCATAACTCTCTTTAACGGTTTGCCATTCGGTCCAGACATCAATGGTTCGATCGCCGTCCTGATCAACCCCGGCGCGCGCTTCTACGCCATCCACCCAGGGGCCCGGGCTTACGTAGTCAGTGGCTTGCTGTGTGATCAGGTAAAACTGCCCTTCGGCAAACCCAACGGTAGGGTCGGGGTGGCCGTTGCCAAGAGATCCAACAAGATCAAACTCTTTATTGATCGAATCACTGGTGAAGCGGCCTATGCGGATACCTGAGCTATGCAGGTCGTAGTCGGCAAACATATAGTATTGGCCGCCAACCTTGATTGTGGTCCAGTCGCCGTAGGCGTCTTGAGCCGGGCTGTGCAGTTCATAAGAACATGAGCCGATCTGGGGGTGACTATAGGTTATGTCGACACCCTGCGGGGTCGTTCGGTGATCAACCACCGGCACGTGCTCGTGGTGCTCAAAGCCGCTAAGCCCATCAACACTTGAGGCGTGGCCAGCAAGAGGAGAATCCCAGGAATTTTGGCGGGCGTTAATGGGGCTCCAATCTTCATAGATGATATGAAACAACCCATCTGAATCGTTTCGAAAGAAACTGGCATCCGAACCACACTCTGGTTTCTGAAATGCAGGCCCCATACTTATGCCGGGGATGCCATCGTCCAGATTGTTATCCAGGAACAGGCTTGGCGTTTGATCATTGGGTACATCAGCGTAGATGTAGAATAATCCGTCCTTATATTCCGCGGACGTAACCCAGCGACCATCTCCCGTTGGCGTTACAGGCCCTCGGTCGCTCCAGCTTTGCATGTCTGTGCTGTGCCACGCATGGTAACCATTGGTACTGCCGCGACCTAAATAATAGTAGTTGCCATCTTCGATAGAGATGAGAACCGGTGCATCCCTGGCACTTTGTGGTCCAACGTTGGCGACACCCCGCCAGTTATCCCACACTGGAGATTGCTCCAGGATCAAGTGATTGGCTTGCCTCTTTGTTGGGTAGCTTTGAATCACACTGATGAATTTTGCCTCGTTAGACTGGCTTGGAACCGTGGCTAAACCCTGGTTGATCTGTAGATCAGAAGACAGTTCAGCGGCCAGCCAGCTGGCCTGGTCATCGATCACCCACTGCTCGTTATTGCTGGCCAAATTGTTAGTCGTGAATTCATCAGAAGCTACGCTGCTGGCACCGCTGTTAACTGACTGCGCTGCACCTTCTCTCACGCGAATGTTCACATCACCATTGTCATCGCCCTGGACGTTGAGTCTGTAATAGCGACCTTCGCCAGTTACAGCCAACACCTCGCCATTGGTTATGTCTATGTCCTGTCTAATTAGCCCCACAACTGCTTCAGAAAAGCTCAGATGAAGTTCGAAATTCTTTGCTTGAGTTGATGTGTCGCCGAATATTTTCACCGTCGGCCCAGAGTTGCTCGCCTCGACAACAAGCATGGCGGTGAAATGCACGTTCTTGAACCCGCTGGTTGCGTGTCTAATGTCCTGGACAGTGCTGTCTGCGACAAAAGTACCAATGGCGTGTTGCCCCCACCCGGCGCCGGCAGCGCGAACTTCAGCGCTCGGTCCGGCTTCGTTTCGATTTCCAAAAATCATTGCTCTGCTGTCTGCAACGGAGCGCTGATCGTTGTAGAAAATCTGTACCTTGTAGGTTAATCCCGGCGTAAGGCCGGCCAGGGTATGTATCCCCTGGGTTACTCCGGTGGTGGTATAGGCAAAGGTACTGATTAGATCATCAAAGTTGGCATCCCCCGTTGTGCTGCTGCCAACCCTGGGTCCTATTGTTGAATTGGCGGCGGGCGAGAAGGGCAGGCTTTGATAGGAAAGGCCCTCGAATCGGTATTGGCGAGTGTCGTTGGTTACCGTGATTTGTGGCCCGCCATTGGCGGCCAAAACCACATTGCCTTCCAGTAGCTGCGACTTGGCCAGCGTATTGGCCGTCTCCCAGGTGATTGTGGCTGACCAGGTTTCGCTGGAGCCAAGCGCCAGAAAAAAGACTGTGGTCGACTTTAGGAGCAGCCGGGTGAAAGCAGGGTAGTACATGAAGGTGATGCCTGGGCTGCGATAAGCCCGTTTGAACATGAAACGCGACGCGATCATACCGGTCCAGACGCGGCAGATTGTGGAGATAGTGCCTCGGGTTGTTCTGAAAAATCGGCTAACAATCAGTAACTTGTGT
>CAZWMD010000132.1:3959-5247 GCA_964634815.1 uncultured Pseudomonadales bacterium | reverse complement strand
GCGACGTTGGAGCTGAAGTTGGTGTTGGCAAAGTCCCCTTCTGAGCCGCCAAGCCCGGTAAAGTCAAAGCGCAATACGGCAATGCCACTGGCAGCGAGAGAACGGGTGATGCGACTGGCCGTTGCAATGTCTTTTCCGCAGGTAAAACAGTGGGCAAAGAGCGCGTACGCTCGGGGCTCGCGGTCTGGTAACTCAAGCGATGCCGCCAGCTTGTTGCCATTTGAATTGGTGAATGAAACAGGTCTTCGATTGGTCATGATTCGCGCCTTGGGCTGAATATTTTGTGTTAGGTAAATGCGTTCTAAGAGGCTGCCAAGTCTCTTTCCAGGCCATCCAGAATCAGAGTTAGCATGTATTTGAAATCACCACGCGAATCTTTGCCGTCCAGGTGAAAGAGCACGTGCTCACGAAGAAACGGCAAGTCCTGCTCTTCCAGATCTTTTAGATGTTGCTTGGCAAACTGCCTGAGTTCTTTCTTGTTCTTAAACGGCATTTCCATGACCTGCAATGAAAAACCAACCACATGCATGGTCAGGGCATGAAAACCCCGGCAGGCCAGCTCCTCCGGAAATCCTGCATTGCGCATCAGGCGCAATAACGCGTTGTGATAGCGGTTCTTTGCATAGCCCAGCGTCCGCCCCCAGAGCCCCGGCAACCAGGGGTGTTTTAACATAATAAGGTAGGCGGACGTGGTGCAGCGACTGAGGTCTGCCTTCCAGCTCCTCTCCCCCTTGGGGATTTCGATATTCAACGCCACAGAGTCTGCCATTGCCTCCAGGAGATCCTCTTTGTCCTTTACGTGGTTGTAGAGCGACATCACCCCAAACCCCAGCTCGGTGGCCAGGGTTCTCATGCTCAAGGCATCCAGGCCTTCTTTATCAGCGAACGCAATAGCGCCCGCGACCAGTACTTCTCGCGACAATTTCTGTCTTTGCTTTGATGATGCTATGGACCGATCCTCCAATAATTGACAAACGTACAGTGTACGTATATTTTGAAATTCATACGTACACTGTACTTATCTAGTGCGAAGGTCTCAATAGCGCCCGCTCAGAGAGAAAGACACACGGAGGAGTCAAATGGACTCGGTTGGCTATCCAGCTCTTGTCTTGGTCCACATTGCCGGAGGCCTGGTTGGCATCCTCGCAGGTACTGCAGCAGCCAGCTTCAAGAAAGGTACTGCCCTGCACAAATACGCGGGCTACCTATTCATCCTGGCCATGACGGTAATGGCTGTACCAGCGGGGTGGATCTCTTATCTGGATGGCAAGCCATTCGACGTTCTTTC
>CAZWMD010000132.1:2005-3859 GCA_964634815.1 uncultured Pseudomonadales bacterium | reverse complement strand
TGCGCCATCTGTGGCGAATGAACACTGGGTTCTTTATGGCCACCTTTAACCTGTTTGGAGTACGCCCCCATCTGTTTCCAGAGTGGATGCAGTCGAGTGGCTTGCTCACTCTGCTTGCGCTCAGCCCCCTGTTGCTGATGGCTTATTGGGCATGGCGGGTGAGAATAAGGATGAAATTCTAATCTTGCCTGTCCAATCTGCGCTTCCTCTATTCAGAGTAGAGCTTTATAGATCGTCAACTTATCGTTGCGCGGCGTACGAAACTTTGACCAGGCCGGATAGCCATTTGGTTTTCGCTCAATACCATAGTTGGTGACAACAAGCTGGCTTCGATCTGGAGAGATGGACGCGCTATGTGGAAAAGACAGTGTGTCTGTTAATACTTGAGCGGGTTTCTCAAACACAGCGTCGTCTTGCATGTTATATAAATAAACGCTGTCGTTAATCGGGTCGGCTACTACACACAACCCCCTAACAATATGAATATTCTCTAATCGAGAATTTGGTTGAGGCAGTATGCGGGCAGGCTCCTTTGAAAGTGTGCCTGTGCTATCAATATCAAACTCAACCAAGCCATTGAAATGGTGGTTCCCCTGTGTGCTTTTCTGATCCTTATTGAGAATGGAAGGCACTACTTTACGAAGACTTGATTTAATATTCTGCACGCTTGCAGATCTACTGGAATCACAAGCCGCTTCTTCAAGTTCTTTAGGTAGAGTTTTTGAGGCTAGGGTCACAAATACTTTTGTGCCGTCCTCGCTAAAACATATCCCCTTAGGCTCTCCGTAACCTGAAAACCAATCTTCTAGACAACTTATCGGGCCTGTAATTTCACCCGTGTCATCATTGAAGTCGTAAGTGAGGATGCCACCAGTGTTTTTCCCGCAATAGGTGACCAGCAGTTTCCCACTGCGTATGTCCAGGCTGTGAGCCTCCCTCAAGTGGTTCGCGGGCGTTGTGAAAACAGTGACAGGCTCGCAGGACTCACTATCAATTCGGTAGACAGTTAATTTGCTGGGCTCAATTCCGCGCTCGCCCAACTTATTGGTCACAATAAGGTGGTTTTCAGTGAGCAGAGCACCGTGCGGGTAACTTAGCTGTGCCTGGGGATTGGCGTATTTCCGAATCACCTGTTGGGAGTTGATATCGTAGAGGCGGACCTCATCGTTATCTCTGTAGCTAACAGCAAAAATGCTCTGGGTTGGGTGAAAAGTCACATCTGGAATAAAACTACTGTCTTGGTCATTGTGAATTTCCTTTTCTAAAACGAACTCTCCCTTTCTCATAGCTTGACTGAACTCCTGTAAAACTGCACTAAACCTAGTATTCACAATTTGCCGCATACTTGTATGGCTAATTACCTTAGAGTGCTTCTAGCGTCTCAGGCAAGCCTAAAACTATGGGAAATCTGTTTTTTTATAGGCGCCTAAACTTGTGTTTCTGCAGGTATTCACTTGAATCAAATGTTCAGGGCAAGCAATGCAGTATCGACCACTAGGTAAAAGCGGTCTCCAGGTGTCGGAAGTGGGGCTTGGTGGTAATAGATTGGGCGAGCCATACCAATCGGATCGGTATTGGATCGAGCTAATTGAAACAGCTGTTGATCTAGGGGTAACCCTCTTTGATACCGCTGAATCTTACGCCAAGTCTCGCAGCGAAGAGATGCTTGGTTTAGCGCTGGGTAAGCGCGATGATATCTTTGTTGCCACCAAGGCAAAACCGATGTCAGTGGATGGCCGTGGTGAACTCACCTATACCGCGCCGATGATGCAGAAGAAAGTGGAAGAGAGTCTGCGTCGTCTGCGACGGGACGTTATCGACATCTATCAGCTGCACAGCCCTTCTCGTACGGTT
>CAZWMD010000132.1:0-1905 GCA_964634815.1 uncultured Pseudomonadales bacterium | reverse complement strand
GGGGTGTTGACCGGTAAGTTTCATCCCAACGAGCAAGTGGACGAAGAACACCGTGCACAGCGCGCAGGTTGGCGTTTGTCAGGCATGATCGAGAAGGCTGAAGATCTGCGTAGCCTCGGTGATCAATACACGGGCGGCATGACCCGTCTGGCTCATCACTACAGCCTAACCCCCGAGGTTGTCTCAGCTATTATCCCCGGTGCGCGAACGCTGGACCAACTGATGGAGAATGTTGCGGCCAGCAATGGCGTCGGTTTGCCCATGCTGGAGCAAAAGCAGATCCGCAGGATTCAGAAGAAATGGTCACGCGCTGCGTTTGCACAGCGTGTTCGGTCATTCCTTAAGCGCAAACTCTCTCCGATCCTGCCCTCCTGAGTCGATTTACGCCTCTGTTCAGTACAGCCATAGCAAGGGGTGCTACCAGCCTGCTGGGTACAAGCGCCAGGTTGTAACTCAACGGCCCGATTCGGTGGGTATAAGCATCTGATTGATAAAAGTCCTTCAGATGCTGTACGGGTTCGTGAAGCTGCAAGATCATGTCCGGGTCCGCGATCTGACTGTAGGCATCATGCATGCCATCCCAGTCTCCGGTAGCCGATTTGTGGCAGCCATATCCGCACGTCATTTTTGTCTGTTGCAGCTTCTTCACTGCAGCATCGCGCAGCGCTGAATCTGCAATGTAACTATCGATACGCAGCCAGGTGTCTTGAGTCTTTACCTCTGTAAACACGTGGGAGAGTCTGGGTGGTGTTGATGCAACCCCTTTCAGTATTTTGTTGTCAATGGTTGCTGGCCTGAAACGCGCCTCGAAACCAGCCACGCGAAACAATTCCACCAGCAGCCAGGCCTGCGGATTGCAGTGGCCAACACCCAGAGCCAGGGTGATATCGGGATTGGCCGCGTCGAAGTATGGGGTAAACCCAAACTTGATTTGGTCTCGAACGTAATTATGTAACTCAATAGCTAGTCCTATTCCTGATCCTCCCCGATCGGTTGCGTCGACCACGATCTTCTCGAGCCTGGGGTTAGTAGCTTGCATGTTTGAGCACCATTAATGAATCATATTCATTATCGTAGCATGAGTGGTTTCCGAAAGTCACGTTAATGAATATGATTCGCCAATGGTAAAAACAACAAATACTCGACGCACCCGAGATCCCGAAGCCAAACTGCTGGCAATCATTCAGGCAGGCGAAAAGCTGTTTGCCGGCAAAGGTTTTGAGCATACAAAGATGAGCGCTATTGCGGCTGAAGCTGGAGTTGCCGTTGGCACCCTATATCGGTTATTTCCTGATAAACCCTCTCTGTTGGCAGCACTTCATCGCAAAATGGAGGAGCAATTTATCGCAGCGATGCATCGGGGTTGGGCACGCGGTGAGGCCTATTCTCAGCGCTTTGACTATCTGGTTGAGTGTCTGCTTGACGAGCTGATATCGGTTCGTAAAACCATGCCGCTGTATATGATGACCAAGAATGTTGTTGGTGCCTCAGATCATCAACCGGGGGAGCGAATTATGCAGGAGATTGCCGCGCTCTACGCCTTGGCTGTTGATGCTGGAGCGGCTCGTGCATTTCCAGACGGGTATCAGGCCGCAATCGGTCATGCACTGATCGAAGGCACTTTCCGAGCATGGGTTATGGATCCCACAAAGGCGAGACGGGTGGTTGTGCAGAAGGAAACACAAGAGCTGTTAAAACGCGCTTTCCAGATAAGCGATTAGCGCTTGTTACCAACCTTCTAACACCCATACAGATGACCAGGGATTAACAAACGACCTATAAATATCAACCATAGCCTGGCGACTGTCATGCTAGCCTAACCGAGATTTTTCGAAGAAAAAGTACCGAAACACCATCATGCCAACAGCGGGTGATAGCTTAATCGAGCAGATTCTGCGCTATGCG
>CAZWMD010000131.1:0-5368 GCA_964634815.1 uncultured Pseudomonadales bacterium | reverse complement strand
TGCTGCCGCGACATGATTCTCGCAGACAACACCGTGATGGGATTGGGTGATGGCGGGGCGCACGTGGGCACCATCTGTGATGCCAGCTACACCACCTATTTGCTCGCCCACTGGGGTAAAGATCGAACTCGCGGTGAGCGCATTGATGTGCCAACACTCATTAAGGCCCAGAGCCGGGATACTGCGCGGGCTGTTGGCCTGACAGATCGCGGCACCCTGGAGCCCGGCATGCGCGCCGACATCAACCTGATTGATTTTGACAACCTGCGCGTGCGCGCACCTCACATGGTGAACGATCTGCCTGCCGGTGGCGGCCGTCTTGAGCAGCGTGCGGATGGCTATCTGGCCACCATGGTGGCGGGTGAGGTGACCTATGAAAACGCAGAGGCCACAGACGCTCTGCCCGGACGGCTGATTCGCGGCAGCGCCTAATGACGGATCAAAAAAGCGCAGGCGTGCTTGATCACCTGCTGGTGCTGGATTTAACCATTGCCCGGGCCGGACCCGTTGCGGTGCGCTTGCTTGCCGATTGGGGCGCAGAGGTGGTGAAGGTGGAACAGCGCGTGGTTCCCGGATCGGGGTCAATCACCGGCGGTCGTCGCGGATCTGATGAGCAAAACCTGCACCGCAATAAAAAGAGTCTGGCCATTGATCTGAAAACACCAGAAGGCTACGCCGCGTTTCTGCGTTTGGTCGCCAAAGCAGATGTATTGGTTGAGAACTTCCGCTCAGATGTGAAGCATCGACTGAAGATCGACTACGAGACGCTCAAAACCACCAATCCCGGTTTGATTTACGCCAGCATCTCCGGCTTTGGCCAAACCGGCCCTTATGCTGATCGCGCGGGGGTGGATCAGATCGTGCAGGGCATGTGCGGCCTGATGAGTGTCACCGGCAGCAAAAATAATGCGCCCAACCGCACAGGCATTGCCATCTCTGACACCACCGCTGGCATGTTTCTGGGGCAGGGGATTTTGCTTGCACTGCTGCATCGGGAGCGAACCGGGGAAGGGCAGTGGGTACACACCTCCCTGCTTGAAGCCATGATCAACAAGCTCGACTTTCAGGGCGCACGCTACGCCATGAGCGGCGAAGTGGCTGAGCCCGAAGGTAACGATCATCCCACCCGCTCACCCATGGGCACCTTTGATGCAAGCGATGGCCAGGTCAACATCGCTGCACCCACCCAGCGTATGTGGCAAAGCCTGTGCAGCGCGCTTGATGCATCCCAGCTGTTTGCAGATCCAAGGTTTTTGACCGCGCACGAACGCGGCACAAAACGCGCAGAGGTAAAGTCAGCGATTAACGAGATTACCCGCAGCTTTACCCAGGCGGAACTCATTGAACGGCTAAACGCCGAAGGCGTGCCTTGTGGCGGTATCTTTAGCATTGGCGAGGCGTTTGAAGATAAGCAGGTGAAACATCTCGAAATGGTGACGCCTGCCCCACACCCGGAACTGGGTGAGCTCAATCTTGTTCGCACCCCCATTAACCTGTCTGGTTTTCCGGATGGTGTACCACTCACGCGAGCCGCGCCCGACCCCGGCGAGCATACCCACAGCCTGTTAAAAGACTTTGGCTTCAGTGAGGCAGAAGTGACGGCCCTGGAATCAAGCGGCGCCATTTAGTTTTGTCTCAACGAATCAGCAATCGCAGGGCCTGGGGCTACGGCCTGGGTGACTTTGGCATCAATCTCTACTTTATGAGTGCGATGACCTATCTCACCTATTTCTACACCGACGTGTTTGGCCTGCAAGCAAGCGCAGTACTTGGGTTGTTGCTGGTGGCGCGGCTGATTGACGCCGTTACCGATCCGTTTATGGGCATGTTGGTGGATCGCACCCAAAGCCGTTGGGGATCGATGCGTCCCTATCTTCTGTATGGCGCGATTCCCATGGGAATTTTGCTGGTGCTGACGTTCACGGTGCCAGACCTTGAAGGCAATGCCAAACTCGCCTGGGCCTACGTCACCTACATTCTGTTTGGCATTGCCTATACGGTGGTGGGGTTACCGTACTCAACCCTCACCGCGCGCCTGACTCAGGACTACGACGAGCGCACCCGCCTCTCAACCATTCGCATGGCCTGTGCGTTCAGCGGCGGGCTGGTGGTGAGTGTGATCACGCTGTGGTTGGTGGGCCTTGCCAACAACGAAGCCGACGGCTTTCGCTACACCATGATGCTGTACGCGGTGATCGCAACGCTTTTGTTGTGGCTTGCCTTTGCCAGTTCCTCCCAGGTGCGTGGGGCCGACCAGGCCTACCGTAGCGAAACACCGCTGCCCGTTGCCGCGCCGGGTGCCTCCTTCAGTGAGCGCTATGATTTTCGCCCTGTTACGCAAAACGCCCATCTGTGGATAGTGATTGGCATTTTCTGCTCGGGCATGCTGAGTTTCACGGTGCGCTCAGCCGCCACGCCCTATTACTTCAAGTATTACGTGGAGCGGCCCGACCTGATTCCCACCTTCTTCCTGGTAACGCTCGGCATGATGGTGCTGGGCCTGGCAGGGGTGCCAAAGCTTGCCGGTGCCATGGGCAAGACCCGCGCACTGTTTGTGGGTGCTGCAGTGTCGTTATTTGGCTGCGGGCTGCTCTACACCATGCCGCCGGATGCCATTGCCGGCATCTTCATTAGCGGCTGTGTGATTTCACTGGGCGCCACACCCGTTGCGGTGCTCGGCTGGGCCATGCTGCCCGATACGGTGGAATACGCCGAGTGGCGCCATGGCGTGCGCGCGGATGGACTGATCTACTCCACCGCAAGCTTTGTGCAAAAACTCGCCAAAGCCGCGGGGGGTGCGGCGGTGGCCGGCATGCTGGCTACCTTTGGCTATGTAGCCAACACCGCGCAAAGCGAGGATGCCGTGCAATCCATTGTGGGGCTAATGACCTGGCTGCCGGCGCTGATGGTGTTGCCGCTTATTGGCTTTGCCTTAATGCACCGGCTCGATGAGAAGACCCACCGCCACATTGTGCACGAGCTTAAACAACGCTCGACAGCGCCTTCTGCATCTGGCTCCGCCGATCTTCCGCCTGCCAGTTAAGCAGTAAGCCCTTAAACGCCATGGCAAGGGCCAGGGGCTGTTCAAACATCATGTGGTGGTGACAACCCGGCAGCTCAAACACCGGTAACCCACCGGCGCACAGCTCGCGCATGTAATCGCCCTCAAAGGCCCCCTCATCCTCGGTCAACTCACCCAGTATCACGGCAGAACGACACTTAAGCCCGGCAAAGCGCTGCAGCTGATCTCTGCCCATCTCCAGGTAGTCGTACATGCCCGGATCAAACTTCCAGGTCACGCCGCCCTCAACCTCACGCAGCCCACTGCGGCCGATGTAGTCAATCACCTCGGGGTACAACGTGGGTTGCTCCGGCACAAACCGGAACCGCCCCATAGCCGTTTCCACATCCGGATACACCCGCGTTGCCCGCCGCGGCTCAACGCCTTCGCGCTCCACCCGCATGCCCCATTCCACATACCGCTCGGGCGGGGCCACGGTGTAATCATTAAAGATCACCCCAGCCATCTCATGGCCATAGTAATGCGCGGTTTGCAGCGCCACCCAGCCGCCAAAGCTGTGGCCCACCACAAACGGCCGCTCCCCCAGGTGCGCGGCCCCACAGACCTCCCACACCTCACGGGCAAACAGCTCCCCGGTATAGCGCTCACGCCAGCCACTGTCGCCGTTACCCGACAGGTCAATGGCCGCGATCCTGAACTGATCCGCAAGCAGGGGGGCGATAAACCGCCACCACTCCTTGTGGGCATTAGACCCATGAATCAGCACCACACCGGGCGACGACGTTTCACCCCAGGTCTCAAAATTAATCGACACCCCCTCTACATCAATCTGCGAGGTGGCCGAAGGGACCTCCAGACACTGGCTGTACCAGGCCGGCGTAGAACCGGGCGTGCTTGCGGTGGAATCAGGCATGAGTCAGATACTCGTAAATTCTGGGTAATAAGGCGAACCACCAATCATATCAAGTGCGACCCGGTGCTAGTCTGTTTTGAGAAGCAATTGGCAACTCTGATTTAGTTTTGAGTCCACCATCCGAACTGCGAAAGCGTTAACCGGTTTAACGCTGCGCAATGCGTACGATGCGCTGGCTCACGACGGACGAGGGGCTTTGTTGCAGGGATGCGGGGACAACACTCGTAGGTGAGCAGTATGCAGTCGCAAGTAGTGGCGGCACCAAGTCTGGTGCTGGCGGGAAATTATTCCGCCGATCAACTGTTTTCAAGTCTTGATGCGTTTTTGGAGAGCCCAATGTGGCGACCGCGCAAGAGCTGTGAAAACACAGATATTTCTATACGTGAATCAGATCTTTCCGAGATCGAGCCGATCACAGACACACAGGTAACAGCGAACCACGCCGATCAGGGCGACGTTCGGCTGCACCTCGATCTGCGCCGGTGCACTCGGGAACACCGTCTGGGCGACGCCCTGGCGCTGGTTCATTACCTGTCAGGCCGAGTAGGCCGACTCGACATCACCGTAGCCAGCGAAGCCCAGGCGGGCTTTGGCGAAGTGGTGACCGTGATCGGCAAATGCCACGGTTTGGCGGTGAGCGTGCAATAAACCACTGAATTCAGTTAGTCTTAGATCATCTTGGAGAGGGTGATCTGGGGGCTAAATTGAATAAATTCAATGGTTTGGCGGCAATACTTGTCGCATCGATGATGATTTTAGGTGGACTGCTTTCGCCTGGGGAGGCCCAAGCAGACCAAGACCTGAACCAAACGATCAGCGGGGACAGCGGATCTATCGATGCGGCAAGTACGCCAGCTCTCACAGACCGAGAGCGCCGGCGGGCCGAAAAAGCCCGCCGCAAGGCCGAGCGCCGGGCCCAGAAAGTAGCCAAAAAAGACGCCGCCCGTGCCCAAAAGGTGAGCCAGAAAGCCGACAAAAAGAAGCCCGGCGGACTCATCTGCAAGCGCGAAAAGGTCTCTGGCACCCACCTGCGCAAGAAGGTATGCCGCACCCAGGAGCAGATCGATGCCCAGCGCGAGCAAGACCAACGCTCGATTCGCGACATCAATCCCAGCGGCACCGTAACACCGGGCTAAACCGCCCACAGGCTTTATTGACAGCCCGGCAACAGACGTTAAGATACGCGGCCTCTCTAGTGAGGTCGGCGCGCAAGCAACGGTTTTTTAGAGGGGTTTCTCGTTCGAGATTGGGTGTTTAGCTCAGTTGGTAGAGCGGCGCCCTTACAAGGCGTAGGTCACAGGTTCGACTCCTGTAACACCCACCAAGTTCTTGCTGTACTGAACGCAGCAAGAAAGACGATTCGGAGCGGTAGTTCAGCTGGTTAGAATACCGGCCTGTCACGCCGGGGGTCGCGGGTTCGAGTCCCGTCCGCT
>CAZWMD010000130.1:0-5404 GCA_964634815.1 uncultured Pseudomonadales bacterium | reverse complement strand
GTTACCAATAGTGGCACGTAGGGAATGCCTGCCGCATTGGCTGAGGTGCAGGATAGTCCTCGCAGGTTCTCGGGCTGAATCGCCCGTAGATCCCAAACGTTAGTGCAGCCGCCCAGATATTTGCGTCTATTCGGACCAGGGTTATGCGCGCGATATTGCTCGTAAACACGACCTGCGCCTGAATCTACAACATACAGATGACAGTCACCGCTGCCTTCGCATTGATAATCGGGTTGTCCTTGCAAGCGGCCATTTGGTGGTACCGGCATGGCAATGCGATCACAGTGTGGACGCCAAAACTCATCGAAGCGCGGCGTGAAATCGTAGCGTGGCGTGTTGGCATCTGCCTCTAAAACATGAATAGAGTAGTTCTCGTTATTGGCTTTCTTGCCGAGGTCAAAGCGTGCGAACAGTTCTGTTGTGGGATCGGATTTGTTTTCGCGAGTAACGTAAGACAGATAGTCGGTCACGGCATTTGAGTCACTGTTAACCGGTTTATGGTTCACCCGTTGATTCCAGAATTCTTCGGGCTTGCCGAGTTGTCCTGGTTGCCAGCCGTAGTTGCTGTTCCCACGAAGGTAGGGTCTCAGCAGTGCAACGTCCTCTGTAATCTCAGGTGTAGGCTCAGGGCCAGGATTGGATGCTGAGTTATGAGTTTGTGGGCCAGGAATATTCACCGGCTGTGAGTTCGCAGCGGGAATCTCGGCAGATGACGTGTTCGGTGGTTGCGCAACTTCCGGAGGATACAAAGGTTCACAAGCGGAGAGGAAGAGCAGCAACCCGCCGCCAAGCAGGTTTTTGATTTGACGCAGCACGATCAACGTCGTCTCCTGGTGTCTGCCACATAGGGCCTGGATAGAGACAGTTTGCCAGATCGACGCTCGCTGAGAATCGCTTACGAATTAATTACCTACAAAGGCAAGATTGTTGCTTACAAACTCGCTACCTTTGTTATCCTGCTCGCAATTAAACGATAAGTAGGACGGTGAGATCAGAGCCATCTTTCGCTGATGCGCCGTATTGTGATGATTAAAACGAATGCCCAAGCCATCCGATTGAGTAAACGCCTGTTAACTTTGTCTGGCCTGCTGCTGTCTCTTTTGGCCAGTCAGGTCTTTGCATCCCCCTTTGCCGCGGTACTGCCCACTAGCCGGTCTGTTGAGGTTGGTGCAACAGCGACCGTATTTGCCACCATTTTGAATCCAGATGACGTTACTGCGACCAACTGTGCCATTGAGCCAGCAAGTGTTCAGGACGCAGATTTCTTTTTTCAAACCACTGATGCAGCCACTAACACGCTCACTGGGTCGCCGAACGTTGCAGTAGATATACCCGCTGGAGGTTCCCAATCGTTTTTAATTGGCTTGACGCCAAACAGTGAATTTGACTCCATTAATGTTCAGTTTGCTTTTTTCTGTGGTAACACGGGTGCGGCGATTGTGCTCGAGGCCATCAATACGTTGCTTTTGAGCTCAAGTACAACCCGAACTGCAGACGTGGTCGCCGTGGCTCTCACCGCCACCAACGATGGGATTGCGAACATTCCTCGTGACGACGGCTTTGGTTTTATGTCAGTTGCTACCACCAACGTGGGTACAGAAGACATCATCACGGCACTACCGGTAGATATAGCCGGATTAGACGGAACAGTGCTTATTTGTGAAACCAACCAGAATACCGGCGCTTGTCTTGATGATCTTAGTACCAGTGTCACCCGCGTAATTCCTGCAGATGGCACTGCAACCTACTCCGTGTTTATGTCGTCTGCCACTCGCGTACCGTTCGATGCAACAGTGCGAAGGATTACTCTGGAGTTTCGTGATTCCGAAGGAACCATACGGGGACGAACCGGCACAGCGGTTGCCGGCGGCGGGCCTTCAGCCTTCACTTTTTTCACAGACAACGTGGCTGATCAGATTGTGCAGAACACCTGTGTGTCGTGCCATGTGATCGGTGGGGATGCTGAAAACTCGCCTCTGGTTTTTGTGATGGATGTGGTGCCTGATTACCAATCGATAAACTTGGGGGAGCTTCGCCACTGGTTGGCGATGGACCCAGCGAATGCTGGAATACTGCTTGATCGTGCTGGCGGTGGCTCCGGACATGCGCAGGCGGTCACGCCTGGTGGTGCAGAGATTGCAACGCTGACGGAGCTTGTGTTTCTTACTGAGACTGAATGACCAGCAGATGGCTAATTTGCCGCCTGAGGCGTTGGTACAACTAACAGCCGGAGAGCATACTTCGGCGCTTCCGAATTGAATTTCACCAGAGGCTTATTTGAAATGAACTGGACTAACGTGGGCCGGAATACCCTCGCCGGACTGTTACTATTATTGGCGGGGCACGCGCAAGCTGTCGGCACCCTTTACGCAGGCTTCGGCGGCAGTGGCGATGGGGTATCCATCCGCAGCTCAACCACCCTGACTGAAACAGGTTCCTTTGGGGTGAGCACAACACTCGAGGGCATTGAAGCTGGCGAAAGTAACAATCTATATGTTGCTGCCGGCGATTCAATCACTAACTTTGACCTTGCGGGTGGTGTTCTGGCGATGGACACAGTCGTCGATGCGCAGTACAGCGATGTCGCTCTGCTGGGCGCCGAGATATTTGTTACTTCAACTGGTGCTACCCCAGGCGTTTCTGCACGCGATTTAAACACTTTGGTGGAAAGCGCTTTCTTTGACACGACCTTCATCCCCACGTCCATCGAAGATGGTTTCGGTCGGCTGTACATCACAGCTGACGACATGCTGTATATCCTGGATGGCTCTGGCACGGAGCTGGCTAATGCCGCCAGTGGGTCGCCCGACCTCATTTTTGTAGGGTCTGCGATTTCCGGTACTCGATTGTATGCGGCGACCGGTGGTGCTGAAAACACCATCAGTGTGCGTAATCCGATCACTCTGGCAGAGATCACTTCGTTTCCTGTGCCATTTGCGGTAGACGGTATGGTGGCCGGCGATAACGATGATCTGTTTATCGTCTCAGGCGCAGACATTTTCCACCTCTCTACATCGGGTGAAGAACTCGATATGGCCACTGATGGCACGGCCGATCGAACTTTCGCCGATATTGCCTTCATCGCGGCGCCGCGCGCACCTTCAGCCGGTACGGTGCTGGCGATTGCGGCAGCCGATGAAAGCAGCTCAGTTTCTGTACGCGATGCCGAAACGCTGACCGATGCCGGTGGCTTTGATCTTGTTGATGCCCAGGGCTCTGACATTACCGATGAGGTCTCTGGCCTGGCCTTGGGACAATTCGGCGATGTCCTCGTAGCGGCGGGCGACAGCCTAATCCAATACAGTACGGCGGGTAGCTTTCTGCAGAGTGTTGATCAGCCTGACACGGTCTTCAACGACGTGGCGTTAATTGATGGCATTCCAATTGCAGCCACAGGAACTGGAATCAGCAGACGCAATGTAGATTCGCTTGCAGAATTGAACGCCGTTGACCTTGGGTTTGCTCCAACATCCATCGCGCAAGCCGGAGCGGGGGAGATGTACCTCACAGCGGGCAACCAGGTCTTCCGTTACACCTCTGACGGCGTGATTGAATTGGCCAGTTTTTCTGGTAACTCAGACTTCACCTATACAGACGTTGCGCTGGTTGCCAACGTGGTTTACGCCACGTACAACTCAATTTCGGAAAACGGCATATCGGTTCTTGATCCGGGCTCACTTGAGCAGGCAGATACTATTGTCACTGGTGCACTTGCCGCTTCAGGCATCACACCCGGTGGACTAAACGATTACTACATCTCCGGCGGCGGCACCATCGTGCATTACGCACTGGATGAAGTGCTGTCGAGCACTACAGTGGGCTCGGGTACTGTGTTTCCTGATGTTGCGTTCTCTACCCAGGGGTCGAGCTCACAAACCAGTATTATCGCATCAACGCTGCCGGCTGTGCGTTCCGCACAGGTGGGTGGCATTGCATCCGCATTTGCAACGGTGATTAATACCGGTCCAGTAACCGCCAGCGCGTGTCGGATTCAACCGGCGACACCCGTAGCTGCTGATTTCAGCTATCAGACAACAGATTCGGGCACTAACGAACTTGTAGGCACACCAGATACGCCGGTTGATATTGCCAGCAACGGGGTGCAAACCTTCCTCTTCAGCTTTGTGCCAACTGCAGCCTTTGCTGCGACTGACGTTGAGCTTGATTTTGTTTGTTCGAACACGCTAGCAGCACCAGTATTTTCTGGCTTGAACACCCTGGTGCTCTCCGCTGATGACAATCCTGTGGCCGACATTGTGGCGCTCGCCTCTACGCCGATCACCCCGGGTATCATCGACGTCCCTGGCGTGGGTGGCACAGGCTTCTTTGCCGTTGCTTCGGTGAACGTTGGGGCCTCAGGCGATATTGCTGTAACTGCAGTGACCACCAACGATGATCCCAATATCGCTCTGGCGATCTGTGAAACCAATCCTATGACTGGCGAGTGCATTAACCCAACGGTACCTACTACGGGTGTGGTGAACCTCACTATCGAGGCCAACGACACTCCGACCTTCAGCGTATTTGCCACCGCATCTGCGCCCATTGCACTGGATCCAGCGCTTACGCGGGTTCGTGTGAACTTTGAAGATCAGGAGAGCGGTGAAGTTCGTGGTGCAACCAGCGTAGCGATACGTACGCAGTAGGTTGGCTTCCGGGGGATCTGAGGGAGTTTGAGGCAGGTTGGTAAAGAAAGCGCCTGGCTACTCGCAAGTAGCCAGGCGTTAGATTGGTCCTAGAATCGTACCGCCGCTTCAACAAAGGCCTGAAAGCCACGGCCTATGCCTACTAACTGATCGTCACCACCGGGTGGACGAAAGGGGGCAGGTCCGGCAAAGGTCAGGAACTGCTCATCGGTCAGGTTCCGTCCAATGAACGAGAGACGCCATTTCTCTTCTGCTGAGAACAGCGATACGTTCAAATCCAGGGTGACGTATGAGTCTTGAACCAACGCGCCGGTGGGGTTAGTGACAGCATCAAACTCCGTTCCCACGCCAACAAAGTGATCATCTTTGTACGCCAGGTTTGGGCTAATGCGCAAATACAGATTATCGGCAAGCGCTGTCTCCCAATTGATCGCGACGTTGCCTGAGATATCTGGTGCAAAACTGGAATCGCGACCCCGCAGGTTCACGCCGTTTGAAAAGAAGTCGCCAGTGATCGAAGAATCCAGGAATGCCCATGAGCCGGAGACACTCAATCCTTCTACCGGGGTTTGCCAGAAAATATCTACATCTACACCCTCAGTGGTGACTTCACCCGCGTTGAAGGTCGAGAAAGCAAACACGGCGGGGTCAAATATCTGAACCTGCTGGTTGGTAAACTCATAGTGGTATCCCGTTACGTTCAGAGTCAACGTTCGGTCAAACAATTGGGATCGCACGCCGATTTCGAAACCCTCAGA
>CAZWMD010000129.1:0-5408 GCA_964634815.1 uncultured Pseudomonadales bacterium | reverse complement strand
GGTTGCCGCTCGGGCTCCTTCGGCGAATCAAACGCCTCAGTACTTGCCCATTGATATCGAGAGGAACAATCCAAAGCTTCAGTCTTGGTGGCTTGCAGGGAGGTTTCAGTCTCACCAAACTCAAACACCTCAATGGTATTGGCGACGCAATCGAGCGCCGTGACGCCCGGGCGATGACGTGGCGACAAAGTGCCGGCATTGATGTGTATAAGGCCCGGAAAGTCCAGCACAATGCGATAGTGCATGTGGCCATTCACCATTAGTTGATGACTGCCGAGCTTCACGAGTTTGTCGAGGCCTTTGCTGCGTTCGGGAGGCATGCGGTCTGATCCGGGCCACACCTTCGCCAGGTCGTTGTCGAGTACGCCGTGACACAAAAGCAGTTTGCCCAGGGTCGTGTCGACCGTGATTTGGGTGGGCAGGGTGCGTAAGTAGTTGAGTACCTCATCACTCAAATCTTCCCGTTGATGCGCATCCGTTATATGACGGACCCGGTCGTCCAGCATCCATCGATCATGATTGCCTCGCACACAAAGCACCTCGTGCTCTTTAAGTAACTCGACACAGCGTTCCAGATCGCCAGGGCCATCGCAGAGATCGCCCGTGCACAGGAGTGTATCTGCGCCGGCCGCAAGCAGGACGTTTATTGCGGTTTCTAGTCGTTGATGTTCAGCATGCACATCCCCGATCAGCCCCAGGCGTGCGGCCTGAGGTTTGTTTTGCTCAGTAATCTGCTCCTGGTTCGATGAGATCTTGATGACTGCTTATTCCCTTTCTGCAGGTCCCATCATAACGAAGAAGCCGTTGCTCTGAATTGTTAGTTTGACCCTTTACTCTGACCCCTTGGATGCTATTGCCAGGCGAACCAGGGTGCTGGGGTGCATATCGGGAGGATGGTTGGCGAGTACCTCCTGGTCCAGTAGGTTTGGCAGTACCGGCCACATTTCCCACTGATGGGCGTAGCTGCGCAGGTTGTCTTCGATCTGGTTTGCAAGCTGTTGGGCCATATCGGGGAGGCGCGGTTTGGAGCCGGAGTGTTGCGGTTTGGAATGAATGAAGTTGCCGGCTTCGATTTCGCAGAACCCTTCCTGGGAATAGTGGCTGAAGACAGGGAGTACTCTGGCGCCGGCAAGTTTTGCCATGGCCAATGGGCCTGAGGTGAGCCGAAACGGCAGGTCGAACAGGGTGACTGGTTCTGTGGCGCCAAACTCTCGCGGCACATCAACAAAGGTGGCAAGAATGGCCTTGCGTTTCAGAGCGCGGACGATTTTCTTCGCGGGCTTTTCTGACAGACGATGGATGACCAGAGTGTGGCCGTAGCGGCGAAAGTGCCGGTAGGCGAGCTCTTCGATGGATGTCCACTCTGCCAGCTTAATAATATGGATCTCGCGGGACGTGGGGATGAGTTTTAGCACGGCAAGCAGGCCGGCAAGGTAGTCCGCCTGGTGGAGCGTGAGAATCACCAGAGGCTGAGTGGTGTCGGCAAGTGCGCGATGTACTGTGGGCGAAAATTCATTGTGAGCGATCCGCCAGTCTTTGCGCCTTGCCATGGAACGGTAGTTGCTTCGTTGCGCGCCTTTTGCCGCAAAACAGGCCTGTGTAATCGCGCGGGCTTGTTGGCGTGGCTCAGCAAGCGTGAGACGAACTGTGGTTTCGGTGAGCTTTAGGGTTTGGGCTTCGAACAGCCGGTAACACAGGGTGTAGAGCCGGGCCGCTGTCCAGCGGGCCGCAGGCGGGGGCAGCAAGTAAGCTGGCAGCTCAGCGATACGGTTCAGGGTGGCTCGCGAAAGCATCATGATTGGCTCCCGGACGCTGCAGGTTCGGGCGATGAGGTGTTTGTTAGTGATTGGCTGAGATCGAGAGAGAAGTCGGCAAAACGATGTACTGAAGCGCGATGGGATACTACTAAGAATGAGACGTCTGATTCTCGTAAGCCCATGAAAATCTGTGCTTCAGAGGTTTCATCGAGGTGAGCGGTTGCCTCGTCCAGAATCAATAGCTCAGGTTCGGCATAGAGCGCGCGGGCAATAAGTACGCGTTGCTGTTGACCTGCAGACAGCGCGATACCAAGCTCGCCGAGTTTGGTATCCCACTTTAAGGGAAGTTGCGCAACCATTGGCGTTAGCCCTACCAGGTCACCGATGCGGGCGAGTTTGTCTATGTTGGCCGGGCTTTGTGCATCCGCTGCAAACATCGAAACGTTGTCAGTGAGCGTACCCGCGAGCAGTCCATGTTCCTGGGTGATGACAGACACCATGGAACGCCACACGGGCAGAGGACAACGGTTCAGAGACTGCCCCTTTAAGAGGATGTCGCCGGACTGCGGTGGGGTTAATGAAGCTATCAATTTCAGCAAAGTGGATTTGCCGCAGCCGGACGGCCCGCCGATAGCGAGACTCTGGCCCTGCTCCAGAGTGAAGTTGATATTGTTCAACAACTGCGGTTGATCCGGGTAGCGGAAGCACAGATTTTTTACTGTAAGGAGCGCGGCATCCTCAGGTGGGGTTTGCAGCGCAACGCCGAGCTTCAGGGGTTCCGGGCTGGTGAGTGCAATGTCGCCCAGGCGCTCCATGTGCACTCTGAGTAAGCGATATTCGATCAGATAGTTAACGAGCCCGGCAAGACGATCCTTGAATTGATTTTTGTAGGCAATAAACGCGTACAGCATGCCGATGGTGAATGGCGTGGTGCTACCTGCCGGCCCCTCGATGATCAGGCTTGCGCCCAGGTAGATCACCAGAACGTTCTCAAGCCCAAACAATAGGGCCTGGCACTGGCCGAAGGTTAGGCTCAGGCGGGCAATACGCAGCGACGTGTTTACTTCCTTGGAATAGGCTTTCTCCCACATTCGAACCCGGGTGGTCTCGCTTAGGTAGCTTTTTAAACTGGTGATGTGCTTTATCGATTCCAGAAACAAACCGGACTGAGCAGCACCGGCAACCAGATGCTCGGCATTGGCCTCGCGCTGTGGATTGAACATAAGCAGGCGCAGTAAGAGATACAGGGTCACGGAACCCAGTACTACCCAGGTGAGTGAGGGTGCATACAGCCACATGACCACCACAAAACACAGCGCCATTACCCCATCGATAATGCTGAACGCCACGCCCTGAGTTAAGAAGCTGCGCATGGCCTCAAACGAAGCAAAGCGTGAGGCGATATCGCCGGTCTGTCGGGTTGCAAACCAGCTCAAGGGAAGTTGCAGCAAGCGTTCGAGCAGGCTGGCTGCCATATCAAAACTCAGACGCTGGCCAAACAGGGTGCCGGTCCAGGACCGCAGCGCGGATAGCAGCACTTCAAGACAGAGCACCAGGGCAAAACCCAATGCCAGGACCAGCAGAAAATCAGCGTCGCCGCGCGCGAGTACGTCATCGACCACGGTCTGAATGTAGTAGGGGCTCAGGATTGCCAAAGCCTGCAACACCACCGACAGTGCGACAATTTTGCCGAGGTAAGAAAACAACTGGGGGCGGCTGGGCACAAAGTCTTTGAGGCTGAGTTGCTTCGCGGGTTGTTCGGTTTTGAATTCGAGCGTAGGTGATAATTCAAGTGCCACGCCGGTGAAATGCGCGCTGATCTCGGAGCGACTGTACTTGCGTCGTCCCACGGCAGGATCAACCAGGGTGCAGCTGAATCGTCCAACACGCTCAAGCACCACAAAGTGGCCGTAGTCCCAGTGCAGTACGCAGGGTAGCTGTAGTTCTTCTAGCTCCGAGAGTTCAAGTCTTATCGCCCGGGGAGCCAGCCCTTGATCAGAGGCTATACGCATCAGCTTCTGCAGATTCACACCGGCATCTGGTGCCGGATGAGCGGCTCGGAGCTCGCGCAGCGGGATATGACGCTTGTGAAACGCCAACAGCATACTCAGACAAGCCAGGCCACATTCTGAGGTTTCTGCTTGCAGCACGGGCGTGAGGCCTTTTTTGAATAGACCCATCATAGTGTGCGCTGCCAGGCTTGAATCAGGGGCTCAAACATTCGCTCGACCACCAGGCTATCGTCGAGCTTGATATCAGCGGTGAGGTTCATTCCGGGCTTGAGTCGATGATAGAGCGGGGAAGACGTATCGATGGCGATAGTTAACGCATAGGTCGGACCCTGACCTTCCCAGGGGGCGTCCAACTCACTCAGGCTAAGCGGGCTGTGATTAATGTGAGTGATGTGCCCGGACAGCATGCCGTGCTTTTGGTGAGGGAATGCATCAAGTAAGAGGTTCACCCCTTGGTCAAGCTGCAGATCGCCAGCAGCCTGAGAGCTTGCCCAGAGTTTGGCCCGGAAAGTCGAGCCGTTCTTGACCATAGTGATGAGCGGTCGATCCGGATCAACCGTGGCACCGCTGTGGCTGAGCACGCCAGTGATCAGGCCATCGGCCGGAGCTCGAAGCTCCACTTCGAGATTCATCGAAAGTTGGGTAAGCTCTCGATTGGTCTTGCCAAGCGCTTCGTCAAGTTGGCCCAGTCGGCTCTTGAGCTGTAGTGGCAGGTTGGTGAGCTCCCAATTCGTGGCTTGCAGGCGGTCTTCTATAGCCAGAGCTTCGCGCGCATTAGTATCGAGCTTGAGTAAATTGAGCGTGTGGCGCTGTTCCAGCTCATCGAGTTGGGTCAAAGCAACGTGCCCCGCTTTATTCAGTTCCCGGCCGCGTTCCAGCGCCTCTTCGCTTATCGCGGCGAGCTTAACGAGTGCGCCTCGCTCAGAACCCAGACTCTTGAGCGTGGTAGACAGATTATCAACCCGTGCCTGTAAGTTTGTGCGGCTTAAACTGGACTCGTTTTGTGCATCTGTTTTGGCATCCTGAAGTCTTTGCTGCTCCTTGTTCAGACTTTTCAGAAGACTGTGATAACCCGAATCTTGGCTGGTGACTGAGGGCGTGTTGGTGTCGGCATGAGCGAGGTGCGTAAGCAGCGCAAGGGGTTGGCCTTGTTTCACCAGCTCACCGTCGCTGACATAGAGCTCGCTGAGGATGCGACGCGAATCGGTGTATAACTTAAGCTCGCTCTCGGCAAGATCGATGCGGCCGGGTACGCTGGATTTGCGAGCAAGCTGTTGCGTACAGACAAAGATTGCAGCCGCCACAATAAGTGCTGAGGTGGTGTAAACCAGAAACGAATGGGTGGCTGGAGAACGCGCAAAGGCATCACACTCCCGACGTCGACCAGCGACCGCGGGTTCTATGCGAAAAAGTGAGTTGGGCTGAGACGGTTCGGATTGAGAAGGGTTGGGCATAGCGTGCCTCTGTTGCAGTACAGGAACTGCCAACCACTTTAAGTTTTGTGTCGCTCAATGCTCAGTGGGCATCGCTGAATCTCGTGTGCGATATTGATTGGCCTGCAAGGGCCAAGTTCCCTGGGATTCCTCAGGCATATCCTCGAGCTGACCAATCAATGCCCAGCGCCGAAAAGGCGGGCGTA
>CAZWMD010000128.1:0-5449 GCA_964634815.1 uncultured Pseudomonadales bacterium | reverse complement strand
CAATAAATCAGGTCTGTCGTTACCTACAGCAAAGAATAGTTATACAAGTCGGCAAACTAATTCTAACGCCCCACCTATCCGTCAGCTAACTTATGTATCCAACGTAAGGCAGATAAGGCTGCCTACGGAAAGATCCCGCTGAAGCCATTGAGGCTCAGCGGGAAAATGCTAAACACATATGTGGGAAATCATTATGAAGGATGCAATCCTTAAGTTTATTCGCGACGAAGAAGGTCTGACGACCGTTGAATACGCCATTGCCGGTGGCTTGGTTGGAGCTGGTGTAATTGCCGCTTTTAACCTACTCGGAACAGAGGTAGATCGCGTTATAGATCAAATCGCAATGGCCCTCCAGGGGATTACCATTACCGGTGGTGGTGCTGGAGGTGGTGCTGGAGGTGGTACTGGTTAGTCAGTTCCTCAAACCTTAGTTGGTTCCGGTCTGCCTAAACGCAGGCCGGGATCCTTTTAAACCCGTTGAGTTAATGGATTATGGAATTCACAGCCTTCTCAATCGTTTACCTATTCTCATTTCTGCTACTGATTGCCAGTTCTGATCTTAGGGAACACCGCGTACCAAACGTAATGGTCTTAGCGCTGCTTATTGGCGGTTTGCTATTTTCAATGGCGGACGGTGGGTTGCAGTCACTGAGTAGTTCGTTGCAAGGCGCGACGGTTGGGTTGGTGTTGTTGCCAATGTACCTGTTTCGGGCGATGGGTGCGGGCGATGTGAAGCTGCTGGTGGCTTGCGGCACCTTTTTGGGACCCTGGGGAATTTTGCAATGCATTGTGGTTGCCTTTGTCTTAAGTGCGGTGTTTGTCTCCATCATCTGGTCCTCCAAACAACTCAAACATCTGGTCAGAGCGCAACATCTGGAACCGGCTGATTCGACAACAACGCGTATCTCAGAAGAGAGTCTTATGCAAGAAAAAGTGCCCTTTGCACCCGCTATCGCGCTAGCCGCCATCGGGGTTGTGTTTTATCAGTTGGGGGCTGCCTAATGTCTGAGGTTCACGTTTCCAACCTACAGAACATTCCAGAAGTGACATCGGGCTTCACTCGCCTGGCCCCCTTGCCGGCTTCCTTGGAAGACAGCGGGCTGGGCATCAGCTTTATTGCCGATCTAGTCGCAAAACACCTACTACAAGGCGGGGTACTTAATCTCTCAGAGCTTTCAAATCGCATCGCGCTGCCGGGCAAGTTGCTCGAAGAAATTGTGCATTTCCTCCGTACCGAGGCAAAAATCGAGGTGTTGGGTAGCAAAGAGGGTTCCAGTGAACTGCGTTACAACCTCACCGATCGTGGTCGGCTTGGCGCGTTAGAGGCAATGCAACGCAGCGGCTATGTTGGGCCAGCGCCAGTACCTTTACATCAATACGCCCGGGTTGTACGACAGCAGAGCGTTCATGATTGCCGCATTACCAATGATCAAATGCATGATGCTTTTTCCGATGTAGTACTGGATGACGAGCTTATTGACCAGCTTGGTCCGTCCATGAACTCCGGACGGGCGATCTTTATTTATGGAAACGCAGGTACGGGCAAAACGTTTATTGCCCAACGGCTTGCGCGATTGTTCCAGGATGATGTTCTTATACCCCACGCGATTGCGATAAACGATGCGGTGGTTACGCTTTTCGATCCAGTACTGCATAAACCCATTCATGTCGAGCAGAACAACGACTTGAGTTTGCAAGGTAGACACGATCAACGCTGGGTCTTATGTGAGCGGCCTGTTCTGGTAGCTGGCGGCGAACTTACTGCCGATATGCTTGAGGTTCAGCTAGAAACAGGCACTAACGAATACCGGGCGCCACTACAACTTAAAGCGAATAACGGTCTGTTCATACTGGATGATATGGGCCGTCAACGGGTGGCACCCGAAGTTGTGTTTAACCGCTGGATTGTTCCAATGGAAGAACAGACTGACTATCTGAGCATGGGTTCGGGTCAACACTTTGGTGTACCTTTTGATTTGGTTCTGGTGTTTTCTACGAATCTGAATCCTACCGATCTTGCTGATGAGGCCTTTTTGCGTCGCATTGGCTACAAAATTCGATTTGATCCGCTGACTCGGGACAACTATCGCACCATCTGGTGGCAAGTCTGTGAGACCCAGCGCGTCCAGTGTGACGACCAGGTTGTCGACTTTGTTATTGAGCAGTTGCATGAAACCAACAATACCCCGCTTTTGCCCTGTCACCCCAGGGATTTGATTGGTATCGCCACAGACCATATTGACTATCTTGGGCTACCCCGCGTGTTAAGCACCGAACACATGCGGTGGGCGTGGGGCCGGTATTTTGTATCACTTACACCCGGCACGGAAGCACCCCGTGCCTTCAATGGGATATCAGTATCATGAGAAGACGAGGAGTTATTCTAGTTGTAGTTTCTCTACTATTGGGGGTATTTGCTGCAACCTCAGCCAACAGTTGGCTCAACACGCGTCTGCTTGCAGAAGATGAGACTGACGACGACAAGATTTTGGTTGTTGCGGCGGCGTTACCGATACCTTACGGCACCAAGGTGTCATCTCGTCATTTGAAGATGGTCAAGTTATCAGAAGATGCAATACCGGTAACGGCCGTAAAAAATATGGAAGACGTTGAAGGCTTTGTTGCCAAGAGCGGTATCGAACCCAATCAACTTATCCTCAGCACCAGCTTTGCTGAACACAACGAAGGCAGCACACTCGCCGCACTTGTCGCACCTAATATGCGGGCCATCAGCGTACGGGTAAATGATGTGGCAGGCGTTGCTGGCTTTCTTTTACCGGGAAACCGAGTTGACGTGATTTCAACCCGCGGCGGACGTCGCGGCAATTCACGCGCTCGTGCCAGTGTGGTGTTAACCAACATCAAGGTGCTTGCCGTCGATCAAACCACTTCCACAGATCAAAACGAGCCGATTATCGTACGTGCGGTAACGTTGGAGCTGAGACCGGACCAAGCTTTGGACCTATCTAAAGCGCGAATCGAAGGCGAGATTCAGCTGGCTCTGAGAAATCCGCTGGACAACCAGGTGGTTGAAGAAAAACCTGCTACGGCGCCAGTTAAGCCAGCCATTCGTCCACAAAGAGTGGCACGTCGGGCGGCCCCAAAGCGATCAACAGCAACAACCATCGAAGTTATTCGTGGGACCAAAGTACAAGAAGAAAAAGCCAAACTGTAGCTAGCCAAGAACATCTTCTGCCAATGGCAGAATACGATTGGTGAGAGTTTCCGCAGTATCTCAAGGAACAACAATGAAAACCTCAGTTAGATCAACAAGTTCGTCGCGTAGAGCAATAGGTGTTGCATTAGTCTGCTGCCTGATTTATTTGGGGATACCTGCTACCCAAGCTGCAGACAGCGGGCTGCTACCTGTTGAAACAACACTTGGTGGTGGGTCCAGCGAAAGCCTAGTTGTGCCTTTGTATAAATCACGAGTGTTACGTCTAAGTGCCCCCGCGGCTCGTATTTCCGTTGGCAATCCCGATCTGGCGGACATCATCATTGTTCGCGCTCGACAGCTGTACGTTCTTGGCAAGGATCTAGGAACCACCAACGTGCATCTGTGGGATAACAACGATGTGCTCATAGGTACCGTAAGTGTTGAGGTCAGTCACGATCTTGAGTCACTGAAATACAAGCTACACGAGCTGCTACCCGGCGAGGACATCGAGGTGTTTTCTATCCAGCGCTCGATGGTATTGCGAGGTCAAGTCTCAAGCCTTGCTAAAATGGACACGGCCATTCGACTGGCCGAGGCCTACCTTGCAGAAGTGCAGACCGGGGTTGAAGTTCAAGAATTTCAACAGCAGGGTGACTCGGCCCAGGGTTCGGGTGAAGTGATAAATATGATGCAGGTCGGCGGCGGTCAGCAAGTCATGCTCGAGGTTAAGGTGGCCGAGATATCGCGTGCTGAAATAAAACGTATCAATGCCCAATTTAACGTAGAGAAGACCGCGTCTAACTGGCTAGTAGGTGGCTTAAATGGTGGCGGGCTTGTGCCGCAAACTGGCGGGCTTCTTGCTGATCCGTTATCGCTGCCCAATCAGGGGCTATTTGGCACTTTCTTGTCTAACAGCACACTGTTTAACATTGCGCTTGATGCGGCACGTGTTAATGGGCTCGCGAAAGTGCTAGCGGAACCAACCTTAACAACACTAACTGGCCAGGAAGCCACCTTTCTTTCCGGCGGTGAGTTTCCGGTTCCAGTGCCACAATCCGGCGGCGGTGGAGGCAACACAATCACCATCCAGTTCAGGGAATTTGGTATCTCGCTGAGGTTCCTGCCGGTGGTGCTCAGCGAAGATACAATCAATCTGAAGGTCGCCATATCGGTAAGCGATATTGTTGAAACCAACTCGGTGGTCGTAGGGCTCGACCAAACGTCACAAACCTTCTTTGTCCCGTCTATTGCCTCAAGAGGCGCGGAATCGACGGTTGAACTCAAGGAAGGTCAGACCATGGGTATCGCTGGGCTGATTAGTGAAAATGTCTCAGCAAACATCACCAAATTTCCTGGGCTTGGCCAACTGCCCATACTTGGCGCCCTATTTCGTAGCCAAGACTTTATCAGTGAAGAAACCGAACTTGTCATCACTGTCACACCGCATATTGCCAAACCATTGGCTGCCAAAGATATCCGCTTGCCTACTGACAGTTTTGTTGAACCCAACGATTTGGATTTCTACCTGATGGGACGGTTGCAGGGTAGACGAAAACCAGCCGCAAGCTACGACGCGAACAGCGGAGTGGAAGCAGACTTCGGTCACCAAGCAAACTAAGGAGCGAACAATGAGTAACTTATTTCTGAACGCCACTTTGCTATCAGCAGCCGTCTTGTTTGTGACTGGCTGTGAAAGCTATGAGGTAGAAGAGCAGTTTGGTGAGGCAGTTCGGCATGTGGTACAAGCTCAAAAAGCCAACCCAGAAACATCGGCAAATCCAGATCCGGATCCGATAGATGGCACAGACTCCGCTCGTGTTAGAGCGGTTCTAGAATCTTATCGAGAAGCGATTACTGAACCTGAAGAGCGTAGCGACGAAGTGACCATCACCTTTGGGGGCACCAATGGCTAACATTGGAACCGGGAAACGCCAAACCCGGCGATTGACCCGCAAAAACCGTGGGATTGTGATCGTACTATTTACCATAGGCCTGGTCGCGATGTTAGCAATGGCTGGGCTAGCGATGGACACCGGCAACGTGATGCTGAACAACACACGATTGCAGAACGCCCTAGATGCAGCGGCGTTGAGCGGTGCAACCAGCTTATCGCAGAACAATGGCAATACGAATGCGGCGCGGTTGTCTGCGGTGGCAGCTTTTTCAGCCAATGCAAATGCTGCGGGAAGTGGTCGACTCGGCCAGGCCTTTTCGTCCGGTCAAATTCAGCTCAGCTATCAGTTCTCGAACTCGGTAAATCCATTTGTCCCAGGCACTACCCCTGCGGATTAT
>CAZWMD010000127.1:3947-5488 GCA_964634815.1 uncultured Pseudomonadales bacterium | reverse complement strand
CTGGCTAAGTTGATCGAGCCCTACCTGGAAACGCAGGAAGATCATGAGCTGAGAAGCCTTACTCTCGCAACCAACACACTTAATGTGCGAGAGATTGCTATGGAGCACTGGTTCAGGAATGGCGGCAGCGTATCTGTCATTGACTGTTTCAACAAAGCCCTGGCAGTAAACCACGCGATCAATCAACTAGAACTGCCACGGTCACTTTCCCTTTCCATCTGACAATGCGCTGCTGGGCTCTGAATGCCGTGGGGAGCAATAGGTTGTGCGCCGATGCTGATAATGACAGCAATCATCGCCATTCTAAACAAGACAATCGCTTAGAAACTCACCACCGGAGCCCAGTCTTTTGCCCAGGTATGATTTGGACCCTCTCCGCTGGCTGCCAGCGATGCCACCATAAACTCTATAAACACCCTGACCTTGGCCGGTAGATATTCACGTTTAGGGTAGATCGCAAATACACCGCTGTCGGGTTGTGGTAGTTCGAGGCAGGGATATAACGAAACCAAGTCGCCACGCTCTAGCCCTCTTTTTGCAAGAAAGTGCGGCAGCTGAGCGAAGCCGAGTCCATCCGCACACATATCCGCCATCACTTCCCCATCATCCGTGATATGACTGCGCTCCAGCTCATGCGGCAGATATCTGCCTTTGTTGTCTGGAAGCAATATCGGCTGGAGCTGTTGCGTTTCTTTGATGCGAAAACCAATCCATTGCTGCTCATGGAAATCATCTAGGCAACGAGGGGTCTCATGTTGGTCTAGATACTGCGGTGACGCACAAGTAAGGAAGTCCAAAGGACTAAGGCGTCGAGCAACAAGACGGCTGTCTTTCACGTGCCCAGTACGCAACGCAACATCGATATTGTTCTCTATGACATCCTTGTGTAAGTCGTTGAGCTCAAGCTCGAGATTGATTGCTGGATACCGTTGTAAGAACTCCGGTACCAAAGGGCAAAGGTATAGGTGACCGTAACAGACAGCAGAACTTATACGCAGAGTACCGCTGGGATGATCATTGAGATTCTTCAATTCTTCTTCGCAAGAAGAAAGGTCCTGGATCATATCGCGAACGGTACGGGCGTACTGGGTTCCGGCATCGGTAATTCGCAATTGGCGAGTAGAACGTTGTAGGAGAGTAAATCCCAACTGTGCTTCCAGTCGTCCAATTGCTTTGCTGACGGTAGAGGGGTCGGTGTTACAGGTCCGCGCCGCCGCGGCGAAGCTGCCGCCATCACAGGCAGCCAGAAAAAACTCGAGAGTACGCAACTTATCCATCCGCCGATTATACCAAGTGATCCGTGAATGTAATTCACGTTTCTTTGGACTCCTGCCCTATATGTGTATCTGATTCATTTTCCCTAGAATTATCGAGAAATACCGGAAGCACAAAACTCATAGGAAGTAAAAAGACTGCATGAAGATGTTTGAGGCCTGTCGTGTCTAGAAGCCTGGTTACCCCATTAGCTCTATTGTTGGGTCTGTTTGCGCTGGCCAATGGGGTATCAATGTCAGTTTCTCCCGAACCCTGGTACTGGGCGG
>CAZWMD010000127.1:2201-3847 GCA_964634815.1 uncultured Pseudomonadales bacterium | reverse complement strand
ATAGGGCTACTCTGCTCTGTTTGTTGGTTGGCTTGGGAGTCGCGTTGGGCATTTCATCCACCATAAATTCGCCAAAATCACACGCGCTTCAGCCCATCGAGTGGCTGGAGAACCCGCGCGGTTTGCGAGACTTTGAGCTGGTCACTGAGACAGGCGTATTTGATAAAGAATCACTCTTAGGGCGTTGGACGATCGTGTCATTTGGGTTTCTGAATTGCCCGGATATCTGCCCGACAAGTTTGTCTGAACTTGCCGCATTGGCAGCAAGCCTTGCTGCTGAAGACCTCGATAAGGAGGTTTCTTTTGTGTTTGTCTCTGTTGATCCCTATCGTGATTCGGCGATGGAGATTAACAACTATGTGCGTTTCTTTAGTTCTTCAATACTGGGAGCTACAGGTACACAGGGGCAGCTTGAGCAATTTTCCAGGGACTTGGGTATTCAATATAAGGTCTCCCGGGATAGTAAGAACTATTCAGTAGCGCATTCGATGACGTTTTCAATCATCGATCCTGCTGGCGTTTTTCGCGGCAGATTTCGTCCAGGGTTTGATGAGGCGATGATACTACGATCCTTCGCAGCAGCCTGAGGTGTACCAGTTAGCCGGGTTGACTCAGGTTGGCGACCAAAGCAATGCGATCGCGTGGAATTCCTAACAGCACATAGTACAGAGTAGCCGCGTTCATTCGATCGCCGTACTTGCTTGTCATTGCCGTAAGTAATCGCTCGCCTTCAGATTCCGTCAACTCATCAATCTTTCTGGCCTTTGGGATGCGCTTACTTGTATCACCACCACGGGTGAACTGAAGGGGCTTTCCTCCTAAAAGTGAATGCGCCAAATGGGGTTCTGCGTCGAAATAGATATTAGGCTCCCCTTCCACCTCGAAGACCCATAATCTTGCCGTGTGAACGCCGTACTCGGTATCCAGTGTCAATTCCACGACTTCGCCAGATTCGTAGGTGGATATGACGTAGTAGAAAGTGCCCACCCAGGAGAGTGCCGAGAGTGTTGCCAAGCCGATGCACATCTGTAAATCTCGCTTGGAGGGCTTGAGTAAGGTCTTTGCGAGCAGTGCCGAGCCAGTGAGAAGGCTTGCCCACGCGATTAATCCACCACGATCGATGATCAGGAATAGCGCGGCCAGCAAGGTGCCGCCTACGACTACTAACGTGATTAATTGTCTGCTAGTTGGTGTGGGTATGGAGTTGGGTGAATGGTGCTGGATCAAGTTAGTAGGGCCACTTCAGGATTTGATAAAAATATAGGTTGAAGTGATATGTAAGCTAAATATTCAACCGCTATCAATGGACCTTGTCCCCTAAGATTGCTGAATATATTTCATCGCGTTCTCAAAGAGTACAGTCAGTACCACCTGCGCCTACATCAACGTAATACCGCCATCGACAAGCAACATTTGCCCGGTAATGTAGGAAGCAAGCGGCGATGACAGGTAGACGGTGGCATCACCAATTTCCTTTGCGTCGCCCCAGCGACGCAAAGGAATACGCTTCAGGGTGCTCTCGTACACTGCGCTGTCTTCATGACTACGAGCCGTTAGTTTGGTGGCTACAAACCCCGGAGCAACGCCATTCACCCTTATTCCATCTCTCGCCCAGGCTTCCGCCAGAGACTTAGTGAGCGTAATCA
>CAZWMD010000127.1:0-2101 GCA_964634815.1 uncultured Pseudomonadales bacterium | reverse complement strand
AGCTGCGGATAGGGTAACGCGAGGACCAGTTCGCCGTCGCCCTGGGCTGCTACGCTTTGGTTTTCGGCGTCACACACCCCAATCGTTAACCCGGGTAGCGGCACTCCCATCGAGCCCGGCTTGACGGGAAGTTCCGGGCGATTAGTTATGGTCATCAGCGTTTCTGTTTGGCCGTAGCCATCCAGCACCGTTGTGCCTGTCAACGCGCGCCAGCGTTCGATAACTTCCGGATTCACCGACTCACCGGCAGAGACGGTGGACTTGAGATGTTCGAGATTGAATTCTGATACGTCTTCCAGCACCAGTCGTCGTAATTCTGTTGCGGCCGCACAAAAGCAGCTCACCTGATATTTCTCGAGTAACCTAAGACGAACCTGCGGATCAAAGGGACCGTCGTAAAACAGCACACTTGCTCCCTGACTCCAGGGACCAAACAGAATGCTGGTGCCCGCCTTCGACCAGCCGGTATCTGCCGTACACCAGATGCGATCTTCTGCTGTGAGGCCAAGCCAGTACTGCGCAGAAAACCGCCACGCCCAGATCGCCCGGGCGCTATGGGTCACACCCTTGGGGGCGCCGGTTGAACCTGAGGTGTAATAGAGAATGGCGGGATCTTCTTGATGCACAGAAGCTGCGTTACAGGTGTCACTGTATTGAGCAGCATCGTCAAAGCTCGCCCAGCCATCTGGTCCCTGTCCCACACAAACCTTCACCTTAAGTTGGTCAAGCCCTGAGTATTTGGCGGTTTCATTACTCAGCGTGATGGCGCCAACCGCACCCGAATGCTCAACGCGATAGGCCACATCCTTTTCGGTTAGCATGGTGATGCAAGGAATAGGCACTGCGCCCAGGCGCATAACAGCCACCATCGAAATCTGCCACTGGGCGATGCGCGGCAGCATCACAACAACCCGGTCACCCCTGTTAAGTCCTGCCTGAGCCAGCAGGTTTGCCAACCGCTGAGACGCCTGGGAGATCTCTTGAAAGGTATAGCGGTGTTCCGCACCACTCTCATCTACCGCAATCAGCGCCAGACGTTTTGGGTCACGGGCCCAATAGTCGACCACATCTGTTGCAAAGTTAAACTGTTCCGGAACCGCCCATACAAAATCAGCCTCACTCATAATTAATACGCTGACTCCAATATTTGGTAAACCTGTTCAACATTGTGTATCGGCTGCGGGTTGGCCCGCACCCAGGCGTTCAGCAGGCTACCCTGGGCGATGGCGTCAAACTGATCCCGGGTAACGCCAACGTCTCTTAGCCGGGTTGGCATGCCTAGTTGCCTGATAAGTTCGCCAAGCACCTCACTGGCGGATCGGTTCGGCTCGCCCATCGCCTCGCTGATTAATTGTTGATTCTTATCGGTGGCTTGTGCGTTAAAGGCCATGACATGAGGCAGCAAAATGCAGCTGGTGTGGCCATGGGGTACACCGGCAACCGCGCCGAGTTGATGTCCTATGCCGTGGCTTGCGCCGTAAGGTACGCGGTTTAGTCCGGCACAGGCCAGGGCGACGGCTAATTGGCTATCAAGTCGCGCGGCCAGGTTGTCTGGTTGAGCCTTGTTGCGTAACAGGGAGCGACCTAAAAGACGTATTGCATGCAGCGCCCCGGCATCTGCGATTGCCATAGGCGCGCTGGAACAGAGCGTCTCCACGGCATGATCGAGCGCGCGCACCCCGGTCGACAGCCACAGGTCCATGGGCGTATGCATGGTGAGTGCAGGGTCTAAAATTACGGTTCCAGGGCCAATCTCTGCGCCGGAAAACAGCTGCTTTACCTGGGTGTGGGTATCTACACAGCCACTTAGGTCACTGAACTCTGCACCCGACAAGGTGGTTGGTGCGGCAATCTGCCGCAGTGGCGGTGCAGCGACATGCGGCGTTTCCCGTTCTCCCGCTTCATTAACACGGATCGCAAACGCATCCAGTTGCTGTTCGTTTGTGATGTTTTCCGCCAAACAGAGTAGCGCCATCTTGGCGGTATCAAGACAGGTACCGCCGCCGACCGTGAGGATAAGATCTGCGTTCTTCGCGCGAACAGCATCAGCAAGGGCCAGGGCCGCAGAACGAGGGACATGGGTTACCGTATCACTGAAGAC
>CAZWMD010000126.1:4349-5573 GCA_964634815.1 uncultured Pseudomonadales bacterium | reverse complement strand
GCCCATATTTCAACCATCCACGAACTCTCCGGAGGCCGCTTCCGCTTTGGCATTGGTGTCAGTCACGCTCCGGCCATGGATCGACTGGGTGTGACCCAGGGCAAACCACTCGCTGATATTCGGCAGTTTGTCGAAGATGTACGCAACACACCCAGAGCCGGTGAGATGCCGCCTATTACACTGGCTACCCTGCGCACAAAGATGATCCGGCTTGCCGAAGAAATTGGTCAGGGCATGGTGTTTGCAAACGGCGCTCGCAGCCATATGCAAACGTCTCTATCCAACCTAAGTGACAGCGCACGAAGCAACACCGATTTCTTCATTGGCAACATGATTCCGACCTGCATAAGTGATGACAAACAGGCCGCAATGGCCGTAAATCGAAAGACCCTCACGGGCTACGCATTCCTGCCAAACTACCGCAACTATTGGAAAGAGGCGGGTTTTGAGGAAGAAATGAACGCCGTCGAGGCCGCGTTAGAGCGTAAAGATATGGACGCCATACCTGGCTGCCTGTCGGATGCCTGGTTGGCTGAAACCACGCTCTTTGGCACTGCTACCGAAGTGCGAGACGGCATCGACGCCTGGTTTGATTCCGGCATAAAAACGCCAATCATCGTGCCGTCTTCAGCCAGCGGTGGTCAGTTCGAAGCCTTCGCCGAGTTCTTTGCTCTGTATGACTAAGCCAAGGCGAGTAAGGTCGTGAGGTACTTTTGGCTGATTCGACACGCCGCCACCCAGAGTCAGGCCGCTAGCGACATCGAACGCCAACTGAGCCCCCAGGGCCACGCAGATGGCAAACTGATGACCGGCTATTTCACTGATGAAGCCAAGCGCGCCGGGGTGGTAGCCGACTGGTTAGTAACCAGTGCCGCGACGCGCGCACAGCAGACTGCTCAATACGTAGCCAACGGCTTTGGCCTGGCTGATGCGCAGGTTTTAGTTGAACCCAGCCTGTATCTGGCCGGACCCGAGCAAGTGCGTTCCTCGCTACGCGACACGCCAGATGAGTTTCACTGCGTCGCCCTGGTGGCTCACAACCCGGGCCTCACCTGGCTTGTAAACGAGCTATCAACAGACGAGCAGCAAATCGACAACCTTCCGACTTTGGGGAATGCGTTGTTTTGTAGCAACGTTGAGCATTGGAGCGACCTGGTCGATGCCCAGCGAATCAGTTTAATGACACCCAGACAATTCGAGGAGACCAACAAACGCTGATTGGCC
>CAZWMD010000126.1:0-4249 GCA_964634815.1 uncultured Pseudomonadales bacterium | reverse complement strand
CTGATTGGCCACTGGCTAGTCTGGTCGCTTCATGATTTTGGCCATAAAGAACCCATCCCAGAGTTCATTTGGCAGCACTCGGCGAGCCAATGCGCAGTTTAAGGCCTTCGATTTGCGCATCGCGCCGCCACGACGATCGGTAGCACCCACCTCGGTAATTGCCGGATAGAAGACATCCGAAAGGTCTGCGGCAATCTCGATGGGCAAGAGCTCAGCCGCTGGCTCCCGACGCAACAAACCATCGACAATGCGCTCGTTTTCTTCCAGCGAAAATGAGCAGGTGCTGTAGACCAAAGTGCCGCCAGGCTTAAGCGTACGGAACGCAGATTTAAGCAACGCCTTCTGCTTACGCGCACAGTCTCGTACCTTACGCAGGCTCCAGTGAGCCATGCTGCTCGACTCGGTGGAACGAAAGCGTGCTTCAGACGAACAGGGCGCATCCAGAAGCACTCGATCGAACCGATCAGGCACTGCCTGGCCGACAGTCCGACCATCGCGCTGATAGTAATCGGCCTGTATCACGCCGCAGCGTTGCATGTTTGCACGCAAACGATGGAAGCGAGCACGAATGGGCTCCACTAACGCCAGGCGCCCAGAGAATTCCCCTCCTTCTGTGAGTGCCGCGGCCAGAACCAGGCTTTTACCCCCCGGTGCTGCGGCCAGGTCCAATACTTCATCGCCGGGTTTTACAGCCAGCGCTTTTGCTGCGAACAAGCTGGAAGGGTTCATGGGATACACAGCCCCGGTGTTCACCCATTCTGTACGCATCAGAGCATCCCGATCTGGCTTGTCGATTCTGAAACAGCCGGGCAGAGACGCTGAGACCGATTGCGCTGATCCCAGCCCCTGGGACTCGCAGAGCGCCGGCAGGCCGGGCCAGGAGCTCCCGGTGCGCAAAGGGTTCTCCCACAGACCCACGGCCTTGGGAGCACTCATGGACGCCAAAATTTGATCCGCGGCCTGTTTGCCGAGGGTCTCCTCAAGGCGCTGGGTGAAATCACTGGGAAACATCGATGCATTGTGCCATCTGTGAGACTTTTTGGCGGAGGCTCCGTTCAGGTAGAGCCGTCACAGCTCTGCATGAGGTAAACTGGGAGTACTTCCAATCAACAACCAAACGCCTTTTTCAAAACGGCCCTTTCGAGGAGAATTTTCATGCTGACACTTATCGCGACAATAGGGATTGTAGCCAGCGCCTACTTCTTATGGCGTATCTCAGAGCAGCTGCCGGATCTTGTCTTTCGAATCAGCGAGATTCAGCGAGACCTCGCGGATCTGCGACGCAACAGCAATCAGGATCAAAATTAGGAAGGCAGCCATTGCAACAAGGTCGTGACTGGCGAATCTATCTGGGCCTGATGGTCAGCCTTGTATGGCTACTTTTGGGTTTCATTTACATCGCTAACACTGTCGGTTGGTCATCCTTCGCAGATCTTCCTGCAGAGCAGATGGGTAGCTTTCTCGAGGGGGCCTTTGCGCCGCTGGCATTCCTGTGGCTGGTGATCGGCTATTTCTTGCAGCAAGAGGAGTTACAGCAAAATACCGCGGCACTAAAAGCCCAGGCGCGCGAAATCGAACGCTCAGCAGAACAAGCCGCTATTCAGTCCGAGAAAATGGCAGAGAGTGAACTCCATGCACGCCAGGAGGCATTTTTACGAGTGGCACAAACCGTTCGGGGCCAGCTCGGCACGATCGCAGCCATGCTGTTCATCTCCAGTCAGGGCGCTGCAAACGAAGACGGCTCCATCACTCGGGAAGAACAAAGTCAGCTGTTTACCCAATTGAATACCGTAGATACCGAGATCTTCTCCAGACGTTTGCTTGAGCTCAATCTGGCGACTCAAAATCTGGAGCAGCGCTACGACTACTTCTATGGCACACCGGTGCGAGCCAAGCACTGCAATAATTTTATATACACTTTCGATCGACTAATGAGTCGCGCGCAAATTGTAGACACCGACAACATGTTAAGCGACGCCCTGAGCGCTTCGGGCCACGGATTGATCTACAAGATCATGAAGCGCCACCAGGCACGCGCGCCGCTAGAACTTGCCGATATCAATCAAACCGGCATGGGCATTGATATTTAGTGACCGAACACAAAGATCCCATCGCTCTGCTCGCTGCTGATCGGATCAGCGCGCGAGAACTCAACGACGGCTGGGCCGCGCTGTGCACTCTGGGAACGGTGAACGCCCAGGGCGACGCAGAACAGCGCACACTGGTGCTGCGTGAGGTTGAGTCCAGACTAGCGCTGTTCTTTAGCGCTCGCGCACCAAAGTGGCAAGAACTAAAGGCTCGACCAACCTGCAGCGTGCAACTGTATCTGCCGAGTATTCAGGTTCAATATCGGCTCCGTGCTGGCTGGGAGAAAATTGCCTCTGAACTGGTACAAAGCAGCTGGACTCTTAGGCCTGATACACCAAAGAAACTGGATTGGCTGTACGAACACCAGCCTCAAAGCAGTGTTATCGCGCGTGCCGAACTGCTTGAGCAGTTAGGGGAAACTCAGCCCGTACCGGATCATGCCCCAGCGGCGGCAATGGGTGTGTATCTCAATCCACTGTCCATCGAGCGATTGCAACTCAATACTGGCGTGCACGAACGCGAGCGATGGACACTCCGAGCCGCCTCTACCCCCGATACTCCCGACACCCCGGATTCGCGCTGGCATCACGAGCATCTGGTGCCTTAGTCAACCACCCTCACGATACCGTGCAAGTGCTCAAAACTGGTTTCCCGGGCAATCTCAAAGAAGCCCTGCACGTAATTCGATTGCGCCTGGTCAACACGCACCGCGGCATAGAGTGTTGGCCAAAGACCTTCTTCTCCCAACGACCGGGTCTCAACATAAGACTTCTCCATGTATTCGTGCAGCGCCCAGTTCGGTAAGCAACATACGCCTCGTTTGCTCGCCACAAGCTGAATCATCATGGTGGTCAACTCTGCAGTGCGAACACCGCCAGGCTCAATGCCCGCAGGCCCAAGAAAGTCGGTAAAGACATTCTGTCGGTCACGGTCAACCGGATAGGTGATTAGTGTCTCTGCGCTAAAGTCTGCGGGCTCGAGCCACTCTTTCTCCGTGAGCGGATGGTCGTTGGCAATGGCGAGGAGTGCTTCGTAGGAAAACAAGGGTTCATAGTAGTAACCCTCATCATCAACCGGATCAGCGGTTATCACCAGATCAAGGTCACCTCGTGCAAGCGCTGGGAGCGCTGCAAAATGAAACCCGCTACTGATATCCAGCTCCACATCCGGCCAGCTCTCGCGGTATCGATTAAGGGCCGGTAACAACCACTCAAAACAACTGTGGCACTCAATGGCCATGAACAGGCGACCGGTTTCGCCTCCTGCCAATGCGTGGATGTCCTGTTCTGCGGCATAGGTTGCGGGTAAAACCTCATCCGCCAGCGTAAGCAGGCGATTGCCGGCTGCGGTGAAGCGCACAGGACGGGTTTTGCGGATAAACAGGGCACAACCCAGACGGTTTTCCAGGTCTTTGAGCTGATGCGAGAGGGCCGATTGAGTGAGAAAAACGCGCTCTGCAGCCTCCACCAACGAGCCGCTATCGCGCAGCGCGACAAGGGTTCGCAGGTGTCTAAGCTCAATATGAGACATGAAAAAACCTCATGTATATGCAGGTAAACATGAGTAATAGTAATCCACTATCTCTGCTCTCAGCAAACTGACCAGATCCGCCTCCGGGACCTCGACCAACGCCTGTCTATCGGCCAAATTCAGACGAACTTTGGTCAAAGAACGTAAAACTTTGACGTTGCGCATCAGGATTTGCACCGGCGAGCTGACGTGAGCGGGTGATTGTGCGCTACCACACACTTCTATTGCCGGATATTGACTACTATTTTTCTAATCCAGGGAGTTGGATCCATATACCAATGTTTAATCCGCAGCGTCTAGTTACTGACGCGTTTGTAGAGCACTTAGTCGGTCGGTTCAGACAGGCTTTTCCCGGCAGCTACCCCGAATTGGAAGGGGTGCTCACCCTTGCCTGTCGCACATCCCTCGAAACACTGTCGAACTGCGACGCCGCCTATCACGACATCAACCACACGATTCTTGTCACCGATGTTGGCCAGTGCATCCTTTGGGGACGCATCTCAAGTCAGGGAGATATTGGTCCCGAAGACTGGTTGCATGCTGTGGTAGCTATGCTATTTCACGATATCGGTTACCTGCGCGGCCTCTTAAAAGGGGATCGCACGGGTAACTACCTATGCAATCACGCGGG
>CAZWMD010000125.1:0-5600 GCA_964634815.1 uncultured Pseudomonadales bacterium | reverse complement strand
AACAGCCCGTAGCGCCAAGTGAGCAGCCTGCTGCCAGTGCTCAGCCGGCATCAACTGCTTCGGAGTCATCCTCATCCTTTGGCCTTGCGGAGGTGGGTGCTGATCTGATTTCAGCTTCAGAGCGTGCGCCGGAAGTTGAGGCGAGTGTTACCACCTCACACCTGACGCTGGCCAGTCCAGGAACAACGCTCGCAGACAGTGAAAGCACGGAATCCATGGCGCCAGCACCGGTAGATACTTCTCACTTGCAGCTCGATCAGCCAGGCGTTCAGTTGGGTATGCCTGCGCCAGAAGTTACAGACGCAGACCTTGGCTTCGATTTCGATTTTGAGCTCGGCGAGGTTGGCGAAGTGCTTGGTGAGAGCCGTCCTGAGGTTGATCCTCAGCTGCCCGATTTGTCACACCTGGAGCTGGAAAGCCAGCCGGCCGACTGATTCTCTAGGCGATAAGCTGCTGGGCGAAGTCCATTGCACTTGTCGGTGAACTCAGTACGGGAATCTCAACTCTGGTTTCAAGATAGGGCAGGGCACGGGTCATGGATGCCTGGGCCAGTACGATGCAAGAATAATCTGTAAGCACCTGATCGAGAATTGAGTCGGCGACAGCCTGTCCAAATTGGTTGTATTGGGCGGTTTCGAAAAACGGCCACGCGTCCTTGCAATGCAGAGGTGTGACAACAGAGCTTGTCGGCATCAACTTTGGCTGCTTCTCAAAGGCTTGCAAGAGCAATCGAACACTGGTCTCTTTCGTGCTTTCCAGGCAATACACCAGCAATACCTTGGGTCCAATTGCTGCCGCCTTTGCCATCATTGGTCCATCTATCCGAAACACATGCTGATCATCGAATGACTCAGCAAGCGTCCCGAGTGTTGAGCAGGTACAGATCACTGCATCGCATTCAGCGCGCAGTTTGCTCAGTGCGTTTTGAACCTTAAGTGCCAGAGTGTCGCCAAGACCGTAGCTAGATGCCTCAGCAAGCCAGGCTTCTTCCACGCGGTGGACGGAGGACAGCCCGCGCGTATTAGCGAGGGCTGTGAAGGTGTCGACGTGTATCTCGGCCGTATGTAGAAACCCAATCTGTGGCAAAGGCTTAGTTAACCTCGGTGGGGAAACCGCTGTATCCTGCTGCTTCCATACCGCCAAGCACATCCACCACATGATCGCGGGATTCGCACAGTGCAATCATGGAGCCGCCGCCACCGCCGCCGGTGAGCTTTGCCCCTAACGAACCGCGTTCGCGGGCGATGTGATTCAGCTCTTCAAGCTCAGGAGTGGATAACTGCAGTGCGTTCAGGTACCCCTGGCACAGGTTCATGAGCTCACCCAGTTCGGTTAAGTGTCCGGATCGAAACGCTTCTGTGGCTGATTCAGTCAAAGAGCCAATTTGGTCAAAAAGCCCGTCATAGCGAGTTTGATGGCGTTGCCAGGCCGCGCGGACAGCGCCAACGGTCTGCGCGGTAAGGCTTTCTTTACCGGTCAGGCCAACGGCCAGGTGCAGGGTTTTGCCTGGTGCGATGGTTTGGAATTCAGGCGTTCCAGAGTTGCGGTAAACCAGGGCGTTGCCGTAGGTGGCCAGCGTGTTGTCGATGCCTGAGGGTGTGCCGTGGGCGGTCTTTTCGCATTCAAACGCAAGACTGTTTATGCGCTCGTCTCCCAGGTTCAGTTCAAACCGTACATCAAGGGCTCGTAACACAGCGACCGCGAGGGCTGCTGAGCCGCCAAGGCCTACAGCCTTTGGTAGATGCGGGAACACCTCGATGGTCATGTTTTCTTTCTGTAAACCGAGCTCCAGCAGTATTTCGTAGAGGCTACCGCTGATGCCTTGTTGATTGCTTTCGCGAATCTGCTGTTCAACACCCCAGCGTGGAATGAGCATTTGCACACCAGCTCGTTCGGCCTTGGCTGGCTGAACACAGGCTTCAACGGCAAGAGAAATAGGCACAGCGAGAGCAGGCCGACCGTACACAACCGCGTGTTCGCCCAACAAAATAATCTTGCCGCAGGCGCTGACTCGTCTTGAGTCTTCTGGCCGATCTGAATTGGCTCGCATCATCTGTTCGGTAAGCTCTCGAGCTTTCCAGACCTTGATCTCACCGCTTTCAATGAGGGCTTCAACCACCGGTTCAAACAGCTCGTCCGGTACTTCGGCCGTGCTGGCCACACTTCGAGCGTGCAGTGTCATATGGTTTTGTTGGATGCCATCGGTCGACAGCGAGCGCAGAGCTGCAAAGTTTTGCGCTAGACCAACAGTGGCCATAACGGAGGCCAGTTCTGTGGCGTTAGGTGACCCCAAGAGTCGATGATTGATGCGTACGGTGGGATTGGTTTCCAGTGAACCGCCCACGGTACCCACTTTCATGGGCATCTCAATTTCGCCGACCAGGTTGCCGTTGTCTCCTTTGTACCAGCGCGTTAGTGCTTTGTAGCGCCCTTCCTGGGCAGCAAAGGCGTGGGCCGCCGCTTCGAGGGCTCGCCAGTCGTTGCCGGTAGCCAGCGCCACCGCGTCAACGCCATTCATAATGCCTTTGTTGTGGGTTGCAGCCCTGTAGGGATCAACCAGGGCCAGATCGTTTGCCAGGATGATGCCGTCGCGCACCTGCTCACCCGAATACCCCTTACCCTCAAGGTTTTGCACGGGAATGCTGACCCGTGCTTTGGCGATAGCTCGGTCGGTGAGGTTGGAAAGTATGCGCAAGAACACCTTGCCGCCGGTGATGGATTCGACCAGCGAGGCAATACCCTCGCACATGGAATTCACCAGATTGGCGCCCATGGCATCGCGGGTATCGACATGAAGGTGAAGCACAACCATGTCGCGACCATCTTCGGGTGCGACGTGATGAAACACTTCGATGCTTCGGGCCCCGCCGCCACGGGCAACCATCTTGGGGTGCAAAGAGTTTGCAAGATTTACAATTTCGGCTTCTGCCGCCAGCAGAGCGCTGATTGCTGCCTGTGGGTCGTCGATGTTAACAGTCTGCACTTGACCTATAAGAATAGGTTCGCTGGTGGTTGCGCTGTAGCCCCCACCCAAACGGGCGATGCGAGCAGCACCTGACAGACCAGCAACAATTGAGGGTTCCTCTACGCACAGTGGAACAACGTAGTCTTTGCCATTGATCAGGAAATTGAGCCCGATCCCTAATGGCAGCCCCATGATGCCTACAACGTTTTCGATCATTTTGTCGGCAACAGACAGACGCAGCGTATGGTCACCGGTGTGCAGCAGTTCGAGATCCTGGTCTGACAGGAGCTTGCGTTGGTGGAGTGCGGCAATGCGCTCAGCCAGGGGTAGTCGGAAGAAATTGGGTATGCGGGAAGACTTGTCGCCCTTGGGCGAGGGGGTGGGTTCGTCAGCCGATGATGAGGCCATTCGCTGCAATCTCCAGATCTATAACTGCAAAGTTCGTTGCGATGGCCGAGGCAAACCGATTGAGGCTTGCCTCGCTATCGCCGATCGCCACACCGAGGTCACCGCCACCCGCCCCGCAGGGCTTGTATAGTAAATGGTAGCGCTCGGCAATGGATGCTATTTGCCGGTGCTCAGAAGTATAGATGCCGATGCCGGCGCTGCCATCCAAGTCTCTGAGCGCCTGAATATAGCGGTGCAGATTATCCAGATTTATGCCTGTGTTAGCCAATGTTGCTGAGGCATCAAATAGTGCAGTTAAGGCCTCTATTTCGGTGTCATTTTGTGCAGACTCTCGCCAGGCGTTAAACCGTTGCACCAGGGGGCTCGTTTGAGCCGGTTTGCCGCTGTAAACGAACCTGTAGTGCAAGTCTGCGGGCCAGTGCGCCGCTTCTGCCTCACCGGATTGGAAACGAATCACTCCTCCAGCTAATGAGGTTGCAACGTCCAGGCCGCTACCAATGCCGCCCTGGCTCGCCTGGTGCGCCCGATGGATTGTCTCGAACGTTGGTGGTTGGTCGCCGCGCAGGGCACTAACACAACCCGTGAGCGCAGTAATAAGCGCTGCGCTCGAGCCCAAGCCCAGTTTCAGTTCAGACTCAAACATGTCCTGAGTGTCTGTGACGACCTCAGCACCTTTTGGCAGACCTACGAAAGGCGGGGCGTTTGTGGGCTTGCCGTTCTGATTCGCGGGCACTGTGGCCAGCACCCAGCTCAATAATCGGGCGGGATCTGCACTGGCCATATCGGCTGGGCGAGCGAGTGAGTCCAGAGTGTGCTCACTGCGACCTGTGAACCCTGAGCTGTTAAATGACCAAATGTTCGATGTATTGGGTGTGATGGAACACCTAGCGTAGCGATTGACCGCCATGACCAGAGAGGGCGCACCAACGAGAACCGCGTATTCCCCGGCCAATACGGCCTTGCCTGGGGCGTAGCACGTTAGTGTTCGGCTGCCATGGTCTTGTGACATGGCTAAGTGACGATTTCAGCTGCAGCGCCAAGAGCAACCGTTTCGGTACGTATGACGCCGGGTACGGCGGCTAGCGCCTGATTGACCTTGTCTGCTGAGCCCTGGGTGCAGACCGCTTTCACCTGAGGACCTGCATCCATTGTGAAAAACACTTCTTCGCCTGCCTCACGAAGAGTCTTTACGGTTTGCATACAGGCAACGCTAGCCGCATTCCAGTAGAGCAGCGGCGGTTGGCTTGATTGCATGACGGCGTGCATTTTTAAACAGCTGTGTTCTGCGATCTGTGCCAGTTCAGAGAAGTCTTTGTTTGTCACAGCCATGCGCGCGGCGTCGTAGTCGGTATTGGCACTGCTCACCCAGGCCGGATAGTAAGGCGATGTTTGCGCGCTGATAGTCATCCCCTTGGTGGATGAAACGGATTTTTCAGCGGTGTCAGTGATGGCCACAACAACGTGCAGTGGCCAGTGGGCGGCGTCCTTGATCTGTTCGGCCTCATACTCAGGGCCCGTGAGCCCAACAAAGCCACCCAGAATTGAGCGTGCCGCAGAGGCCGAGCCCACTCTTGCCAGTGCGCTTTTTTGGCGATCGTTAAGGCGTAGCTCAAACAGTTTATCGAGGGCCGTTACCAGAGCCGCAAAACCCGCGGCAGAGCTGGCAAGCCCTGCCGCGGTAGGAAAGTTGTTGTCGCTTTCAATGTGGACTTTGGGAATGTCGTAGTGCTTACGAAAGTAATCCAGGAACCGGGCGAGCTTTTGATCCTGCTGGGCACCTGCAAGCATTTTGCCGTTGAGCGTGAAAGCGTCGTCTTTAGCCTCGCTCACTTGGGTAGTAGCAGTGAGTTTGTCGAGTGTGATCGATAACGAAGGCACCGCAGGCAGATTGCCCGGCAAGTCCTGTTTACCCCAGTACTTAACCAGCGCAATGTTTGGGTGCGCCGACGCGCATACAGTAGTCAAATCGTCGTCTCTTTGCTGAAGGACCTAACGCAAACTAATCGGCAAACGCTGGAGCGGGCTGAAACTGAAGGCCGCTATCTTCAAGCAATTGCGCCGCCTTTAGTGTGACCAGATCTCCGTACTCCGGGCCTACAAGCTGCACACCAATAGGTAATCCTCGGGTATTGGGACCAGTAGGTACGACGGTGGATGGTAAATAACTCACGCCGGAAAACCCTGCCCAGAATAGCTGCAGAAAGTACGGCTGTGGTTCGTTGTTAAC
>CAZWMD010000124.1:0-5657 GCA_964634815.1 uncultured Pseudomonadales bacterium | reverse complement strand
AAGCAACGCCAGCCGTACTTTTGCGATCTCCCGGAAAGGCACGTTATGCTTCCTATCCTCCGGCAAACAGTCTCACGACCATAGATGCTACTCAACAATCGGACACGGCATGGTATTTCCATCGAACCACTATATGTCGCTAGCGCTCGGAGACAGGACTGCATTCATATTGCTGGGGTCGGTGCAGTGTGACTGCCAGTTAGGCCCGCCTACAGCTACCAACTACCTAGATCAAAGTTCATGGAACTGACAAGCCAGATCTTGTGCTCAACCGCTCTGATTCCCTCGTTTTGCCCAGCAAATACCCGACCATCGATACAGTCATTAAAGCCTGATTGCTGCAGCAGCCAGTTTTAGGAGGCAGCGCTTATCATCATTAGTAGCGCTGACGCATGCGCGCTGTAATATGTGCGCTTTAGCGTGTGTATTGTGAAAACAATCAGTAGTGCAAAGTGAATGTCCGCGCCATTCTTGTTAAGCGGAACTTGTTTCTGCAAGTTTTCTAATGATCGAGCCCAGATGAGTATGAGCACCATGCCTGACTGTCAAATTCCACTGGTTGTGGGTGTTACAGGACATCGAGATCTGCTTGAAGAAGAATTAGTTGGGATAGAAAAAGCCGTTAACGACTTTATCGATGAATTACTCAAGCGTTACCCTGACCTGCCGCTGTTGTTTCTGACCGGTTTAGCCGAGGGTGCGGACAGCTTGGTTGCTAAAGTCGCTAGCAAACGCGGGTGTGAGGTACGAAACGTCCTTCCAATGCCGATAACAGAGTATCGCAAAGACTTTTCTGGTGATGCAGCGGCCAAGTTCGAAGAACTAGAGCAGCTTAACGAGACTATAGAGCTTCCGGTGGCTCCCCAAACAGGTCAATCTGCAGAATTACCAGCAACAGTTAACCGCAATGTCCAATACGCCCGCTTGGGAGTTTTTCTCGCAGCACATTGTCATCTGCTGTTGGCTCTTTGGGATGGACGCGAATCAAATGGAACGGGTGGCACAGCGGAGGTTGTGCGATTTCACCAGCGCGACATCACAACGCTCGCCGGATTCAATCAGGAACGCCCGCGACTGGACGTGGCAGACGACGAAAGTGATCTGGTGTTTCATATTACATGCTCCAGGCGTTCTGGCTCGTCTTTGGCCGGGCTGCAGCCCTGCGAAGCCCAGTGGCTAAGCCGAGATGATGCGGATCCGCGCACGGCGGAGCTTCCCCCCAGATACGATCGAGTTTTTCAACGCATGGCGGAATTTAATCGAGACGCGAATCGACCATCGAGCAATGCGGGTATAGAACAACTCGTGCCCGAAACCGTACCGGGCAGAGCACAGGCTGTTTGCACGGATATCCAGCTCGCGTTTGGTTACTGCGATTTCTTGGCCCAATACTTTCAGCGTTGCACCCTGAGTGCATTGCGCCTAACTCTCGGGGCTGCACTCGCGGCCGGGTTGGCTTTTATTGTATACGCTGATTTTGAGAACCAGCATTGGGCGATATTCGCTTACTTCGTATTCATTGCTCTATCGATTGGCGCATTCCGAGTCGCGGAGCTGGCTGGTTGGCAGAGGAAGTACGTCGACTATCGCGTTCTCGCCGAGGCACTGAGAGTCCAGTATTACTGGGCGCTCGGAGGGATTTCAATGGATAACCCCAGCCGCTTTAGCCACGACCGTTTCTTCAATGGGAGAGATCTCGATCTGGGATGGATCAGAAACGTGCTGCGTTTCACCGGATTACGTTCCGACAGTGAGCAGCTCGCCAGTGCTGAAGATATACAACTAGCCGCACAATATTGGGTTGGCAGTCAGACCACTGGGCAGTTCGGTTACTATCATCTCAAGTCCAGACAAAGACTAAGGCAACACACGAGAACCGGACGCATTACTACAGCATGTTTCGTTGCCGGATTGTTGTCTGCCTGCGTACTCGCTGTCGCGTCGCACAGCTTGCCTGGCGTGGTGGTCAATCTGCTGGTGGCCACCATGGGATTGTTACCTTTGGTTGCGGCAGCCAGGCAAAATTACGCACATCGGGTCGCCCAGCGAGAGCTAGTCGCGCAGTACGATCAAATGCATAACATCTTTTCCTTTGCAGCTCGATTGTTACAGAACGCAGTAGACTCCAAGGACAAGCAGAGTATCTTGCAGGAACTGGGTGAAGCTGCATTGAACGAAAACGCACAATGGGTGCTGCGACAGCGAGAGCGGCCGTTACCAGGCAGTGATGCCATGGCTTAGTGTATCCGCTCTCAATTTCAACGGCCTACTTTTTGGTTGATGCTAGATGGTCTGTTTTTCACGGTTTTTTAAGCCTCGCCAGCCTGACACCCTTCTTTAGACAGACGTTGTCTGGCGTTTTCCGCTTTTTTAGGGTGTCTTTGCGACGGAGGTGCTTTAGCTGCGATTAAATTGGACTTTCAGCGCTGAATGATTGAGCCAATCAAGTAACTGTTGTAAAAAGATACGAAGATTGTCTTGAGGTACATCTTGTTTGACTTCGTAAGTACTTAACAGCGTTTAAAAATGGAACCCAATGGGAGGTAAGGATGCAAGACCTACGATTACCAGGTTTAGACTCGGCCAGATCACTTTGTCTAATCAGCTGCCTGGTCAGCTCGATGATGTCAGCGAATGCAGCGGCGCAGATCGTCACCACGTCATCATTCAATGCTCAATTGCGACACTTTGATCGCACCACGGTGACGGAGGTCACTCCTGGTGAGGATGTCACGGCTGCGTTCTCTGGGAGCAATCTGCCGATATTGAATCAATCTCTGGCGCCAGAAGAGGTCGATGCGCGATTCGACCTGGATCAGACAGAAGGCGTATTCGATGCAACAGATGGCCTTCTCAACGACGAGTTTTTCGTCACGATAGACGTGCCGCAACTCATTCCTGCCGATAACGAAATCGCCTTGAATGCCAATATTGGCGAAGGCATTCGTTACTTCACAGACTTGCGAGGTTTCGGTGATCACTCCGGTGTTGCAGACACGGTGGTGACCCAGCAATTTATCAACGACACCGGTGGACGGGCAGATTTGGGTTTAACGGTGACCATATTCCCTGGCGAGGTGAGCCTGACCAATCCTACACAGGTCGACGCAAATGGATCAGCGGCCGCAACGTCGGCATCGCTACAGTTCGAAATTCTGGTAGACGGGCTCACGTTTTTTGCTGGTTTTGTTGATGTTGACAGTCAGAACGGCGTCGTTCTCGATGGCCAGCTCACACAATTAGCGGGCTTTAGTGAAACAGCGTCTGGCGTTAGCTGGGAAGAGACTGCCATTGCCATCGACTTGGGTGAATTTGCGGCCAATCAATCACGCGAAGTTCAGTTCGTGCTGCGCACCGCTGTTGCTGGGAATACCAGTTGCGTTAACAGTGACCCCGATTCAATCTGTACCGAAACCGTGGTGACTTTTAACGATCCTTGTCGCGGATGCCGATTTCTTCCTCTGTCGGAGCCGTTTAATCCAAATGCCACCATTGTCATCGACGCCTCAGGGCCAGGCGGATCTGCTCCTCAAGGGCCAGAGGGGTTCGAATTTGACAATATCCGTCATCCGTACGTCGGGCTCATCTTGTTCCAGAACCCAACGCCACCTGGCGGCGATCCCGCTGACGCGATCGAAATGTGTGAAGGATCTCTGGTAAACCCAACCACCATGGTGACCGCCGGCCACTGCACTATCGATGCGCTGTCCGCTCAGGTGTGGTTTCAAGCCAACGGGCAGGCCATTAGCAATAGTGGCTTTCCGGTGACGGGTGGCATACAGATTCTGGGGCCAGATATACGCACGGTGCCCACCTACATCGAGGAAGAATTTGTGCTGGACGATTTGGGCGTGGTGTTCTTGGCTGAGCCTGTGTTGCTTGAACAATACGCGAGTATTCCTGAAGTGGGGTCGCTCAACGCGTTGCGCCGTGGCCAGCGTAAGGGAACCGCTTTCACCTCCATCGGGTTTGGTCTGGGCGAAACCGTGGCGCAAGAAGAGTCCTTGTTTCCCTTAACTCGAATGCTCGCTCAGTTACGCCTGATTCAAATTAACGTCAGAGGTACTGTAGGCGACCACGCGATGCTGCTGTCCAACAATCCAACCGGCGGTATCTTTTGTATTGGTAACTCAGGAGGTCCTCACTTACTTGCAGATTCTGACGTGATCGCAGGAGTCACCTCGTTTGCGAAGAACGCCAACTGCGCCGGATCGCTCGGGGTGTATCGCTTGGACCAAGCAAAGGATCGGGCCTGGTTAAACGCCTGTGTTAATGAGTTTGGTGTCGGCGGGGCAGATGGCCGTAACAACGGCATGTGTGGTTCAGCGCTTCCCTAACGCAATATAGGTGCGGCAATCAGACTGCAGAAAGCTCTGCAGTCCCGTTAACTCGACCCAGTGCTGACCAGGAGCAAGCGCCTGGTCGCACGCACTAAGGGCTTTATCCGTTTCCCCTGCAAGGCCATCGAGCATGGCAAGGTGAACTCGGTTGATTGCAGCGGCGATGGGTTGAGCATAGTGTTTTGCGTAGATCCCTCGATTCAGCTCGTGCAGCTTTTTTGCTTCTTCAACACGACCCTGAAGGGCCAACGAGCGCGATAGCTCGGCGCGTATATCAGCAACCAGCTCCGACTCGGCGTCTAATGACTTGCTGATATTCGAAAGTGCGGATTCCAGATTCGATTGGGCTTGTTGTGGCTGGTTCGCTTTGATCTGTGAAACTCCGAGCACATAGGTAAAGGTCGCGACGTCGGGATGGTTTGCCCCAAGTACATTGGTTAACCTGGGCAGCACTTCAGAGAACGTTTTAATAGCCTCCACATGCTGCCCGATTTCTTGCTGTAAGCTCCCAACGTTGAACTGAGTGCGCATGGTCTGGATGTGACGATCACCATACAGCGATTGTAAAATGTCTATTGCTTTCTGATAGTAACGAAATGCTTCTTCGCTTTTTAAGAGCATCCCATAGACATTGCCGAGCGAGCTAAAAGCTCGACTTTGATTAATATGCAAGCCGCTATAGGCAGATTCAAAATAACGTTCCGCTTGAAGAATCTTCTCTTCAGCGCCACTGGCGTCGCCTCTGAATACCAACGTGTTACCCCAGTTAAGATAAAGTTCACCTAACAGTCGCGGGTCTTCGATTTCATCGCTTTGCAGACTTTGCTGCGCCCGTTGGAAACGTTCTTCGGCCTCATCTAATCGGCCGTTCCTCCAATCAATTTTACCCAGCTCGATTTGAACCTCAGCAGCGGTCTTTGGCCTGAGTTGTGCATCATCGCTCACCGAAGACAGCAGTTCCTGACCTTCGTTGAGCAACCCAATACCGTAGTAGGCACGAGAGATGGCCGTAACTAGTCGGGCTTTAACATCAGGCCGACCCTTGAGTTGTTGATCTACGTTTGCGGCACCTCGTTGCAAAATAGTTGTGGCACGTATTTCATCTGCAGATTCTGTCTCTGGATTTGTTAGCGAGAACATATCGATAAGCAGATTCGATATCTGCTCAGACGTTTGCGATTCGAACCGCGCAATGTCTCGTTGCGTTCTAGCTTCGTTGCGCTGGGTCAAGGCGTATAGCGACAGAGCAATCGCGGCCGACATACCCAGCACTGAAGCCGCAGTGATATAACTGAGGCGCGCTAATCGCCGCTGTTG
>CAZWMD010000123.1:0-5737 GCA_964634815.1 uncultured Pseudomonadales bacterium | reverse complement strand
GGTATACAGCACCATGTTGGGTCGCAGCGGGCCAAAGCGTGGCTCCGGTTCGCCGCTGGTTAACAAATCTTCTAACCGATGCCCCGCACTACCCTCTGGCTGCCCAACGGTGAACAGTAGGCCACAATCAAGCGTACCCCATGTGGATGCATCCGCGTCGTCGCAGGCCAAACCCTTGGCACCACTGTCTTCCAAAATGTACATGGCCTCTTCAGGCGTCAGCTTCCAGTTGACGGCCACCAGGGCAACACCAAGTTTTTGCAAAGCGCGCTGGAAGATAAACCAGGGAAAGTCGATGCGAAATCGCATGCCAATGCGTTCGCCCGGATGCAGGCCAAGCTTGGACAGCGCATCAGCCAGGCGATTCGCTTGCTCGTTCCACTGCGCGTAAGTCATTGCGCGGTCGTCTTTAACAACGGCAACCGCATCCGGTGTTTGCTGTGCCCAGAATTCCGGTGAGCCCTGTTCTGCGTCAGTCAACATCGCGTTCTCCCCCCTAAATATGCTGTTTATACGAGTCCGCCGTCTACCTGGATGGTCTGCCCGGTGATGTAATCTGATAGTGGGGAGCACAGATAAAAGATGGATTCACCCGCATCCATGATGTGGCCACTGCGCCCCAAAGCGCAGGGCATTTTGGTTTCGGCGTAAATCTCTTCGTCGCTGGGCACGTGATCAGGGTCGACCTTTACCCCCATCCGTGCTGCCTGTTTGGTCGTCATACCCACCTGAATTTTGCGGCCACCCGTCTCGATGGTCTCGCGTTCGTTTTGTGGCATGCCAAAGCGAGTACGGATCACACCAAAGGCGACGGCATTCACGCACACGTTGTAGCGCCCCCATTCTTTGGCGGCGGTTTTCATCAAGCCGATCACCCCTGCCTTGCCTGCGGCGTAATTACCGGCGCCCGGCAGACCGTAAACACCGGCGCCCGATGACACCATGACGGTTTTGCGGTAGGTGCGTTCGCCCTTCTTGGCATCGGCTGCAGCCGCCGCTTTGAAGATTGGCGCTGTTGCGCGCGCCATGCGGAATGGCACAACCGTGTGAATATCCAGCATCGCCTGAAACTGCTCGTCGGTCATGCTGTGCAAGCCGCCATCCCACACGTAACCTGCCGCGTTCACCACGATGTCTACACCAGCGCGAGTGTCCATGGCAAACTCGACCAACTGATCACAGGCACCCGGTGCAACCAGATCAGCAGCAAATGCACTCGCTGTACCTTCCCCAAGTTCTTTGTTTAAGTCGGCTGCGGTTTCATTCGCCTTGGCCTCATCCACGTCGGCAATGATCACGTGCGCACCATTGGCGGCCAGCATGGTGGTCGCCCCGCCGCCAATGCCACGGGACCCGCCCGTCACTATGGCGGTTCTGCCGCATAAAATGTTGGAGCGAAGTCGCGGTTCAAAAAGCATAGCTGGTTTCCTTTAAGTCAGCGCCGCGCGAACGATACGATCGCACTCCGCCTTTACGCGTTTTAACGCCAGGTTGTTCATTGAGGTCATTAGTTGCGCACCCAGCCCGCGCACCATGGCGAGCAACGCACCGGCAAACGCATCCGCGTCCACCGTTTTTGCAATCGAACCATCTTTCTGACCCGCTTCGACCCAGGCGCTGATGGCTACCCGGCCGCGTTCATCAGCCTGGGCAAACGAGATATCGGCCTGTTGTACAAAGGCTGCACCCCACATGACAACAAAACACCTTGTCATGGGTGCAGGGGATGCGAATGCATCCAGATAGGCGGAAGCCAACGCGATGATGGATTGCAGGCCCGACTGATCTTTGTCCGCAGGCAGGCTGGCGGTAAAGCTCTCCTGACAGCGTTCTGCGAGCACCTCCAGTAGCCCCTGTTTGGAGCCGAAGTGATGATTGACCAGGCCATGGCTGTAACCCGCGTGATCACATATCGCCGCCAATGAGGTTTGAGGAATGCCTTGCGCAGCAAATAGCTCTGCCGCGGCATTAAGCAACGCCTCTTCGGCTTCTGCCCGCCGCTCCGTTTGGGTACGGCGACTGCGAGACGGTCGACTTAACTTGGTTTGCACACTCATGAGGACAAGATATGCACTTATTCAATGCTCGTCAAATATTCAACGTTCATTGAATATATAAAGTCATTCCGCTAGCCTGCTATTCAGCTACCAGGAGAAACCCATGCCTCGAATGTCTGCGCTGTACGATCAAAGCAGTGCAACGCCTGCCTTGAATGGCTCGCGTTGCGCACAATGTGACACCCGTTTTTTCCCACCCCTTGCTATTGGTTGCGAACGGTGCGGCAATCCGGAGCTAACCCCCACCACGCTGCAAGCGCTCGGCAAAATTCACGCGGCTGCCACCGTGCACCTGCACGGCGGTAAAGACATCAAGGCGCCGTTCACCGTGGCGGAAATTGTGCTCGATGACGGCCCACTGATAAGGGGTCTGCTCACCGAAGTCATCGAAGAGGATGTGATTGAGGCGCGAGTAGCCGGCGAATGGGTTGTTACCGGCCAAGACGAGGACGGCAAGGATGTGTTGGAACCGCGCTTTCGACTGCTGCCAGAAGACACGGCTCAAGGAGACAGTGCATGAACAAGGTTCTGAAAGACCTGCGACCCGTGTCTGTCATTGGCGTTGGCTTGCACCCCTATCAAAAACCAGGGTCAACCCCGTATACCCAGCTAGGTGTCACCGCGGTTCGGCAAGCGCTTGCAGACTCAGGCCTTGCCTGGCCCGACGTTGAGTCCGCCTATACTGGCACCGCCACCACCGCAATGGGCATGTCGCGATTGATGTACCGTCACCTCGGTGCGACCGGCATTCCCATGGCGCAGATTGAGAACGCGTCTGCGTCCGGTTCCACCGCGTTTCGCCAGGCGTGCATTGAAGTTGCAGCAGGCCTGTCTAATGTGTCGATCGCCGTAGGTGTCGACAAACCCCTAGGCGCTGCTATGCCGCAGCGTGCGGCAGGCATTAAAGATCTGGTGGGCTCCAAGGCTGCGCCATTCACGCATTTTGCGTTGCTCGCCAACCGTTACATGCATGACTATGGTGCAACGGCAGAACAATTTGCACAGGTGGCCGTTAAGAACAGTAACAACGGTGCACTGAACCCTAACGCGCAACGACAAAAAGCCCGCACGCTCGAAGAAGTACTGGCGCCGCCCATGATCAGCGGCGCTTTGACGCGTCTGCAGTGTTGTCCGGTTGGGGAAGGTGCCGCAGCCGTCATCGTCGCCTCAGAAGACGCCATCAAGCGGCATGGTCTGGATGTCACCCGTGCCGTGCGCGTAAGTTCGTCAGCCTCTCGATCAGAAACTTTTTACGGCGCAGAGAACTTTGATGCCGCCCTCACCCGTGAGACCACAGAGCAAGCACTTGCAGAAGCCGGCCTTAAACCTGCTGATCTAGACGTGGTGGAACTGCATGATGCGTTCACGGTTGAAGAGCTGCTGTATGTTGAGGCGATGGGCCTGTGCGACGAAGGCAAAGCCGCGTCATGTCTAATGGCTGGTGAATTTGATATCGGTGGCCGTGTTGCAGTCAGTACATCCGGCGGGTTGTTGTCATCAGGTCACCCCATCGGCCCCACAGGTGTAGGGCAGATCTGTGAAATTACGACTCAGTTACGCGGCGAGGCCGGCGCACGGCAACATGCTGGGGCAAAGACAGGGCTCGCGCATATGGTGGGTGTGGGCGCTGTGTGTCTGGTACATACGCTCACAAAGGAATGAAAATTTGAGTAGGATGCACCAGCCGGTTGAATGGAACATTAACTAATGCATTTATCAGTAGAAGTCAGTATGTACCCGTTACAGGACGGGTATATCCCCAAAATTGATGACTTTCTCGACGATATTAATCAGCGCAGCGATGGCATTGATATTCGCACCTCAAATATGAGCACACGTCTCTTTGGTGACTATGACCAGGTCAGTTCATTGCTTGGCGAAGCGATGAAACGCTCGATGCAGAAGCATGGCAAGGTCGTATTTGTCTGTAAATTCATCGAAGGCGATGCACGAGAACTCGAAGAGCTTGATTCTGTCACGGTTAAATGACAGAAATACTAGAGGCCATCGCTAGCGCGTGGGCAGCAACCAGTCAGCTCGAGATTGTCTCCGTTGCCGCTGGATTGCTCTATGTGATACTCGCCGCACGAGAAAACATCTGGTGTTGGCCAGCGGCATTTGTTGGCACGGCAACGGCTATTTTCCTGTTTTGGGACGCCAGTCTTTTAATGGAGTCTGCGCTCAATGTTTACTATCTAGTGATGGCGATTTTTGGCTGGTGGCAATGGCGCTATGGCAGCAGCCAAAAGAATAGCAGCGATGAAAAGACAGAGTTAGAGATTAGCTCTTGGGGTATGTATCAGCACGCGATCGCAATCGTTTTGATTGCAGCGCTCACTTTTCTCTCGGGTTACTTTCTTCAAAACAATACAGGTGCCGCCCTACCCTATGTTGACTCATTCACCACCTGGGCTGCAGTGATCACCACCTGGATGGTGACCCGCAAAATTCTGGAAAACTGGCTGTATTGGATCGTGATCGATGTGGTGGGCATCTGGCTGTACTCCGAACGAGGCCTGTATCTGTATGCCGTATTGTTCGTTGCCTACACTATCATTGCTATTTTCGGATATTTGAAGTGGCGCAGAAAGTACGCAGCAGTAATTAATAGGGTGTGATGTGAAAGCGTTAGTGTTTAACGGACCTCTTGATGTCCGCTATGAGAATTATCCCGATCCGGAACTGGGTTCGGATAACAGTGTCATCTTGAAGGTGACCAAGTGCAGCATCTGCGGGTCAGACCTGCACATGTACCACGGAGAGAATATTGGTGATGCAAGCTACGCCGATGGTGTAGAAAAATTTTGCGTTGGGCATGAATTCATCGGTGAAATAGTCGAAACCGGCCCTGCCGTTTATAACTTTAAGAAGGGTCAAAGAGTGCTTGCTGCAGGTGGCTCTGGTTGCGGCAGGTGTAGCCAGTGTGTATCGGGTAATTCTCAAACGTGTTCCAGCATTACGGCTTTTGGGCTCAGCACAAAGCTCCAGGGTGGTCAGGCTGAGTATGTGAACGTACCGAATGCCGACTTCACTCTGCATGCTATCCCTGACGGCGTCAGTGATGATCAAGCCGTACTGCTAACCGATGCCATGGCGACAGCCTTCTTTGGTCTTGGCCGCACAAACCTGCAACCAGGCGACACAGTTGCGGTGGTAGGCCTTGGTCCCATAGGACTCATTGGCGTGGAGCTCGCCTACATACTGGGTGCTTCCAGAGTATTTGCGATTGATCCGGTAGAGGCCCGAAGGATCCAGGCCGAACAATTAGGAGCGAGCGCCGTTGCACCAGATAACGCCAAACAAGTAATCAAGGATGAGACCAAGGGATTTGGTGTAAAACGAGTCTTCGAAGCATCAGGCGCCAAAGCTGCAGTGGCGCTGACCACCGCCATCGCTAGCCGCGGCAGTACCGTGTCCTTTATTGGGCTTCCTCAACCCGACGTCACCTTACCTCTCCCGCAACTTCTGTTTAAAGACATCCAGGTTCGCGCCGGCGTCGCCTCTGTCACAGGCCAGTGGCAGAACCTGATTCCACTGTTGCAGGGTGGCCGATTAAAAGCAGATGGTCTGTTTTCTCATCGCATGAAACTGTCGGAAGGTCAGGAAGCCTATCGAATGTTTGATGCCAGAGAGGACGGCGTTCTCAAAATCATGCTCGACCTCTGAGCCTGCCAGCGCTA
>CAZWMD010000122.1:4568-5773 GCA_964634815.1 uncultured Pseudomonadales bacterium | reverse complement strand
TGGCAGCACGACCATCATCACCTGGGGGGTAATGGCGGGACTCGACATCTGATATTCCGCTACCGTGAGCAATTTGGTGGTCATAGCGAGCAAATGGAAAAAAGGATTGTGGAGAGTAAGCAGCATTATTCTCATGAGTACTACGATGCGACGCGTATCGCCATCAAGCTTGATGAGCGATGGCGTGACGAACTTAGTGTTGAACAACTGCAGGTGTTTGAGGAGCGTGCCCAGCCTGCAAACGCAGGGTATGTGTATCAAACTGATGATGCCATTCCTGGATAAGTTTTACCGAGCGTGGGTGAAAGATTGAAAGCAGGACTGAACAAACTAATTACTTCGAACTACGACCTCGCCTGCATGCAATTTGCACTAAAGTCGTTTACTGCGCCTTTGGACCCGCAGAATCCGATTGTCATCTACCAAATGGGTAAAGTGGGTAGCTCGTCTTTTGAGCGTTCCTTCTTTCATTTAGATTTGCCTAGACCGGTAATGAAGGCGCATGTGCTCTTTAGAGAGCACATGGATATGCTGCGCGCAGAGTTGGGTGTTGGCGTTCGCGAGTACTATTCTCGACATCGAGTAGAGCCAAGATCACGTTATTTACTCCGCGAGATCAAGAAGGCTAAAAAAGGGGGGCGGGGCGACTGGCGGTTTATCACAATGGTGAGAAACCCCGTAGCACAGAACCTATCAAGCTTCTTTCAGCTGCTTGATCTCATCGTGCCTGACCTTCACGAGCGCCTGAAGGCTGGCACTCTGGATCTTGAAGATCTCAGGAAGCAGTTTATCGAGCGTTATCCGGCAGATTGTTTCTACAATCAGTGGTTTGATCTTGAGATGAAAGCCTCTGTAGGTATTGATGTTCTGGAGTCACCCTTTGATCCGGATCAGGGTTTTCAGACTTACAAGCAAGGGTGTTTTAATCTCTTATTGATTCGGCTTGAAAGCCTGGATGAGTGTGCGAGTCAGGTGGTGCCAGAGTATTTAGGTATAGAGGATTTTCCACTTCTTCCGGCCAATCGAGGTGATGAGAAGGAATATGCTGATTTATATCGTGTATTTCGAGAGGAAGTTGTACTTCCTTCGGCGTATCTGGATGCCATGTATGAGGGGCGTCTCGCTCGAAGATTCTATTCTGAAGAAGAGCGAGTGAAGTTCAGGAGTGTTTTTCGCGAGTGCTGATTCTACGCGTGAGATCAGAC
>CAZWMD010000122.1:0-4468 GCA_964634815.1 uncultured Pseudomonadales bacterium | reverse complement strand
CCTTCGGCTGTTGTGACATCGAGATGTTCCAGCGGTGTTATATACAGGCTTTGGTCAGAGCTTTCAGTTAGAAGCTGTACTCCGCGTTGTTTCTTTTGCACGCGTATTCCTGGTGCGCACTGGAACATTCGCTCGAATACAGTCGGTTTTGGCGCAGTTAAATCGTCGATCAATAGCCAGTAACTTTTGCGTATAAACAAAACCTGCCGACGATGCTTGATGCCTTTTGTAGCTCGCTTAAAATTCCCTCGCATGCTGGTGTAGGCAGCATAGCGACCATCGTAGGTTCCTGCGGCCCAGCTGGATTCATCCGTATTGACCGCAAACTGGTTGTTATTCTCTGGTGGCCTGCGCCACCAGTGTTGCTTCGACCATCGTCGAACCTGGCTCATTCCATCAGCCACTACCGTATTATGGGCATTCGAACTCGTGAAATAGTGGCGGAACGGATCGTTGATGTTGTAACTCGAGGTTCCGGGATCAACCAGAAACTGGGTACCGCCAGACCATAGTTCAATACTCAGCGCGTCTTCATGACCGTGTGGTCCACCAAATGCACCATTTTGGAAAATCAGATAGTTTGCATCAGGAGACCAGTGGCTGCGGAAAACCGTGCAGCAAGCCTGGGGGTAAGAAATTGTGGTTTCCTTTGGTACCGTCCCGTTACTTCCGTTTGTTGCAACCCATAAAAGGCTTGGGTTGTTTTCACGATGTCCTGCTTCAAGTAGTTGTGATCTGAGTTGATCTTGAGAGGGATAAAAACCCTCCTTAATTTGCGGCCAAGTACCTACAGGAGTCGCTATACCGGTTAGATAGGAATACAGTCGCGCCAGCCCTTTAGTTAGGTTGGTCTTTAGATTTTGGAGCTCTTCTAAATCGTTGTACTGTTCGCATAGCTGCCGAGTACTTTCCAGTTCCTCTACCACCAGCCATTGGTAGGCGGGTGACAGTTCTATATGACTTCCATCGTCATTTATCTGCAGATCAATCTCCGTTTCCAGGCGCTCTATAGAAGCCTGGCGCCATACTTTCGATTGAATGAACTCTGGATATCGAAGCCCAATATGCAAAAGCCCATTTGCCTCTCGTAACAAGTGATTTAGATGGGTTCGGTGGGCTGCAAGAAACTCGGCGTGGTCATGCAACGACAAGAGCATGCGTGGTGCGACTTTCTCTTTGAATCGTTGCGATTTGATAAACAACTCCAAAGCGTCTGGCCAGATCATCGCTCTGATGCCGGCTCCCATTAGAGTCCAGGCAACGTTCTGTTCATCCTTTGTAGGTGGTGGTGGATTTTCTTCTATCCAATCCAGCAAAATCTCCCCTGCAATATCTGCGTACTGTAGTTCTTCGGTTGTTCGAAAAGCTTCTGCCAGGTGAACGAGCCACTGATGCCTGTGCAACGCTTTTGCCCAGCGCCGGGCAGGATCTGAGGTTGGATCAAACTGCCAATCGATCTTTTTGTCAAAGCAAACTTCTTCCTCGGAAGACAGCGTGAATCGGAGCTGGCTAAGGCGTTTGGCGCTGACTCCCTGCAGATTATTTGCTGCAGAGACTATGTGAGGAGGGAACGTCGGCGAGGTTTCTTTTTGGGATACTCTATCCAGTAACTGTTGCAAACTTTGTTGATTGCCAGAGTCGTCTGAGACTAAAAGACTATTTGTGTCAGAAAAATCAAACTGAGCAACCGATTGGAAAGCTACCCCGTTGGCAGGTGGTTTTGCTAACCAAGCACAAACTTTTTGAGCTATGCTCTTAGGGTTCAACGCGCTTACTCCGCACCAACTGTTGTGCTACCTGTTGGCCGCGGTGTCAGCGTTAGCCAGGATTTGCCGATAGGTATTCTCTACTACGTCAGCCAGATGGATGTTGGTTCGGTTGTTTTCAACCCAACGACGTCCGGCTAAACCCATTCTTGCAGCCTCTTCGGGCATCGCCAGGAGTTCAGCGATGCAGTCACCAAATTTCTGTGCTTCCCATGGAGCAATAAGTCCCGCACCACAGGCTTGAATGACTTCTGATTGTTCTGGATGGTCATTGCCAACAACCGGCTTTCCCATTGCCATATATTCGATGAGTTTGGTGGGTGAAGTTGAGTTCAGGATCCAGCTTGGGTAGTAGGGTGATACGCATACGTGGCTTTTAGCGATTTCCGGGAATACGGCTGACGGTGGTAGTTGGCCGACCATGTCTACCGCATCTTCAAGTTTGAGCCTGGCAATTTCGCTTCTGAGGAGTTCTTCGTCTTCTGGGTTTTCTCCTTTGCCGATTAGACGAAGTCGAGCATTGGGGCGTTGCTGCTTTGTATAGGCGAAGGCCTGAATGAGGAATTCAAGATGCCTCTCGCGGAGCAGTGTCCCGACATAGAGTACGATTTCGGCGCCGCTCTCCTCAGAAATGACTTTGGATTCACTTTCTTGGGTGCACTCAAATGGAATCTCGCTGAGAGTGACGCTGCCTGGTATCGCCGTCATTTTCTCCTCGGGAATCCCGATTTCGGCAATGTCTCTTTTCATTTGCTCACTTTGAACGAACGAATGATCCGCATACTTCAGCAGGATCTTGTACAGAAGAAAAGACTGGTAGGCCGCACGGAGGCGATATAAGAACGGATAGCGCGCAAAACCCTGATCGGCCTCTAATGCATGAGCCTCTGCGTGGGGATAAGCGAGCCAATGAAAGTAGGGGGTGTTGCTGAGCCTTGCAACAATCAACGCCAATGTGGCGCTCAGATATCTGTCTTTCACCTGGATCAGGTCGTACTGGTTTCTGAATGGAAGGTAGAGAACCCTCAGGTTATTAACAAATTCAGAAACGTACTTACCAACCCTGCTGATAAGGCTGCCGCCGACTGAGGTGCTTGCTATGTATTGCGTGCCGTTTTTGTCCTGCTTGATTTCACCGGCTTGATCGATGGTTTCTGCCTGAATCAGCCAATCAACACCATGCCCTCTTAGGCGGAATTCATCGGTGAAAATGGCTTTAGCGGCTGGTCTGAACGGCGGGTATTTGTCGCTGGTTAGAAACAAAATATTCAGTTGGGCGGCAGGGGCGCGGTTTTTTGAAGCGCTGCTGCTCGTTGAGCTAGGCAGTGGGTTATTCATCCCTGCGCATCAACTTTGCGTATCGTATTACATGCGCCGTTGCGATTTGGTGTATCGACGACCAACTTTAGACTTTCCTTCCAGGCGGCGTCGCACATCTCACTGATTTGATTTTTCTTCTTCTCAGAAAGTTTGCTGCTTGCGCGCCTTTGGGTGCGTTTTGATAGAGTTTGGATCACTTCCTGTGAGTAACTGACGTTGAAGAAGCAGCACAACGCTTTCACTGTTTTCTCTGGCTGGGACACAAACTGGTCATAGTCGAGAAATCTGAGTTGATCCTTTCCAAGGGTTCTGCTGAGTTCGATGGCTTGTCGTGCTTTTTCAAGATAGGAATAGCAGGCCATTTCCAGTCTCGAAAACGGCCAGTGTCCAAACCGCTGGTAGCGCGTCAGCTGTTCTTCATTTAGCGCTCGAGAGCCGCATGCGTGAAATAAGCGGCGTAAGGCTCCTGCTGACCAGTTATGCAGCATTGAGTTAATGACTTCAGCTGGATTGCGAAGTATCCAGACCAGCTGGAAATTGCTGTGCTCGAAGTACTCTCTATAGTGATTGTTCAGGTAGGTCGTTTGAAGTACCAACCGATCGCCTTCAGGAATAGGTATCTCACCTGACAAAATCAGCGCAGCATCCAGTTCGTCATCTTTGGTGGTGTTTAGCTCGCCGAAATCTCCGCCAGCCCGAAGTATTCTGGTGATTGCGGTGGTTCCCGAGCGCTGACATCCTGCAACCAGAATAGGCTTCTTAAGTTGGGGAAGCACTTTGAGCAATGGTTGGTCGCTATAGCGGACGGTTTCGAATTTTTGCCAGTTTCTGATCACGATGTTTCTCTACTTTTCTGACCAGGCAAAGCTGCGATCAAGCAGTGTGTTGAGTTGCTGATTGGGTTCTCGGAAGGACTCTTTAAGAAAACGTTTGGCGGAATCAGTCATTCCTGCATAGTCTCCTGCATTTTTCTTCGGCGCTGATGCCAGCTCCAATTCAGGCACACCTAAAAATTCAAGGGTTTGGCTATACACAGATTTGGGGCTGGAAAAAAAATCAGTACTGTCTATGAACATGAACTGCTCAAGCGGGAAATAGTTTAGCCAGTGCTTAAGTTGACGAGCATACATCCCGCGTTCGACATAGCTATAAAGCCAATAGTTGTAACTATAGTAGGTGGGATCAGCCTCCATTTTCTCTCTTTCCCCAGAAAGCCTGGCGGACTCTGCTTTTAGCGCATCCTCGAAGCTGAGATTTTCCCTGCCGTGCCGGACCTGATGATTGTAGTGCGAAAAGGCTCTGGAAATTGGATCTCTGAGCATCACGATGAGTTTTGTGTCCGGTCTGAACGACTTCACTCTTTCCGGTGTTGCTGGGTGCGC
>CAZWMD010000121.1:3990-5842 GCA_964634815.1 uncultured Pseudomonadales bacterium | reverse complement strand
ACCCCAAGATAGGTCAAAATACACACCCGTTAACCATCTCCTGGGTGGCTCAACGTTGCAAACTCAATTGCTGCGAGCCTCTCATGCAGCCCTTGGCCCAGTTATTAGGATTTTAAGGAGCAGTTAGCGTGCAGGGAGACTCCTTACTGAGTCAGGGATTGGAACTCATGTTGATCGGCATGGGGACCGTGTTTGTCTTCCTTAGCCTGTTGGTTGTTGCCACCAAACTCATGTCTGCGCTGAGCTTGCGCCTGCAGCCCGCACCCTCTGCCTCAAATCTGGCCCTCGATGAGTCTGGCCAGGGTACCGAAGAAGAAATTGTGGCCGCCATTGCGGGCGCGATCTCCCAACACCGCAAACATCACCGTTAAGAGGAATCAATGACTGGTAAGCCTATTGGCATCACAGACGTGGTGCTGCGCGACGCATCGCAAAGCCTGCTCGCCACCCGCGTGCGTATCGACGACATGTTACCTATCGCAGCGAAGCTCGATGAGGTTGGGTTCTGGTCTTTGGAATCCTGGGGTGGGGCAACCTTTGATGCCTGCATTCGCTATCTGGGAGAAGACCCCTGGGAGCGTATTCGTGCGCTTAAGGCTGCGATGCCAAAAACCCCACAACAGATGCTGTTTCGCGGGCAGAACATTCTGGGTTACCGCCACTATGCCGATGATGTGGTCACCAAGTTTGTCGAGCGCTGTGCTGTGAATGGCGTGGATGTGTTTCGGGTGTTCGATGCCATGAACGATATGCGTAATCTGGAAACGGCCATCAAAGCGGTTTTGAAGATGGACCGCCATGCCCAGGGCACAATTTCGTACACGGTCAGCCCAGTGCATACCATTGATCTGTGGGTTGACCTGTCGAAACGCATTGAAGACATGGGGGCCGACTCCGTCTGTATTAAAGACATGGCCGGGTTGCTGAACCCCTACACCGCGTTTGAGCTGGTGAGCCGGATGAAGTCTGCGCTGTCGATTCCCGTCCACATGCAGAGCCACGCGACCACTGGCATGGCCACAACAACCTGCATCAAGGCCATTGAAGCCGGGATTGATAATGTGGATACCTCGATTTCGAGTATGAGCATGACCTACGGCCATCCAGCCACAGAAAGTGTTGTGGCGATTCTTGAGGGCAGTGATCGGCCGAGTGGTCTGAACCTGCTGCTGCTGGAACAGATTGCGGGTTACTTCCGCGAGGTACGAAAGAAGTACGCCAAATTCGAAGGCGCATTGCGCGGTGTGGACTCTCGTATTCTGGTGGCTCAGGTGCCGGGCGGTATGCTGACTAATCTGGAAAATCAGCTGCGTGAGCAGGGTGCCACCCAGCGCCTTGATGAAGTACTCGAAGAGATACCCCGGGTACGAGAAGATCTTGGCTTCATTCCCCTGGTAACGCCAACCTCGCAGATTGTCGGCTCTCAGTCGGTTATTAATGTGTTGTCCGGCAGTCGCTATAAAAACATGACCAAAGAAACGGAAGGGGTTCTTAAGGGTGAGTATGGCGCCACACCAGCGCCACTGAATGCCGAGCTGCAACAGCAGGTGCTCGAAGGCGCAGAGCCCATTAGTTGCCGGCCTGCGGATTTGATTGACGACGAAATGGATACCCTGGAGTCTGAGTTTGACGCGTTGGTTGCCGAGCGGAAGATTCGTGTTGCCCAGGATAAAATCGATGACGTGTTGACCTATGCGCTGTTTGGCCCTGTTGCTGCCAAGTTCCTTGAAAACCGGGATAACCCCTCGGCCTTTGAACCTGCACCCGAGGTCGAGTCAGCGGCACTGTCAACAACGGCGGCGGCACCCGTGGCGGCCACAGGACCCGCGAGTTACAGCGTGCGAGTGAATGG
>CAZWMD010000121.1:0-3890 GCA_964634815.1 uncultured Pseudomonadales bacterium | reverse complement strand
TTTCGGGTCGAAGTAAAACCTGGCGATACGGTTCAAGAAGGAGATGTGTTGCTGGTGCTTGAAGCCATGAAGATGGAAACGGAGGTGGTTGCGCCCCAGGCCGGACAGGTGGGCGCAGTGGCGGTTCGTGAAGGTGACGCGGTGTCGGTTGGCGACACGCTTGTTAGCCTGAACTGATTGTGGATCAGTTACTTCTTATCTGGCAGTCCTCCGGCCTTGCCCAGCTAACGCTTGGACAGGGCGCGATGCTTGGCATTTCGTTGCTGCTGTTGTACCTGGCCATAGGGAAAAAGTTTGAGCCGCTTTTATTGGTGCCCATAGGCTTTGGTGGATTGCTGAGCAACATTCCGGGTGCCGAGATTGCCAGTGGTGACGGGCTTTTGTATCTGGCCTACACCACCGGCATTGAAACCGGCGCTTTCCCACTCATTATATTTATGGGGGTAGGAGCGCTCACCGACTTTGGTCCATTGCTTGCCAATCCCAAGACCTTGTTCCTTGGTGCGGCCGCGCAATTTGGCATTTTTGCCACGCTGCTTGGTGCGGTGGCACTGAGTGACTTTGGCATCATGGACTTCACGCTAACAGAGGCGGCGGCGATTGGCATTATTGGCGGGGCTGACGGTCCAACAGCAATTTATGTGGCCTCACAACTTGCGCCTCAGTTACTTGGTGCCATTGCAGTGGCCGCGTATTCCTATATGGCGTTGGTGCCTTTGGTACAGCCACCCATCATGCGCGCGCTAACAACCGAAGAGGAACGGGCCATTGTAATGACCCAGCTGCGCGAGGTCAGTCCGCTGGAACGCATCTTGTTTCCGATCGTCTTAGTGCTGCTGGTTGGACTGTTGTTGCCATCAGCAGCACCGCTCTTGGGCATGTTTTGCCTCGGCAACCTGATGCGCGAATCGGGTGTGGTGGATCGGTTATCAGAAACCACGCAGAACGCACTCATCAATATCGTCACTATTTTTCTGGGTCTGGCTGTGGGATCCAAACTGTCTGCCGAGCAGTTCTTGGTGCCGTCGACATTAGGCATTTTGGTATTGGGTATGGTGGCGTTTGCCATTGGAACCGCCAGTGGTGTGCTGATGGCAAAGCTGATGAACCGACTCAGTCCAACCAATCGGGTGAATCCACTCATTGGTGCTGCGGGGGTGTCTGCGGTGCCCATGGCCGCCAGAGTGGCTAACAAGGTGGGGCTTGAGGCTAATCCGCAAAATTTCTTGCTTATGCACGCCATGGGGCCAAATGTGGCAGGAGTTATTGGTTCTGCGGTGGCAGCAGGCATAATGATCATGTTGCTGGGATAACAACGAGTAGTTTATGCGGTACCCGACGAGAACAGAGCAGAGTGTTTTTTATGTCGCCGGCAAACAGTGCCAGCGCGCTGTGTTTGCGCTCACAGTGCTAGTGGGGCTTAGCGGTCTTGTCGCTTCCGCGAACGTCGCGGCGGAAGATCAGTTCTGGGTATCGCTTGGCAGTTATGCCAAAGTTGGTGCCGCGGAGAAAATGCGCGACAAGGCAGCGGGCGAGTTTTACGAACTTTCAGTGGTTGCGGCAGACTCACCGGTGGGTCCCGTCTACCGTGTGGTGGATGGACCAATCTTTGATCGCGCCAGTGCCGATCTGCGTGTCGAGCAGGCCCGTAATGCGGGATTTATCGATGCCTGGATACTGGTCAGAGACAGTGCTCAGGAATGGGCCTCCGCTGACAGCTACTCAGAGAGCCCATCAAGTGATTATCTATTGCAAGATACCCCTTCAAGTCAGATCCTCGGTGATTTTCCAGGAGAGGAGATAGGGGGCACTGCGAGCTCTGATGATTACGAGACCGTGACAATTGGCAAAGAAGAGCTGGTTGAAACGGCACCAACTGGCTACGGCTTGCATCAGCTTAATCGACCATCAGGCCAACTCGCGCCCGGTGAAGCTCAGGATTCCCGCCTGAGTGAATTGCGTAGCAAGAAAGAGTAGCCGAAGTCTCGCAGGCCCCGCGCTAGTGCATTTACTCCGTTGCCGCGGCGAGCTGCCCTAGCAAGGGTTTGCACACCGCAGGATGGCTGTCGCAACAGTCTTGCACCAGGTACTTCAGTAGCGCGCGCATGCCAAAGTAGCTGGGCCGATAGATCATGGAGCGCCCGTCGCGCCGATGCGCAATCATTCCCGCACGTTCCAGAATGCTCAGATGATTGGATAGGGTGTTTTGCTTAACCCCAAGCTGTGTGGCAATGGCGCCTGCAGACAAACCTTCCGCCCCCGCGCTAACCAGGGTTTGAAACAGGGCAAGCCGGGTGGACTGACCCAGGGCCGCGAGCGCTGCTACCGCCTGGTCGTGTTCGGCTTTATTGGCGCTCTCAGCCACTAGGCCAGCACCTCAAACGACAGCACACCGGCACTGCCGTAGTCGGCTTCGAAGTGTCCGGGTTGGCCGGGATAGGGCGCGCCAATCGCGCCGGAGAGCAATATATGCTCTGGCGTAATGGTGTAGCCCTGCTCAACGGTTTGATTGATGAGCCACAGTAACGCCTGCCATTGTCCGTCCATTACGGTGCCAGCAGCGGCGTTATGCAGCACGTCGCCGTTGTGTTTTAGCGTTACCTCAATCTTGTTGAGGTCAGTCTTCTCAAGGTCAATCGCATCGCCTTCGATAAATCCGCCACAGGCGATGTTGGTGGCGACCAGATCTTCCCCCGTGAACTTGTTGGCCCCAAAGCCAGGATCGGCAAGCTCAAAGGTGGGCGAGCAGCGCGCAACCAGTGCCTGCAGCTCGGCCACATTTGCAAGCGGTGCACTTACGGTGTCTTTCAGACGGTAAGACAGTTCAGTTTCGATCAGTAGGGTTCGGTAGCTGTTAGCGGGCAACACCTCGCCATTGCTGCGCTTGCCGCGCCCAAACAGCACGCTGGTCACCGGCCCGGGTAAACCAAAACCCTTCTGCGCCGCTGGACCTGTGACCGCCGCCTTGAAACCAGCGAGGGTGTCTCGAGTTTGCCAGTTGGCAACATATTGCCGCTGCAGTTCGTAGGCCCGGGGCAAATCAAACGCACCTATTTTAGTGCTCGGCGGGGTGTAAAACTCACCACGTTCGAATTGGTTGGCAAGCTCCAAAATGAGTTCGCTGATGGATTCTGTCACGGCTAAGCCCTTAGGTTCTATTGCAGACGTTCATGATCGTCGATCATCCAGGATTTGCCTATAGCTTTGGCGGGCAGGCTGTAGCCAATTTCAGGCACCTCAAGCAGTATCCATTGGATAAAGGAGTTGCTGTTGGGCCCTGGCAGCATTTTGTACTCGTTGGGGTAGGGGTAGCTCTGGGCGGCCTCATCTACACGCCCCACCAGCGGTTCGGCTGCCTCACCACTCACCTCGTGTAACAAGATCGGCGGCGAACCAAACCAGGGCCGGTCTGGTTGCCCCCTGGTAATGCTGCGAGCCGTCCCCGTACGCCGCAACTGCCAACCAATGACCTGATAGATGTTGTAGTGCTGCCCGCCAGCGGCTTTGGTGGCAATCCAGGTATGCACCGCAAAGCGCCCGCGAACACCCCAGACATTGGCGGCATAAACCCGAACCAGAGCGTCAGGATGGGTGGCCGGATCGGGTGCAGCAGGGGGTCCGAAGGGCGTGGGCTCCATCAATCGGGAGGTGAGGGCAAGGGCAATCAAGACGAAGGCACATACTGCAAGAAGGCTGATCACAAATTTCACGGCGCTGGGACACTAGGGAAGAGCGCACAGGCTAGCACGTAGACCGTTCTTTCCAAGCCATGATGGGTGTTCGTTTGACGCAAAGGATGCGCTATTCTTGCGCAACGCCCCGGTGGCACAACTGGATAGCGCGGCCCCCTCCTAAGGGGCAGGTTCCAGGTTCGAGTCCTGGTCGGGGCA
>CAZWMD010000120.1:2310-6323 GCA_964634815.1 uncultured Pseudomonadales bacterium | reverse complement strand
CGCTTGGTGGCCTTTTTCTTGGCTACTTTGCGCTTGGTGGCCTTTTTCTTGGCTACTTTGCGCTTGGTGGCCTTTTTCTTAGCGACTTTTTTCTTCGCTACTTTTTTCTTGGCTACTTTGCGTTTTGTCTTTTTCGCCACTTTTTTCTTGGCGACTTTCTTTTTCGCTACCTTTTTCTTAGCGACCTTCTTTTTAGCCACTTTCTTTTTGGCTACTTTTCGCTTCGCTACTTTACGCTTAGTGGGCTTTTTCTTAGCTACTTTCTTCTTAGTCGCTTTCTTTGCCACTGCCTTTTTCTTGGCTCCGCGTTTGGTCTTTGCTCGTTTTTTTGCTGCCGCCATGGGTCCCCTCGGGTTGAATTTATGGGTGCGGGCGTAGAGATACTTTATTCGGAGCTACTTGACAAGTGGTAAATGTGTATCTGTTGAACTTTTTAGCTGATTTTTTCGACTTGTTCGAGATATTGGCCGAAAAAAAACTCTAAATCGCAGGTTTTGCATTGCTAAACCTGTTGGCTTGCCGATGACGTTTGATTCTCATAGTCTCGCTCGCCATTGCCGTTGGTTGAGTGTGTTCAATGTCTAATGAGTTTCTTGCGCAGCATCCCCGAGTGCAACTTGCGCACGCTCCTACACCGCTCGATTACCTGCCTCGACTTACCGAATATTTGCAGGGACCAACTATCTTCGTTAAACGCGATGACTGCACCGGTCTTGCTACCGGAGGTAACAAAACACGCAAGTTGGAGTTTCTTTTAGGTGCAGCACTTGCTCAGGGTTGTGATTCGCTGGTTACCGTTGGTGGTTTGCAATCCAATCATGCTCGACAAACCGCTGCTGCTGCCGCAAAGGCGGGTCTTGGTTGCGAATTGCTGCTTCAGGACATTACGGCGGCCCCTCAAGGCAACTATGAGTACAACGGCAACGTGCTTCTGGATGAATTGTTGGGCGCTCGAGTGCACCGTTACGCAGCACACGCCTTTATGAGTGAAGAACTGGATAAGTTTGTCGCAAAAATGCGTGAGAACGGCAAAAAGCCCTATCCGGTACCTCTGGGTGGTTCTAATGCGATTGGTGCACTCGGTTACGTGGTTGCGGTACAGGAATTGTTAGCGCAATGCGTTGAGCGAGGGATTGCGGCGACACATTTGGTTGTGGCGACGGGAAGCGCAGGCACGCAGGCGGGAATATTGGCGGGTTTGGCGGCTGCTAACAGCGATTTGCGGGTGATTGGGGTGAATGTCTCAACAACCGCCGCTGCCCAGAGGCAAAAGGTGCTTAAGCTCACTTTAGAAACCTGCGCGCTGCTGGGGGTGAGCCCGCCATCGGAGGAGTCTGTGATCTGTAACGACGGGTATTACCTGCCGGGTTACGGGGTTCCCAACGCTGCGATGGTGCATGCCGTGCATCTGGTCGCCGAAAAGGAAGGGTTACTGCTTGACCCGGTCTATACCGGTAAGGCGATGGCAGGGCTGTTAGACATGGTGCACAGCACTGAAATAGATGCCGATGCGACCGTCGTGTTTCTGCACACGGGGGGCAGTGCAGGGCTGTTTGCCTATCCGCGAGACCTTTAGCCTGCTAGCTTGCAGGGCTTGGTTGAGTGGCTTCGCGGCGTACACTCTCGGTCATTAAAAAGAACGCAACCAACGCAGAATCCACGGCCAGTCTTTCCTCCACCAGGAGTTGCAGTACCTCAGCCTCCAGATGGTCGATCTCTTTGCTATCGGCTGCAACCTGGGCGCCCGTCTTTAAGCGGTCTCTCAAACTGTGGAGCTGCAGGAAATACTCATCGAGTCGATCCTTGCGGCGCTGGCGGCGCTGTCTTAGCCAGGCAGTAAGTACTGTGCCCAGACCTAACAGAACGGTTGCGAACAGCGCAAAGACCTCGGCATAGCGCTCAAGCAGAGACGGTGCGTCTTTGTCGACAAAACGCCAGGCACCTGAGTGCATTACCAGCGTTCGACTCTCGTCGGCCATTGATGCCGTCAGTGACTCCCGACTCAGTGAGTAGGCCTCGGCAATGGGCTGGGATTCTTCGTGCAGAGCTTCAATAATGCCGTATGCCAACTCGTCGTCGAAGTCCGGGCGTGCCACCAACAGGTCCTCAACCGACAGAGTGCTTACGTCTTTGTTGGTGAGGTCGGGGTAAATACCGGCAGGCAACGTGAATGATTTCAAGTTTGGATAGAGCAAGGTCAACGACGCTGCAGAGCTGCCGCTTTCTTCATCGAAAGAAAACAGACTGTAATCAGCAAACCCTAACCGGGCCTCGGCAGACAGGAGCGGACCAAAGATAAAGTACACCTGAGGTGGACCACCCGGTGCGGGTACCCAGGGAGTATCGAGCAGTCGATCCCCCATTGGGGTTACCCGGTAATGGGCGGCCAGCTTGCTCAGGATTTCGCGCCCGATGCTATTGGGGGCCCCCGCATAAATACTCTGCGCCGATAGCAGTTGTTGTAGCGTTGGCTGGCCCATCGACTTGTGATGCACCACGTGAAGTACGCGAGGCATGATTGGCTGAAGCATCTGCAGGTTGTTGTTGGGCTTCAGAGGCTCACCCAGCATTGCAAAATCTACAGCGCCACCTTCAACGGCAGCGGTGAGCTCAGCCAGTGATTCAAAAGGGCGTTCCAGGCGGACGTTGATATTGTGTCGCTGCAAAACATCAACAATGGCTTCAGCAACAGGTGTAGCAGGAGCCTCTCCCTTGTACCCAAGCACTAAAGAGCGAGGCTCTGAGGTGCATGAGCTGGTCAGAAGGGCAAAGAGTAAGACGCAGTAGCGCCTGATAACCGTCTGCCTGTGCATCAATCGGAGTGCGGTGTGCTAACCAGGAACATCGCCTGATTTCGACAGAAAATTGTCTTTATTGCGATCGGCGCGTCTTCGATAGTCCAGTGGGTCGGCATTCCATAGATCCTGGCCATTGGTGAACCCCGTTGTTTCGAACAGCAACAGTTCGCCGTTCTCGATCTTGTAATTCAGCGGGTTGGGGCAGGTTAAGGCGCCCACAGCCAGGCTGGTTGCGCACCATCCTAAGTACTTTGGCAGATATTTGTCAGGGGTTGCGATAAACAGATTGAGATGTTCTTCGCTTAGAAATCGGTAAGTGAGGCCGTTGTGCAAAACGCTGAACGCCGGGTTGCCGATAAGCGGGCCAGTGGCGGTGTGGTAGCTCACCACGTCGATACCGGCCAGGGCGATACCATCTGCGTTGCAGGCGTGTTCGTCGGTGATATCGCTACTCGATAGCATCGTTTTTTTGGTCATTTCAGGCAGTACAGGCTGTGGTTGTGCGCCCACACCAGCCGCTATGCCAGGAATCCCAAACAGCCCCAACAGGAGAGCCGCTGCCGTAAACGCGCGTTTTATGCTTATTGTGGTTTGGCGGATTGCGGTCATTTAACTCGTTGTCCTCGGGGCGAACCAGCGGTTCGGCTATCCGATTTATTCCAGGTACATTCGCGTATCATGCACCTAAGACCGGATGAAGTGCCAATTGTTCAGGCCCGTCCGTAGGTCATGGGGAGTTAGTCATGTTGGATATAGGTGATGCCATTGTCCCCTTCGCGCAGCGGGATCAGCATGGTGATCTGCTGAGTTCAGAGGCGCTATTGGCGGAAGGCGAGCTGATCCTGTACTTCTACCCGGCTGATTTCACGCCGGTTTGCACGGCGGAGGCCTGTCTGTTTCGAGACAATTTCAGTGAGCTCGAAGATGTGGGCGTGCGTATAGTTGGGGTGAGTCCGCAAGACGCCAAGAGTCATCAGCGGTTTACGGAGTCTTTTGAACTGCCGTTTTCGCTGTTGTGCGATACCGATAAAGCACTGATTGATGCCTTCGGCGTGGCCGGTCCGCTGGGCATTGGGGTGCGTCGTGTGACCTACCTCATTGGCCAGGATAGTGTTGTTCGTGGACGCTCTGTGGCCGATGTGTTTCTTGGCAATCACAGCGATCTGATCAACGAGGTGTTGGCTGAGACCTGAAGCGGGCAGGAGATAGCGCATT
>CAZWMD010000120.1:0-2210 GCA_964634815.1 uncultured Pseudomonadales bacterium | reverse complement strand
GGATCAAACCCAACCACAAAGGTCTCATCTTCAGCAAAGGTGCGCAGGCCAGCCCAACGATGAGCAACACGTCGCACCTTGTGTGTTGTGGTGGTTTCCAATCCCGCGATGGCCAATGCTATATCCAACTCGTCTGGCGCTGCGTCGCAGGCGGGACTTGGGGTTTCGTCCATGGGTGATACGAGCAGTTGACCTGCATCAGGCTTGAAGTACAGGGGATCTGCCTGATTGATCACCAACGGCCAGTGACTGATGTCGTGCGTATTTGGTGCTGCAACCAAAAACGCGGTGCGCCTCTTTGGGGTAAGCCCTATTGGTGCAATGCCCGCCTGTTCTGCAACGATGTCGGCCCAGGCGCCCGCTGCATTGACAACAATTGGCGCGCTTAGCTGGGTCTCACCGCAGTCCAGGGAAAATCCCCTGGCAGATTTGTGTATCGAAGACACTTCGTGGTGAACCAGCAACTGACCACCGCGTTGTTTGAAGCGTCGCAGGTAAGCGGTAAGAATCGCATCCACATCGAGGTCACCGCCGCCGGTTTCGATAGCCGCTAAAGCGACGTAATCGCGCCTGAGTATGGGCACGATGCCAAGTGCCTTATCTACGTTGAGGGGGTGCAGACGAGAGGTGTTTTGGATGGCGTTGTTTAATGTGCTGGCGTGAGCCGAAGGCGCTATATGCAAAGCGTCTCGTGGATGAATTAGTGGCGCTTCACAAAAACCTTCTGGCGGCGATTTATAAAAGTTCTCACTGGCTGCGGTTAGTGCCTGAACCCAGGCGTTGCCATAGGCGGGTGAGAAATAGGCGGCCGAACGTCCGGTAGCGTGATAACCCGGCTGGCCCTCGCGCTCGAGCAGGATCACCCGCGAAAAGGCGGCCAGTTCTGCCGCAACCGACGCCCCGGCAATGCCGGCGCCAATAACAACGATATCTGCGGTTTGATCGAGACGAGTCATGCGTGCTGGAAACGGCTAATGGGTTCTAGCGAAGCCCATACAAGGAGTTTTCATGGTGGCGCAGATGTTCTGGTGATGCAAAGCACTGAGGCCCGGTTTGCCTCAGGCAGGTGGGTGACGCATAGTTCTCCAGGCAGCTAATCAAAGAGCTAATCGGGGAGAGACAGAGATGGCGCAGGCTGAAACCATGCAGGAACCTATATCAGAAGCCGTACCGGAACCAACCCAAGAGGCCGAACGGCGCGCAAGTAATGCCAAAAATCTGAAGAAGATGGCGGCACTCTATGGGTCTGCGGTAGTGGCTGCCCTGGCCCTTTACGGGGCCGCACAAACCTGGGCTGCCGCAACTGGCCTGCTGATTGCATCCATCACCGCCATAGCCGCAGCCGTGGTCGCAGGCAATGTGCTCTCCGGTATCTTCCACGAGTGGGGCCACTTTTCCGGAGCGGCGTTTGCCGGTTCGAAAATCAAGATTCCTGAAACACCATCAGATCTTTATTTTTTTCTCGGCTTTGATGTCAAAGCCAACTCCACCCGGCAGGCGTTATGGTTAACCTGGGGAGGCCTCTCCGGGAGTTGGTTGCTCGTGGTACTGGTTGCACTGCTAATTCCATTAGGTTCCTGGGGCGGCGCGATTTTGCTCGCTACCGTTTTTGGCCGGGCAGTAAACGCCAGTGTGTTTGAGATACCGGTTGCGCTTCGTACCCGCAAGAGCGAGAACTTCAGGCAAGAGCTTAAAGATCAGTTGGCATCCCCTGGCATTGTGCAGCTACCTGGTCTGATTGCCGGCTCGTTTGCGGCCCTTACGTTAATCGCCGCAAACTGATTTTGGGCGCAGCACATGAGTGAGACAGCACCAGAACTGCCTGAATCGCCCTACGAGCGCTGGGCGATGTTGCGCTCGGACTACCCGGTTTTCCAGGAAGAAGAAAACGGCCCGTTCACCGTTGCACGCTACGCAGACGTTCTGGCCATACTGAAAGACAACACCAGTTTCTCCTCCGATGTGTCCTTGCGTTCTGAGGAAGAGAAACAGCTTCGTCCATCCATGCTGTTCAGCGATCCCCCGGTGCATAACCGTCTGCGCAAGCTTGTAAGTTATGCGTTTAAGCCCAGTTTTGTGGAGACCCAGCGCGCGCTTATCGAGGCGCGCTGTGAGTCGCTGGTTACTGACCTTAGCCGGCATGCCGAGGTTGACCTGGTGAGCGCCCTGGCCGCGCCACTACCAGTGACCGTCATAGCCCACATGCTGGG
>CAZWMD010000119.1:0-6427 GCA_964634815.1 uncultured Pseudomonadales bacterium | reverse complement strand
CTGTGTCTAGGAGTTTGGGTTCTTTGAGTGCTTTAGGCGGCGGCTGACTCATAATCCCAAGCGTGTATTGGACTAAAGGTAGATGTTACACGGCATGTTTATTCGACATATGCAGGCTGCAAGCGCCTTCTGGTGCGGGATATCTCGTACTTGGGTTGGAAAGAAGGTGTATTCACGCAGTTTTAAGCAGACATGTCGCACAGATCACCACACCATATTCCCACAACCGAATAAGTGTTAGGCGGCTAGTGACAGTGCATGCCAAACTCAATGAGCAAGCGTTGATATTGCAGGGCAAGTTCGCTTTCATTGATATGATAAGCAAGCAACAAATCACTTGTGGTACGGAGTTTCTTGTAATGAGACTCCTCGATTTGAAGATAAAGATGTATCAAGAAAGGCACCACAAACTACCCCATCTACATATAGATTATGGAAGGAAACACCACACCGCTTCCTACTCGATAAGAGAAGCAGCGAGATTGGAAGGGGACTTATCCAAAAAATATGACAAGATCGTTTCAGAATGGATCGAACAGAATAATCAGATTCTGCTCGAACTTTGGGACGCCACGCAGGCCGGCAACGAAGTTAAAACAATAATTGCGCAGCTTAGAGGAAATGACTAATCGTGCGCTGGCATCGACACTAAGTAGCCGCCTAACGAGTAGTTGGAGCGGACTGCCCACAAGTCACTTCGTTTGCAAGTCGCTCCGCTCCCCGGCAAACGGCGTGCCTGCTAACGGCAGCCCCACAACATAGCGTTAGGCGGCATCGATAGAGCGTCGCGAATGGTAGGATGGTAGCAACCGTTCATTTGGTCCTCTAGTGCTACCCATTTCCAGCCCTGCGCTCCGTGCCCTCATTCAAGATAAGCGTACCATCGCCGAAATACGAAGATTTTCGGAGGCCGCAGAACTTACCTTGATCAACGCTCTAGGACAGGATCGGATTAAGACGCTTATTGAGAACAAGAAGCTCTCGTTTGGAGGCCTGTGGAACTCGGATTCACCTTTCGATGGCATGAAAATATGTCATTTGACGGATTGCATACAGCGGTTGGCGGATAAGCCGAATTTCCTCAACTTCTTTGATGATGAATTTCTGAAGAAAGGTAAGCATGAATCTTCGGTAGAAACCCTGAAAGCAGCGGCACTATTCGAGCGGCGAAGGTCTGGGTCGGTATTAGAATTTGAGAGGGAACAAGGAGGTCCATCTGGTGTTGGGAGTCGTGCGGATTTCTTAGTAGAGCTAGATGGTGCCAGGGTTCCAGTGGAGTGCAAATTTCTACGGAAATCTGAGTCACAGATTACCTTCTCTGATAAATCGAGTGGTGTGGTAAGCGCTGTTAGTAAGCATCTGTCTAATTTGGACCCACGAGGCAGATATATAGAGCTTACGCTTATACAGCGGGACATATTCTCCTCGACCATTGATTTACGGCATGCGAAAGAAATGCTTGAGATAGCCATCGGTTGGGATTCGAATGAGCGCGAGCTGATTTTGGATGCACCAAGTTGTTGGGGAATCGTTAACAAGCGAAAGCCAAACGAACATCTTAGCTGGGAAGTCCAAATCCGAGTAGCTGCGTTGCAATCCAAGAAAGAAGATGAGCGTATTCGAAAAATGGTGGTTCAGGCGAATCGTCAGCTGCGTTCCGGTGGTCCGGGCATTTGCTTCATTTCAGGATACAGTGAGGTACATGATTGGCGTGCTATAGGCAAACATCTTCAGAAAGAGTTTCGAGCTGGAAACTTTAGGTCAGTGGATCGGGTTTTCTTGCACGCAGATGGTGTGGGTAGCAACGATGAATTTGGTCTCTATCACTGTCATTCGATGTGCGAAATTACTCGCTCCACAGTCACGCCAGACTTCAATCCTCCTTATCTTTATGCATTCTATTCCGCTGGCCCGATGAAGGAACACAACTATAAACCCGGATATATTCCCCTCTACCTGGGTGATGCGTCCACAAGTTGCCAGATTGGAGATTCTCCGAGACCCGATGAATGGCAGGGCGCCTTTTTGTCTACTGGCTCACTCTTTGTCCGGGAAGATCTGTTCGCGTGATACTACGTCTCGCGAGCGATTGACTTGAGAGGCTTACGAGATGCCGCCTAACAAATCGATGAACCCGGACATGGAGACCTCCCCGACTTTAGTAGACACCCGATTCTAACGAGCAGACGTTCTATACATAGCCAAGCTAAATCTCATCGGGTGCAGTTTGTTGTCGTAACTTCTCTATCCTTACCTTGCGACATCTGGTTGGAACGCAAATTCCATGATATACCTGATCTCAAAGCATAATAATCCATAGACCTATTTCAACACATAGGAATAGTGCAATGATCGGTTTTCTGACAATTCAGCCTGCGGGGATATTCAATTACCGCCTAACTAGTAGTTGGAACGGAGCGTTTACACAGTGCTCCGTTTGGCTACGCCAATCCTCGCCCTGTATAAACCCCCGCTCAACGTGGTGTTAGGCGGCATGAGCGATGCTGATCTGCTGTCAACGTTTAGCATGCCGAAGGCTTCAAAAATAACGGGGAGGTCTTCGAGCATAACAAACGCATTTGTAAACGCTATCGTGCCTAAAGTTCTGCCGAATTCAGAGCAGATAGAATCAGCGCTAAAGACACTACGCATCTCGAGCAACATGGTGGTTTGTTGTTATTGTGGCGATACATCAACCGAGTGGGATCATCTTCGACCAGTAGTTCGCGATAAGAAACCAACTGGTTATATCTCAGAAATCGCTAATCTTGTGCCAGCATGCGGCAAGTGCAATCAGTCAAAGGGGAACAAGGATTGGGAAGTGTGGATGAGGAGCGCGGCCAAATTATCTCCAACATCTCGAGGCATTCAGGATATCGAAGAACGTATCGAAGCACTCCGGAATTACGAAGCTAAATTCACCCCGACGATAGTGGATTTTGAATCTTTAGTGCCAGCACAGTTGTGGTCCGAACACTGGAAAAACCACTCCGAGATTATTGACGCAATGACTCGAGCCCAAGAGAATGCCGCAAGAATTACCGAATATCTTTCACGAGATCCAGAAGATAGAAGCTAGATGATTCCGTTGCCCCCTAACGAGCAGTTGAACTTGACGCTGTACTCTGGCGCTCGTTTGGCATACGCCAAGCCTCGCCCCAGCCTACAGCGCAAGTTAACGCGGTGTTAGGCGCCATGAAGATGATTTTAGGTTTATTGATGATCTATGCGACGCTCTTTGCGTTCGGATCAAGCAACTCGGAAACATTGGAAGGTATATGGACCAGCGACGGACAGAGTGGATTGGAAATTTCGTTCTGCGACGGAGTTGCAACGTCTAATTTGCAACTTGAAGATGGCTCGTCCGCGCCTATAGAAGTGCCATATCAAGTAGTTGGCGGAAACGCGGCTTTGTATATTTTGGAGTATCAGTTAACCGATATTGAGCAGTTTGTACTGAACGTGAGTATCACCGCAGATGGTATTACCATCGAGAGCATGGACTGCAAAGTATCACCAGAGACATGTCAGGGAGCGATTATTGCGATGTATCAGACATTGTCACACCAAAATCCGGAAATAGATGTCGACAATATGATCCAAGGTTTGAGTGGTGTCGATTTTTCAACGTTAGATATAGGGTCTGCAAGCTATGTGTATTCGCGTGCTTGCGATACGCAAACCCAGTAGATTTCGACCGCCGCCTAACCAAAAGTTGCAGTGGACGCTTTACTGCGCAGCTGAACTTAGTGTTAGGCGACGTCGCGAGGTACTTCTACGGCCAGCGCTCAAACTAGCATTCTATACAGGATTCTGCTCTATTTGGATGGAGCCATGAGCAGGGATAGAAGAATGATCTCGCGATATTTTGTTGTGCTAGCTATTGGTGCTTGTCTTTGCGCTTCAACAAAGGCAGACAAAGTCGATGACTTATTCGCACAAGATCCTCATGAGCCTGGTTGTGCTGTGGGATACAGCAAGAACGGTGAGATTCAGTTCGTTCGTGGGTATGGCACAAGCAATCTCGAACATGGTGTTCCGATCAGTGACAAAACAAGATTCCACATTGCCTCTGTAAGCAAAGAATTTACCGCCGCTGCGATTGGCATGCTTGTCCTAGAAGGCAAGATCAAGCTCAACGACGATGTAAGAAAGTACCTAGTTCATTTTCCAAAGTTTGATCAAGTAGTCACGATTGAGCATTTGTTACTCCATACAAGTGGGATAGCCAACCACACCTTACTCATACGTGCTAACGGATTAGACTATGGGAACTCTTTTAAGCAAGACGAAACTCTAGATATGGTACTCGCAGAAGGCTTGAGCTTCGAGCCTGGATCGCGATTTCAATACAGTTCCAGTTATTTGGTACTAGGGGATGTGATAGAAAAAGTCGCTGGCATGCCTCTCAGGAACTTCTTGAAGACGCGGGTATTCGACCCTCTCGGAATGAAAGATAGCGGGCTGCATGATGATTTCTCCCTTATTCCGAATAGAGCGGAAGGCTATCTGGAGGAAGATGGTAACTGGATAAACGACCGTATTCGCTTCGCGCTGACTGGATCTGGCGGTATCCACATGACCATTCGTGATTTGTTACATTGGGATCATGCTTTACGCAGCGACAAACTTATGAAAGGGCTGGCAAAGCTGCTCTATGACTCCAAGCCCGTTCCTGTGGCAGAAAACGTAGATTATCACTTTGGCTTTTTCCGTTCGATATTTCGTGGTGCTCGAGCGTTTGCACATTCGGGCAGCTATCAGGGAACAAAGACGCTGATGTATAGCTATGAACCGGGATCCGCTGTCGCGATATCATGTAATCGACGACTTGATATCCAAAAGTTAAACTTTGCGCTGATCGACATTGTGTCTCCCCTGTCGGAACCAAACACTAAGTAGATGATTTCGAATCACTCTTGCGAACCTGTTTAATCAATCACCTTGAGATGCGGAACTACACGCCGCCGAACCAATCGATGAATCCGAACATTTAACCTGGCCCTGCGGCTGGCTACGCCATACCTCGATCCAACTTAAATGCCGGTTATCTCAATGTTAGGCGGCAGGAGGCACACCTACTGTGATTCGACTACTTATAATATTACTAGTCACCTCAATATCAACGAACGCAATGGGACTTTCTTGCGTACCATCAGGATCACCTCAGCAGATTGACCAGTACAAACACATATTCATAGCACGAGTTGTCGATTCAACATACGTACCAAATTCAGATCAGAGTACGCTATCGGAGGGAGTGGCTATAGGTTACCTGTTTCCCATTGATACAATCAAAGGAGACCCGGAAAAAGTACCATACATTGAAGCCGCCGTAGAAAGTGATGTTCGTTGTGCAGGTTGCAGCCTTCCATATATCGCCACTGGCTACACATACGCGGTTTTTGCTAAGGAAGATGGTAAAGCGATTGTCAGTGACTGTCGTCCAACTCGGCGATTATCGGCACAGCAACGCGAGTGTTTTGCATATGAATTTCGCCAGCGTGCAGCAATCAAACAAGAACCAGATGGAAGGTGTGACGCTCAAATTGAGAGGCAACGCGAACGTGTTCAAAAGAAAGCTAGAGAGCGCCGCAAGGCAAATGAGAAGAGATATCAGCCGCCGCCTAACTAGCAGCTGGAGCCGACTGCCTACTAGTCATGTCTTTTGCTATCCACTTTGCGCCCGGCAAAAGTCACGCCTAATGTACGGCAGCGGCTCAAGGTGGTGTTAGACGTCAAGTGCCAACATTTCCCCTTGTACTGGCAGAAGTAACTCTCTATAAATCTACCCTTTCATTCCAAGGTAAAGGATATCTCAATGCGACTTGCTCAGTTCGCCGCCATCGCGTTGTTCATCGGTCTCTCTGTAACAGCTTATAGCCAGTTCGGACCAGAGCAGAGTCGTATTATCGAGCTAGAGTCGAAGTGGTCTAGTATGTTCGGCCAACGAGATCTTGATGGCATCATGGCTCTAATGGCACAAGATTCTGTGCTAATAATGCCTGGGTCAGAGCCCGTCGTGGGTATAGAAGACATACGCCGCGCCACAAGTACGATGCTGAGTTCCGAAGATCAAATCTCGTGGGAATCTGACTTTGCTTACGTTTCATCGAGTGGTGATATGGCTTATGACTACGGAACTGCTACAACGCGGCTAACAGACGGTTCCAGTGTAGAGGGCTACTACTTAGTGGTTTGGATCAAAGAGAATGGCGAATGGAAAGTAGCCGCAGACATGTTCAACTAAGGGCGTTGGGCCGTGAGGCTCTGATTCTGTTTTGAAATACAAAGCGCTTTTCAACAGTTGGACTGATATACCCTCACGTTGCCGCCTAACCTGTAGTTGGAACGGGGTGTTACGCGGCATGTATGGGCGCTTCCAGGTCTTTGGTGCTCTACTTTGCATACTCTGCGTGGGTGCGTT
>CAZWMD010000118.1:0-6502 GCA_964634815.1 uncultured Pseudomonadales bacterium | reverse complement strand
GGATGGGCTCTTGCCCGCGCGCCGATCTGCCCGGCGCCCTGGATCAAATCAACAAAACGCCATCAAGGCATGTCATCAACCGGATTCTCCTTCTCAGGAATAATCAAATCCTGCCGATCAATATTCAACGCCAGCAGCATGTTTGCCGCGACATAGATTGACGAATAAGTACCAATCACCACACCCACAGTCAGCGCGGCCGCAAACCCAAAGATCCCTTCCCCACCGGCAACCAGCAATGCCACCAACACCAACAAGGTAGTTAAAGACGTCACCAACGTACGCCCAAGCGTCTCATTAAGACTGCGATTAATCACATCCACCGGACCACCCTTCCGCACCCGCCGAAAATTCTCACGAATCCGATCCGACACAACAATGGTGTCGTTCAAGGAGTACCCAATCACCGCAAGCACAGCCGCCAATACATTCAGATCAAAGGTCCAGCGCATGAGCGCAAAGGCCCCAAGCACAATGATGACGTCATGCACGAGCGCGACAACAGCACCCAGTGAAAACTTGCCAGTAAAGCGAAACAGGATGTAGAGCATCACCATGCCAAGGGCAGCAAGCATCGCTAGTCCGCCACTCTCGGTCAGCTCTTCCCCGACAGCAGGACCAACATAGTTCGACTGCAACATCGCCACACCAGGATGGTTTTCCCTGAGCGTTGCAAGTATCTCATCCCCCATCTTGGCTTGATCACGATCGCCCTGGGGCGGCATACGAATCAGAATGTCGCGTTCGGTGCCAAAGTTCTGCACCACACCATTCACATAGCCTGCACTGTCGAGCTCGTTGCGCACGGTTTGCGGTTCGGTGGGCTCCGCAAAGGCCACCTCAACCAGGGTACCACCGGTAAAGTCGAGCCCCCAGTTAAGACCTTGCACGGCAAGCAGTCCAATCGAGCCCAGCACCAGCACAGCGCTCAGTAGCGTCGCCAGGCGACGCTTGCCCATAAAGTCAAAGGTAGGTGTTTCGCTGGCCATAAATTACTCCAGCTAAATGCTGACGGACGTCAGCTTGCGTCCACCGTAAATAAGGTTAACCAATGCCCGGGTACCCATGATGGCGGTGAACATGGAGGTGACGATGCCAATCGCAAGGGTAACCGCAAAGCCTTTCACCGGTCCGCTGCCGATGGTGAACAGAATAATCGCCACAAAGAAGGTGGTGACGTTGGCATCCAGAATGGTCACAAAGGCGCGATCAAAGCCGGCTTGAATCGCCGCCTGGGGTGAGCGGTCCCGCAGCTCTTCTCTGATACGCGAGAAAATCAGCACGTTGGCATCTACCGCCATACCAATGGTGAGGACAATCCCGGCAATGCCCGGCAAGGTAAGCGTGGCTCCCAGCAGACTCATAATAGCCGTGATCAGAACAAGGTTTGCCGTGAGCGCAAACACGGCAGCAACACCAAAGAGTTTGTAGTAAAGCATCATAAACAGCGCCACCAGCCCAAGGCCGGTAGCCAGGCTCAGAAAACCGCGCTTGATGTTCTCATCACCAAGCTGCGCCCCTACCGTGCGTTCTTCAACAATGTACATGGGCGCAGCCAGTGCACCAGCACGCAGCAACAAGGCAAGCTCCCGCGCTTCGCCAAGGCTATCGAGGCCTGTGATCCGGAAGTTGTGCGGCAGTGCCGCCCGAATGGTGGCCACATTAATAAGGCGTTTGGTTTCGGTGGTGACCAGCGAGGTCTCTTCCACCCCATCAATCAAACGCTTGATCTGGCGCGTTTTTGATTCCAGAAACAGCACCGCCATGGAATTGCCGATGTTGTCTTTGGTGGCGTCGTACATCTTCTTCCCGCCGTCAGAGTCGAGCGTAATGCTGACCTGGGGCAAGCCAGATTCCGGGTCGTAGTCTTGCTGGGCATTGATGACCTGATCACCACTAACAATGTTGTTGCGCAGCAAGCCAACGTCACGGCCCTCGTAGGGAAAACTCTGGGTCTCGCTGGCGCGGACATCGGTGGTTGCCACCAACCGGAACTCAAGGTTGGCAAACTTGTTAATGATCTTCTTGGCTTCGGCACTGTCTTGAATGCCGGGAAGATCAAGCACAATGCGTGATCGGCCCAAACGCTGCACCAGTGGCTCAGAAACCCCCAGTTCGTTAACCCGGTTACGCAAACTCTGCAGGTTTTGATCGATGGCGTAATCTTCAAGGCCACGCTTGTAGTCTTCGGTAACCACCAGCTCCAGGCCGGGATAGCCCTTCACCTCTCGCTCTTCGATGGTGTAGCCCTCTAAATTATTAGGGTCTTCCAACAGCGGCAGTGCCTGGGTGCGCTGCTCAACCGAGCGAAACGGAATGCTGATGGTGGTGCCTTTAGCCCAGGGCGAGCGCCGGTTGCTCACCTGCGGGCGAATCTTGTTTTCAAACAGCAGATCAGACAGCGTGGCGGCGGTGATAATGCCGCGTTTCTCGAGGAAGGTGTCCATGTCGACCTGCAACAGGAAATGCACGCCGCCGGAGAGGTCGAGCCCCAACGAAATTGGCTTGCCACCCAGATCTCTTAACCAGCCCGGGGTGGTGGGCGCGCGATTGAGCGCCACCACAAAATCCCCTTCACCGGTTTCTTCGATGTCCGGGTTCAGTGCACCACGCAACAGGGCCTGGCCCTTGAGCTGCGCCGGATTGCTTTCCAGCCGCACCAGTCCACTGCCATCCGACACCTCAGTGCCAATCACATTGACCCCACCCGCTTGCAACACCTCGCTGGCCTCAGCCAAAAGCTCTGGCGTGGCCGTGAGTTCCGGATTCTCCGGGCGAATCTGCAGCGCGTAGTCTGGGGGATAGAGCGTGGGCAGCGCATAGAGTGCACCCAGCCCAATAATCAGCGCAACAAACAGGTAGCGCCAGATCGAGAAGGTATTCGGCGGCTGATACCCCCCGCCTGCAGGTCGAATAAGGCTTTCGCCAACCAATCCGTCAGTTGCCATGGTTACCTGGCCTAGGGGTTATCGAGAGACTTGAGGGTGCCCTTGGGCAACGTCGCGCCTATTGCCGACTTCTGGAACCGCAGGGAAACCCCCTTGCCAACTTCCAGAATCACAAAATCATCCTCAACCTTGGTGATCTTGCCAACAATGCCACCGGCAGTGACCACTTCATCGCCATTGCTCAGCGCCCCCATCAACTCCTGATGTTCTTTGCGGCGCTTGTTCTGCGGCCGGATTAGCAAGAAATAGAAGATCAGGACAAAAATGCCGAGGAAAATCAGCTGTTCGTAGCCACCTCCGGTGGGTGCGCCAGAGCCTGCGGCGTGAGCACTGCTAAACAAGGTCATGGGGTGTGTTCCACTGTTCGTGTAGGGCCGTTGAGAGGGTGCGGAATGTACCCGTTTCAATAGCACTCCGCAATTGAGCCATCAAGTGATGGTAGTAGTGCAAATTATGGATGGTTGCGAGCGTTGCGCCCAGCATTTCACCGCAGCGATCCAGATGATGCAGATAGGCCCGGCTGAAGTTCTGGCAGGTATAACAGCTGCACTGGGCATCTACCGGCGTATCACTGAGCTTGTGTCGGGCATTTCTGATCTTAAGCGTCCCCAGAGAGGTAAACAGATAGCCATTGCGGGCGTTGCGGGTGGGCATCACACAGTCAAACATATCCACCCCAACGGCCACCCCGGCCACCAGATCTTGCGGGGTGCCCACACCCATCAGGTAACGGGCGTGATGGTCAGACATGTGTGGCAGCAGATCCTCCATCACCTGCAACATCTCGTCTTTGGGCTCACCCACCGACAGCCCGCCAATGGCGTAGCCATCAAAGCCAATGTCCTGCAGTGCCGCCAGGCTCTCGCGGCGTAAATGGGCATACATGCCGCCCTGAATGATGCCAAACAGGTGCCCGGGTTGCCTGTCATCCGGCAGCGACTCCTTGGCCTGGGTGTGCCGATTCTTGCCCCGCTGGGCCCAGCGCATCGATAACTGCATCGAGACCTCAGCCTCGCGCTCGGTGGCGGGATAGGTGGTGCACTCATCAAAGCTCATGATGATGTCGGTATTGAGGTTGTGCTGCACCTCGATGGACCGTTCCGGAGTGAGCTCGATACGATCGCCGTTCACCGGGGAACGGAACACCACCCCTTCTTCGGAGATTTTGCGTAACTCCCCCAGGCTCCAGACCTGAAACCCGCCGCTGTCGGTGAGGATGGGGCCGTGCCACTGCATAAATTCATGCAACCCACCCAGGGTGGCAATGGATTCATCGCCGGGCCGCAACATCAGATGAAAGGTGTTGCCCAGCAAGATCTGGGTACCCAGCTCACTAATCTGGGCGGGCGTCACACCCTTCACCGTGCCGTAGGTGCCAACGGGCATAAATACCGGCGTTTCTACCACGCCGTGGCGGGTAGTTAATCGCCCGCGACGGGCAGTACCGTCTTTGGCCAGGGTTTCAAACATAGCAGGAGCTACAAAACAGCATCGTTGGGATCAACTCGGTGAGGTAAAAACATGGCGTCACCATAACTGAAGAAGCGGTAGCGCTGGGCAACGGCTGATGCATAAGCGCGACGCATTCTCGACAACCCGGTGAACGCCGCTACCAGCATCAACAAGGTGGACTTGGGCAGATGGAAGTTGGTTACCAGCGCATCCACCACCTGATACCTGAAACCGGGCGTTATGAAGATTTCGGTGTCGCCCTGGTCTGCCCCGGTTGCCGCCGCAGACTCCAGCGCCCTGACCACTGTGGTACCCACCGCCACAATCCTGCCCTGGCAGGAATCCAGTGCGGCGCGACTGCTCTGGGATATGAAATATCGCTCGGCGTGCATTTGATGCTCCCGCAGATCATCCACCCGCACCGGGGCAAAGGTCCCCGCCCCCACATGCAGCGTAATGGGCACCACCTTTATGCCTTTGCTCTTGATCTGCTCAAGCAGCGCTTCGTTGAAATGCAGCCCCGCGGTGGGTGCCGCCACAGCACCGGGCTGACTGGCATACACCGTTTGATAGCGCTGCCGGGCTGGTGCGGCTGCCTCGGCTTTTGCTGCATCTATATAAGGCGGCAGTGGCATTTCGCCGTGTTTATCCAGCACCTCCAGCACGGGGTGCGAAAACTCAAGACGAAAGAACGTATCCGCCCGCTCAAGCAGCGTCAGTTGAATGCTCTGATCCTCGCCCACCAGCAATTGCCCACCGGGTTTCAACGCCTTGCTGGCCCGCACCTGGCACAGCGCCACATAGTCGCTCTCCAGGCGCTCAAGCAACACCTCTGCGGCACCACCCGTAGTTTTGCGAGCCGCTAATCGGGCATTGAGTACCCGGGTGTCGTTAACCACCAGCACGTCATCGGCTCGCAACTGCGCCAACAGATCCACAAACTGCAGATGCTGATCGGCTTCCTCACCGACCAACAGCAAGCGACTGGCAGACCGGTCCGCCAGCGGTGTCTGGGCAATCAGCTCCTCGGGCAGCTCATAGTCGAAGTCGGTGAGGCGCATTAAACGAACAGGAGGCCAGCGCCCCGGATAATATTTCCGCAATTATATGGGGCGCGCGTTGACCCTTTTCAACCCTTTAGCTAAGGTCACGCTCGCTGGCCTTGCCTGGGTGGCGAAATTGGTAGACGCGCTAGACTCAAACTCTGGTGGTAGCAATACCGTGTCGGTTCGAGTCCGACCCCAGGTACCAGCGATATCCTCACAGAAATGGAGCTTTTGCATGACCGATCCCGTACGCGCAGCCGACGCTCCCATCGGCGTCGACGTCGAAGCCGGCAAGAGTTATTTCTGGTGCTCCTGTGGCAAGTCGACCAGCCAGCCCTTCTGTGATGGTTCACACAAAGACACCGACTTCACCCCAATGAAGTTTGAGGCGACCGAAAGCAAAAAACTGTTCTTCTGTGCGTGCAAGGCGACAAAAGATCAGCCCCTGTGCGACGGCAGCCACAACGGCTAAAGCTAACAGTCTGATCGATCAAACGGGCTGCCCAGAATCAACCCAACGCTCAGGTTAATCGGTGACGGGCTCACAGCCGCCAGGGTTGCCACACTAACGGTGCCGGCCCCAATAATCTGACTGGCCACCGTATCCAGCAAACCGATCGGCCACTGTCCGGGTACCCACCCTGTTACCAGATTGCCACCCACTACCTGATCGATGTCCAACGTTGAAAGCTGCTGCATGATTTTCTCCGTATAAAAAGGAGCGTGCAGACTATCGAGCTGACTACTCGCAACTAAAGCAAGAAAGCCACTCGCTCACAGCCATTGGCGAGTTTTTCCTCAGCTGCACCGGTGATATCAAAACGCCACCAATTTACAGATCGTATTGCGCGCGCGAAGATAGGGCTTGGACGCACAGGTTCTGTTGCACATTGTCCATGGCGGCCCAGACCAGCCATTCCATAGCATTTTGATATCGCGATGCAGCCAAAGCTGCTATGCGAGAAAACATTCAAATGATGTATCAAACTTTGCGAGGAATTAATCATGCGAGAACTCAGTTTTGAAGAGGTCGAAGACGTTAGTGGCGGTGATCAG
>CAZWMD010000117.1:0-6560 GCA_964634815.1 uncultured Pseudomonadales bacterium | reverse complement strand
CGTCCGATTTATCTGGCCAGGTGCGACGAATCAACCAAAACGTTGCCCAGGTGGCTACGGTCACGACAACCAGGGGCCTAAGCCATGGGCCCAGGGGCTGAAGAAGAGAGACGATATCCATCGCTGCATTGTAGCGCGATCAATGGCCTGATGTAGGCAGGTCGGGAATATGGGCTCGCTATGATGCTGTTTTTTAACGGATTTTGTTTCTGTTGATAAGGCTCATCTAGCTCTTTTAATGGAATTATCAGGCGCCTGATGGCGAATGGGCCGCAGGATCAACTGCACTGATATTGTGCATAGGTGCTTCGAAAGCGGGCGTTTCACCCCTGTTTCCGCGGTAACTCCCTCCTTCTGGGTGTTTGGCTTGGATGTTTGGCCCACAGGTTGCCGGCTGGCCTGAGGCTTGCATGCCTGTGCTCAGACACCAACAACCTATGTGGGCCTGGGAGATTCGCAACCAATGAGCGTTACGCTTTGAGAGCACCAAATAGCGATTGGATCCTGGCCACGGATTTGGACGGCACACTGCTGGATCGGTCATACAATCTGGAGGAAGCCGCAACTGCTCTCAACGATCTTTTGGATCGTTGGACCGGGGTGCGGCATCTTGTGCTTGCAACAAGCAAAACTCTGGATGAGCTCCTTCCGTTTTCGGCGATGATTGACCGATTGCCGGTTCTGATCTTTGAGAACGGTGCGGGCTACGCCGTTCCATCCATCGACCAGACCGGGGCTGCGGGTTACGCGACCTCAACCGAGGGACCGGGTTATTCGGCGATACGGGACACCCTGGTTCGGCTTCGTACGGACTATCAGCTGAGCTTCACGGGGTTTGGCGACATGTCGGATGCGCAGCTAAGTGGTATCACCGGGCTGAGTCGCAAGGATGCAAGGCGCGCGAAGAATCGGCATGCATCCGAACCTTTATTGTGGGCTGACTCGCCACAGCGGCTGGCGCAGTTTCGTGACGATCTGGCAAAAGAACAGCTGGAGCTTGTCCGAGGTGGCCAGTTCTTGCATGTCAGTTCTGCGGTTAACAAGTGGAATGCGATTCAACGCTGGCGCAAGCAGGTCGCTTCATCCAGCCGTCTGTTGGCCTGTGGTGATGCCCCCAATGATCTGCTGATGCTAAGCCACGCTGACCAAGCCATTGTCTTCCCGGACGCTAACGGAAACTATCTTCTCAACCCATCGGCAACCCTTTGTCATGCCAACTCCTGCGGTGTTGTTGGCTGGCGTGAGGCTGTTGAAAATGCCCTCGCGGAGCACTGTCCCGAGATTCCACTTCAGAGTACAACTGTATGAGCGACTTCTTTCAGAACGGTATTGTTACAACCCTGCACTCTTTAAGGAGCACGTCAACGCATGCTCTTGAGTCTAAATTGCATGAGTTTTCGCAGCGTCGTCGCATGGCTTTAGTGCTGCCTTGCCTTTACTCCGAACTGCAACGTCCTGCGCTGCAGAACATTGTTGAGGAATTAAAGGAGGCAACCTATCTCTCACACATTGTCATTGGCTTGGATGGCGCTAACAGGCAGGAATACGAACATGCCTGCAAGTACTTTTCCAAGCTTCCGCAGAAGCATCACATCCTGTGGAATGATGGGCCGAGGCTGCAAAAGATAAATAAACTCCTGTCCTCCAAAGGCGTTGCGCCAGAGGAGCGTGGCAAGGGATACAACGTTTGGTATTGCCTGGGTTATGTTCAGGCACTTGGCAACGTTGACGCTGTCGCTCTGCACGATTGCGATATCACAACATATGACCGATCGCTGCTTGCGCGGCTGATCTATCCGGTGGCTAATCCTAATTTCAGTTACAAATTCAGCAAGGGATACTACGCACGTGTTGCCAACGATAAGCTAAACGGGCGGGTCAGCCGTCTCTTGGTGTCGCCGCTCATTCGAGCGATGAAGAAATTCGCTGAAGATCAACATTACCTCGACTACATGGACAGCTTTCGCTATCCGTTGGCTGGCGAGTTTGCGATGCAGGCCGATGTGCTGCATGACCTTAGAATCCCATCCGACTGGGGCCTGGAGATTGGTTTGCTGTCGGAAATGTATCGCAACCATTCAACCAACCGCCTGTGTCAGGTTGAAGTGGCCGATACCTACGATCACAAACATCAGGAGTTGTCGGCAGACGATAGTAGCCGTGGCTTATCTCGGATGAGCATGGACATTAGTAAGGCGTTGTTTAAGAAGCTTGCCACCAATGGGGTTGTCTTTGACAGTGGTACGATCCGGACGGCAAAAGCATGTTATTACCGCATAGCCCTCGATCTAATTGATTCCTATGCCAACGATGCTGAAATGAATGGTTTGGTTCTTGATCGGCACGCCGAAGAACAAGCTGTTGAGTTGTTTGCAACAAATGTCTTGAAAGCTGGTGAGGCGTTTCTTGAAAGTGGTGAAGAGAGTGCCTTTATTCCTTCCTGGCAGCGAGTATCCAGTGTAATTCCTGATGTGTTCCCGCAGCTTGTGGAATGCGTTTCTTTGGATGGGGCTGAGAGCGAAGTTCTGAAGATTGAAGTGAATGCCGCTTACGCAAACGATGTCTATGACGAAGTGTGCATCTAGCGATCTGTGGTATTGAGCCATAGAACCTGATAACCCTCGAGGCAGAGCATGGGATCAATGTCGATGGATTGCTCGTGCAACTCGCAGTGATAAGTGGAAGGTGTAAGGCCCAGGTCTGCAGCGGCGATAGTCTGACGGCTGTCGACGACGGAGCCAATAACAAGCAGGGATTGGTTTGGTCCGCATCTCTGGAAAGCAATTAAAGAGGGGGAGATGTCCAGCATATTCTGGGTAGCCGACAGAGCAAACGCGGGTTGTTTGGCTCTACGCCGAAGTGCTCTTGTAATGAACCTCAACGTTCTGCTGCGGATGGACTCTTTATTGTCGAGTTCCGTGTTGAGCTCTTCGAGCACCAGGGTGCCACGATTTATGGAGCGGGTACGCCCGGTTTCTTCAATCTTTGCGAGATCATTGTGGCTGCCCAGCAGTGAGTGCATGTACAGGCCAGGCAGACCCTGGAAAGCCATGAGCAGCGCATGTGCTCCAAGATAAGCAGGAAGATTTTCTGCGGAGCCACCAAACGCCGAGAACAGCGAGATGTTTATTTCATAAGGCCGTTGTTGATCAGCTCCTACATTACGCAGGCTCGAAAATCCGCCGCGCTGGTGCATCTTCTCGACCAGTTTGTCTACCTCTGCATCGCTCACCAGACCTTCGAGTGGACGCAGTCCGATGCCGTCATGCGAGGCAATGAAATTCAGTGCAAAGCATCCCTCGGGCGGCGGTTTCAAATCAGTGGCCCAGCGGGTAAGAGCGGTAGAGTTGCCGAAAATATAGCTGTAGAGCATCAGCGGAGCCAGGCTAAATTGATAGACACCGTGTGCCTCATTGCCATCACCGAAGTAGCTAACATTTTCTTCGTGCGGAACGTTTGTTTCGGTGATGAGAATGGTCTTCTGATCTGCCAGATCTTCCAACCAGTCTACCAACAAACGCAGAATCTGCACCACAGTGTGTGTCTCAGAAAGGCTCATACAACTGGTGCCGAGTCGCTTCCAAAGAAACGCGACAGCGTCGAGGCGAATCAAATTGCAGCCGCGTTCAATGTAGAAGAAAAGGATACTGATCATTTCGACGAGTACATCCGGATTGCTGAAATCCAGGTCGATCTGATCGGCGCTGAACGTTGTCCACACGTGACGAATTCCAGCGTAAGTCTGTACGTCAGATATCAATGGCGAGCTACGCGGTCGGGTCACAGACGTTGTGTCCGATTCTTCGGGCAAAGTAATGAAATATTCCTTGCCTGGAGTTTTTCCGTTGACGAAGTCAGCAAACCAGAGGTGCTCTCTGGAGCAATGATTTATTACCAAATCAAACATGAGGTCATATCGTTGGGCCAGAACGTTCACTTTTTGCCAGTCGCCCACGTGATGGTCCACTCGCTTGTAGTCGATAACAGCAAAACCATCGTCTGAAGATGAAGGGAAAAACGGCAGCAAGTGAATACGTTGAAAGGCATCCCCCACGTGGGTGTCGAGGAAGTCGGTCAGGGCTGCCAGGGGTCCTGAGTTCTGGGAATGAATCAGGTCAGCGTAGGTTATTAACATCGCGCCGTTCGCTTCGCTTCGTTTGGACTCAGCGGTGGAGCCTGGCGAGAGCCGCTGCGCTGTATCGAGACTTTCGACGATGCTCGCGAGTCGAGAGGCTGTTGTTGAGGCAACCTCTTTTGAATAGAGCATTGATAACAGTTCAGTCAGTCTGGTTTGTGGTTTTGCAGGGGTTGAGGGATTTACCGATTCGCTCACTAATGCTCCGAAGTACTGCCCGTAATCTGGTTGGGATAATTACCCCGATGATTGAAAAGGTAAAGGAATATTAGGTAATGAGTTTTCTTGATTGGTTTGTGGTTATCCTCTACCTCGCTGGTTTGTTGCTGCTTGCTTTGTGGTCTTCGAAAAGGCAATCGTCTGCCAGTGACTATTACCTGGCGGGAAGAGATCTGCCGTCTCTTAGTTTGGCGACGTCCACTATTGCCACACAATGTTCCACCAACAGTTTACTGGGTGCTCCCGCGTTTGTTGGGTTTGCGGCGGGTGGTGGCATGGTGTGGTTGCAATATGAGCTAGCGGTGCCGTTGGCAATGCTTGCGTTAACCTATCTGTTACTGCCAATACGCCGTAGTGGCCACTTAACAATCTATGGTTTCCTGGAGGAGCGGCTGGGTAGTAATGCCCGGCGTCTTGCCAGCGGTTGTTTTTTGCTGTTTCGAGGTATTGCGACCGGGGTTACCGTTTATGGAATAGCTTCGGTTCTGGCGTTGCTGCTGGATGTGAGCTACACCCTGGCCGTTTTGTTGCTCATGACGATTACCCTGGTCTACGATTTGCTTGGAGGGCTTCGCGCTGTTGTCATCAGTGATGTTGTGCAAATGATTCTGATCTTGGTCTCGGTGCTGGTGTGCCTTGCGTTTTTGTTTGTTGACGCGGGTTCGGCGAGTTCGCTGGCTCTCGAACGTGCTCGTGCTCTTGATTTTGATTTGGGTGTGTCCGGAGCCAGCGATTACGGCTTTTTCCCCATGTTGATAGGTGGTTTTTTCCTGTATTGCGCGTATTACGGTTGCGATCAGAGTCAGGCTCAGCGTGTTCTGGCCGCTGGATCAGATCGCGACACAGCAAGGGTGCTCCTGCTCAATGGGTTGTTGCGATTCCCGTTGGTGCTTCTTTACTGCGTTCTTGGGTTGGCTTTAGCAAGTTATGCGGCTCGAAATCCCGGGTTCCTGCAGGCCTTGCCACTTAACGCCAATGGTGCGCCCAACGTAAATCTGGTGGTTCCGGTTTATGTGCTGCAGACCTTTCCTGTGGGTTTGATTGGGCTTGTGATGGTTGGAATCTTTGCGGCGGCAATGTCCTCGATTGATTCTGCCTTGAACTCGCTGTCGGCGGCCACGGTGGAGGACTTCTGGTTTAAGGCCTTCCCGCCGGAGACATCAGCTGATGCCGTAGGGATTGGACGAATCGCCACTGTGTGTTGGGGCGGTTTGGCAATTCTCTTCAGTTACCAGGTTGAGAATATCGCGCCTACAGTACTCGAGGCGATAAACAAAATAGGTTCCTTTGCGAATGGTCCGTTGCTTGCGCTGTTTACCATTGCGTTGGTGATGCCAGGGGTGGGGCAAAAGCGCGCGATGATGGGTTTTGCAGGCGGCGTGTTTGCGAATTTCCTGGTTTCGGTGGGCCTGCCTGATTTGAGTTGGCTGTGGTGGAATATGACCGGGTTTTGTTTTGCGATCCTGAGCGCCTGGGTATTGAGTCTCTGGGACAAGCAGCGGTTGCGCATTGAATGTTCTGCTGAGCCCGTGGTTGCCCAGTCCCGCCCCCTTTTGTTTGGAGGCTTTGGTCTGATTCTGGTTCTTTGTGTATTGATTGATCTGCGGGCTGTTTGATTTCGCAGCTGTGGTAATTGAATCAGAGGTTCCCCCGACATATGGCGACTTGCAAAGTCTCCCGAGGTACTTATTATAGGCGCGCAATGAATGATGTGATTAACCTATTCGACACGACGGCAACAACTAGCACCCGCTAGCGGTTGTCTGTGAGCATCAAGCAAACAGGCGACCAGGTCGCCTGAACGGAAACCCCGACAGGCGATGGACGCCCCGGGGTTTTTTTATGCCCAAAGGTCGGCTTGTCCAGGTTCTGTCCCGGGCTATGTTGGCAGGTTGAGCAGTTAACAGGAGACATACAGTGGCTCAGATGGAACACAGCGGCGATAGCAGCGTCAGCGACGATCAGCTTTACAAGATTCGTCATAGTCTGGCGCATGTTCTGGCGCAGGCGGTGCTGGAAATGCGGCCAGGATCTACCCTTGGCTTTGGCCCGCCGATTCGCGATGGGTTTTACTACGATTTCATTCTTTCAAGCCCGATAACCGACGAGGATTTTCCAGATCTTGAGCGGCGCATGAAGAAGATCATCAAGAAGGGTCAGCGCTTTTATCGAGAAGATCTTGCGGCAACGGATGCGCTACAGCGTA
>CAZWMD010000116.1:0-6626 GCA_964634815.1 uncultured Pseudomonadales bacterium | reverse complement strand
CCGCGAAGGCGGCCGCACGGTAGGTGCTGGCGTTGTCGTTAAGATTCTAGAGTAGCTTCTCTCCAGAAGGGGGTGGCCTTAGTCTGGCTACCCCGTTCGGAGGCCGTCTCCTGAATGCCTGGTACGCGCACCCAAACTCGCACTGAAGTCCCTGTTTAGGCCTCAACCGCGTTGTCTTCGAGATGTTGCTTCTCTGCGGTGACGTCCGGTGCTGAGAAGCGGACGATCGTTGCGTCCTCTTTTGCGAAGTAGTAGATGCTCTTCGAGTGTGTTGTCCACTCGACGCATTGCCCCGTCTTTATAAACCCCATACGTTCAGCGCTTTTACGAAAAGCGGCATTTTCCCATGCGGTTAGGGTAACGATCTTGTCGTAGCCCTGCGCAACAAGTTGGCGCGCAAGTTCCTGACATAAGAACTGGTTTATTCGATGGCCACGATAGTGCTCGTGGACAAACACTTTGAACAGGTATTGCGTGGTGTCACCAAGCTCGAGATCGAATCCTCGAAAAGGTGCGCCAGGCGTATTCATCTCTGCGGGAATTTCGCCGTCTCGATACCATAGATAGCCCGCTAACTGATCATCGACGAATGCTGCTAGGCAGTTTGCTGTGTCAGCGATTTCTTCGGCGTCCTTGGCAGTGAAGTCGTATGCAGCGCCCTGGGTAATTTTTTCTAGTGACTCGGCTGAAACTTGCCGGATAACCAAATCCAGATCGGTTTGAGGGGGCTCCTGGTGCTGAGTGCAATCGAGCACATACACACAGGCTACGTCGCAAGAAGGTAGCTGACTAAACAGTTGATAAGCAGAAGTAGAAAGTTTCATAACAGTCGGCCTGCTAAAAGCCCATGTAGGTCCGGTAAAGCTATTTGACGCAACTATACCGAAATAATTCCCCATAAATGTTCGGCATATAAACTGAGAACGTTACTTTACTCTTTTGTGAAGAATCGATACGTCCTAAAGGATACGGTGGCTGTAGTTACTCCAATGCATAAACGAGAACGCTCGAATGGTTATTTGGAAATTACGCAATTACACCTGTTTGGAAGATTTGGAAGGGCTTTCCGAGGCATGGCTCGCACTGCACCAATCGAGCGTTCGTCCGGACATCTCACTTAGTCCCGATTGGATAATTTCCTGGTACAAAGCCTTTGGAACCAGATTGAAACCCCATGTCATTGGGGTTTTTAAAGATGAAGAACTGGTGCTTGTTGCACCCATGCACAGCTCGATGCAATCGTTTCGACTTACAAGCCTGGTTGCTCTGCAATCTTCTGCAAACGGCTACTCTCCTTCTGGTGGTGTGGTTACGTCCACTCAAATCTCCAAGACTGATTTGCGTACGGCTTTTGCCTTGTTGCATGAAGAAAACAACTTCGAGCTATACCGATTCTACAAATTGCCTGAGGAAGAAGCCGCGTCGGTTTGCTCCATGGTTTCCGACTCAAACTTGTTGCACTCCGGCATGGAAGCGGTGATGTCCACACCAATGATAGATTTGCGGGGTGATTGGGAGAGCTATCTTGAAACGCGATCGCGTTCGCTTCGTAAATCAATGCGCAGAAAGTTAAAGCGCATCAGTCATCAGTCCAAGATCGAACTTGAGGTTGGTGTGCCGCAAGGTTCCGATGCGCCGATCCTGGAAGAGATTTTTCGAATCTCAGCGAAAAGCTGGAAGCAGTTAGAAGGTTCTGATTTGGAATCCGATGACGTCGCCAGAAAATTCATTTGTGAGCTTGTAGACAGATTTTGTCGTGCTGGTGAGGTCAAAGTATGGCTGTTGAAGGTTGACGGTCTGGCGATTGCATACGAGCTGCACTTTCAAAGCGGCGGCACTGTATTTCCTATCCGTGCTGACTTCGACCTTGATTTTGCAGAGCTGTCTCCCGGTCAGGTTTTGCTCCAGTTGGTGGTCGAGTCTCTATTTAAAGACAAATCTACGCAACTTTATGATAGCTGTGCAGACGACTACGATTATCTCAAGAGTTGGGCACACTACTCGACTGACTTTTACACCGTAGATGCATTTTCTACGAAGCTAAAGCCGAGCCTTGTGTATCTTGCCAAGTATCGTGTGCTGCCAGCCTATCGCCGTTTCAAAGAACGGTTTAGTTACGCGGCTTGATAGTATAGGTTAGCGTTTCTAGTCATCCTCAGGTACCTCAGGTAATTGATCGGCAAGATTGCGGCGAGATTCTCATCTCTACCCAGTGCCGTACTTTATGCTCTTAGTGCGGCGATCGAAAAGAGCTTCTCCTTTATAACTATCCCGTTGATGGCGGCGTTTCTTAGCCCTGCCGAGTACGGCAACTACGATATTGCAGTTGTAGCGGCTGACCTTGTCGTGCTTATTGTGGGCCTTGGCATGGCCGAGCAACTTATCCGATTCGCCAGCACCGCTGGTTCAGACATTGAGAAACGCCGCATCGCCGGCGAAATAATGGGTTGTGCGGTAGTTGCTGCAGGGTTGTTTATGGCTTTTGTCATAGCGATCAGTGGTTACTACGCCAACCTTATTAACCTGCAGATAGATATTGTTGCCTTTCGCATTGTGCTTTGTGGAGCCTGCCTGAGTGCGTTGATTGAGCTCCCCCTGGCCTGGCTGAGATTGCAAGATGATGCTTATGATTTCCTGCGGTTTGTTCTGGTGCGCACACTCTGTCAGGTCTCTGCCATTGTTTTTGTGCTTTCTAGTGGCTACGGAGCTGCAGGCTTGCTGGTCGCTAACGGCGTCATTATGGGGGCTTCCACGTTATGGCTGGTGAGCCAACAGATTGGCAAAACACCCATCCTGTTTTCCTACCAACGCTACCGCCAGCTGTTGCAGTACGGGTTGCCAGTTTTGGGTGCGATGCTGTGTATGTACGCGCTGGGAAACGCCAGCAGACTGTTTCTGGGAAATGGTGTGAGTGCCGAAGAGGTTGGTAATTTTGGCCTGGCCACTCGTTTTGCAATGATCCTTGCGTTTGCGCTTTACCCGTTAGAACTGTGGTGGTTGCCGAAGCGAATAGCTGCGTTGAAAAGCCCCGAGGGGCTCGAGCTCAGTGCCCGAATCTTTGGTGTGGGTGCTGGTTTGCTTTTGCTGGCAGCTGCGGCAGTTTGTCTTTTAATACCGATCTTTATTGAGGAGTTGTTTTCCTCTGGATACACGGATGCGATTAAATTTCTGCCCTGGCTAACCCTTATTGTTGGCCTTGGGGCTATTGCGGGAATGCTGGAGGTGGGCAGTTACGCCCGTGAATATGGCTACCGGGTGATGGCGATCGATTTTGTCGCCGCATCTGCAGCCGTAATAGGCTTTGTTGTATTGATTCCCCTTTGGGGGGTTTACGGTGCCATGGTGGCAATGGGAATCGCACAGATCCTGCGAATTGGTGGTTATTTGCGCGATGGTTCGGAGCTTGCGCCAATAAACTATCCGTGGCGCTCCTGTCTGTTTTGTTTTGCTTTAGTAGCGTCGGCGATTGCTCTGGTGCCTGCAGAGGCCTCAGCCGTGGTTCGACTAGGCTGGGCCTTCGGTTCTTGTGTTGTGTTGCTTGTGGCCATGTTTTCGACAGCTCTGGTCGACTGGCCTTTGCAGTTAGATTTGCTTCGCGAGGATTAGAATCCCGAATCAGCTCGGGATTCTAATCTTTGGGATACACTCCTTGCGTTATTGGGTACGCACCGCAGTGCTGGTTGCGCCGCGCACTATGCCCGCACCGTCCGTGAACCGAATAAATATTCGGTTGATCGCGGGGCTGAACTCGATGACGCCCAAGGCATCTACAAATACTGCAAAAGATGCGGTGCTTCCCGCGGCATAGGTGAGCTGAGCCGAAGGCCCTATTGGGCCCGAACAAGCTCCAGTTGCCGGGTCGGTTTCGCAAATTTGCAGATTCAGTGGCAGGTTAGAGCCGCCATCATCCAGGCTCACTGTGATTCCGCTAGTACTACCTACGTTTGCGGAGCCAACTGCAAACAGGGTTGTTGTGCCATCCAGCACTTGCAGGTCAGTTGTTGTTGTGAGTCCGATGACATCAGGAATCGCGTTGGTCTCTGCCGACAGCAGCAAGGTGTTTAGATTAGTAAACACTGGCGCTGGGTCACTGTTAGTGCAGTCGAAGATAAGCGCAATGTCTGTGGGCGTGATTGGCGCCGTAGGTGTAAAAGAAAACACAAAGCTTTGGCTTGCACCGCCTGGAATATCGATTGGCGTATCCGGGCTGCCAATAGGACCATTGGTTGCCGCATCTGTCGCTTGATAGCTAAACGTCGCTGCAACACTGGTAGACGGAGCGATGCTGCAACCGAACGCAGTATTGACACTGGTATTGACGATCGAGGCAAATGCCGAGGCGGTCTGGCCCACCTCCACTGAACGGCTGACTGGGAGCAGCGAAGCCGCGATAGGGCCAGCGGGTGCAATTTCTCCAATCTGGATAGTTTGCGATTCGGTGGTCAAGGCCGTCGAATCATCCGCCAGAGTGGTCTGGAAACTGATTTGGTTTCCTTCGGTGAGATTGCTCAGCACACTAGTGGGTACGCGCAGCTCTGTAGTTTGGCCCGGGGCTACGTTGCCAAGATCCCATTGCAGAAATTCTGCAGTTGTGCAGGAACTTCCGCTGCCACTATCGGTTGCGCAAGACAAATCAGCATCAAGTGGGCCTTCCACCAGATCCTCGTTGACCGAGAAAAGACCAACCGGGATTCTCAGCACAGCTCGGGCACCAGGAACCAGTTCTGTACCGGGATTATTGATAGTGATGTCGATAGCAATGTCCGAGCCGCCCAATACAGGGTCAGGCGTCACAGTCATCTCCATTGCAAGCTCGCTACCGGCTCCGATATAGCCCGATTCACGGGCGCGTCTCACCACAGGTTGGGAGTTTATTGTTCCGGTGAGCGTGGCTTTGGAGCGCAGTAATTGTCCAGCCTGGGCCTCTGCGGAGCTTGCAACGACCACCGTTTGTCTGGCGATTGATTCATCAAGCAGGGAGCCTAGGTTCCAGGTCACCGTATTGCCGTTCAGCTCTCCGCCACCAGTAGCAGAAATGAAGGTCGCGCCAACCGGCAAGTCAAAGCTGAGTTCGCTCGATGCCAGACTGCTGCCTGTGGCATTGCCATAACTCAGTATGTAGCTCACTGAAGATCCAGCCCCAACAGGATCGATATCATCGTCGATAGCCAAATGCAGGTCTGCTGTTTGCACAACGGCAATGGTTTGGTTGCGTACATCAAAGGCTCCACTGTCGTCGCTGATGGTTGCGCGCCAGGGGATGACATTGCCACTCGCCGTTGCGGTGGTAACCACCATGGGAAAGGAAATTCTGATCGCCTGCCCCGGTGTCATGTTATTCAGTTCAAATTCGAAAACTTCATTCAGTGTGCAGGAGCTCGAGCTGCCTGGCGCGGTGGCGCAAGAGGCATCTGCATCAATCGGACCCTCTGTAAAGCTCTCAGAAATACCGTTGGTACTCTGAGGTATTCGAATCCGCACAACGCCGCCGAAGACGGTGCTCTCGGTTGGGTTGGTTGCCAGTAGTTCCACAAGATTCAGAGTGCCTGGCTCGACGGGCGACGGATTGATAGATAAATCCAGCTCCAGAGCCGATCCCTCACCGATCACCTGGGTGGCTGATGCGCGACGCTCGGAAGGGATAGAGGCAAGTAACCCGGACAGGGTCGCATCGGCTTCATGTAAAGATCCGTCAGCAGCTCCCGCGGGAAGGGTGATAGTGGCACTTTGCTGGCCTATGGCGCCTGTAGGTATGGAGGCCAGATCCCAGCTGATAACGTCATCGACAAGAACGCCCCCACCGGTAATAGCCGAAGCGCTCGCATTTTCTGGAAGTCTTAAAGACAGATTTGCACTGGCAACGTTTTCGAGGTTTGAATTGCCATAGTTCAGCGTATAAACCACAGGCTGACCTGCCGCTGCTGGTGCGCTACTGGTATCAATTGCCAAGTTCAGATTAGAGGACGCATCCAACAAAAGGCTCACGCCTTCGCTCTCCAGAGCGCCACCATCGTCGCTCACCGTGGCTGACCACAGCACGCTTCGTCCTGACGGATTTGTATTTACCAGGGTCACGGGGAAGCTCAGGGTGATGGCGCGTCCTGCTGGCAGATTGCCTAGAGAGAAAAGCAGGAACTCGTTGTTCGTGCAGCTGCTTGTGCTGCCGGGGTCGTTGGCGCAGGAGTCTGTGGTGTTTACGGGTCCCTCTACAAGGCTTTCGGACACACCTGCGATACCTACTGGCATGCGCAAGGCGACTGTGCCACCAAATACCGTACTTGGGGATGGGTTCGATACCACCATGTCCACCATAACCTGTTGGCCTGGTTGGAGTGATTCATTGCCCAGGGTCAGTGAAAGCGCGAGAGGTGAGCCGTCGCCGATGTAGCCAACGCTTTGACTAGCCTGTTGGGTTGGCAAGGAACTTGCGATGGCATTTATTTCGGCTCTGGCTGGCAGAGGGGTGCCTGGGGCTTCCGCGTTTATGGTTGCTACTACTTCCTGTTGTGCTCCGGCGCCAGAAGGAATACTGCCGAGGTTCCACGTGACGGTGCCCGAGCTTTCTGTGCCGCCGCCAGTTGCTGAGACAAAGGAGACATCAGCGGGCAGAGCAAATTCCAGACTTG
>CAZWMD010000115.1:0-6663 GCA_964634815.1 uncultured Pseudomonadales bacterium | reverse complement strand
TTTCTGTGGACATAGGAAGATATGCGCCGCCGTGGTATCAACCATCAGTTTGCGGGAATTAACTCGGGACGCGCAGGATCGACGCATAGAGCTCCTGGCGTTGGAACGCGAATTAGAAGCCAGAGAATATGATCTGGAAGAACTTTTGCGCGAGCGAACACCGGCTTACTAATCTCAGCAATTCCACGCAACGCCTGCTGTCCCAAACGAACTCTGTCGGCGTCAAATTCTGGCTCGGGTGATACGAGTTGAACTCACCTTGCAAACTCCTTAATTGAATTTGCGTGGAAATAGTGGGATGACGTGACGCCAAGGTGACCGTTTGATAATGAATTGATGACAACCAATCAAGGGTAAGCAGAATGGCGAATAGCTGGCCGTTACGGTTTACAATCTCAGGAAACCACAAACCTCTTATCCATAACGTACTGCCTTGCCATACAGCTTGAAGAAGCGTTGGCGATTTGCTCTGATTCCTTCACCAAGATGCACCGCTTTGACGTTGCCGACGATCGCCAGCTTGTATTGCTGAGCCCAGGCAACCAAACAGAACTTCTCGCAATCGATGTGCCATCAGTTTGCTAGGCATAGGGCGTTAAACCAGAAATTCGAAAGACTGAACCCCTTCCCTTCCAGCTTAGTGCCGTAAACGCCAGCTGCGCACTCTCTGCAAGCCTTTTGACGATATCAAGCCCCAGCCCTTCACCTTCGATCCCGTGCTTGGTGCCACGTTCATAGGGGCGAAGAACACGCTTGAGTTCCTCCTCTGACATACCTTGTCCGTTGTCCCACACCTCGATTGCGTAGTGGCCATATTTCCGTCGCACTCCAACCACCACTCGCCCTCCCGCGCTGTACTTCACGGCATTTGATACCAGATTCGAGAGCATTCGAATGAGCACAATAGGTTCTGCAACCACGACCACACTGCTGGCAACGCAATGCAGCTTCACCCCCCGGGCTTCTGCCTCTGAGCGAAACATGCGGTACAGATTATCAAACAGCGTTTGCACAGCTATCGGTTCTTTTACTGTTTCTTCCCGAGCAATTTCCGACGGGTCTGGAGCCGTTGTTCGCAATGACGAGTCCAGCACGCTGTCCAGATAGTCAACGCTCGCCTTAAGGGTAGAGCCAACTTTAGGGGCTGTACCCTGTAGCTCACTAAGCGATGCGCGCAGCGCCGTTAGCGGCTGGCGCAAATCATGACTGGCCACCTGCAAACGTTCACGATTTTGCTCGGCCAACTGCCGAGCTGCATCACGCTCGTGCTCGGCAGCAAGCTGGGCAGCTGAAAAGTCCAGCTGTCTTTGCAGTGCAACCAGTTCAGCGTCGCGAGCAGCGTCTCGGTCTTTACGAAGTTTAATCGCATTGACAACCAGCAGGGCGGCAAACACCAGACCATCAATAACCAGCAACACAGGAATAATCGCGTTGGAGGCGAATATAGAAAGATCAACCAGCGCAAGCTCGGCAACGACAGCGGTGATTGTTCGGAGCAGCATAAGCGCGATACCAACAACAATCAGCGCAGCTCCGGGCGCTCGACGCACGACGCTAAAGGTACTCAGCGTGAGGTAAAACACGCACAGCGTTCCGATAGCAACAGGCAGTAGTTGAGACTTGTACACTGTTTCAGCAGACGTAGCGTCCATTAGCGCTGCAGTAAGCCATGTGCCCAACAAAAAGGCCGTAAGCACATGAATCGGCCAGTGGCGAGGGCGCAGCGGTAACACCAAATAGAGAAACAGGGCGATTGAGCTCTGCAGTGACACAGCGAGCCAGGCAGAAATCGACGGAAACAATTCGGGCGCGGTCGGATGAAGCGCAACAAACAGGAATCCGTCGTAATGCAGGTTAGATACGAGAGCAAGACCAAACAGCAGCGAATAGCCGAGTGCTGCCGGAAACCTCAGCACAAAGGCAAACACCAGGAAAAACAGGATCAGAAGCAACACCACGCCGACATGCATCCCAAACCACAGCGCGCGGCTGGAGCGACGATCTTCTAAGGTGGCTCGCTTAACCAGAGCAAGGTTCTCTTTGGCACTCCACTCATCCAGATGTTGAACCAAAAGAAAGACGCTGCTGCCAGGCTGCAGCTCAAAAGTGGGTGAGCGCAATAAGCGTTCGGGGACAGTACGTTGATCCAATCGCAGAGACGGCCTTCGAGCGCTGAGTAGCAACGCCTCCTTGCCATCTTGATACAGCCAGATATCAATCGCCCCACGAAACGGCTCGTTGGTATCAAGCAAGCGGCGAAGCGTCTTATCACTGGTATTGGTGAGCTCCACGATCTGCCAAACATTTGCAGGATTGAGCGCCACCTTCGGCGGCAGCTCTCTTGGTAAGTTCGCAAAATCTCTAATGAGGTCCAGCCGGCCTGCAACACCGACCAGATCGCGTTGATTGCTGTTAACCAGTATCATCTTTCTCAGCAAGTCATCAGGCTCACTCTGCTCGGAAAGTTGGATCACGCCCGCTTCCGCGAGCGCCTGCACAGGAGTCAATGCCGCTATCAAAACGAGTAGTACAACCGGAAACAACCAGACCCGCGCCAAACGAGAGATGTACGTTGCCTGAGTCATCCCTTACCGTGGTGATTGCAGACGATCATCACCTCGTGCGAACCGGGCTGCGCTCGGTTTGCAACCAGCTGACGATTGGCGAGCACCGGGCCGAAGTAGTGGCCGAGGCCTGCGATGGTTTTGAGGCCATCAGTTTCACCAAAGACCTGCAGCCCACTTTGCTGCTGCTGGATGGCGGTATGCCGCTGGCGAGCGGTATGCAGGTGTTTAACGAAGTGCGGCGCTGGAGCCAGGCCACTAAAGTTGTGGTTGTTACCGGCTTTACGTCTCAGGGTCAGGTCACAGATTGGGTGGGTGCCGGAGTGGATGGTCTGTTTTTTAAATCCTGCCCGCCAGACGAGCTGCTGGCCGGCCTCGAAATGGTGCTGGCCGGGAAAACCGTCTACTCCAGTGCGGTCAATAATGTGCTGGTAGAGGCCGAAAGTAGCACCGAGCTCACAAGGCGCGAGCGACAGATTTTGCATCTGCTGGCCGCGGGTTCCAGCAACAAGGAAATCGCTCGAGACCTGTCGATCAGCCCCAAAACCGTTGATAACCATCGCACCAAACTGATGGCGAAGCTGGATGTCCATTCGGTGGCTCAATTGATTGCCTATGCACTAAAAGAAGGTCTGCTGGACCACAAGACGCAGTCGTAGTTGGCACCTTAGCCAAGCTTTTCAATCGCCCCAATTAGATTCCTGCAGGCGCGGCCTGTAAATAGGGTAACTACCCGATTCAACCCCACTCTAAGCCAAAAAGTAGGGTAGTGACCCTATCGTTCCTCAGCACAGCACGACCTATTGTGGATCGCAAGATTCGGATGGTCACTGAGACTCGCGCCTAACTGCGGCTTCCAGAATCTCCGTAACTGAAACCAGTGCGCACGGCGCCGGAGGAAATCATGAGAACTTCCAGAACTATTCCCACGAGCAACAATGGGACAGGAGGCAGATGCTACCGGTCCGTCCTGTGGCTACTTACCGTTGGGTTGCTTGTCAGCACAGCGCAGTCCACCTTTGCGGAACGCTTCACGTTCGAAACCAAAGACCAGGCTCTGTTCGGTCTCACCGCCGGTGAAGACGGTGTCAGTCAGGTGGCGAGCAAGCGTCTGGCGATAGACGTCCCGCTAATGAGCGCGGGATTGGACGGGATAAAGGAAGGTCGAATCGAGAGGCTCCCGGCTGGGGTACCGGTTGAGACTCTGCAGCAGGGTTGGGACTTTGCGCTGGCAGAATGCACAAAGACTCGATCTTTCAACCGGACGTTCACACTGACGCTGCCGCCGCCCGCCGACAGCCTTGGTCGGGTGTCCCGGTCTTGTGCAGCAACCGTAACCCCGACCCGTGCGCAATGTGAAAGCGGCGGCAACATTACACCCAATGTCACCGGCACTTGCTGTGTAGGCAGTGGTGGAAGTGCTCCCAACAATTGCCCGTCAGTACTGTTCTTGCCAAAAACGATCAATACGCCCATTCCCATTCCACCCATCAATGTAGGCACAGGTATCGGTCCGCGACCCACCGAAGGTACCGAGAGAGACTACGATATTGGCGTCATTGTTGAAGGCAGTGGCAGCATTGAAATCGGCGTAGAAGGCTATTTCGAACTGGATGGCGGCTCCGTTGATGTTGAGTACTCGACCGAGGTGTCTTTTACCAGCAACGCAGACGAGGTTGCGGTAGGAGAATTGATTACGTTTTCGCTGAGTCACTCACCTGATGCCGAAGGTGTGCAGATGACGTCTCGCTACCCTACTGTGGAAACGGGAGTGAACCTCTACAACAAGGCGGACCTGGCCATTGACGCAAAATTTGCAATGGCAGATTTTGTGAATGGCTCCCAGCTTGGTGGAGACGAGCGACTCTGGGAGTTTTCCAGTGCCGCGCACCCCGATGCAGACGATGATGGACGAATTCGCAATCCGCTCTTACAGGTTGAAGTTGGGCTCGGCAGTGGCGACCTGATTGCCCGCACCAACGCCGACATGGCGCTGCGCGGTCTATTGGGCGGAGAGATTGATCCGGAAGAGTTTCGTCTGCCCCTCAGATTTGATGCGGCCATTACCGCGCCGCCTACCCTGCCATTCTGCGAGGAAGTACCGCGACCGGACTGTGTTGTGCAGGCACCGGCAACCACTGATTTAACGGAGTTTACCTGGCAGGTGCCCACACTGAACACGCCGGCGCATGATGACTTCAACGGCGGTGTGCTGGATCAGTTCAACCCCAACTCGCCGCCTTTCCCGCAATCGCGTAACGAACTGCTCTTCGACGGCTCGTTGTACAACTCAACGTTAACCGGTGGCAGAGACGCGCTACAATCCAGCCTCGAAGCCCTTGGCACCGGGCGACTGTCTGATTTGAATCTTGAAGACGGTATTCTGGACACCGATTTTCAGGTGGTAGCAATTGATGCGGACGGTTATATGCCTCTACCCGTCGGAGCTAACATCACTCTAATTAACCCGTTGCGTTACCTCGGTAGGTTGCTACCGTTTCCGCTCAACCAACCCCTGCTCACGGCTGAAGTAAACGCCGTTGACGCGGACGTTCTTGGCTACTTCTCGCTGGATCAGCAACTCACGTTTACGCCTAACTTGCGGGCCACCATCACCTTTGATGCCAATGTGGTTATTGATTTCCCCGAAGGCGTTGTTCCGCTGCGAAATGAAGTGATTGACGGCAGGCGTGTGGTTGAATTTGATGTGCCCAAGGGAGCCCCGACGAAGTTCTTTGTTGAGCAACGCGAAGGCGGTGTTACCGCAACTCCTGCTTACTCCGTCCGTGGTAACACATTTCGCAATCAGCTCGATCTGCTGGTGAATGCCGGCGTGAAGGGCACAATTGCAGAGGTAGAAGTAGGTGGACTTATCGGATCCCTGTCACCTCTCAAGCACATTGCGCTGTTAACACTCGCCCCGGAGTTTGACGAGCCGATTCGAATTCCTGGCGAAGACCTGTTCTCACTCGGTGGCTTTGGCGATGACCAGGTGGGCACGCCCCTTGTGATTGCTGAAGGTGCTGCGGTAACTATTCCAGAAGACGGTGACGGCGATGGCGTTATTGACTTGCCCATCGATACAGATGGCGATGGCTTGTTTGATCTGATCGAACGGATTCTGGGCCTGAACCCGATCATTCCTGGCGGCGCCTTGCACGATACGGATGGCGACGGCTTTGCCAACCTGGCGGAGCAGTTGCTCGGCACCAATCCGGGTGACGCGACAGACTTCCCCCGGTTAGATAACCTGTTGCCTGGGCTTGCTGCTGCCGTATTGCCAGGGCACCGAACCTCTGCGCCGAATCGACCTGTCACCGCCTTTGCCACGCTAATCAATACTGGGACGGAGATCGCGAAGAGCTGTGGTATTGCACCGAGCACTCCGCTTGCCTCCAACTTCAGCTTCACGCCAACTGATCCTGCCACTAATCTGATCAATGGGTTACGCAATCAGCGGGTGAACATCGAGCCAGGTGCGGAAGCCACGTTCATCTTCGAATTCGTGCCGCTGGAAGCGCTTGGTGAGAACGTTGATTTGATCTTTGATTGCGCAAATACGGCGCCCGCACCGATCTTTGAGAACCTGAACACTTTTGGGTTGAACAGTGTTGGTGAGCTGGCCGCAGACATAGTTGCCATTGCTCGAACGATTAGCGCTGACGGTCAAATGATAATCGAAGAGGTGGGGGGCAGCGCGGCGTTCGTGGTTGCCACAAGTAACGTGGGTAACAGTGATGTGGTCACCGCCCGCGTCCGGGCATCGCTTGATGATCTGCCAGTAAACCTGTCTTTGTGTGAGTCTGATCCCGCCACAGCGGCGTGCCTTTCAGACCTGAACGCTGAAACGGTACTGCCAATAGATGCTGCAGGCATTCCAACCTTTAGTGTGTTTGCCACAGCCACCGCAGCGATCGCTAATGATCCCGCCCGACATCGGGTAGTTGTTGAATTTCTGGATGCGGCAGATCGGGTGGTTGGATCAACCAGCGTATCCATTGCGACCCTCATCCAGTAGGAAACACTTGAAGCGATAAACGCGGGGCGCTCTTGGTCGTAGGACCGGATCGCCCCGTTTTCCTTTCTAGGGCGTATTACA
>CAZWMD010000114.1:0-6930 GCA_964634815.1 uncultured Pseudomonadales bacterium | reverse complement strand
CGTGCTTCGTTGTGTCTGGCAAAATCTCTGAATGAAGCCACCTGTGCGCGCAGCATGGTTGCTCCTGGTCCCTGATCATTGGCAGGCAACCCTTCTACAACCGCTTTAATACCGTTGTACGCCTCGTCGCTTTGGCGGCTCGCCATGTTTGCCCACAGAAGGTTCTGATAGGTGTTCATAACATGTTCGGCGGAGAATTCCGGGCGCGCGGTTTCATCAACGGTAGCACCCGCCTTGGCGAAAATTTCTGCGCACTGTTCCACTCGTTCAATTACCTCCCGGTCTACGGGGGCGATGGGGTCATCCTTCCAAACCGCAACCCGGAAGTCTTTGAGCTGCTTCTGCGGTGCTTGCTGTAGTTCCAGTCGATAGCCGCGTCCGGGAATCTCATCGGGACCCGCCATGATCTCGACGGCGGTTTGCAGATCGTAAGCGCTGCGGGCGAGGGGGCCAATCACCGAAATGTCTGACGGCGTAAGCACGCCAGGACCTGCATGACCGCGCATCGGCAACAACTCCCAGGTCGGTTTGTGTCCAAAGACGCCACAAAAGTGAGCGGGATTGCGAATAGAGCCGCCGATGTCAGAGCCGATTTCAAGACCGGTGAGGCCGGCTGCCAGAGCGGCTGCTGACCCCCCCGAAGAGCCACCAGGCGTCGCGCCCAGATCCCAGGGGTTGTTGGTTGTGCCATAGACTTCGTTGTAACTCTGAAAATCAGACAGCATGAGCGGGACGTTGGTTTTGCCAAAAACGATCGCACCGGCGCCTTCAAGCCGAGTGATTGCCAGGGCGTCCTCGGTGGCTATATTTTCCCGCCAGTCCGGGTCGCCCCAGGTGGTTGGCGTATCTTTGAGGTTGTAGGACTCTTTAACGGTCATTGGCAGGCCGTGCAGAGGTCCCCAATCTTCACCCCTGGCCAGCGCTTCATCTGCCGCTTTTGCCCTGGCCATCGCGCGCTCCCGTACCTCCACAACGACGGCGTTGATCTCGGCGTTATGGGCGTCTACTCGAGCCAGATAGTGTTCCAGCAAGCCGACGCTGGTGATGGCTCCGGATTTGATTTTCTGGACCAGTTGGGTAGCAGATTCGAAGGCCAGTTGAGTCATGGTTGGTCTCACAAAGTTGACACGCGTTTAACCTGAGATTACGCAAAATAGCCGCACAGCCAAAATGTCTGTCTAGCTTAGGTACACCGAAGCCATGACTGTGCAGCGGTTTGCTGATTTAATCAATTCGATCAATTACAGAGAGAGCACGCAGTGAACGAAACCAACCGACAGTGGCTACTGGCCAAACGCCCTCATGGCATGGTCAGCAAAGACAACTTCAATTACGTCGAAACCCCCACCCCAACTCCCGGTGATGGAGAGGTATTGGTGCGCAATCTGTATTTCTCTTTTGACCCCACCCAGCGTGGCTGGATGGAGGATCGACCCAGTTATTTGCCTCCTGTTGCCATTGGCGAGCCTATGCGAGCCGGGTCGGTTGGACAGGTTGTGGTGAGCAACTCAGATGAGTTTGCGGTAGGCGACATGGTGCAAACCACCGGGGGTTGGCAAGACTATGTTGTGGTAAACCCCAAGACCTCGATGTTGGGTCTGTCCAAACTGCAAGAGGGGCTTGATCCAACACACTTCTTAAGTGTGTTTGGTACCACAGGTCTCACCGCCTACTTTGGCTTTTTGGATCTTGGCAAACCTCAGGAAGGCGAGACAGTTCTTGTGTCTGGTGCAGCCGGCGCCACTGGTTCGGTAGTGGGGCAGATCGCTCGAATTAAAGGTTGCCGGGTGATTGGTATTGCCGGTGGACCTGAGAAGTGCGCCTGGCTAAAGGACGAAGCAGGATTTGATGACGTTATCGATTACAAATCAGACAACGTTAATCAGCGCATTGGCGAGTTGTGCCCCAACAAGGTTGACGTTTTCTTTGACAACGTTGGCGGGGAAATTCTTGAGGCGGCGCTGAACCACATCAATATGCGCGCACGGGTTGTGCTTTGTGGGGGTATATCCGCGTACAACGCAACCGAGCCCGTTCCTGGTCCTGCAAACCTGATGAATCTGGTGATCAATCGGGCCCGCATGGAAGGCTTTATTGTGATCGACTATTTGCCACGCGCTCGCGAAGCCATTGCCGACCTGGGTAAGTGGATGGCTGAAGGAAAGCTGCGCCATCAAGTAGATATGCAAGAAGGCTTTGAGAACATCCCGGATACTCTCAATCGGCTGTTCACCGGCAAAAACATTGGCAAGCAGCTTATAAAAATCGCAGACCCAATGTAGTTAAGGGTTCGCAAGCAGCAACTGCCCCCAGTTGTATTGCGATCTGACTCAGATAACGCCGTGTTCCTTTAACTCGGCTATTTGCTCGCTGGAATACCCCAGCGAGCGCATCACTTCTTCGTTGTTCTCACCTCTCGCTGGTGCCCTGTTACGAATTTTGGTGGGCGTGCGGGAAAACTTGACTGCCGGCCCGGTAATGGGCGCGGTTGACCCATCTACCAGTTCTACTGTTTGCAACATGTCGCGAGCGTGCACGTGCTCATGCCGTGCAGCATCTGCGAAGGTATTCACCGCCGTTGCCGGCAAGCCCCTTTCGGCACAGGCATCGGTGATCTCCTTGGTGCTTTTTGAAGCGCACCAGTCTGCGAGTGCGCCATTCACGCTTTCTCTTTGTTCCATGCGCTCAAGCAGCACCAAAGAGGCAAGGTCTGGACGATTTATCATGTCGCACATTTCAACCCAGTGCGTATCAAGGAGCACGCCAGCAAAGACATGACCATCCTTGGTTTCATAGATGTTCACTGGTGTGGCGAAGCTGAACTGATTACCCCATCGATTGAGTGGAATATCGAGCGCACCGGAGGTGAGATTGCCGTTACTCTGGAAAATAACCGCATCTACCAGCGCAACGTCTACGTGCTGTCCTTCACCGGTTGCATCTCTGTGACGCAACGCAGCCAGGGCACCAATAGCGCCGTGCAGGCCAGACAGATCATCGCCCAGATAGGTTGGCGCCTTTGTCGGCCCCAGCTCTGGCTGACCATTTAGGGAAGACCAGCCACTGAAGTTTTGTGCCACGGGGTCGTACCCGGGTAGTGGAGACAGCGGGCCAAACTGACCAAAGCCGCTAATCGAGACGTACACCGCGCCTGGATTAACGCGTGCGACATCACTATAACCAACCCCCCAGCTGTCCATAGTGCCGGGTTTAAAGTTCTCAATAATGACGTCAGCCGTTTCGGCAAGCTTCAGGAACATGGATTTTCCTTCCGGCGTTTTCATATCTAGAGAGATACAACGCTTGTTGCGATTAACAGTTTCGCTAGCCACACCAAGAGTTCGTTCTGGCAGCATCGGCAACAGACGCCGGCCAACGTCCCCCGCTGGATGTTCAATTTTCAACACATCGGCGCCCAGATCGGCAAGGACGCAGGCAGCCATAGGTCCCGCCCAGGTTGTCGTGGCATCAAGCACGGTGATGCCCTGTATAGGTCCGGTCAAATCATCGCGCGCGTTTGAGTAAAACTGATCTTTGTCCATTAGGGCATGTCCGTATTTGCTTTGATTATTCGTAGGGCAAGACCACCGTCGAGCCAATGGTTGTGCGTGCCTCCAGATCTACATGGGCCTGGGGTAGATTACTTAGCGCATAACGCTGTTTGATGTGCACCTTAACTGCTCCAGACTCTATGACTTGAAACAGGCTATTGGCAAGGTCATCCAGTGCCGTGGGTGGTGTGGCGTAGTGTGCAAGCGATGGTCTGGTGAAAAACAACGAACCTTTGGTCTGTAGATCATGAGGATCTACGCCAGGTATCTTTCCTGAAGCGCTGCCGTAGCTTATAAATTTACCCAGAGGTGCGAGGCTATTGAGCGAGCGCTCGTAGGTGGCTGCTCCCACAGAGTCGTAGGCAACACTTACCCCTGCGCCATCGGTGAGTTCTTTCACCCGGGACACAACATCTTCGCTTCCGTAGAGAATAGTGTGATGAGCACCATTGGCACGAGCGAGTTCTGCCTTGGCTTCACCGCCAACGGTGCCAATAACCGTTGCCCCCAGTTCTCGCGCCCATTGGCATAGCAGTAAGCCAACACCACCCGCAGCAGCATGGACCAAAATGGTGTCGGTGGCGGTCAGCTCGTGCGTTTTTCGAATCAGGTAACTCACTGTTAACCCTTTCAGTAGCACCGCTGCCGCCGTTTCGTTGTCGATGCTGTCTGGCAGTCGAACGACAAACGCTTCGTTAACCACATTGCTCTCGCCGTAGGCGCCCATACCCATCGCGTAACCCACGCGATCTCCAACCTTGGCACGACTTACCTTGCTGCCCACAGCTTCGACGACACCTGCTGCTTCAACACCGAGCCTGGAGGGCAAAGGCAGCTTGTAGAGACCGCTGCGGTGATACACGTCAATGTAATTCAATCCAATGGCTGTATGACGGATAAGCAGTTCGTTGCTACCTGGTTCCCTCGGTGATTGCTGTTGCCATTCCAGGACGTTGGGTTTGCCTTGGCGTTGAATACGGTAGTGACCTTCCATCTTTAAACACCTCTTAACTGGTTTAAGTGCTCTACTCTTCGGTGCATTTCATCCCATTGCCTGAACAGGAACTGCTTTTGCTCGTCGGGCTCTACGGGAATCTCGGCAAATGGGACGCGCCAAAAATCGAGATGCACTTCAGAGTGACACCAACTTCCGTTCATTAACTCTGCAAAGCTCGCAGACCCCTCAAATCCGCTGTGGGCGAAGAACAGTAGATCGTGGTGCTTGTTGGCGCCAAGCAAACCCAGGCAGCCACCCAATCTCGGTGGCAAGAGCTCTGGCCATCTTTCTATTTGTTCAGCCAGCACTGAGTTTGGTTCAGCCTTGAGCTGCAGTTCTTTGTGCTTGGCTTTAGAAAATCGGGTTCCCTCTGGATACAGCAATACGCCTTCGTCAGCAGGACAGGTTTCCAGGAGGTGGGCTACTCTTGCAACTTCTTCCTCCGTGTTTTGGTTTGATCTGTCTACAAAGAGATTGGGCAGCCGATTCCCCACGATTTCTAGGCAGGGATCCCATTGCAGCTCTCTTTTCAGTACGTAGCGAAGACGTCGGTTTTGCGGGACGGCGTAGTAGGTCATCGGAAGTACGGTATCCGCGATACTTGCGTGTCGAGGGAGAAGAATGACAGAAGGTCCGTCCAGAGCCTCCGGATGGTGTATGCGGAACTTTAATTGGAACAATAGGGTGGCGCAGTCCATCAGTGCTTTGGCCCATTTACACTGCAGCACAAAATTTGCGGCGAGAAATTGTTCTTGATCGCTTCGATAGCGCAGCCATATCGCCACAGATACCAAAACTCCGGCGGTCTCACACAGCAGATAACACAACAAAAACAACAGAGCCCGCAGTGCACCGCGGTAATTAGGTAGAAACGAGATCAGTAGAGTTAGTACCAGAGTTACCGGCAAGGTAACGATGGCCAGAACGAGCGCGAGCAGCAGCAGAGGAACAGAAATGAGCCACTTTGGCATTTCGTTCTTCTTCTGCGAATTTGGCATTAGAAAAGCTGCCTCATGCTGTCTGAGCCTTGACCAGCTGGCCTGGAAAAAAGCTGCGTTTGAACCATAGATAGCCCAGAAGACCGATGGAGCAGTTTGCTATCGCCGTCGCCATAAATACGCCTGAATATCCGAACCAATGGTTAAACAATAACGCCAATGGCACATAAATGATAAACATCCGCAGGAAAGACAGCAGCGTTGACGGCAGCGGCTTACCCAAGGCGTTAAAACTGGCGGAAGCCATCATCAGCACCCCCCAGGCGCCGTAGCTCAGAGGGACAATACTCAAGTAGATGCCAGCGGCGTGTACCGCCTCCATATTACTGTCAACTACTCCAGCTATCTGCTTGCCAAAGAAGAAGAGCAAGACAAGCACAAACAGGCCCCAGGCCAGACAGAATGTGTAAGCGGCCTTTACCCCCGCCCGTACTCGGTCCCTTTCGTTGGCTCCCCAGTTTTGACCGACGAAGGGGCCGATTGACCCCGACAACGCAAACAGCAACATAACCGCAACAGCCTCAATGCGAGTAGCTATGCCAAAACCCGCCAACACCGTTTCTCCATGTCTTGCCAGCAGAGCCGTGATGACCGCCCCCGAGACCGGGCCAATCATCTGAGTTGCTGTTGCGGGCAGCCCGACATGCAGCACCTTTTTGCAGGAGTCCCAAAACCCCTCAAGAAGATTTTTCAGGTTTAGCATGTCGTAATGACGTACAAAATAGAGCATTGCGATGCAGGTGCAAAACCTTGAGATACCCACGGCCCAAGCCGCCCCCACCAATTCCAGGCGAGGGAAACCAAACCAGCCAAAAATGAGAATAGGATCCAGTATCAAGTTAAGTGCTGCAGCCGAGGTCATGGCCATACCGGGAATATTGGCGCTGCCGTTTGCCCGCATCACCGAGGCCGCAACCATCATCACCGTCATAAATGGAAAGGTCAGAAAAACAACGTCCAGATAAGACTGAATGAGAGCAAGTGTATCTGGCGCCGCGCCCATACGTGTGAAAAACGGGTTAATCGCAATCCAACCTGCCAGGCTGAGCACGCTCATTACACCTGCGACAAGAATGAGTGCATGCGTTGCCAACCTTCTTGCCGCATCGGACTCTTTGGCGCCAACAATTCTCGCAATCACAGAGCTGGTGCCTATGCTGATCCCCAATGCGATGCTCGACAGCCCCATGGTAAGAGGGAACGTGAAAGTGAGCGCCGCAATCTCCTTTGTTCCGACCTGCCCAATGAAGTAGACCTCGAACATCTGCACCAAAATACTTGAAGAGACGCCCATCATCATGGGGGCTGAGAGTAGGAATAGTGTTCGGGCGACCGGGCCTTGGGTTAAGTCGTTTTTGGGGGAGGGGGGCATGGGGGGATTATA
>CAZWMD010000113.1:0-7248 GCA_964634815.1 uncultured Pseudomonadales bacterium | reverse complement strand
TTTCAGGCCAGTACAATGAGCTGTTGCTGGAGCAGCAGGTTCTCTGCGATGACACTTCTTATCCCGCCTGGCGTGGGCAATCTGGCGGCGACTATCAAAAAATGAAAGACAAATAGAAAAGCTGAGTGTTCTAGTGCTGGCTAGTGGGAGTGACGCCATCTGGTATGGCCAATGTCGGGCGGCCCTATTCGACTGGAGCAAAACAGCTTAGGATGTTAATCGAACGGCTATGAGAAATTCTATGGAAGATTCCACTGATAGCGATTCAACAGACAACAACTCGCTCGACAGCCACTCTGAGGTACCAGAGCGCATTGGAGCTTATCGGATAACCAGGCTGATCGGTGAGGGCGGCATGGGTGCCGTATTCGAAGGTGTGCGCGACGAAGGCGATTTTGATCTACGGGTTGCAATAAAGGTCATTAAGCCAGGGTCAATTTCTGACACGCTCATTGGACGGTTCGAGCGTGAACGTCAAGTGCTCGCTGGGCTGAATCACTTTGGTATTGCGCGGCTTTTTGATGGTGGTCAGCTGGATGACGGCTCTCCATACATTGTGATGGAGTACATCGACGGTGCGCCCATTACAAGGTGGTGTGAGGAGCAGCAGCTGAACTTGACCAGTCGTCTCGTACTGTTTCAAGACGTTTGTTTGGCGCTACGTCATGCGCACCAAAACTTGATCATTCATTACGACATCACGCCGTCAAACGTGATGGTCAACAAGGAAGGTGTTGTCAAAATTATCGATTTTGGTATCGCCAAACCACAAAGCAATGATGAACTTGACCCAACCGGGAAGGTATCGACGCTAGAAAGCGGCACCTTTACCCCGGGTTTTGCTGCACCTGAACGCGCGATTGGTGCGGCGCCTACAGTACTTTCAGACGTATATTCGCTCGGAAAGTTGCTTGAAGTGATGTTGAAAGGTAGTGACGTAAACGCAGATCTAAACGCCATCCTTACCAGGGCTACCGAGTTGGCGCCAGAAGATCGATACGCTTCTGTAGATGCACTGAATAGTGAAGTTTCTGCACTGCTCGAAAATCGGCCGGTTATCGCGCGCAATGGTGGGGCGCTCTATCAGGCCAAAAAATTTGTCAGCCGGTTTCCGCTAGCCGCAGCTCTCTCAACCGCTTTGGTAGTGGCACTTGCTGGCGGATTGTTAACAAGTCTCAAGTTTGCTGACCAGGCAGAAGAGCAAGCTCGTGTTGCGCAAGAAAATTTCGAGCGCTCCGAATACAATCTTGGTCAGGCTACATTAAATGACCGAACCTCCCAGGCGTATGCAGACACACTGCAGCTCATGTTTGGTGGAGAGGGCGATGTCGAACGTTTAACCCAATTGCTTAAGGAGAGGTGGCGCGAGGCACATGAGTTGCGGGAAGAAGACCCGATGCGAGCTGCCTACCTCAGCTATGCTATTGGCCTACACTTTCGCGATCGTAATGACTACGTAACGGCGGCAAATATTCATAGTGCCTGGCTAGATCAGGGATATGGGCCAGAGATGTTGCAGAACTGGGGTAAATCAGCGCTGGCTATATCCTACTCACAGTTAGGCCAGCCCGAGAAAGCACTGCCAATCATGCGCGCCACGGAAGCGCGATATATGACTAGCTATGAAGCTAACTCTACCGACCACATAGCGCTAGCGAGCCAAATTGCGCTCACCAGTAACGAAGTAGCAGATCTGCAACGCGCGGAGCAAATGCTTGTTGCCGGACTTGCAGCGAACACCGACAGCCGAGAGCGCCGGTTTTTTTGGAATCAACTTACGTTCATGCGCATGCAACTCAAAGATCACAACGGGGCACACGATGCGGTGCGCAAAGCGGTAGGTTTATCTAGTGCAAACCCCCTTAACTCAATCGCGGGCAAGGACACCGCATTGATGAATTTGGCAACTTTTGAGTACTACCGCAGTAAAGACTCAATCTTGGCAGAGCAACTCATTGCAAAGGTGATGGATGGTTATGCTCAGCAACGCGGAAATAATCGGGAAGCGGGACGAGCTATGGTGCTCGAAGCCAGGTTGCTCGCCGACAAGGGTGATTTCGACATGGCTATTAGTAAAGCCTCCGAGGGGGTGGCTATTTTGGAACGCTTTGCCGGGGTGGCATCAAGGCGAACCAAAGAAGCGCGGCTTTCGCAGGCGTACGTTCTGGCGCTAGCGGGCGAGTTTCAGGAGGCGAACCAGCTCATTGCTGACTTGCGCGAAGTTCTTCCATCTGCACAGATTCCAGGACGCACCAAGAACAATATCGATCTGATGGAAGTTTTTATCATCGCTAACGAGCACGGCATTGCGGCAGCAGATGCACACTGGAACGCTGTGGCGATTGATAAAGAACTTGTCGAGCGTAGCGTTGCCGATACACACCTTTTCGGTCGCCTTAAAGCACTTGGGCTAGAGCGGTGATGTCTTTCTAATTGGCGAACCGGGTGGGGCATCCCAATAAAGCATAACCTTGTGCATACCCGGAGAGCTTTCGAACTCCAAACGCCCCTTAAGATCACGCGCTGCTGCCTCCATCTGCGCGCGCTTAGTAAAGTACATACTGAAGGGTTCGGTGAAATAGGCTTCGATCGTGACTGTTATTGATGCACTGCCCGGCGTGCTGTCGATATTGGTAGGAACGCTTAGGCTGTTAAGCTGGGTAAACGCCAGGGCATCAAGCATCGCGGTTTGTATAAATCGAGTCACCGCGAATTCAAAGTGGCCCTCAAGAAATCTATGGTCGGTTATTAGTGGAGTGTTCCAATTAAGTTGGATGCCTTGATTCAGAGCTGTCTTGTAGAGCCGCAATTGCATGCCTTGCAGTAGAGAACCCGTTTCTGACCCTTCTTTACTTTGCATCATGTCGCGTATGAGTTGTAAATCGAGCCGTGCAGCTTGCATGTTGTTATTAAACTTCGTTGTGGTTTCTGACGGTTCGGCGTCTAGCATCGCTTGCTGCAACTGACGTTCCAGCGCATCGTGTTCTTGTTGAAGCAGTCTACTTTGAGAATGCAAGAATGCGCTTTGATTGCTAGACGGTATTGTGGAATTTGATGGATGAGGATTCGTGGGTCTATATTCTCGATCTTCTTGGGCGAAGCGCCAGATCATCACGAATGAATAGATCACCAATATGAGGCCCGTAGCGTGGCGTAGATAGAGCATTCCGCCGGGTAGCAATTGTAGATCGTTGTAGAGATAGTCTCGTATGCCAACGCATACGCCCAGGAACGTAACCACAAGAAGAGCCAATACCTGTTTTTGGGGGTTTCTTCGCGCTCCTATCCCCAACCTGATCAGCATGTACAGGCCTACCGCGATGGTTGCGGGGGTCCAAAGCATGGTCTTGAATCTAAGGGTGCTCTCAGGGCCCAGGGGGTCAGCAATAATGAATATTGCGCCGATGGAGAATAGCAGCAGTAGTACCGTCTCTATTCTATTTTGGGGATGCTTGATGAGTCTGTTTATAAAAACGAGCGCTACTATCGCATAGGCCGCCAACGTGACGTAAGTTACTCGGTACCAGAACCAGAGACTGCCAAAGACTGCCGTTTCGTGCTGACTGTTCAAAATGTGTATAAGCCAGACAAACAAACCTAGAGCGTACCAACCGTATATGGTTGTGTGCTCTCGGCGTATCAGGTGGATAAAAAACATGGCGAAGGCCATGCCGGCCATCATTATGAGTATTGCTCTGATCAGCGTTTTCTTAATGAATATCACGTGATCTGCATGGTCTCTCAGGGCATCTGCAGGCCCGAGGTAAATACCGTTGAGATTAACGCCTCCGAAATCACGGGTAATGCGAAGATAGATCTCGCGGTCGCCGTCTTTGAGTGCCAGAGAAGAGAATTCAAAAATTACTGGGTTCTTAGGCATGCTCACGCCAGTACTATCGTGATGACCCGCTCTAGCGAAGCGAACGTTACTTAACCACAACGAGTAGTTAGCATTCATTGGTGAAGGTATCAGTAGCATCCAGTCTTTAGACGAGGTTGCCTGCTCTTTGGGTAAGGGGATACGAAGCCAAGCCGACGTAGGCTTCCTCCAGTCTCCAAGTTCCTCATGTGGCATAGAGATTGGTTGCCACTGGTTATTAAGATCTGAATCTACAGCCGGCGGAGCCTCAGCGTTGCTGTCTAGATGGTACGCGCTGATGACATGCCAATCTTCACTTAGTGCTGAGCGATGTTCGAATTGGTGCATGATGCCCAGAAATAGAATGGGCACTAGTGGTATTAGAATCCAGAACCAAAGAGGCCACTTTCGGGATACTTGTACTGAGACAGGAGATGTTGGAGAGCTCATGATTTCTCTCCCGTCTCTGTTTGCGCCTGCGCGTCCACGTCCGGAACCCATAAATCCACGCATGTGCCGGTTTCTGAGCTGTTAATCTCGAGCTTTGCTCCAATTGCTTCGGCTCGTCGGTTTAGGTTAAGTAAACCGCGCCCTGCTTTGTTTGTCGCTGTGTCGAAGCCATCTCCGTTATCTTCGACCGAGAAGTGAGCAATGTCTGATTGGAGCATGCGTGCTGATACGGCTAATTGATCTGCATTGGCGTGTTTCAGAACGTTGGCAATACTCTCCTGCAGGATGCGCAAAATCTGCAAGGTATCGCCAGGGCCACGAGAAGGTAGTACGACTTCTTCTATGAGCCATTTTGTCTCTGTATCGCTGTCTTTTAGTGCTCGCTGAGTTCGTTCTTTAAGCATAGCGACCGCAACACTCAAGTCTCCATCTGTTTCTTCTAGTGAGTCGATCATTAAACGAAGATCTATAAGGGCCTGACTAAGTGTTTCCTCAAGGTCTGGATTAGAGATGTTGTTATTGCGCAAAATGGAGAGGGATGAAACTAGATGTCCACCAACGCCATCATGCATGTCTCGCATGATCCGCTCGCGCTCCGCGACAAGGATGTTCTGTTTTACCGCTGCGCTACTATCTAAAGGTTGAAGCTGTTGAGCTGGCAGGATCGATTGATTTTCTAAAGCTCTGAGTGCTTGATAAAACCGCTTTACCAGTACGTACCCAATAACTAACAACAGGACAGGAGTTAAAGTGGTTAGGTAGCTGAAAAGCGGTGTTTCGTCACTAGAGTTTATGTAGATGTCATAGCCGCCGAAACAGAGAACCAGACACCCAGTGAGTGATAAGATTAGGTTCTCTTCAGAGGTGTTGGTTATCGTATGTTTGATAAAGTGATAACCGGTTATTCCAGAAAGTATTAGAAGTACGGCTAAACATAGCTGTAGAGGTGCATCTCCTGGGAGATCAAACGCCGTGTTTGCCAAAGAGGCTACGATTGCCAGTGTTCCCGTAGCAAGAATGACATTGTTTAAAGTTTGCCAGGCTCTGTCCATGAATCTCAGAACGAACAGACAAGCCGCGCACATGAACATGATACCTGCAATCGATTCTGTTAAGTCTACCCACTTCCAATCTACGGAGGTTTGGGTTATCAATCGTGAACACATTGCGGTGACCCAGACTAGACTCATTGCGCCAAGCCAGCTGTACAGCGGGTCACTTTTGCTGCTTCGTCCAAACACAATGGTGACCAGGCCAACCAATAGCAGCGCTACGGCTTCTGACCACTGCAGTCGATATTGAAATAACTTGGCTTCATGCCAGGGTTGGAGGTTGCTCGCAGGCCCAATATAGAATTTCCCGAGTACAGCCTTTCTTGCCGGTTTTGCGGTAATTCTAAGGCTAAACTGGTTGGGTCCCTTCTTTAAAGCGCCGCTGGGTAGTGGAATGAACTTTGTGCGGAGGCCCAAACGGCTAAACAAGGGTGGTGACAGTGGTCGTCCAATCTTATTGCCGTTCAATACAACTTCAACGTCGTGGAGCACCTCTGGAATGTAGATAGACCAGAGTTCGAAATCGGGAACATCGAGGTGTACTTCGGCCGTGTAAACCAAGATTACCCGGTTGTTTGGCGGTGATTGTGGTTCGGGTTCAGTTGCCCAGTAGTGGGGCAATTGTCTTAGTTGGGCTTCGTCGAGAGTCTCGTCCGCCGATCGAAACCTCGCTTCCTCCACTACTATCTCGTTTACCACTGGAAATTGAGTGAAGTTAAGATCGCTGGAAGAGCGTGCGGACAAGGGCTGCTTGTAGACGTAATGAGTGGTCCAGACTATCCCGGTGACCATGACAAGAAACACAGCCGTGTAAAGAAGCAATCGCACTACTTCAGCATGCCATAAGGTTCTCGCCTAGTCGTCTGAGCGGCTCAGTTCAAGTAGGCCAAGTTGTACTGCCTCGAATATCGCTTCACTCCGTGAGCTGACTGCAAGCTTGCTGTAGAGGTGTTTGATATGAGAATTGACTGTATACACTGATACCTCCAATAACTCAGCGATCTCAGCGTTGCTAAAGCCGCGGCCAATCAACTTTAGTACTTCATTTTCTCTAGGGGTGATGTGTAACCCTTTATTTTCTTTGGAACTAGGTTCGCCTTGCCCAACATGCGTTGCGTCTTCGGCGCGAAAACGCTTCAACAGATGGCGAGCGATAGCGGGGTTGATAGGTGAGTCACCGTTAACCACACTAGTTATAGATTCCACCAGCTCTGCTTGAGTGCTGTCTTTGAGCAGATAACCGTCAGCACCTGCTTCTATGGCTCGAACGACATGACGCTCGTCGCCAAAGACCGAGATAACAAGAATATTCGGCGGATCATCCAAATGTGATACGTAGCGGATGATATCTACACCGTCGCCATCGGGCAGCCCAAGGTCAACAAGCAACACATGAGACTTTGCTATGGTTCGTACCGCGGACATTGCTTCGGCATAAGTGCCCACGCTTCCGGCAAGTGTCAGACCCGCTTCAGCGGCGATTGTGTTGCCTAGTTGCTCGCGAGTGTGAGGCTCGTCTTCTACCAAAAATACTTTGTAGTCCATGACACAAACTATACAGGATGGAGAGAGGTTTCTGGCGGCCTGAGACTCCCCCAAACTGGGGGTAGTCAGTTCCAAAGCTGGCGTGTGAGTCTGTACACCCACACAGCCTATTTAATCCCCAGTATTGGGGATATGAACTCAGTGAGGGAAAACTATACTGCGACGCACCCTACAGTTAGGAAGACAAGACAATGAACAAACGAACTCAGGAATCGGTGTTTCAATTAAAAATAATTGTCACGGCAGCCGTTTTGTTGGTTGCTTTGACTGGATCAATCAATGCGGCGGCTGACGAAGACACTGTGCGCGTATCGTTTGATAAGGCGCTATTAGATACCCCGG
>CAZWMD010000112.1:3676-7282 GCA_964634815.1 uncultured Pseudomonadales bacterium | reverse complement strand
TCGATGCCATTTACCAGCGGGTTTTCCACGGCGCGTGCAAAGTCGATATCAAGGGTTGCGTCATTAACTGCCACGACACTGGACAGCACGCCACCAACGAGATGCCCAAAGTCGGCGCTGGGATCTACCGTGAAACTGGTGCCCTCGATGGTAACGTCGTAGATGCGTGCACCGGCCTGCGCGGTGCCAGTGAAGCCGTTCCCCAGGAACATCCGCACCTCATAGGTAGCGCCTAGTATTACCGGAAAATCATAGGACATTTCAGCGCCGGCTGGAGGGTCCCAGCGTTCAGTGTCGTAGATGGTTGCGGGAGTTGTGCCGGGCACGGTTGGGCCTGGTTCTACCGCTGGAAAAGAGGCGGTGTTTGGACCACCCGCGACGAGAAAGCTTGCTCCTGTTCCCGTTTGGTCTGTCAGCCAGTCGCCGGCACCATCAATTGCGGCGATTGTCGGCCCGCCGGTATTCAAACGATGGACAACCGTACCCACCGAGTCTCCGGCCGCGACCACTTCAATACCCGAAAAGATCGCGAGAAAGGTATCTGACTCCGCCTGGCCGAAATTAGTCGACATCAGCCCCAGCGCGATGCCGGTTGATTGTCCATCTACGATACTCAGGCCATTCAGGTTATCCAGCAAGTTGCTGTCGCTGATTGACATGGCTGCCCCGGTGACAGTATTGCTGCCAGCGGCGGTGTCGTAGGTGATCGTGGGCGTTACGGTCTCCGCTGTAAGGTCGATCGCCAACGATACTCGAATGGCCGAATTTAACGGCGCACCAATCAAACCAGGTGCTGCAAGAATCTGTTCCGCAATCACCAGATCTTCATCTTCAAACAACACTTGCACCGGACCACCGGGTCCGGCAATAGCAACAATTTTCAGGTAAGTGCTCTGATCACCCGTACCTATGTAACCACCAATCTGCTGGAACGGGCCGGTCCAGTCCACAGATGGGTTGAACAGGTCCCAACTCACAGTGAATTGATTCACCCCGTTTGCGAGTTGCATGCCGGTATGAAACAGAAACTGCCCATCGTTTTGTGTGGTGATGGGGTCACCGTTGGAAACCTCCTCAATAACGGTGGTTCCACCGCCGGCGGCGGTAATAAATTTAACGTTGTCGAGTTGAATGGATTGCCCATCGCGAGGGGACTGAAAGAAGGCGTCGAAGTCTGTTTCACCATCAATCATCACACCCGTCAGTCCGCCGCCGTAGCCGTCAGGCCCAGGCAGATTGTTGTCCTGATTGGCATCAAAATCCCAGAGCAACGTTTGCCCAGGGAAAAGCAGAGTGGCGAGCCCGTTGGCGGGGTCTCGAAGAAAGGGATCCACACTGTTTAGCAGGCCGTCACCATCCGTATCGTCAGTTGCCGTGGGGGTAAAGCCTACAGGTGACCAGACCCGAATCATGTCTCCGCCCAACTCAGCGGTCCACAAGGTGCCGTTGGGTCCTTCAGTGACATCGAGCGGTATTGACAGTGATGTCATTCCGCCTATTTCTTCCAGAACGGCGTCTTGTCCGTTATTTGTCAGATCAATACGAGTGACGTTACCGTTAAATTGGGCAACGATCAGGTCGCCGTTTAGCGCATTACCAAACGCGTTTGAGGTGTAGCTGAGCAGGCCATTCGATGAAGTACCCGAGGTCACGAGCGCATTGGAGTTTGGACCAACACGCTGTTGGCGCACACCACTTAGCTGCAAGCGTTGGGCGTCGCCGGTGAACTTCGTTGGTGCAATGATAAAGCCAGCGGGAATGGCCACCCCACTCGGGACCCGCGCCGCAATATTGGGAACGTTGTTTATCGCGATATCCGCATCTGGATCGCCATTATTGTTATATACCGTATAAGACTGGTTTTGATTCGAACGAATCGGGTTCGGGTGGCCGTAGTAACCTCCGTCCTCAATCAGGAACAGCGCATCCGAATCGCCCTGGCCACCGTCGTTTGGCAGGTTAGTCGCTTCGCCACCCACAAAGATTGGATCGCCGCCCAGATTACCGTTTGAACCATTGTCGAACGTATAAAGCTGCCCCGAGGGTGTCATCGCCAGATCAAAATGGTTACGTAATCCATCAGCGTATATTCGCAACGGCGCATCGGCTGGCAATATGGCCTGGTTTAAACCATCGTTACCGCCCCAGGGGCCGGCAGTGTCCATACCGTTGGCGTCTTCACGCACGCCGTCGTTTGGAATGTTGGGGTCATCGAGCGTTGGCAGGTCGTAAATGTAGTTTCTGGGGGTACTGTTCTGGCCACCTAAGGGATCAACCAGAATCGGGCGCCCGTCTATGTCTTCGAGATCCACTTCCAACACCGTACCGGACAAGGCGTATTCGGCGGTATAGGAGAAGAAGGTTGATGGTGCGCCGTTATTGGTGTTGCCGCCAACCGCAATGAAGAGTTTGGTTCCGTCCGGCGACAGAACCATGCCATTGTTTGAATGGTTTTCTTCCGAGCGGGGTAAACCGCGAATAATATCTACCGCATCCCAGCTACCGCCCTCAAGTGTCAGTCGCGTGATGACTCCGGAGTTGGTGTCCAGATCATTCGATTCACCATTGGCGGCAATTCGCGGGTCGCTCGAAGAAACGTACAACACCGGTTGTGCGGGCGTGCCAGTAACCACAATACCCGTGACCTGGCGGTTATTGTTGGTGTCTGGAGCACCATTGTCATCGCGATGGTTTTGCAACGAGCGTACGGCTTCTAAGCCGTTCGCCAACTGCAGTTCTTCGTGCGCTGTGGCAATGTATTCGCCGTTAACAAAGGTCACGTTGAACGCGTTGATCGAGCCGTTCTGTTCGGCCACGTAAAGGCGCTGGTCTGGACCAAACTGGAGTGAGGTTGGGTTGTTGTTGATAACCACGGGGCCACCCTGAACACCGCGTATGGTGCCGGTCTCAACAAAGTTAGCCGCTGACATGGCATGAACACTGGGTGCAGCAAGCACCACAGATAACGCGCCGAGCAGTGGCACTGTTTGTTTCCACCGGAGAACAGAAGTAATCAACGAATCAACACAAAGGGGCATAGTCAGAAACTCCTCGGAATCTTGTGGCTCTGGTGTAGTGGCGATGAGCGGCCATCCGAGGAATTTAAGCAGTATATTTGACTATAACAAAGTGGTGAGGCGCCAGTGTCCAACCAGCAGGCCCAAATTGTCGAACAATTCACCCTAGTGCTGACCAGTGACCCCGTCGTTGCAGCACAGGCAGAGGGGTCAGGAATGGGCAGGCCGAGACAGAAGGAACCAATGTTGGGCAACGAGGAGTCTTCTTAATGAAAACCACCCTCTACACGGCTGTCGTTATAGCGCTGACGTTAGCAGCGCTAATTTATATAGATAAAGACAGAAAAATCGCAGGTGAAATAGGATCAGCTGCCGATACAACTCAGGTCGAGCCTAATGAACCACCATCGGAAAATTCGGTTCATAGTCCTGAACTAACCATACGGGATGAAATCGCTAACGCTGCGGAAGAGACAAATTCGAGTATCGATTTTGCTAGTGTAGAACAGAGGCTCGGTAGACCGTATGACCCTCTCGCTATGCCTAAGCGAACAGATTTAACTGAGCAGGAAATACAGGCTTTTAACGA
>CAZWMD010000112.1:0-3576 GCA_964634815.1 uncultured Pseudomonadales bacterium | reverse complement strand
AGTTGATGGGTGATCTTGCTTCGGAGCAGCCTAGCCCGAACTAGGCACTCCAATCCAAGCCTCCCGAACTAAGCCGTCTCCAGCTTGAAATGGCGATGCCTAACAACAATTTGTAAGGTCACCAAATCACCTCGGTTAAGCCATACACCGTGCCGGTGCTGACAGGTCTTGATGATGACACCAGAGTCGCCTTCGTAGTTTGCTTCGTGCAGCGAGCACGCACAGCTTGGACATTCCAGTGGTCGCTCGTCCTCACTCGCAGATAAAGATATACGACGCTCAGTGCGCGCAAAGGCCCACTCAACTACACCTGGAGGCCAACGATCATCGGCGGCAGCAACGATATCAGCGAGTTCAGTTTCGTCGAGCCAAACCCCAAGGCAGCTGGGACAGACGTCGATTTCCGCCCCTTTGTATAGCGTGTTCTCCATAGAACCGCAGCCGTTCAAGCACTTCATACACGTCCTCTTATTGTCCTATTTGGAATTGTGTCGCGCGTAAGGATACGACGCGAAGCGCAGCTAATCGTTCAGCTCGCTATGTGCAACTTCAGCGTAAAGCCCATCGTTAGTTCAAATCCGTGGATTGTGTCTCAATTTGGATGCCTCCGTAACCTGGATTCAATCTTATGTCAGACACAGCCACCGGGCAGAACCAACTATTACTTTTCGGAGGGACTAAGTGCGCTACCAGGCTTCAGGGCTTGGTGGAGAATAACCTCTGCGCGTGTCAAACCTTGCCAAAAACGATGCTGCCATTGGTTCCACCAAAGCCAAAACTATTGGACATGGCGACGCTAATTTCTGTATCGATGGTTTCCGTGGCAATTTTAATCGCTGGAATCTCAGGGTCGGGAGTTTGCAGATTTATCGAGGGGGCAACAAAACCCTGTTCCATCATCAACAGCGTGTAAATTGATTCTTGTACCCCGGCGGCTCCCAGGCTATGACCCGTTAGACACTTTGTGGCTGAGACGTAGGGGCCATCGAGACCAAAAACCCTTTCGATTGCTTTGGTTTCCGCGATATCGCCAACGGGTGTGCTGGTTGCGTGTGGGTTGATGTAATCCGGGATCTTACCGCCTGCCATCTTTAGTGCCTCACGCATAGCCCGTTCGGCACCTTCGCCAGAGGGAACCACCATATCGTCACCATCAGAGGTTGCCGCGTAACCAATCACTTCAGCGTATATTTTTGCGCCGCGTGCTTTGGCATGCTCATACTCTTCCAAGACCACCATGCCTGCGCCACCCGAAATAACAAAGCCATCACGGGTTTCATCAAAAGCCCGGCTTGCGGTTTTCGGACTGTCATTGTATTTGCTGCTCATGGCGCCCATGGCATCAAAGTGTGACGACAACGACCATTCCAGCTCTTCGCCACCACCGGCAAACATGATGTCTTGCTTGCCCCATTGAATCTGCTCCACTGCTGAGCCAATACAATGCAGGGACGTGGAACACGCCGATGTGATCGAAAAGTTCACACCTTTAATTTTGTAGTGTGTGGCGAGAGTGGCAGAGACCGTTGAGGACATTGCCTTTGGCACTGCAAATGGCCCAATTCTTTTAGGGCTGTTATTTTTCAGTGTGATATCAGCCGCACGGGAGATTTCCAGACATGAGGGGCCACCTGATCCTGCGATGATACCCGTGTGTGGGTGAGATACCTGGTCGTCACTTAAACCTGAGTCTTCGATGGCGTCTTTCATCGCAACCGCTGCCCAGCCAGCCCCGTCACCCATGAAACGATGGGATCGCTTTGGGATTATTTCTCTGTAATCGCAATTGGGACGGCCAGAGATCTGGCTGCGAAAACCGAGCTCTGCCATTTGCTCGTCTTTATCGATGCCACAATATCCAGCCCTTAGATTTTTTGAAACTGTCTCTGCGTCATTTCCAATGCAAGAGACAATACCCAGCCCGGTAACAACGACACGGCGCATAATTCAGACCCTTCTGCAGGTATAAACCGTCCGACCCGTAGGTCTCTGAAGCACTAGATTATCGCATCATCAGCGTAATTTGCGAGCTGGTGGGTATGGCTTCTGTGCAGGGCGAATTGGTAGTCACCGCAACATAACCCAGAAAACGGACGCCTTTTAGTACCAACAACCTCATCTACCCTGGCAGTTAATTTATTTTCGCCACACCACTGGCCATAAGTCACTGTCCAGCGGTCCACCCGCGGGGATATCGGGGAAGGGTGGCATTTTCTGAACCCCGTCGTGAGGATGGAACACAGCATCGTCGCCAGCCCAGCGGGTAACGTAGGCGCGGCGGCGGCGGTCGTTTCGGATGTTTCCGGGCGCATGATGAACCAGCAGCGCGTGATGAATCGTGCAGTCGCCGGGCTGCAGTTGATACTGCACGATGTCGTGCTTCTCGCGCTCGGCCTCGATGTCTGGGACAGGCGGCAGATCCTCAGTGAATTTTGTATGACCAGAGAAGCTCTCGGGCTTTAGACGCTGACCCCAGCGATGGCTGCCCTTGATATATTCCACCGCGCCACTGTCGGTGGTTACCGGGTCCAGTGCCAGCCACAGTGTGCAGACCTGAAAGCCGAGCACTGGCCAGTAAGGCTGGTCATGATGCCAGGGTGTTTCGACCGGCGTGTCGGGTTCCTTTATAAGCCATTGGTCGAAGAAGATATTGCTTTTTGAGGAGTCCATGATTCGCGCCGCGATCTCCGCGGCAGGCGATTCATGAACGAATTTTTCGCACAAATTGTTGCGCAGCCAGGTGAAGGTATCAAAGAAGAAACGACCTTTCTGTTCGCGTATTTGCGCGATTTCCATGGTTAAGTCAGTAGGCTCGGCCGTCATGCACTGCTCAGCCGCCTCGCGCAGCATCTCCACCGTGTCGGTGTTAAATAATCCGCGCAGACAGACGATGCCATCACGGTCATAGGTCTCAATCTCTTCTGCCGTGATTGCGCGCGTCAGCATGTGATCTGTTCTCCGGTTACGGCAAAAAGTTAACATGATCAGCATGTGCAAAGCGAATTCGTAGTCACTGCAAACCAAGAGCTTTAACATTCACGAGCAAGACTAAGAGAGCAACTATGAACAAACCAATACCGAAGCCACCGTTTAACCACGCAACCGCGGTAGCAAAAGTTCGCCTTGCAGAGGACGGCTGGAACACTCGCAACGCCGCCAAGGTAGCACTGGCTTACACAGAAGACACCCGCTGGCGGAATCGATGCAACTTCGTACGAGGCCGCGATGAAGTAGTAGCATTTCTGCAGCAGAAATGGGAAAGAGAACTTAACTATCGGCTAATCAAAGAACTTTGGGCGTTCTCGGAAACCCGAATCGCGGTGCGATACGCTTATGAGTCTGAAGACGCGACAGGTAACTGGTACCGCTCCTACGGCAATGAAAACTGGGAGTTCGCAGAAAATGGCCTGATGAAAGCACGTCACGCGAGCATAAGTGATATGCCTATCTCAGCGGAGGAAAGGTTGTTTCATTGGCCCCTAGGCCCTCGGCCAGAAGACCATCCCGGATTGTCCGAGCTTGGGCTATAACCGCGGCTACTGCGCGGTATACCTCAGAGCGCTAGCTCCCGCGAAC
>CAZWMD010000111.1:0-7535 GCA_964634815.1 uncultured Pseudomonadales bacterium | reverse complement strand
GGGTCTGTGTTAATAACAAAATCTGATTGACCCACCCCCCGAATGGTTACGACGGGCGCGGCGCCAAAGCCACTAATATTACCGCCAGATTTGAAATTCACATTTGGTGCGACATCGGCAAAGTCAATAACATCAACTGCGCTTCTGTTCTCAAGATCTGCGCCCGATAACGCCGTGACGGCCAATGGCGCGTCTTGCAGGCCTTCTTCTGTTCTTCGCGCAGTAACTACGATCTCTTCAAGCGCGTAGCGGCTTGTAGAAGAACCATCCTCTTGTTGCGCAAACGCCCCAACTGACGCGAGTGCTGAAAGACCAATTACTGTGGCCTTTGACCCCGAAAAAGCTGCAAATACAGCGAAATCTTTCATCTCTTCTCTCCAGCGCTAAAATTGCGATATTATCGATTATTCCGAAGAAATTAATAATAATCGAGTTTAGGCGGCATTGTTAGAATAAAAGGATCTATAATGAGGAGACTGTAAGACGATTTTGGATTGCCCTGAAATCAGTTCTACTTTCATTGTCGAGCGTGTTCCGCTGATATCAGAAGGCTTGTGCCAGAGCAAATCGGAGCCTACCAATTGCTTTTACAAATACAGAGCTAGCGTTGTCTATTCACTCCAAATTACTGCTTCTTGTAACGCTTTGGCTGCTAAGTCTCGTCTCAAGCGCTCATGAAGTTAGCTCAGGAGACGTAGAGGTACTTCGAGGGCTATCCGGCGTTCAGCTGCTGCACTATGGTTGGCTAGGTGCGAAGCACATGATTACTGGTTATGACCACCTCCTGTTTCTGTTGGGGGTCATTTTTTATGTCAGGCATTTTCGAGATGTAGTTGTGCTGGTTAGTTTGTTCGCACTTGGACATAGCATCACACTAATTCTGGGCGTTGCTTTTAGTTGGGGTGTTAACTCATATCTGGTCGATGCGATTATAGGCTTATCAGTTGTCTACAAAGGCTTTGATAACCTCGGTGGGTTCAGCTCATTTTTTGGTGAGCGACCAAACGAAAAGCTTGTTGTACTGGTGTTCGGATTGTTTCATGGTCTTGGTTTGGCGACAAAACTCCAGGCCGTGGCAGTGCGAGATGACGGACTGATAGCAAATTTGTTGGCCTTTAACGTCGGCGTGGAGCTTGGGCAGCTAACTGCTCTGATTGCAACTCTTGGCGTTTTGAGGCTGCTGCCGATCCTTCGAGAGAATAAACTGGTTGCGCATACCGTTAACGGTATGCTGTTAACGGCCGGTGTTGCGCTAATGACTTTTCAGTTTCAACAGTATCTGTTAGCGAGTTGAGCATGAATGTTGTCAGCACTGGAAAACAAAATCACTCCTTAAGAAAATCACTCGTTAACAGGGACACGCCGTGAACCGATCTAGTCTTATTTTTCTGTTGATTGCGGCGCTGTTGATTGGTGGGCTTGTCGGGCTGCAGTTTTCGGCCGAACAGAAGAGCAGCAACGCTCGAACTCTAAATGAAAACGAGGGTAATGAAGGCATCACCGGTACTCGGGTTGTCCGGGAGCAATCTGCTGATGACGAGCTAGCGTATCGCCTGATTGATCCAAAGGACTATCCGGTTGAGCAGGACGAGTTTGGGAGGCCCATTCCTGCCATAGTCTCCGAGAATTTCAGCCCCTCAAATAGGGCGTTCAAGCATCAGACATTAGCTGTTGAGTTGGGTTTGGACGGCGAGGTGGAGTACAAAATCGAAATGCAGCAGAGCGATAGCATAGTTTATCGCTGGCGGGTGAACGACGGGACGGTTTACTACGACTTCCATGCTCATCCAACACTGGAAGAGACAGAGTTTTTTACTCGCTATATAGAAGGCGAGGGCTCCGAGCATGCCGGCTCAATTATTGCCGCCTACGAGGGGCAGCATGGCTGGTTCTGGCTCAACATATCGGATAAACCCATAGTTATTGAACTGGAAGTTGCCGGTTTCTATGACCAGATAGTGAAGATTCCACTCCAAGAGTAATTTTGCAAGAAGGGTTTTGATAGAAAAATGGCTTGGATAGAACTTGGATAGAACTTGGATAGAAAGAGGCAGGGTTAAATGACTGATGAAAAAAGACTCCAAATTTCCCTATTGGGCTTACGGATTGGGGTATTTGTCGTGTTCATGGCGTGGACACTGGATAAGATTGTTAATTTCAAACACAACAGTGGAATGATCAAGCATTACTACAATGTTGATGTATCTGAAACGTTTTTGTTAGTACTGGGTGTTGCGGAACTCATACTTCTATTGGCATTTTTGGCAGGGAAATACAAAACCCTAACCTACGGTGTCGTTTTGTTTGCACACACTGTTACTACGTTGGTATCCGGAAAGCGTCTCTTCCCGCCTTATGAGATTCATCAACTTTTGTACTTTGGCGCGTTGCCGATGTTGGCTGCGTGTTTGGCGCTCTTTCTGCTGCGCGAGAGAGATACAATGATGACTATCGATAAACCTTAGCTTCTTTCATCTGCGTCTTCTGGCTGTTAGGCAAGCAGATAGTATAGTGCAGTGCATTGCGATAGTGTAAGCCGATGTCTGGTGATGGAATAGTCTTCCGAAATTGAGCCCAAATTTATGTCTGAAACTGGTACAGCGAACCTAACAGGAAGCACGAAGCTCTCTGTTGCGAAATCTATTACTAAATCTGGAGCGAAGTCTGGACCTGGAATACAGGTGATAGCTCGTGCTGCCAGCATTCTTCGAGCGCTCGAGAATGAACACGATGGTTTGAGCCTTGGGCAAATAGCTAAACGTGTAAACTTGCCCCGCTCCACCGTGCAACGCATTGTAGGGGCGCTGGCTGAAGAACACCTGTTGATAGGGGCATCGCTAAACGCCAGAGTGAAACTGGGGCCTGCGATACTCAGGATGGCTGCCAACACTAGCTTCGATTTCACTGACTTTGTCCGCCCTCATCTCGAGTCTCTGGCGCAGATTACGGGCGAAACCGTTGATCTGTCAGTTAGGCGTGGCAAGAAGATGGTTTTTGTCGACCAGATTGCCGCGAACCAACGCTTAAGCGCGGTATCGTCGGTTGGAGAGAGTTTTCTGACGTACAGCTCGGCTAATGGTAAAGCCGCGCTGTCTATGTTGGATGATCAAGAGATAGAAAACCTGTTTGGCAAGAAATTTGTTAAGGAAACGCCTAACACCATTACCGCGTTAGACGCGCTTCTAAAAGAAATTGTTGCTATACGAAAAACCCATGTTGCTATAGACAATGAGGAACATACCGAAGGCATTTCTGCTGTAGGCACCGCGTTTCTAGATCCGATGGGGCGCACGTTTGCAGTTTCTGTGCCTGTTCCTACGATTCGTTTTGTGAAGTCGAAGAGCTTTCTGAAAAAAACGCTGTTGGAGTTTAGAGAGAGTTTGCTTGCCTCTTTGGACTGACGGTTAGATTGGTCCCTGTTGTGTCGCTTTAGGAACTTAGCTCGTCACGATTGCGAAAGTGGTCTAAGGCCTCTGGGTTGGCAAGTGCTTCGGTGTTGTCAACGCTTTGCCCATGTATCACTTTGCGAACCGCGATTTCCACAATCTTGCCACTGATCGTTCTGGGAATATCTGCTACCGCGATTATCTTTGCGGGTACATGACGGGGCGTTGTGTTCTGTCGAATAAAGGCTTTGGTTCGAGCGATTAGTTCAGAATCTAATTCTTGCCCGGTCTTTAGTACAACAAAAAGAACGACTCGTTCATCTCCGTCCCAGTCCTGGCCAACTACCACAGCATCAACGATCTCTGGGATCGCTTCTACCTGACGGTAGATCTCAGCGGTACCAATACGAACTCCTGCCGGATTTAGTACCGCATCGCTCCGGCCATGAACAATAAACCCGCCGTTAATCGTGGCTTCTCCGTAATCGCCATGAGTCCACATGCCAGGCCGTTGGTCGAAATAGGCGGCATTGAATTTTTGATTGTCCTGATCATTCCAGAAACCTATAGGAACAACAGGGAAAGGTTTGGTGCATACCAGCTCACCAGTTACCCCAACTTCTGCCACTTCTGACTGGTTTCTAAACTCCACAGCCAGACCGAGCCCGGCGCACTGCAACTCGCCTGCATAGACGGGCAAATTCGGATTGCCCAGCATAAAGCAGGAGACAATGTCGGTTCCGCCGGAAATGGAGGCTAAATGCACATCCGTTTTGATGTCTCGGTAGACATACTCAAAGGACCGGTCGCTGAGAGGTGAACCCGTTGACAACAGCAAGCGCAACGAGTCGAGCTGGTGCGTTTCTTTTGGTGTGCAGCCCATTTTCTCCAGCGCGGCTATGTATTTTGCGCTGGTACCAAATACGGAGATACTCTCCTGATCAATGAGATCCAGCAGTATTCCCCCATTACTCGTTGGGCTCTGTGCGAAGGGTGAGCCATCGTAGAGTATTAGTGTTGCACCCGTTGCCAGTCCTGAGACTAGCCAGTTCCACATCATCCACCCACAGGTGGTGAAGTAAAAAAACTTGTCCTCACGAGTTAAGTCGACATGCAGACGGTGTTCTTTTAGATGTTGCAGTAACGTGCCTCCTGCGCCGTGCACAATACATTTTGGTGCTCCCGTCGTGCCCGAGGAATACATAATGTATAGAGGGTGGTCGAAGGGAACCTGTGTGAAGGTTAACGCTGAGTCGCATGAATCAGCGATAAAGTCATTGTAGGTGCAAAAAGTGGCTGGCAGCTCGTTTAAGGCCAGGCGATCTGAGGTTGGTTCTGTGGTTGGTAAAGGGAAGACGATGACCTGCTTGATAGAATCGATTGTCGCTTGGACGGTTGCCACTTTTTCCAGGCAATCAAATTGCTTGCCGCCATACAGGTAGCTATCACAGGTGAACAGCAGCTTGGGGGTGATTTGGCTAAACCGATCACAGGCGCCTTGCGCGCCAAAATCCGGAGAGCATGACGACCATATTGCACCGATACTGGTAGTCGCAAGCATTGCAATGATGGTTTCTGGCAGGTTGGGTAAGAACCCGGCTACCCGATCGCCTTCGACGATGCCGTAGTTACGCATTGCGCCGGCAAGCTCACCAACGGCAGTTGCTAGCTGCGCGTAGGAATAGGTGTGCCGACTGCCATCTTCTAACAACCCCACAAGCGCCGGGCGGTCGTCGCGGATACGTAACAAGTTCTCTGCAAAGTTCAGGCGCGCGCCCTGAAACCAGCGGCTAGCTGAAAAATCACTGCCTGGTGCGAGAATGGTTGTTGGTTCTGTCGAAAACTGCACGCCGCTGAACTGCGAAACCGACTGCCAAAACTCTGCCAGGCAATCGATACTCCATTGGTGTAGCTCGCGGTAGTCCGCAAACGACTCGCCGTGAGTTGCTTCGATATGCTGTTGAAAGCCGGTTAACTGGGTTCCTTCGATCTGACTCTCGGAGGGCGCCCATAGCATTCGACTCAACGGCGCTGGTTCAGTAGACATAGTGCTTCTATTGGTCGAGGTTTTAGGGCGATGGGGTTGATTGAAGATATGGCTGCATAACCGGTTCTAGCTCCGCAAAATCCAGTTCTCCCATTTTTCGCCAGACGATCTCGCCTTGATCGTTTAACAGCACACTAAAGGGCAGCACCTGGATCTGGTTGCCAAGTTGGGTGCTCCAGGCAAATAGCTGATCAGGGTCACCGCTGGCAATGGGGTAGGAGAGCGCCATAGTTGCCAGGAATTTGTCGACGGCAACGGGCTCGTCCGCTGCGAGCCCAACAATAACCGCTTTTTCCGGGTCCAGTCGCTGGGCAAGTTGATCAAGTTCTGGCATTTCTTTGCGGCACGGACCACACCAGGTAGCCCAGAAGTTCACCAGTACCGATTTACCCTTGTATGTGGACAGCGTGAGAGGTTCTTTTTCCGGGGTAATGAGCGTTGGGTGTTCGCTGGCGCCAGCCGGTGCACAAAGCCATGCGGCCAGCGCAATCAGGATTGCTGCTATCGATGGTTTCACTTCAATGCATCCTCTGCTGCGGCCAACAGAGCCGTTTGGCTGATTCGAACTGTGTAGTTGTTATTCACATAGGCAAAGCGAATCTCTCCGGTGGTATCAAGCACAAAGGCGCCGGGCGTGAGCATGAAACTGCTGTTCTGATTGCTTAAGTCCGTTTTTGATGGCGTTGATTTCACGTGATCAATGTATTGCTGACTGAGCTTGTAGCGAAGCCCAAATCCGGCGGCCACCTCGGCATCCTCATCAGAGAGTAACTCATACCCCAGGTCTGCTTTTTCTTCGAGCTCGTTCAACTTCTCTGGCCCATCTGGGCTAATCGCCAGAAGTCGGTAACCCATCTCTTTAAGAGCGGGCATGCTTGTTCGTAGCTCGCGCAGATGCGCGTTGCAATAAGGACACCAGCCACCACGAAAAAAGATGACGATAGTGGGTTGATTTGCGATTGCTGCGTTTAGATCAAAACTCTCACCGCTCATGTTCTTTAGCAAAGCGTTGCTGGGTATTTGTGCGCCGGCGGCCAATGGTTGAATGGTCGACTCGTCCTGCCAGGGCGTATAGGTCATGTTTTCGGATGTCATCTCGCCGACGGTGCGAGTGCGGTCGCGTACAGAAATACCAATGCCGTCGGGCGCCAGAGTGCCTTTGTCTACCGGAGCGGGTGCCAGTGGCACCGGGGGTGGTAGGATTGCGTGACGATTGGGTTTGCCATTGGATTCTGCGGCGCCGGTTGCACCAGCCCACAAGCTCATCGCAAAGGAAATCACCAGGACGGTCTTGGCTTTCATGCGCGGTACCTCTTTTTAAAAGGAATTGGATTGGCTAATGAAATAGCTACACTAACGGGGGTACGTCGGTGTGGCTTAGGTTTATTGATGACATGGCAATATAATTGCCTTGGCCATCAAAGAATCGATTATTAGAGTAATATGGCAAAATTATCGCATAAAGTGGCTGCGATTCAATAACACCGTGTAAAAGTTGAGCCAGCCTTCACTCCCTCAACCTTGAATGCCACCAGATGGCGGAGACAGCCCATGTTCAAGACGTTTCTGTTCATAGTGTTTGGACTCTTGATGGAAACCGCTTATGCGCACCACTCGCGCTCTAACTACGACATGCAAAAGTTCTTGGAGTACGACGGCGTTGTTGTTGAGTTCAAGTGGAGGAATCCCCATGTTTTTGCGGTTATTGAGATCGACGACAAGCAAGGGGGAGCCAAGCGTTTGCTGCTGGAAATGAACTCCAGGCCCGTTCTAACGGAGATGGGTTGGCAGGCTGATTCACTGCAGGTTGATGACAAAATTCGAGTGCGGGGAAACCCGGACCGTCGAGCCAGTCGCAACCAGTTCTTCGTTCGCTACATCATTAATAATCGAGACGGCAAAAAGCTGTGGTCTTTTGGACGTCCCAGGGAAGAAGCACGGAAATACCCAGAACAAAACAAGCCGCTAATCGTCCAACCGCTCATTCCTTCTACAGACTTTTCGGGCATTTGGAACCGCGCAAGACTTAGCTCTGGTGAGCGACGTCGGCGGCCTGATCCTTTTTCACCGGCTGATTTACCCGTTACCGCCAAAGGCGAGGC
>CAZWMD010000110.1:0-7628 GCA_964634815.1 uncultured Pseudomonadales bacterium | reverse complement strand
TTAACCAGCGCCTGTGCTGCCATATGAAAGACAAAGTCAGGCTTCACACTTTGTACGATTTCGGCAACTTTCTGTGCATCTCTGATGTCGGCAAAATGAGTCTCGACAATCGACTCAATACCGCCTGCAACGAAGTGGCTGGGATTTGTCGGTACAGAATCGGACAAGCCGATAACCTCCGCGCCCATTTTACTCAACCAGAGGCTGAGCCAGGCTCCCTTGAAACCAGTGTGTCCAGTTACAAGTACTTTTTTGTTGCGGTATATGTCGTTGATCATGGGCAATGGCGCTGTGTGAAGTGAACGTGTCGAGCAGAAAAGCCTGCCTCGATTAACTTGATCGGTTCTCTCGAGACGACCAACACAAATTGTAAAAGGTTCGCCAGCTATTAGCTGCGAACTTCTTCGCCAATCCGGAAGGTATCTTGTGGCTTCAAACCGTGAAGCCGGGAAGGGGGAGAAAGACTAGGGCTTTACGCGCAAGTTACACGACAGATATAGGGATTGCGGATCGCAACCTACCAACGATACATCTATCGCGTAATCGAGAAGCCAGATCAGATCAGGTTAAGTCAGTTGAGAGCGGGCGGAAACGCACCACTGCCGCATGACTCTGAGCCCCCAACACCAAACCGGCCAAGTGCGCGAAAGAATGAGTCCTCATCCCAAATACCCTGCGCGGCGCTTGCTGTCGAGAGATGAAACATCGTGCTATCTGTAGGAACCATATTGCATCGGTACCACATCACCTGTTCCATACTGGCAACCTCAGAACCACCTGCAGCGATACCAAAAGGATTGGATAGATTGCTGCTGGAGGGCCATCCACCAGAGCGCCGCCCAATTCGTGCGTATCTGTCATCCTGGGTGATAAAGCTAGGAACAACACCAAATAGGTCTTGCAGCCCTCTGGAGACTGATCCCAACTCACAGAGCTTGCTTCCCGGAAGTTCAGAACCACAGTCATGTTGAAACACATCAGGGTCAGGTTGACTTATACCTACTTTGGCGTTCGCAAGATCGGCAGCCGTGATCCCTGAATGAAGCAACGGAGAAGTCTGCACGATAGCGACGCGATTTCCGTTAGCATCCAAGGGAGCAGCGTCTACTATTCTCTGCCAGGTGGAAGCTCGACCTTGAACATGTTCTGCCAAGTTAAAGTCTGCAGGATGACTATCCGCGTTGCCCGCAAAATACTCACTAATGTTTACAGAGTGCAAGCCAGGATCATTACCCCACCTGGTGAGTAAGGCCGTGAAGAACGCCACTGAGTAATCCCGTGCCATGGCTTTATCTAATCTAAGGACATGCGCTCGATTGTCAGGAGTACCTATAAAGGCCAGATCCATATCTAGCAGAAAAAGAGGAACCGCGTTGGGAGCTCCAGAAGATGAGTCCGCGACAACCAACGCGATCTTGGTGGTGCCGTCGAGTACAAGAGGGTCATCCAGAGCCTCAGTCAATCCATCGCCGCCGGGTTGGTTCCATACATAGTTCGAGTGTGAAGGGTCAGCCATCTCTGCGACCGTCATGAATCGATTCGAATCAACCAAACAATCTCGCCATCGAATTGATTTCCCAAGAACTGCCTTAACATGCCCCGAAAAAGCCGAAGGATGGCGCGACATAGCCTCCGACATGGTTAGATTCCAGGCAGAGCGAAACCAGCCCTCTGCGGGAAAGTCTTGACCATTCGTTCGCACACCAACGACCTGGGAATACCTTATGTTTGTTCCGGGAAATACCTCAGAATCACTCGCACCCGGTGTAGGTGGAGCAACTTGAATTAACTCTGCCCCCTCTACTTGTATTTGAGTCGGCGGAGCAAGTAAGGAATTGGCGAACACTCCAACACAAGCGAAGGCCGTGAGGCACGTCAATGGAAGAAAGAATTTGGAAGATACAGACATCGCGGTGGTTATGCTCCTGCACGCATATTGGCTCTGATAATACAGAACCTCCTGGAAGGTTTGTCAGAGTACATCGCCGGGTTGAGACAAGATTCACAAATTTGATAGATAGCTGAAGAAATTTCCTCGTTTCCAGCTACACAGGTGTTTCGAAGCTCACCTAGGGCGTGACAAATCGTCCACCCCGCCCTCTGTTGCGAGCAAGGTAAGCTTCTCTGGCAATCAGACCCGAAAACAGCCAAAACAGATAGCTAATGGCATTAAAGGCGATGAAATCTTTGTAAAACATCGACAGAAAGTAGATTACGGTGACACCCAGCCACCAACTTCCCAGGTAGTTCCGCTTTGACGATGAACGAGCCAGCCTGAATGAGTCCACGCCCACAAGACCTAAAAATGCCAAAAAGGCCATTACTCCGATAAGTCCAGTCTCCAACATGAGTGTGGAGAAGGTAAGTTGTACGCCAATGAATTCCGGGATGAGCGAGTATTCCCCAGTGAGAAATTCTGACGAAAATACCATTGTATTCCCGGAACCCAGCCCTAAAGCCAACTGAAACGGTCGTTCCTCAAACAGATGAAAAGGCAGCAGAACAGCATCGATACGGCGAGTTCGACTTTTTGTGATACCGACATCTTCTACTACACCAAATACCCGTGAGCGATCGCCCTCCAAAAGAGCATTTGCATTCACCTGCCCCGCATCCCCTGCATACAGATAGGTAAGGAGTTTCTCGCGGGGGTTAGTTACAAAACCGCCGAGTGTTCGATTGTAGTTACCAGATTCATCAACGCCAAACTCTTCCGCAACCGTAAGCAGATAGACAGAATTGAATACAAACACGGTAAACGCAAAAACCAAACTCAGCTTGAGGAGGGAAAAACGGCGCAACCTGTTTTGCTTCGGCAGCGCGAGAAAGGCAACCAGAACACAGATTGGCAAAAGCACAATTGTGCCTTTCGTTTCGTTGAGGGTCGTAGGGAAGAAAAAGAGGATACAAAGAGCAAGCGCTGGTAACCCTGCAATCACCTTGGCCAGGTATTTGGAAAAGACCAATGCAACCCCGGATATCAGAATAAAGGCGCCACTCGAGCCCACCAGAAGACTGCCACTCACTCGGTCCGGAGGCAGGCCAAGCGCGTATTTTTGAATCAAAATTATTGGTAGCTGAAGACAAAGAAGCACAGTCAAAAGCTTCCACAGTCGGTCCAGCGCCTGAGAGTCAACACTAACCAACACCATAAGCAGAAAGAACGGCGTGAATTTGAAGTAGAAACGAGCACCGGCAATAACAGTGCCAAAAGAGGCTTCGTTTAGGACCCAACCCGTGACCACTATTGCCAGATACGCCACAAACAAACCTAAATACGCAGGACGCAGAGGTAGAGTAGGAGCTTTCCCAAGCTCAAATATAACAACAAGAGTCGCAATACCTGATAATAACTCAGGCACCCAAGTCACTACAGAAGGTAGCGCGTGCAGATCCTCTACAAGAAACTCCAACACAAAGAGAGAAACAAACAAGGCGCCAAGCAGCCAGACAAGGAAAGAGTTATTCCCTAATCTATAGTCTGGTCTCGTCTGGAAAGCTATTTGGTCGCTCAAAGAAAATCACCAAAATGGAGGAGCATCAACGACAGTTAGTTCAGCTTTGGTTCGGCGTTACGATTTCCATTCGAATTCACGGCCAACAAATTCAAACAAATGCTGATTGTGAGGACGGAAATAATCGCACAAAAGCTGATGTGTAGAACTGGACATCTCGTCATATTTCCCAGTGTTGTATTTCTTCCGCACCGCCAGCTGGTCGCCAGGCAAACCCAAATACTCGAGAACTTCAGAATACACCGATTGAGCATCTTGCAAGAACTGCTCACTGCCCACTACCTTTATTTGTTCCTTGGGGAACACCTCCAACCAATGCCTCAGTTGCGGCATGTATAGCCCACGACCAAGATAAGAGGTGTAGTTTGGGTGTTGTTGCAACAAACTGATTCCAGCTGCTTCGGCTTCAAGTGAAGCCAAGTTTTCTTTTATCGCCTCTTCAAACGAACGATTTTCTCGCCCCCTGACTTTGCGATAGTGGTAATGGGACAATGCACGATCAACAGGATCTCGAAGCAACACGATCAATTGGACATCAGGCCTGAGTTGATGAAGCAGAGATGCTGCTTCCGGATTTGGCAGATAGTCCGGGCTGGATTCCCCTGTCATAGCGCAACCTTCGGATGTACGAAGTGCTTGCATCTCTTCATCAGAAGGAAAGTTGGCCTTGTACCATTCATCCCCGCGTTCAAGGTTTCGATTGAAATACTTAACACCCTTAACCAGAGGTTCAGCGACACATCGATGGTTAATCAGATGGTTAAATAGAGAGGTAGTACCGCACTTCATGACTCCCGCAATAACAAAATCCGGAAGGACATGAGTGACGCCACTACGCATGCGGGTTTCGATCTCTCGTTGGATTGATCGGTGATCGAAGAACTGCCGCGCCCGCGTCTTTAGTCGTCTTAGTTGCATACTACCAAAATTCAAATTGGGAATTGGATGAAGAGATTCCTGTCAGACAGAACTCTTCGACTGCATTGTCTCACAACTCTTTCGAATTGCAGCGACGTGCCACACAGAAATCGCGGCCCAACTGTTAGCGTGAGACTCGTGCCTACCTTGCGACACGCGCATAGAAATCGAATTTCTCGCCTAGATATTCAGAAGCTTCTACAGTGAGGTGACCCCAGTCACGATAATACAAAATTCCATCAGAGTGGCTGGGGCAATCATCGGTAGAGCACATCATATCTGGCAGCCACTCCACTCGAAATTCTTTCTCAATTTCCGTTAAGAACTCGCGCACTCTCAGATTCGCTTCTTGCTCCTGTATTGCTCTGGCTGACAAATTACAGGCATCCAGATCAAGGCGGAGAAACTGCCTACGTTTCAAACAGGCTCCAATGTTTTCGCCTGTTTTCAACGGCGGCGCAAACACCACAGGACGAATGCCAGCTTGTTGCAGACGGGTTAGCGTGGATCGGAATTTTTCCAGAACAAGCTCGCGATCTGCAGGGACAACGCCCAGCGTTTCGGTATATATGCTTGAACTATCGAGTAAATAGTTTAGAAATGGGGAACCCAACACCACGTATTTAACTGAGTCGCCATTGTTCTCTAACCACTGCAAGACTTCTCTATTGAAATCTATGCACTCTTTACCCCAGGATTTTGTAAATCTGGGATAGGTTACAACCGTAACCCCAGGTATCGGTCCGCAGCTCGCCTTTGTAAACTGGGCCAGCTTCAGATCCGGTTTTGACGCAAGAATCCCTGGAACCAGATGTTTGCCATAAGAATCACCCCAGACCACTAACTCTGGCGAACCAGCAGTCTGACATTCGGGTTGGCCATTATCGTCAACAGAACAGTATCGGCCCAATCCTCGATTGTGTCGGAGACGAAAATCGATGTCTGCTGCCTCAAGGTTTCTCTGTGGAACACCGTTGGTGAAGTGCAGGGAAAGTCCTGCAGCGACCATAATTAACCAGGTCACTAACGCGTAGGTAAATATCTGCTTGCGTTCAAAACGTTTCTTATTTCTAAAAGGTGCTTCTACCAGCCTCCATGTCACATAGGCTAGAAGTAGTGAAAGCACAACGACACCAAGCATCACAGTCTCCGTTGGCTCCTGAGGCAAACGAAGTCGCGCAAAAGCTAATAGAGGTTGGTGCCATAGGTAGGCGCTGTAACTTATCAAACCAATGAGAACCATGGGACGAACGCTGAGCAACCGTCCCACGGCGGTCTCTTGAGTCGCAAAGGCTAAAACCAGTACGGTCCCGACGGTTGGCAGCAGCGCCGCAAAACCCGGGAACAAGAATGTGTCATCAAAGAAGATAATGGCCGCAACAATGAATCCTAATCCAGCGAGGCTGCCGATCTCTTTTATGGAGCGCGTGGCCCGCGCCGGTAAATCCGTGTTCAGGGCCAACAACACCCCAATGCCCAGTTCCCACGAACGTGTAGGCAACAAATAGAAATTGGCTGAACGATCAATACCGCCCACCCATACCGCGAGTGCCAGACTGGCACAGCAAAGCAAACCGACAACCAGGGTTACATAGCCTGGAGCCCAACGAACAAGGAGTAACAAGATGAAGGGGAAAACCAGATAGAACTGTTCCTCAACGGCCAACGACCAGGTGTGCAGGAGCGGCTTCAATTCTGATGCGGCAGCAAAATAGTCGGTTTCTAACCAAAAGAGGAAATTGGAGGAAAAGACATTCACCGCAACAAGACTCTCGCCAAAGTCTTTCAACTCCTCTGGCAACATCCACATCCAAGCAAAGGGCAGGCAGGCGAGGGAGACAAAAATTATTGCAGGAACGAGTCGACGAACGCGTCGCTCATAGAAGTGGACAAACGAGAAGTTACCCAGTCGGATCTCGTCGTAAATTACACAGGTGATCAAGTACCCACTTATGACAAAAAAGATGTCGACACCGACAAAGCCGCCGCTAAAGAGCGGAAAACCGGCGTGAAACAAGATGACAGGTAGAACGGCGATAGCCCTCAGGCCATCTACTTCGGAGCGATATTCCATCGGCGAAGTTTACTCTGATCAAAACACTCAACCGAGAGAGCCAGGTCACCCACTGGTAACTAACCCTTAATCAAACCACTCAAAAACTGACGGTCAACACATTTTGTGTTCGTTCGGCCTGCACAGTTCCAGCCCCAGCGCGCATCGACACCCCAATATAGGCATTATATTTGTCGTTGTCTCGAAATCACCTACAAAATATCCTGTGAGCAATTGATTTAGTTGTAGACTTCCAACGAGGACAGGATTTCTTGGAGGGGTTTCCATGGGGATGTACGACTTAATAAGCGCCGCAAACGGTTGGCACAGGGCGGCAATAGCCGGGCTTGGACTATCGATTTGTACCTTGCAGGCTAATGCCATCGAATGCGAGAGCCCACTTTCAAGTAACGAGGTTACCTCCTCATTACTTGCCGAAAGTACGGATTACTACGAGAACATACCGGCAAGTCTTCGTCTGGATGACACCAACGGCAACGCAGACGACATTCTTTGCGATGTGTACCGAGCGGCAAACGGCATGCAAGGCGCCCTTTGTATCAGCTATTTGGCGGAGCCAGAACCAAGTGAAGCCGAATCAGGTGAGACAGACTCTGCCGTAGTGGTTGAACAACCCCTTGGTAGCTACGGAGTCAATGCCGTCGATCGTCTTCTACAAGTACCTGTCGCCGCCGACGGAACAATAAGTTGTGATCTGGTTACACAACTCGAGCAAGCCGGTTCTGCCCAACCCTTCCTGCCTGTCGAAACCAATCCCAGAGCCGGACAGGTTTGCGTGCGTGATGTGACACGCGCGCCAGGAATTCCACAGGTCCAAAATGCTCTGATCCGAGACTCCGCTGGCGCTGAGTTCAGTACCGGGGCGCTCATGAATGACGGCAACGGCTGCTTCAGCCTGGATGGGACTTTCGCCGCCGGGGTGTTTGAGGTCATAGGTTTTGAGGTAGATGCCTACCCATCAGGCTTCGTTGACCTGGGACAGGTTGCCAACCTCACCCAACCCGAGGTGATGACAGATCAATTGAGCAGGGTCTGGTTCATAGAATTTGGTGCTGATGGCAATAATAGTGGCAATTTGGCAAACCCGTTCAACAGCCTGGCAACCTTCAACGCCGCTCAGG
>CAZWMD010000109.1:0-8262 GCA_964634815.1 uncultured Pseudomonadales bacterium | reverse complement strand
GGCGGTGTCAGGCCAGCGCTCTGCAGGCACCTTTGAAACCACGCACGCACAAACTTCGTCGCCACGCATCTCATCAGGAACAGCGGTAACAGCAACCGCCCTGACGTCCGGGTGTTCCATAAGTATGTCTTCGACTTCAATTGCCGAGATGTTCTCACCACTTCGTCGTATCACGTTTTTCTTGCGGTCAACGAAGTGCATTGCCCCCGACTCGTCCTGCCGGATCAGGTCGCCGGTATGAAAGTAACCGCCTTCCCATGCCGCGTTTGTGGCAGCTTCATCTTTCAAGTAGCCCGAAAAGAATCCGTAACGGGGGTTATCGCCCTGCCGGCGCACCAGTAGCTCGCCAGCATCACCCTGTTTCACATCAACCCCCTGATCATCAACAATTCGATAATCAATGTGGCTACCCGGCACACCAAAGCAGGCGGTGCCCACGTGGCGAGGCTCCTTGTTTGCAATAACCGCAACTGTACAGCCGGTCTCAGACATCGCCCAGGCTTCGATCAGCTTGAAACCAAAGCGTTCTTCAAACTGCGTGTGCAGCTCGCCACTTAAGCCCGCGCCGAAGCCAAAACGAATCTGGTGGGTTCGTTCCTGAGGCACAGAGTCCATGCCCATCAACATCACGGGCATAACTCCCAGGTAATGCAGCACGGTGGGTTGGCTCTCTTCAATGCTTGCCCAGAAGGTGCTTGGGTGAAACCGATCGAGTGGCACAATGCAACCGCCAGTCATGATCATGCCCATGGTGGAAGTTGCCATCGCATTCATGTGATACATGGGCAGCGGCGTGATGAGCTTTTCTTTGCCTGGCCGCAGTTCACACAAACCGCCGATATCGCGATACCAGGCGCCAGTGGACAGAAAATATTCATTACTGAGCATGCAACCCTTGGGCCGGCCAGTCGTTCCACTGGTGTACAACAGCGCACACTCGGTGGCGCTGTCTATCTCAGAGCCGGCTTCACTTGCCACTGATGCCTGGGACAGCGACAGGGTTTCATCGTCGAGCAAACTCACATCCACCAGTTTCACATCATGTGCAACAGCGCTGATGGCTTGCTCAATAAGCCCAACCCCGTGAGAAAGACAAACAGCAAGGCAGAGCTCACTGTGTTCCAGCACATACTCCAGTTCTCCAACTCGCCACTGCGGATTGAACGGCACCACCGACGCACCCAATGCGTTCAACGCAAGCCAGTGAGTGAACGCCTCTATGCGGTTCTCTAGTCCGAGACCCACCCGATCGCCGACGACAATGCCAAGTGATGCGTAGTACCCGCTGAGGCGTTGCACATCGTCAAGAGCTTGCCTATAGGTATGAGTGCAGGGTGCTTCGCCATAGCGCTGCGCCGTGTCAGATACCAACTCAATAAACGGATGATCACCGAATTTCTGTGCAGATTCGGCAAACAGTTTATAGACAGTAGAAATGGCAGCGCCCTCTTGTTCTGATTGTTCTGTCAGCTACAGAAAAAGTTGAATAGAAGGCAGCGCAGCCTCCCGATTCAGCAACTCGATACGCTTACGGTGAATCCGCCAGGTGTCTTCACTGCCTGTTGCAATAAGTTCGTGATGCGCTGTGCCTGCCAGCCAGAACTGCTCGTCCGCATGGCTTTCTGCATAGAAAAACGGCGTACAGGTGGAGATTGTCATCACCTCACCCTGCTCGATCTGCTGCTCAATGCGCGGTGGCTGCAACACGTGTTGGCAACGGCTTGGAGGAGACTGGGAAAACGCGCGAGGATGCCGCAACCGCTCGATTCGCACCTTCAAAAGCAAACTGTCTTCATAAAACAGGGCGTTGTACTGATCTGCTTCAGTTTGCCCATAGCCCAATGGCATCCAGTAGATCGCATCTTCGGTAAAGAGCTCATACCAGCGCTCATAGTTACCCTGATCGATAAGCTCTGCTTCGGTGTAAAGGAAGGTCTGCACTTTGGTCAATAAGTCTGGCTCAGCATTGGCCGTGCGGGTTTCTGTGGTGCCCATTAGTTGTTGTCCATCAGTTGTTACCCGGTTTTGACATGCCAGCCAACATCTGCGCCCGCCAGGCCTGGAACTGACCACGCATGGAGATCTCGTTGGTTCCGTTGAACACTTCATCCAGATTCTGTGCTTCTTGCGCGTCATGGCCACGGTGCAAACTCACCCAGGGGTTCGCTGAGGTAACCAGCCCTTCCTGGATCGCGCGATAGCAATGCAGGTCATCGTGCCCAACCACCGACGTTGGGGAGTTAATCAAACGACTGTATGTGAGCGTTCGGTCGAGCAGCTCATCAGGTGCGCCCACTAGCCGAAACGTCCAGCTTTCGATCAACGTTTTGTCTACCGAAACAGGTCGCGCAATGCGAATCGCCTGAATCGCACCCTTGATAGTCAGGGTTGGGTAATAAACGGTGTTGTGTCGATTGACCGAGAAAATTTCCTTCGTTCGATCTTCGCCATAGGCCGCAAGCATCGCCTCATCGTAGTCAGGTATCTCGGAATAGCCGGAATGAATCGAAAAGTTGGCGCCTCCATAGCTGTGGCCATTGCCACAGATCTTTACACCCATGTTGTCCATGAACTCATAACCAGCGGCAAAGGGTTCGAACTGTTCAATAACCATGGGCTTGGCTACCGGGCTTGACTCATCATCACTCTGGAGCGCTGCGGATTCTTTTGCCCATAAGTCTTTAGCCACACCAGCGGATGATGCATGGGCAACCATCGGGTGCATGTTGTCGTTCAAATTCTCAACAAACAGTTTCCAATTGCAGTTGTGCATGTAGCGAAACACGCCACCTGCAATCTCCAGACGACCCGCTGGTGACCGATCTACCATGTTGTCGATCGAGCTGAGAGACTCTCCAAAGTAGTCTTCGAAAGAAATGCCCTCGGTGCTCAATCGAGCAAAAACAAAGCCGCGATAGTTCACTACATTGGGCAATCGAGTCATGCCCTTTACCGCACTCGATTGCTCAAGCCCGGTGCCGTCATAGCCATTGCGCAGCGGAATAAACTTTACCGAGCCATCAAACTCATAGGTCCAGCCATGGTAAGGGCAACGCAGGACTGAACGGACATTGCCGGCGGGCGCGCTAACCAGCTTCGCCCCCTTGTGCGCACAACGATTCAGCAACACCTGCACGGTGTCGTGAGCGTCACGAATCATGATGACCGGCTCGCGACCAATCTCGGTAGTCGTGAAATCACCCGGTTTGGGTACCTGGGAGTCATGCCCAACAAACACCCAGGTTTCGCGGAAGAGATGCGCCATCTCAAGGTCAAACAGCTCGGTATTCACATAGACGTCGCGATGCACAGCGTCTTCGCGCACCAGGTCGGCAACGGCAGTTGGATTCTCTATGTAGGTCCTGCTCATGGGCTGGCTATCGATACCACACTAAAGGTCTTGCATTTATCGTATATATCACGTGAAATATCAACTATTTTCTAAGCTAATTACATTGTTCTAGGAAGCCTAACCATGCCTGATCGCTCGTACCTGAACTGGCCGTTTTTTGCCCCAAACCACCGGGACCTTGCTAACGACCTGGGCGAGTGGTGCGGCAAACAGCAGTTCCGTCACCCGAACAAGGCGGCGGACAACGTAGATGACATTTGCCGTGAACTCGTGGCTGACCTCGGCGCAGCGGGCTGGCTACGCCACTGCGTCCCGGCCGCCTGGGGAGGCGTCAGCGACACCCTGGATGTACGCAGCATTGCACTGTGCCGGGAAACCCTGGGTTACCACAGCGGCCTCGCGGATTTTGCCCTGGCCATGCAGGGATTGGGCAGCGGGGCAATCTCACTGGCAGGTAGTGACGCACAAAGACAAGCCTGGCTCCCCTCGGTTGCAAGCGGCGACTCGATCGCAGCCTTTGCACTCTCCGAGCCTGACGCCGGTTCGGACGTTGCCGCGATGGCAACAACCGCAACGCGCCAGGGTGATCACTATCTCCTGTCTGGCCAAAAAACCTGGATCTCGAATGGCGGCATTGCTGATTTCTATTGTGTGTTTGCAAAAACCGCACCGGATGAAGGTTCACGCGGTATCAGCGCTTTTATTGTTGACGCAAGCGCCAAAGGACTTGAAATCTCGGAGCGGCTCGACGTGATTGCGCCCCACCCGCTCGCAAAACTCACGTTCAACGACTGTGTGGTTCCAGCTGACGCACTCATCGGCAGTGAGGGAGACGGCTTCAAGATTGCCATGGCAACGCTTGATGTATTTCGAACCACGGTTGCAGCGGCTGCGCTTGGGTTTGCACGTCGCGCCATGGACGAGGCCGTAGAACGCACGAATACCCGACGAATGTTTGGGGCACCGCTGTCTGCCATGCAAATTACCGAGGCAAGCGTTGCCGATATGGCGTTGGACATCGATGCCAGCGCTCTACTGGTTTATCGCTCCGCCTGGACCAAGGATCACTACAAAGGCCGGGTGACCCGCGAGGCGGCCATGGCAAAACTCTACTCAACGGAGGCGGCCCAAAAAATCATTGATCGAGCGGTACAGCTATTTGGTGGTCTTGGGGTACAGAGCGGTAACATCGCGGAAAGTCTCTATCGGGAAATACGCGCGTTGCGCATCTATGAAGGCGCAAGCGAGGTACAGAAAGTCATCATCGGCAAGCAGACCTACGCCGAGCATCGTTTCAAGAAGATTTCGACTGCAGCGCACTAAACGTTAACCAGCGGCTATTACCCAAAAGTGTGAGCCCAAGATAGAAGAGCAGATATGGCAGAACGATCATTCGCAAAAGAAGTGCAACGCCTGACGGCAGGCGCCGGCGAGGTATTCCACGGCGAAGGTATTCTTGCTGTCACCAAAGCACTGTTGCAATCCGGCGTGTCCTACGTTGGCGGTTACCAGGGCTCACCCATATCCCACCTAATGGATGTACTTAACGACGCCGCCCCACTGCTTGATGAACTGGGCGTGCATTTTGAGGCGTCAGGCAGTGAAGCCACCGCAGCGGCCATGCTTAGTGCATCAATCAACTACCCGATGCGCGGCGCGGTGACCTGGAAATCGACGGTAGGTACTAATGTTGCCTCCGATGCGCTCGCAAATCTCGCATCGTCTGGTGTTCGCGGCGGCGCCATGGTCATTCTGGGGGAAGACTATGGCGAAGGGGCCAGCATCATGCAGGAGCGAACCCATTCGTTTGCCATGAAATCGCAGATGTGGCTCTTGGACCCACGCCCTAACTTGACGTCGATAGTGGATATGGTCGAGCAGGGTTTTGAGTTATCTGAGGCAAGCAACACCCCGGTCATGCTGATGATGCGAGTTCGCGCCTGTCATGTTACCGGGGAATTTGTTGCCAAAGACAACGTCCGGCCCGAATTTGGCAAACACAACCCCGTCAAACCTCATCGCGAAAAAGAGAAGATCATCCTGCCACCCAATGTTTTCGCCCAGGAGCAAGAAAAAATCTCCGCGCGACTACCCGCCGCTCTCGACTACATTGCAAAGGCAAAGCTAAACGAGCACTTCGAGGGTGCTGCCGGCAGCATCGGACTCATTCTGCAAGGTGGTATGTACAACACCACCATTCGGGCCCTGCAACGTTTGGGTCTCGCAGACGCCTTTGGTAACTCACCAATACCTATGTATGTGCTGAACGTAACCTACCCTTTGCTCGACGATGAAATTCTCGAATTTTGCGAAGGCAAAGACAGCGTTCTTGTTATTGAAGAAGGCCAGCCCAATCACATCGAGCAGGCGATCCAGACAACGCTGGTCCAGCAATCGAACAACGCCACCACCACAAAAGTCCGAGGTAAAGGCTTTCTGCCGATTGCCGGAGAATACACCGGCCAAGCACTGCTCGATGGAGTTGCCACCTATCTGATCGATGCCAATGCCCCGGAACTGAGTAACTACAACGTCCGTGAAAGCTACGAAGCGCTCGAACACTCATTGCCAACTGATGTGGAACAGACCCTGGCAACCAACGTCCCCGCGCGCCCTTCAGGGTTGTGTACAGGCTGTCCTGAACGCCCCCTGTTCAGTGCCATCAAACAATTGCAAAGCGAGACCTTCGGCGACTTCCACATCAGTTCAGATATTGGCTGCCATTCGTTTGCGACATTGCCGCCCTTCAACCTTGGCAACACCATCATGGGCTATGGGCTGTCGTTGGCCAGTTCCTCAGCGCTGCACAATTCGCTACCCCATCGCTCTATCAGCATCATGGGTGACGGCGGTTTCTGGCACAACGGACTCAATTCGGGCGTAGCAAGCTCTGTATTTAATCAGCACGACAGCGTGCTGATCATAGTTAACAACGGCTACTCCGCGGCAACTGGTGGGCAGGACATTCCAAGCTTTGTTGCGCCAAATCTGATTGCCTCCACCATGGATGCAACCAACAGCACGCGCGAGCAACAGCAATCGATAGAACAGGCGGTCAAAGGTGTTGGGGTACGCTGGGTTAAAACCATCAGTACCTACGACATAGAATTGATGAAGAAAACCCTGACTGAGGCGCTGACTACCGACACAAAAGGGCTCAAGGTCATTGTCGCCGAGGGCGAATGCATGCTGAACAAGCAGCGTCGCATCAAACCCCTGGTGCGGGCGGCGACCAAGGCAGGCAAGCGCACCGTAAGGGCTCGCTTCTATGTCGACGAAGAGATATGCACCGGCGATCGAGCTTGCATTCGACTATCGGGCTGTCCCTCACTCAACGTCAAGCCAAATCCAGACCCACTTCGCGATGATCCAGTCACCTACGTTGACAACAGCTGTGTGGGCTGCGGCGTTTGCGGAGGGAATGCGCACTCTGCGGTTCTGTGCCCTTCGTTTGCCCGCGCTGACATTATTTCCAATCCAAACTGGTGGGACAAAACAAAGCACCGATTTCGACAATGTATCATCGACACTCTGCAAGATCGTCTCGCGCAGGCAGACAACGAGCGTGCACTATGACCGCGACCATTAATATAGTTGTTGCGGCGCTGGGCGGCCAGGGCGGTGGTGTATTACTCGACTGGATTGAACAGGCAGCGCACAACGCCGGCTGGCCAACTCAAGCCACCTCGGTTCCAGGCGTTGCCCAGCGGACTGGTGCCACAATTTACTATCTCGAGATATACCCGGAGGAAGTACCTGACAAGAACATCCAACCGGTCATGTCGCTGTTTCCAATGCAAAACAGTGTCGACCTTGTGGTGTCATCCGAAATTGTTGAAGCAGGAAGGATGGTGCAGCGAGGCTTTGTGTCGCCACAACGCACAACACTAATCACTTCAGACCATCGAGTTTACGCCATCGGTGAACGAGCGGCGGTAAAAGACAGCGTTATAGACGCACAAGCGTTGCGCGAGATTGCAAGCCAACGGGCACAAAACCTGATTATGTTCGACTTGCAGGCAATGGCTGAAGCCCACAACACGGTGATTAGTGCCACGTTGTTTGGCGCTGTCGCCGCATCCGGAGCTTTACCACTAGCGCCCGATGCGTTCAAAACAGTGATAGAAGCAAGCGGTGTCCAGGTGGAAAACAACCTGGCCGCATTTAGTTCTGCTTACACCGCTGCAAGCGAACAGCAACCCGACTCGATTATTCAAGATGGCTCCCACAAAACAGATGTACACCATTACGAACCACCCCAGCCGGATAAATTTACGTTACCGCAAGCAACTACCCATGAAGGCAAAAAAATACTCGAACGCATCCACCAGCTACCGACACCGATTCAATCCACCGCTTTCCATGGCGCAACCAAGCTCGCCAACTATCTCGACTTTGCCTACGCCCATGAGTACCTGGACAAGGTCAAGCTTTGCGTTGCCCGAGAGACAGAAGACTCTGAGTATCGGTTGAGCCGGGAATTCGCCAAACAGCTCGCTCTGTGGATGGGGTTCGAGGATATCATTCGTGTTGCCCATCTAAAGGTCAGCGCGGCAAGAACCAGGCGATTGCACAACGAGGTGCTGGCTACCAAGGATCAGGTTGTGGAGATCCGCGATTTTTTCAAACCGCGGGTTGAGGAAATCTGCGGCGTGTTACCCAACTGGATCGGTGCGGCCCTGCTTAAGTCTGGCACAGCTCGTCGCCTGATTGGCCTGGCCACCGGAGGGAAACAACTGCCCACCAATCACGTCAGCGTCTTCCTGCTGTTACGCGGGCTTGCGGGCCTGCGTCGGTTTCGAAGAGGCACCTATATGCATCAATGCGAGACTGGCCGGATAAATAGCTGGTCGGAGGCCGTGCTGGATGAAAAAAACAGCTCGGAGCTCGCACTGGCCTTGGCCCAGGCA
>CAZWMD010000108.1:3887-8268 GCA_964634815.1 uncultured Pseudomonadales bacterium | reverse complement strand
GGCAAAAGCAGCTTCTATGCCGCCTTTAAGAGTAAGGAGCGGCTATTTCTGGATGGCCTTGCGCACTACCTGGCCGAGACCAAAACCCTGTTTGCGCGGGTTAAAAGTGAACATGTGGGGCTTGAGGCTATTCATGAGTTTCTGTTGGTCACCTTGGTTAACGAGACCAAAGAACGGCGCAGCTTTGGTTGTCTTGCCGTGAATACCACACTGGAACTTGCTGACGTTGATAAAACCCTGCATAGCGAGGCGAGCAACATTCTCTCTTACATAGAGTCTGAGTTTGCGGTTTTGATAGAGCAGGCGCAGTCGGCAGGGCAGCTCAGTGCCCATCAGTCACCTGCGGAGCTTGCGAACCTAATGATGCTGATGGTGCAGGGGCTTCGTGTCTCCAGTCGCCGTGGCATGAGCCGCAAGCAAGCCTCTTCTGCCGTTGATTCCCTAATTCATCTTTTTGCCAGTTCAACCCGGAGGTAGAACTCACAATGAACACCCATAGTACTGAAGTGTCTCGCTACACCAAACAATTCAAAGAGATTAATGGCAAACGGATGGCCTATGTCGACGAAGGGCAAGGCGATCCTATTGTGTTTCTGCATGGCAATCCCACGTCATCGTTTTTATGGCGCAACGTTATGCCGCATCTGGAAGGCAAGGGCAGGCTCATCGCCCCGGATCTGATTGGTATGGGCGATTCCCAGAAGCTTGATGATTCGGGCCCTGAGCGTTACACCTTTGCAGAACACCGAGACTATCTGTTTGGGTTACTAAAGGCCCTGGAGGTCGAATCGAACGTGACCTTTGTCATCCACGACTGGGGCTCGGCCCTGGGTTTTCACTGGGCGCAGAACAATCCTGATGCGGTGAAAGGCATTGCGTTTATGGAGGCAATTGTGGCTCCCGTGCCCACCTGGGATGACTTTCCTGAAGGCGTAAGAGAACTTTTTCAAGGCTTTCGCTCTCCTGCCGGTGACGACCTGGTGCTTGAACAAAATGTATTTGTTGAGCAAGTGCTGCCGGGTTCAGTACTGCGTGAATTGACCGACACGGAAATGAATGAATATCGCCGGCCCTTTCTGAATAAAGGCGAAGACCGCCGCCCAACGCTCACCTGGCCACGGCAGTTGCCAATAGCCGGCGAACCCGCTGAGGTTGTCAGCATGGTGGAGCAATACTGTGCCTGGCTAACCGAAACCCAGATTCCCAAGTTCTTTGTTCGTGCTGAGCCTGGTGCTCTGATCACCGGCGGTGTGGTTGATTTGGTGCGCAGCTTTCCAGCGCTCACAGAGATTAGGGTTCCTGGTGCACACTTCATTCAGGAAGACAGCGCAGATCTAATTGGTCAGGGCGTTGCGGGTTGGCTCGACCAGCTTGCTTAGTGAGCGACTGGAGATCAATAAGGGGAAATGAACAAATGAATGTTCAAGCGTCGCTAACGCCGATGAGTGGTGGGCTATTTTGGAAAGCGTTCTGGCTCAACATGCTGTGGGTGAACATCTCCGGACTGCCCAGATATTTCCTGCTTATTAAGCCGATGTTGCATGAGGCCTACCCTAATAGCGCGGACATCGCTCCGGTAACCCTGAACATACTTCTATCCTGGGGAGTATGGACCTTTCTGTTTGTGCTCGCTTCAACCTGCTTTTTTTGGATGTACTTTGACCGAAGTCAGTTTACTCAGCGCAATGCGTTTATCGCGGCACTTTGGTTTACCACAGGCACTATCGGACTCACCTGGCTTGGCACGGTTAACATGGGCATGGTTCCCGTGGCCATTCTGGTTGTTGCAATGCTGTGGGCCTCCGTCGAGCAATTTGTGTCAGCGCAAATTGTTGGCAAGCTAATACACCGTGACACGGTGTAGTTCGCGGCGATAGCCTTCGTAGCCGCCGGTGGCCTTGTGAATGACAGACCGATTGTCCCAAAGCACCAGCATGTTGGTTTGCCAGCGATGGCAATAGAGAAATTCCTGTTGTGACTGCCACTCGTTGAGTTCCCGCAGTAATGGATAGGCGGCCTCATCGCTCAGACCTTCAAATCCAACGATGTAAGAAATCCCGCTCAGGAAACCTTGCTCACCCGTCTCTGGATGAATTGGTGCCAGTGGATGGGTGTGATACATGGTTTCGGCTTCTGCCGAGGGCTTGATATCCATTGAGCCATTCTTGGTCACGTCACCATAGGCCCCCTTTAGCGAGTAGCCGAGTTTTGGGGAATGAATGGCTTGCAGGCCGTCAAAGCGTTTACGCATATCCTCTGGCATGGCAGCAAAGGACTTGTGTTGATTGGAGAAATGGGTATCGCCACCCTTGGGTGGAATATCGATGGCGTAAAGCACGGTCCCTGACGGTGGTCTGGGCATAAAGCTCCAGTCTGAGTGCCAGAACTCGGCAAAGATGGGGTTGGTGTCTTCTGCCTCACGGCGTACGGCCGCAATATGCTGCCGCCCGGGTATCGGATTAAAGAATGGGTCGTCGCCAAGCTCTCCAAACTGGGTAGCAAATCGCTCAAGCTGGTCGCTCGAGAGTTTCTGATTGGGAAACGCCAGCACATGGTGTTTAAGCCAGGCCTGACGAACGGCTTCAATGGTGTCAGCGCCAAGTGCCAGGGAAAGATCAAGACCGGTGACTTCAGCGCCACAGGATTGGCCGCTTGGGTTGATCTGAAAATCAACAGTATTTGAGCTCATGGGTTTTGCCCTGCCGTATTGCGTTCTGAAGCATGCGTCTGTATTTATTGTCTGCAGGGTACACGGCGGGGGAATCAAAGCGAATGCTTAAGGCAACCGGAGTAAGGTTCTGGGGGGCAGGCACTGCTCGAACTATGCGACCTTTATGGATAGCCGAGGAGCTTGGTCTGGCGTACGAGCTTATGCCCATTGGGCCTAGAACGGGCGAAACCCAAACGGCGGAGTACACCGGGAAAACCCCCAAGCAGAAAATTCCGCTGCTGGAAGATGATGGCCTGATACTCTCGGAAAGTGTTGCCATAGGTCGCTACCTTATTGGTCGATATGGCAGTGAGTCGACTATGACGTTGCCCACCACGCTTGCAGAGCAGGCAAAAGAAGATGAGTGGGTGTGCTACATCTACGGCGAGATCGATGAAACCAGTTTGTACGTTATGCGCCGCCATGGTGACTTAAAAGCAATCTATGGAGATGCTCCGGTAGTCGTAGAGAGCGCAAAGGAATACGCCCAGAAACACCTCAATGTAGTTGCGGATCACATGAGCGATAAAGACTTTGTTGTGCAAAATCGTTTTGGTTTGGCAGATGTTGTTCTGGTGACCTGTCTCGATTGGGCACAGGCTTACGGGCTGGAGTTAGCTACCTCACTTTTGCGCTACCAGCAAAAGATGCATGAGCGTAGTGCTTACGGTCGTGCTCACTCGGTGAATTACAAAAAGAGTATTTAAGAGAAAAGCCTAAGAGAAAAATATTGGAGAGTTGAATGAAACCAGTGTGTTTGGTGATGGGAGCGGGTGCCGGAATTGGTGGCACGGTGGGTAAAAAGTTTGCGTCAGAAGGCTATCACTCGGTGTTGTGTCGTCGTAGTGATGAAGAGGGTCTTAACAAACTGGTAGAGGACATTCAGGCAAGCGGCGGCGAGGCATCCGGCTTTTTACTCAATGCGGTCGAAGACGATTCAATGGAGGATTGCATCACTCATGTCGAAAAAGAAATCGGCCCCATTGAGGTAGTGTTGTTCAATCTGGGGGCGCAGATTGGTAACCGACCCCTGGAGCAGCTCAGCTACAAGCATTTTGAGCTGGGTTGGCGGATGGCAACCTTTGGCCTGTTTCGGATGGCAAAACAAATCATTCCGCTGATGGCTGAGCGTGGTGGTGGCACCTTCCTGGTGACGTCGGCTACTGCTGCTGTGCGCGGCAACGCCGGCCAACACTCGCATGCGGCGGCGATGGGTGGACGAAGAATGTTATGCCAAACCCTCAATGCGGAGTATGCCGAGAAAGGCGTTCACGTCGTACACATACTGGTGGACGGCGCCGTTGATGCGCCGGACACGCTTGGCAAAATGCTGGGAACTGAGGCGTTTGAAAAACTTCGGAAGGAACGCGGGCTTGAGAAAGATGGCCTGATGTTGCCCGACGAGATGGCCGAGACCTACTTTCATTTGGCCAAACAACATCGCTCCGCCTGGACCCACGAACTTGATCTGCGGGCTTATTCTGATCTTGCCTGGTGGAATCACCGTTAAGAGTAGTGGGCCTATTGTGATGGCCTGTGCGCAAACTCGATACGATTGCCACCGGGCTCGTACACCATCATGTGTTTGGTAGGACCGTCACCGTTCAACTCCGGGGCAAATTCAATTACGACGCCCTCGGTTTTCAGCAAGCGCTGATGCAGTTGATCAAG
>CAZWMD010000108.1:0-3787 GCA_964634815.1 uncultured Pseudomonadales bacterium | reverse complement strand
CAAATTCAATTACGACGCCCTCGGTTTTCAGCAAGCGCTGATGCAGTTGATCAAGAGCCTCAAAACTCTCAACGGTCAACGCTAAATGGTGTAAACCGACGTTGTTTTTCCGATTGAAACCCACCGCCGTCTTTGGATCTGCCACCTGCCACAGGGTCACAAACACCTGGCCGTCGGTGACAAAAGAAGAAGGGTAGTCCGGGTAACCCCCTGCCAGACGCCAGCCGAGTGTATCGACAAAGAAGTCTCTGGAACTCTTCAGATCGCGAACGCTAAGCCCAACATGGTTCAGCCCTTGGGTCAGGGGTTTTGCGTCGGGTTTGGTCGCGCCTTTGTTTGCGGCTTGAGCAGGCAACAAACCAACCGTTAGCGCCAGACAAAAAGTGATGACGCAAAGCGTTGCACAGCGACTGATCGTTTTAGAGAAAGAGGTTTTCATGGTAGCCAGCATATTGATTGAGCTTGGTTGGAAGTGGTGGAATGTTAGCATGCGGGTATGTTGTTGCTGAGACCTCTCTTGAATCACTCAAGCTTGTTTGTTGGGTTAACTCTCTTGCTGATTTGTGGCTGTTCTCCGGCTGAACCCGATAATGTCGGACCTGGTGGAGATAGCCCCAGCGTTTGGGGGCCGGTCTCAAAACTGAAATGCACCGCGCCGGGTTCTGGACAGCGTCGTTACGAGGCCATTTTGCATGGTCATGGTGAGAGCCCCTGCGATGGTCCGCCGCATAATATTATGGGCGCCCATTTTCCAAGCCCCACAAGTTGTGATGCGAGCCGTGGCATTTGGCATGTCGCCGACTCAACCTGTGCAGCAGTCATGCCGGAGTTGCCCGGGCGCGGTTCTGATGAATTGTCGGCGCAACAGAACCTGCCTGCAGAAGGCTATGCGGATCTGCATAACCATCTATTGGCACACATCGCCTTTGGTGAGTCGGTGCTGTGGGGTGATGCGTTTGGCGAACCTGAAGCCGTGCTCCAGCCCATACCGGAAGAATTGCGTGGGCCACACCAACGCATTGAAGGCCTGACCTCCTCCAGGTCTGTATTTGGTTTATGGAAGGGTCACGATGAACTGGGTCATCCAGACTACACCGGCTGGCCGACGCCGGGGTTAAGAACCCATCAGCAGAGTCATGTGGACTGGCTGTATCGCGCATATCAAGGCGGCTTACGGCTGTTGGTTGTGCCCGCCGTAAACAATCAGGATATGTTTGGGCGAGGTGAAGATCGCATCGCTAAATGGCTTGAGCCGGTGATGAGTCTGGTTGGCTCTGGCGCGCAACCGAGACCGCATCGAACCTCTAATGATATGGAGGCGGTGGAACATCAGGTGCGCGCCGCTCATGAACTGGAACAATGGGTGGCGGAGCACCGTGGCGGTTGGCTGGCCATTGCCGAAACACCGGAAGAAGCGTCGGCGCTGCTTGCAGATGGCCGACTTGCGATTGTGCTTGGCTCTGAAGTTGATCATCAATTTAACTGTGACCTCGGACGACGCTGCGACGAGCGACACATACAAGAATCCTTAACGCGTATGGAAGCCTTGGGTTTGGCGGTATTCTTTCCCTCCCACCATAAGGAAACCCAGTTTGGCGATTCAGCAAACTTCCAACCCCTGAACTCGGGACCCCTACGTGACTGCCCGCAGTTTACGAAGGACTGTGCGGCGCTTGGACTCACCGCCAAGGGCGAGCTGTTAATCAGGGAAATGATGCAGCGCGGGCTAATTGCAGACCTTGGCCACGCGGGTGACTTGCCCTTCGCAGAGACCGTGGCATTGCTTGGGTCAGAAAACTATCCCTTCATCATGACCCACGCTGGCGCGCACCCACTGAAACCCAAAGGCGGACCCGAGTACACACTCACCTTTGAACAACTTCTAAAGCTCACAGAACTTGGGGGTATGGTGTCGGTGCACTCCACAGAAGGAGAATATGCAGGCGTAAACAACCAGGGCGCCCGCTCGCCCCTTGCAACTAATGCTGGTGGTGGAGGTTATACCCAATCCTATCTTTACACCCTGGATGCCACCGCCGGTGGCTACTTTGATGCCAATGCACTTGAGCTTGGCGGGCGCATTGGGTTTGCTGCGGACTGGAATGGTTTTGCAAGCTGGCCGTTTGGACGCTTTGGTCCGAACCCACCAGAGCGGCGCTTGCTGCAAGCAAGTGGCGAGGCGTTAACGCAGCCGCCGGCATTGGCTTATCCGCTGCGCCTGCCGCCAAATCTGGTAGCGGCTGCAGTTGGAGGTGTGTCGTCTCTAGACACGATGCAGTTTGAGGGTCGTCGCTATGACTTTAACGTTGATGGCCTTGCCCAGGCGGGCTTGTCTCCAGATTTACTTGAAGACATGCGCATGCATGGGCTAAGTGCTGCAGAGCTCGATCCTCTGTATCGATCTGCTCGTGGTTTTGTGACGATGTGGCAGCGCGCGCGAGACCTAAACACTGCCGGAGATCGGGGATGGTTGCGTTGGCTGCCGCAGAGCCCAACAGATCTCATTGAGTTTGAGTATCTGGATGAGTCACGAATTGTTGAGGTATCCCCCGGCGTTGCCGTTTGTCGTGCCAGAGGTTCGCGCAAGGTTGGCAGCCTGCAAGAAGGTAGATGTGTGGCCGTGGTTCCACAGGCGGAGTCTACTGCTTCTATTTATCCCGTGGCCGGAGAATTAAGAAACGCCAATAGCGGCTACTGCCTGAGTGTGAGCGACACTGTGCCTGGTCGAGGTAGTGTTGTGTCGCAACGCCAGTGTGATGGCTCAGAGATTCAACGCTGGGAAATTGATACACCCTCTGGCGGTGCAGTGCGTTTAGCCGGCAGTGATCTATGTCTGGTGTCTTCTGCTGATAAGAGTTTGCTAGCAGCCTGTGATACAGCGGGTCGTTTTGATTGGCAGCGTATTGGCAATACCTTTCGTCTCCAAACCAAAATCAATTCCCAGATCAGCTGTATGCAGGTTGTGCAGCGTAGTCTGGAAGAAGATGCGCCAGTGGCCATGGCCGCCTGTCCCCCGGCGGGTCGAGCCGACTTTCACTGGGAATATGATGCGCTGCGAGATGCATCTGACAGCGAGCGATTGTTTAGCACTAGAGCGCTAGCGACTTCTGTTGCGTGGCGTGCAGCACCCGATAGCACTTTTGCTCATGCAGTTACTGCTGAAAACGGCGCTGCCTTGTGTCGAGCGAATGGTGTCCTGGGTGTTGTCAGCGCTGCGCGCTGTAAAATAGCTGACGAGCCTCCTGCAGAGACCTATCAGCAGCTGGTGACTAGCTCAGCTCTGATTCACTGATGTGAAATCAGGTCTGATATCTGGTGTATTAGTATTGAGTAATGGAATCTGTTCCTCTGATCTGCTCTGGTACGCTGCGCGCCATTGATCAGCCCAGTCTGGGTCGGGTCGCTCAGATGGATGGTAGCCTGGTCGCAATGAGCTCAGAATGGCGCCGCTTGCTCTCCACAGAAAACGGCTGACCATATGCCATACCTTTATCCGGCTTGATGGTTTGTACCATAGGCCATCTTTTTTAAGCATCGCTCGATAACCCCGGCGAGCAAGAAAGCCCACATGGAAGGTGCCGTGAAGCAAGCCGACCAAGCGTAACCAGTAGGATCCGGAAAGGGCCTGAAACACATCAAAGGCCACTGTCTTGTGTTCCGCTTCTTCCACCATATGCCACAGGACAAGAGAAGTCACGGTAGGGTCAGAACCACAAAACAGATCGTTACGATCTTCGATGAACCACTCAGTCATTCCCATCGTCATGGTTTCAAAGCCGGCAGCGTA
>CAZWMD010000107.1:0-8285 GCA_964634815.1 uncultured Pseudomonadales bacterium | reverse complement strand
TCGACCACGACAGATCTTTCGGCACCACCACAAGACCGCTAACCTCCCTAGTACTGAAGCCTCTACTCAGTGCATTCAAGAAAAGATAGGTTATTCTTCCTATACTCCGCGCTACGCCAATTTGTTCGAAGCCGCAATGACCTGGCCAATACTCGACTTGGTCTCTAACGGAAACGTTGATCCCAAGCACGCACTAACTATTGCGCGCGATAGCCGCAGAGGGTTGGTGGCGGCGCGAACTCACATGGAGCATCTAATGATCGGTGCATTAGTGGGTATGACCCCGAGATTTTTGAATCTAGCCATCGCGCAAGCCGCACATCGAGGCGATAACCAGGCGGTTAATACCCTATCAGCTTACCTAGACCCTCTAAGCAAAGAGGAGCTGTCACTGTCTAAAACACTCAACGGTGAGCTGCAATACTATGATGTGCTGTTCGCAACCATGCCTAAAACTGCTGACGAGCAGTACAAGACAGAACAGGAATTTGCGCATCTGCTCCGTGATAAATATCAAATCGATCATGAGCCGATCTTGGCAAGCCCGTCCGAATTTGCGCAGCAACAGAATGAATGGGCACACATTCGGGATGAGATACTCGCATCACGTAAGTTTGCAAGACAAATCGAATCGCTCGGCGACGGTGCCTATTGGTCGCAAATTCACAGCCTCGCCATCGGCAGCAGCGAGAGTGCACAGCTACAGAGAAGTGCGCTGCTACAAGGTCTAGTCGAATATCATCACAGCCTTCGCGAAGTAAACCTAATCCTGGCAATCGTTGAAGCACTTGCGGATTTCTATCTTGGACACGCAACACCCGGTATCCCCGCTCGCCCCGCACCTGAGCATTGGCACTGGGAATGGCGAGAAGCGTCTTCACAGTTGTGTCTGCGGCTAGCCACTGCGTTGAGTTTGAGTACCGAATCCAACAGTGAGCATTGCGAAATCTACTGAAACAATCGCGTACTCACGCAGTTCGGTCCTCATTTCCATCAACATTTCCATCAATAGGGGCACAGCCCCAAAACTGGGGGTTCGACACAATTTGAGTGCACCCACCTCTTATCTGCTCGCCCAGACTCTCGTATGATCAGGGTCAATATAGGTTGTGGAGTCCAGCATGCACGATTATCTGATCAAAAACGCCACCATTGTTGACGGCACCGGCGGAAAGCCCTTCAACGGCGACGTTGCTATCGAAAACGGCCAGATTACGGCGGTTGGCGACGTTGACGGCGCGGCCAAGGAAACCATCAACGCCGATGGTGCACATCTAGCACCTGGCTGGGTCGATGTGCACACGCACTACGACGGCCAGGTCAGCTGGGATGACAAAATCGACCCGAGTTTTAGCCATGGCGTGACCAGCATCGTCATGGGTAACTGCGGTGTCGGTTTCGCACCCTGCCCGCCCGGTGGCGAACGCCGCATGATTGAACTCATGGAAGGCGTAGAAGACATTCCTGGGACCGCCTTGTACGAAGGCATTGAATGGGGTCGTTGGGAAACCTTCCCTGAATACATCGACTACCTCGGCACTCGAAATTTCACATTGGATGTCGGCACACAGGTACCACACTCAGCGCTACGCAACTATGTGATGGGCGAACGTGCACTGGACCATCAAGATGCGACCGCCGATGATCTTGAAAAAATGGCCAAGATCGTGGAAGACAGTTTGGTCGCAGGCGCGCTTGGCTTCAGTACATCGCGCACCATTGGTCACCGTGCTGTCACAGGCGAATCCATCCCTGGAACGTTCGCTGAGAAAGCCGAGCTGATGGCCATTGGTGATGCGATGCGTCGTGCCGGCAAAGGGGTGTTCCAAGCAGTACCCGCAGGCGTTGTAGGCGATATGGCTGGCCCAGAACATTGGACCACCGAACAGGAAATTGAGCTCTTTGCCGAAGTCGCGAAAGCATCGGGTCGCAAATGTACCTTTACGCTAGTGCAAAATGGCAATCGCCCGGACCAGTGGCGCAACTGCCTCAATATTGTCGAGGCGGCAAACGCTGACGGTATCGAAATCACACCACAGATAACAACACGGCCTATTGGGTTTGTAACGAGCTTGGGTGCATACCACATGTTCCAACGCCGCGAGACCTACTTAAAGTTGGCGGACCTACCGTTCGAGCAGATGCTCGCGGAAATGCGCAAGCCGGAAGTTAAAGCAGCCATCCTAAGCGATGCCGATGTACCCGTTGATCAACCCGGCATGATGGCAAACGTTTACGGCATGCTGGCAATGATGGCCAGTGGCATGCACCCGATCACCATGCCTATCAACTATGAGCCAGATGCGAACGGCACGATTGCGGCCTTGGCGGCGGCTGCGGGACAAGAAGTTCCCGAGTATATGTACGATTTCCTTACCGCTGGCGATGGGCAGCAGTTTGCAATCTTGTTGGGCGCGAACTTCGTAGATGGCAACTTTAGTGTCATGGAAGACATGATCGAACACCCCAATACGACGATCGGTTTAAGTGACGCTGGCGCGCACGTGAATCTAATTTTCGATGCGGTGAACCCCACCTATCAAATCATTCACTGGGTGCGCGATCGCACCGCAGGTAAGCGCATGCCGATCGAGTTAATGGTGCACAAGCAAACGCTGCGCAATGCGGAGCTCTTTGGTATGCCGAATCGGGGCAGCATCGAGGTTGGTAAACGTGCGGATCTAAATCTATTCGATCTATCCCGGTTAAGCCTTGGCAGCATGGCGGTACATCGAGATTTACCCGCCGGCGGCTCGCGAATACTGCAAGGTGCAAGTGGCTATCTAAACACGTTTGTGAACGGTGTTAAGACCCGCGAGAATGATCAAGATATGGGCGCGCGGCCTGGGACGGTGATTCGGGGGTAGTCAACACGCGGTGGTAAAGAACGACCCACCGCTTGGTAGGTCGTTCCCGCATGTTAGTTAATCGCGAGTTCACCATTGTCTAGCGGAATACGCTCATCTGGCTTTTGATCCATGCGTACGTTGCCTTCCACAGCACCAATCATGTACGTAACGTCGTAACCCGAAACTCGCTCGCTGAGATCTGTAACCATATGGCACTGTCGTTCCATTTTGGTCACCACATCATTCGCCTGCGCCCGCTCTTGGATCTTGTTGCCCGCTAACGCGACAGCAGCTGTGCCAACGACGGTTGCGATCTTTTTACCCGATCCACCACCAATTTGGTTGCCAAGCAAACCACCAACCAGCGCGCCTGTGGCTGTGCATGGCGAATTGGCAGTCACAGCAACACAGCGCAGAAAGAGGGAGTCTTGTAGTGCCCAAACGGTCATCTATCATGCTCCGCATGAGGTCTTCGACATTGACATCACCCTGTGCCCGCTGTGCGGCGGGCAACTTCGTGTCATCGCAGACATCACCGAGCCGACACTCATCACCAAGATACTCGACCACCTACAAAATCGAGACCCGCCTCGCAAGGCACCACAGCGCGCCCCACCCCACTGGCAACCCAACGACCGGTTCGCCGAACGCTGAAACGTCCTATTCACAGCGAAGCTCATCAACACTATTGTCGGCGCAGAAGGGCTTGAATTGAGTCGCTCTTAGGCTGCACTTTTCTAGGCTGCACTACGGTTGAGTCGCGAGGGCCACGCTGGTTGATCCACGCCGCGCGCCGCTACTGTCTGTAAACTCGATGACTTGACGATAGCGTGCGGGATCCAGGGTGATGGGCTCGTTGCTGCGCACAAACAGTGCAAAACTATGGGTGCTGTTGGCCCTCATAGTCGTTGTGATGGATGCAGTGGCTGCTGCCAGACAAGCACCGGTGGCAGTGTTTGTTTCGCAGATGAGCGTCTCGCCGTTGAACCAGGGCGCAGTTGCAGGTGCCGCGGTTATCTCTGCGGCGGCACCAAGATTCGATGTAGCAACTACGTAAGCACCAAATTCTTCAACGCCCATGCGTGCAATGCCATCCGCTGTTGGGGTTAGCGCGATTGCTACTACATCCGCAACGGGCTCCGCAGACGATGCTAGCTGCAAGGTGTTGAGGCCCATAATGACTGGCGCGGTACCGGTGTTTTCGCAGTTAAAAACAAAGGCGATTTCTGTGAGCGTAAACGATTCAGTGGGGGTGAGCGAAAGCACAAATGAAGCGAATTCGTTCGGTGCCACATCAAAGGCGGAGTCAGCCTCACCCGCCACAGAGTTAGTCGTGGGATCTGAACTACGATATTGAAAGTCGATTGCCAGTGGCGAATCCAATTCGATGTGGCAAGCGCGTGCGGTGATTGTGGGCGAGGGGTTAATCATGGTGGCAAAAACGGTTGCGGTGCTGTTTACCGGCACCGAGCGACTGCTCGGCAGAACCGCAGCGAGGGGTGGCAGGCAATCGCTATCGCAAGTCTCAGTAACAGTATCGCCCACCAGGATGCGCACTGTTGCAGGCTGACTCTGCGCAATACCGTCGTCGAGTGCAAATGTGAACAAATCCTCGCCATTGAACCCTGTCTCGGGTGTGTAGACCAGGTTTGGTGGCTCACCAGTGAGCTGCCCGTGGTTCGGTGAGCTCAGCGTTTGGAAGGTTATTGGGTCAGCGTCATCATCGCGGCCGGTCAAGAATACGACAACTGCCTCATCCTGAGGGGTTGTCAGGTTTTGACCAATTGCCAGGGGTGCCCGATTACCTGTTCGGAAGAGCGGGTCCACAGGAACGACAAACACATCACTCTTGTCGTTGCCATCATTTGGTACGTCAAGGTCTTCGCGGTTTGAAACGAACGCAATGGTCTGGCCATCGCCGCTAAGCGCTGGCCAGATACCAACGCCAGTACTGTCTGGCACTTTTGCTACCCGATCGAGACTTTGGTCGTAAACAAACAGCGCAGTCGAGTCGCTTGCTGTGTCGCTCTCTAGCGCATTGGATGGTGCATAGAACGCGACTCGGTTGCCATCGTAGCTTGGAACGGGACGGTCGCAACTGTGCGTCCAGCCTGCAATGAGCGGTCGGTCAGTGTTGGTCTCGCGATTGTATATCCGGCAATAACCCGGGCCTCGGTTCTCTTTCTCGCTGTAGAGTACTCTGTTCGGATCGCTCCCCATCAGCGCCACTGTTCCTTGATAGCCAAGTGGAACACTGGGATCGAAAGGCAGCAACAGCTCAGTACTCTCCGTATCTAGATCGTGCAGGTACAGTCTTGCCTCGTTGCTGACCGAATCCCCCTCGCTGTCAACGAGGTTTGTGGCGAACGATCGAAAGATCACAAAGCGCCCCCCGGGATCTATGGTTGGAGACATGGAATCACCATTTGCGCCGGAGGTAATGTTCTGGAATTCTCCGTTTTGCAGGTTTTTCAGAACAACCTGCCAATAGAGGTCGCCATTATTTTCGCTCGCGGCAACAAGTTCTTCTGACTTTGTTGCGAACACGAACCAGCGCTCTTGTGCATCAAAGGGCGGCAGTACAGGAGTTATTGGCGGCTCCCGGCTGGACTCGCTGAAAACTCTCTCCAGTATGCCGGTTGCCCGGTCGTAGTAGCCACCTCTTTGATTTGCACGCGATCCGCGCTCACCAAGAAAGGTAATGTAGCGTCCGCCTGCGCTCATGAATCCGGGCCGGGAACCAAACGGGAAGTTGGTGTCTGCCAAATTGCCGGTCACAGTTTCGGTGGCGGCGTCATGGCGATCGCGGACGAAGACGTGCTGAGCTCGGTGGTACAGACCCCATTCGTCTTCAAACTGGCCCTGAAAGATGTTTTTCATGTTGGGCACAATCGTGAAAGACATTGAGGCGAATGCAACAACACCGCCGTCCTCCGAGATGACGGGTGAATGCGAGGCTCCGTCGCCGCTGTATCTCATCGGTTGGCCGTTACGTTTGCTTACCCATGAGTATTTGCCCGTTACGCGGTCAAAAAGGTAGAGCCCGCGAAAGCTGCCATCGACCACTCCCCGGGCACTGCTCGAGAAGGCAACGTAGCGACCGTCACTACTTATATTGGGTCGGTCTGCATTGTGTCGAACCGTACGCGAATCGATGCCTTTAGTGACGTGGATTGCCTTGTTTTCCAGGCGATCGTAGATGTTGTAGGTAATGCCCGAATATCTACCCTGGATCCTGTCCCTATAAAGGCTTAAATAGCGGGTGTCTTCGCTCATATCCAGCAGGAACGGAAAATAGGGTGCGCCTGACATTGGGTCTTGCGCAAACGTTTTAACTGGCACACGCTCGTAGGAACCGGTTGCGCGGTCAAGCAGCATCCAGAGCCATGGGGTAAGGGATTGGTCTTCGTGAATAAAGTTCTCGGAGGAGGTTCTTAAAAGAACCTTGCTGCCGTTATGGTTGATCCAGTCAGGCCTAACATAGCCTTGAAGATCGTTGCCGATCAATTGAATGCTTAGATCTTCGGTATCCAGCAGATAAGTACTTGCCTCATCGTCGGTGTCTGCCAGGTTAAGGTTTGTTGCCAGTGTAGATAGCAGCAGGAATCGGCCGTCGCCACTAAAGTGCGTTGGCGTAACCTTCCTATTACTGCCGGCAGCTGCGGTTCTTAGTTTCGATTTGGTCCGACTGTAAACAGAGACTGAATAGGTGCCATTTGAGTCTTCGACAGCAAATGCTGCACCGATTCCGTCGTCGGCATACACCACTTCCTTCCCGTCAAGTAGTCCCTGGGGGTCAAACGCGACGATGCGGTTGGTATCTGGTGAATATACGTAGGAGCGATTGTCATCGTGTGGTGGCTCCGTTGACGTTGGATCCAGTAAGTTACTGGCCCTAGAGGTGAAGAACAGCGCCTGGTCATTGTTGATGAAGCGTAAGCTCGTTATCCAAGCGTTGGCGTGCCCGAGAAACAAATCTGATGCATCGACATTCTGGTCGTATCGGTAGAAACCAAAACTTCGCTGCTGCTGCCCAGGCATCAGATTTGCCGCCGTGGAGAGAAAAACAACGTATCGGCCGTTCTTTGATATGGTCGAGAAAAAGGCGGGAGGAGCGGTTCCGGCTGGGTCGATCCACGGCGATTCGCTGACTATGGGTGCATTTTGGACCTGGCTGACTAACTCGGCGGTGTGAGCCGGAGCCGCAGCACAAAAGAGACTTAAAAGAAAAAAACAGGCAACGGTGAGGGGCGCGCTCGCGCGTCTACTGTGGTTGAGCAAATAGTGATGTGGCATCGAGCGCGCTTCCTTTTGCGATCTGTCTCAAAGCGAGGCGACTGCATCCTGTGAAGGGATGTTAAGCCGTCGCTCCAGCAATATATCAGAGCGGCGTTTTGGAAAATGTAACTTGGAAGTAAGCGCAGGTTCGCGCATGAGGCGTTTTCCGTGCTCATACCTCCGAGTATGAAGCTTATTGGCTTGCTAAGGGAATTCCATTACGAAACCTTGCGCTCATGGTTCGCAGATCACGCTGTGGTAGATTTTCTGGTCTTACCTTCGACGCCTGATGTTTCTGCTAGCTCTTTCGTGGGTACAGACAAGTTAAGTGGTGCTATGGCGGTATCTAGTGATGAAAAACAATTATAGGCGTCATCAATTTACTCCTTCAATCATCCAATACGCAGTTTGGCCTTACTACCGGTTCAATCTCAGCGTCAGAGATGTGGAAGACCTGCTCACCGAACGCAATGTTTCAGTGAGCCATGAGGCAGTACAGCTCTGGATGAATAAATTTGGACCGCAGTTTGCTGGGTGGTTAAACGACGACAGCCGGGGTTTGGGGATAACTACTTTCTGGATGGGGTGTTCGTCAAAGCCAAGGGCAAACAACACTCTTCAGCCCCACTGGGTACTCGTGATCATGGACCAGACGAGCCGCCGTAACATCGGCTTTGATATACACAAAGATGAATTTGATGGCATCACTGTATGCCGAATGTTCAACACAGAAAATCGACCAAACCCGATCTGTTGGCGACAACACAACATCGCCAACATCCCTGAACTGCGACTATCCCGCAGACGCAAAGTAGAAAGACTAAAGATTGAGAACGTGAAGGGTGGTATTCGTTTCGCGCCCAAGAGCACGCGTGTTTCGGCTGCGCTCGAGAGGATCTGGATTTCCGTGAACCGTGATCGTTTCATTCGAGTTTTCCTTCATCGTTGAGATGCCAGAACACTCTAGATTTGACCTGTCCGTTATCAGGGGAAGACTACGTTACGATTGATAGCTAAAGGGTTGAGAGCAGACTGCAAGTAGCAAGCCTTATACAGAGCTGTGAATCGCAGGTTGGTCACCACATGGTCACCGCCGACATCAAACGGTACCCACAATCACCTAACCCATTGATTTATATGGTAGCTACGGGTGGACTT
>CAZWMD010000106.1:4555-8313 GCA_964634815.1 uncultured Pseudomonadales bacterium | reverse complement strand
GGTAGTGTTACCTTGTAGGCAACTTAACATGCTTTGACGGAGTTTCTCCATGCGAAAACTACTGCTTGCTGGTGTTTTTGTCACCTTTTCCTGGGGCCTTGCTGGCTGTGAATCTACTGCCGTTCTTGAAGACTTGCTTGGCGGCGCTACGAGCGCATCTGACAGCGGATTATCCAACGAAACCATAGCCAATGGTTTGCGAGAAGCCCTGACCGTGGGTTCAGACCGGGTAGTGAGTTCGTTGGGTGCTGAGGATGGGTTTTTCAAGTCAGCCTTTCACATTCCGCTACCCAAAACACTGCAGAACGCTCGTGGCGTTGCCAGCCGTTTCGGCCTCGAAGGGCCATTTGATGAACTTGAACTGAAGATGAATCGGGCCGCGGAACAAGCAACCCCCAAGGCGCGTGATTTATTTGTGAATTCGATAAAGCAAATGAGTTTTCAGGATGTACTGGCGATCTATCGAGGCGCAGATGATTCAGCCACCCAATATCTCAAATCCAGCACAGAAGAAAAACTGATGAGTCAGATGCGACCTGTTATTGATAACAGTCTTGCAGAAGTAGGTGCGGTGCAAACCTTTAATGGACTTATCAAACAGTACAACGCCTTGCCACTGGTGAAGCCGGTCAACGCTGACGTTAGCGGCCATGTGATTGAGTACGCGCAAAGTGCGCTGTTTACACAGCTAGCCCAGGAAGAAGCTGCGATTCGAAAAGATCCTTTGAAGCGTTCCACGGAGCTATTGCGCAAAGTCTTTGGTAGCTAAATGAATGGCTGATGGCTGGATAGAATGAGTTGAGTACCAAGCTGAGTACAAAATAGGAGGGGGTTCTATGGCACTCGTTTCGGAACGAATCAGAGACGCGCAAAAAGAAGCGCTAAAAGAAGCGCAAGAAACCGCCTTGGCTACGCCACTTGAACAAATTGACGTAAGCCAGCCTGATTTGTACAAGAACGACACCTGGTCCCCCTGGTTCGACCGCCTGCGCAAAGAAGCGCCGGTGCACTACCTCGAAGACAGTGTGAACGGACCGTTTTGGTCCGTCTCCAGCCATCGGTTCATCAAAGACGTAGATACCAATCACGACGTCTTCTCCTCTGAAGCAGGCGGCATTTCTATTGTAGAGCTGGATGAGGTGAACTCAGAGGAGTTGCAGGGAGAGAGCTTCATTCAGCTTGACGAGCCACGTCATTCGCAGCAACGACAAACGGTGTCACCAGCCGTTGCACCAAAGAATCTGGCCGAGTTTGAACCGCTGATTCGAGAGCGGGCGATAGACATTCTTGAGAATCTCCCGGTTGGCGAAACCTTCAATTGGGTGCAAGACGTATCGATTGAGTTAACCGCTCGGATGCTGGCGACTCTTTTTGACTTCCCGTACGAAGATCGCCACAAACTTGTGCATTGGTCGGATATCACCACGGCTGTTCCCCAGGTGACGGGCGATGACAGCATAGATATGTCGAAGCGCTATGAAGAGCTGATGCAGGCAGCGGGTACTTTTTACAAAATATGGGGTGAACGGGCGTCAGCTCCGCCAAAGTTTGATTTGATCTCTATGCTCGCTCACGGCGAAGACACCAAAACGATGAATGAGAATCCTGGGTTGTTTCTGGGAACCCTGCTGCTTCTCATCGTCGGTGGTAACGACACCACTCGAAACAGCATAAGCGGGGGTGTGCTGGCTCTGAATCAGTTTCCTGATGAATACCAGAAACTTCGAGATAACCCCGGGCTGATTCCTAACATGGTGTCAGAAGTCATCCGCTGGCAAACGCCGGTGATACATATGCGACGTCAGGCGCTGCGTGACTTTGAACTTGGGGGCCAGAAAATCAGCGAAGGCGACAAGGTCATCATGTGGTATCTGTCTGGCAACCGAGATGAATCAGTGTTTCCTGATGCTCACCGCCTGATTGTTGATCGGCCAAACGCGCGGCAACATGTGGCGTTTGGGTTTGGGATTCACCGTTGTATGGGAAATCGCCTGGCCGAGATGCAACTGCGTATTTTGTGGGAAGAAATCATGCAGCGCTTCCACAGAGTTGAGGTGGTGGATGATGTGGCACGTTTACCGAATAATTTTATTCGTGGCATCCAGGATGTGCCGGTCGTATTGCATCCGCACTAATTCGCGTCTGCACTAAAGTGTGTTGTTGAGAGAGCGAAGAAACGCACTGATATCCGCCGCGTCTTCGTCACTCATGGTGATGCCCAGCTGATGCCAGGCTGTTGCTGCTACCGCCTTTTTAAGACTTGTCTCTGCGCCGTCATGGAAGTAGGGGGCGGTGAGTCCCACGTTGCGCAGCGGCGGTACCTTAAAGAAGTATCTGTCTCCTCGCTTGCCGGTCACCTGTGCCCGACCAGTATCTTCGCCATTGGGGTAGGGATGGGCAATGCCCAGTTTCATAATTGAGGTGCCGCCAAGCAAAGGTCCATTGTGGCAGCCGTTGCATCCGGTCCGGACAAACTTCTCCAGGCCCCGTTTTTCCTGCGCACTAAGGGCGTTATCATCACCGATAAGATAGTCATCGAAGCGATCTTTGCTGATTAGAGTGCGTTGGAAGGCAGCCAGAGCACTGATTAAGTTGCCAAAACTAAGTGCACTTTGGGATTCAGGAAAGGCTTTTGTGAATATAGGTTCGTATCCCGCACCTTGCAGTTTTTGAAGAGCGTTTTCTTCGGAAACCAGGGCCATTTCGTCGGGGTTCAATAGTGGGCTGCGCGCCTGTTCTTCAAGAGTGGTGGCTCGTGCATCCCAGAACTGGGCGGTTTGCAATCCGGCATTCCAGGTAGTCGGACTGTTTCTTTTTCCCGGAATACCGGTTGCCCCAATGGATTTACTCTCTTCGTCTGCGCCGTTGCCTGATTTTCCCTGGCTATTGGTTTCAATGTTGTGGCAACTGTTGCAGGACTGGCTGCCATTTACCGATAGTTCAGTTTCAAAGTACAGTGCCCGCCCCAGTGCGATCTGCTCTGGGGTGTCTTTCTCACTGCCGGCCATAGATTCTGGCAAAGGTTCGAAAAAGCGTTCCGCAATAACCCTTAGAGACTGTTCGGCTGACAGTTGCGCCGTATCAGCGGAAGCAAACAGCGTAGCTGCCAAGAAAATCAAGCCGGTAAGAAATTGAGTTGGACCCAGTGATTTCACTTGGAGCAGCCACAAAAGAGTATGTTAATTTAATCTAACAGAACTGATGATAGTGAGGGTGAGTTGGCTATGTCCGATTTGGATGAGAACAGCACCGAAGAGTCCAAAATTATTGAGGAAGTACTGGGCTATTGTGCATCGGGAGGGACACACTTACAGCCTGATGTGATGTTCAATCCGGTTGAACACTATACGAGCGCATCACAGCTCGATAAGGAAATGAGAGTTCTGTTTCGTGATTTCCCGATCATCGTTGCGCATTCTAGCCAGCTGGATTCGGCGGGACAATACATCACCCACAACGATACGGGTGTCCCTTTGCTCGTTACGCGGAACAGGGACAGGCAAATCAAGGCGTTCATTAATGTATGCCGACACCGCGGTGCGCGGGTTGCCAATGAACCCTGCGGTAAAGCCAACACCTTTGCCTGTCCCTATCACAGCTGGACCTATGATCTGAACGGAGCGCTGCGGGGATTACCGCACGCAGATAATTTCGGAACCATAGATCGCGCATCACATGGACTGGTAGAGGTTCCAGCCTTTGAACGCTTTGGACTGGTTTGGGTCAGGCCATCCGCTCTCAAGACATCGCAACAGACA
>CAZWMD010000106.1:0-4455 GCA_964634815.1 uncultured Pseudomonadales bacterium | reverse complement strand
AGACATCGCAACAGACAACCTCATCGGTCACAACGCAGCTTGATATTGACGGTTGGCTCGCGCCCATGGCAGAGCAGCTCCAGTCGCTAGATCTTGCGTCACACAGCCTGTTCAAATCATGGTCTATCGAACGCGATATGAGTTGGCGAATTGCGCTGGAGGGGTTTCAGGAGTCCTATCACTTTTGCTCAGCGCATAAACATACTGCCTGCTCAACTTATTTGGATAACCAATCGGTGTTCCTCGACAAATATCCTCACGTGCGTCACGCGGTACCACTGGCGAGGGCTGCGGAGCTTGGCACTGTGCCTAAAGAAGACTGGGACTATCGAAGTAACTTCATGACTCAGAACTATCTATTCCCCTGTAACTTTGTGCAGGTTATGACCGACCACGTTTACATACACAGTATTTTTCCGAAAGGGCCTGGGCGTTGCGTCTTTCAGTGTCTGATGCTCATCCCGGAGCCCGCACAAACGGCAAAGGCAGAGCGTTATTGGGCGGCAAATTATGAGGTAGTTCGTACAGTTTTCGACGAGGACTTTGCGATTGGCGAAGGCATACAGCAAGGTTTTGCAGCCGGTGTTAATGACAACTTTCTTTTTGGCCGCTATGAAGCTGGATTGCATATGGGGCAAAAAGCGATTCTTGATGCCCTCGAAGGCAAGCTGAAGGTGCCGGTGGTTAAATAAGCTGTAGGCTCTTTATTATGGCACCCACACCCATCATCGAGATTAGCAAGAAGGTACCCTGGGCACCGATCAGGCGCGGGTAGTTTGCGCCTTCGTTGCGGCTCATTCCCCAGGCGTGAAGCAGGCGGGCGCTGAGCAAGGCGATGCCCAGCCCGTGCAGAACACCGTGCTGAGTGCCTGAAAGCTCCAGCACCACAAGCAACAGGAGCGCCAGTGGTACGTTCTCGGTGAAGTTGGCCTGTACCCGTTCGGTTGCCTTTGCTCGCCATGTGGGTTCTGATTTTGGTCTTAGCCGCACGTAGAGCACCTGGTTTGCCAGCAGAACGGCAAGTAAAGCCGCACAACCGGCATAAAGGGGCGAAACAACCAGACTCACAGGCTGATCCCCGCCTGCACTGCGCTGCAAAGAAGCCCGATGGCGCAGAGCCCGATACCAATCCAGCCATACTGATCGATCCAGAACAGCTGAAAGGCCTGGTCTGAGCCCCGCGGAGCGCTGGCTGAGGGACCGCGGCGCAGTTGTCGGGGCAAGGGGGCAACCCAAAGGATCTGGCCACCCAGCCAAAGACAGCCGAGACCGAAAAACAGTAGCCAGTATTGGTCGTTATGTAGCGCCTCAATAGCGCTAGCCGGTTCGATGGCGGCTTGCATCAAAGGACAGGTCTCCTGGGCGATTAATCTATTAGCCAAAGCTATCTGGTTATTGTTGCCCCCAAACCTCAGAACTTGCAATAAAGTTCTAGCCGCAACAAGCTCAGTCTCATATATCAGCAAGATTCCGGGGAGGACCGTTGATGATAAGAATCACAAATGGGTTGGGGAGCGACCTTCGAATCGCTGCGTTTTGTCTGTTTATTCTTGGGGTGTCACTCGGTGGATGTTCGCAGATCGATACAGAGGCTGGATCGTCTTCAGAGCAAACGCCAGAAGCTGAGCTGGATCCCAACAGTCTTCAGGCTCTAAATGATCTCCAGAGAGCGCGTGAAGCCTTGCCTGGCCGGGCACACTACCAGGCCGCCTGTGCCAGCTGCCATGAGGGGGCTGTGAAGCGTGCACCTCACCGGCAAATGTTGTTGTTGATGACGCCGGAAACTGTTTTGCAGGCCATGACCACAGGTTTGATGTCAGCCCAGGCATCAAACCTGAGCACTGCTCAGAAACGCGAGGTAGCCGAATACATTGGCGGCAGACCTTTAGGCAGTTCCACCAGTTCCTACGCGGTGTGTGAATCTCAGGGTGCTGGCGAGCCTGGAAAAATGCCAGTGCGTACCTCCAACTGGGGGTTTACGCTAGACAACAAGCGCTATCTGCCAGCAGACGTAACCTCGCTGGATACCAACAACGTGGCTTCATTGAAACCACGCTGGGCGTTTGCCTTTGATGGTGCTAATCGCGCTCGCTCCCAGCCGCTTTTTATTGGCGATCTGTTGATTGCTGGCAGTCACAACGGTCAGGTTTTAGCCCTTGACCAGGCATCGGGCTGTGTTCGCTGGTCGTTTCAGGCCGCAAGCGAAGTCCGTACAGCGATTATTGCTGACGATGCTTCAAGTACCGGTTCTCAGCAGCTGTACTTCGGTGATGTACTGGGCAATGCATACGCCGTTACGGCAACCACCGGCGCGTTGGTCTGGCGCACGCGAGCGGATGATCATCCCAACGCCACCATCACTGGTACGCCGTCACTGTTCGAAGAGCGCCTCTATGTTCCGGTTTCTGCCCTTGAGGTCAGTAACGCAATGGATCCGCTTTATGAATGCTGTACCTTTCGCGGATCTGTGGTTGCGATGAATCGCCGAACCGGTGAGATTGACTGGCAAAGTTATACGGTTGTCGAAACACCAGTAGCCCGGGGCAAGAACCCTTCCGGCGCAACCCGTTATGGGCCTTCTGGCGCCGTGGTGTGGAATAGCCCAAGCATCGATACAAAGCGTCGCCAGCTTTACATCGGTACCGGCGAGAATGCGTCTTCGCCAGCGACTGATACATCGGATGCGATTATCGCCATGAGCCTTGATGACGGTGCTATCGCCTGGAGCTGGCAGGCGACATCAGGTGATGCCTGGAACACAGCCTGCGGCACTGACGCACCAGATAACTGTCCGGAAGAAGACGGCCCTGACTATGATTTTGGTGCGGCAACCCTCATCGCAACAACAGATGACGGTCGAGATTTGGTGATTGGTGGGCAAAAGTCAGGACTGGTGCATGCGCTGGATGCTACCAGTGGCAAGTTGCTCTGGTCGCAACGGGTGGGCCGCGGAGGTATCCAGGGTGGTGTTCACTTTGGCATTGCCGCTGATTCAGAACGAATCTATGTGCCAATTTCCGATATGGCAGACGGCATCAGCTATTCGACCCCCGACCGGCCAGGCCTGCATGCACTGGATATCGAAACCGGTGAATTGCTCTGGTACGCGCCTAGCCCCGACGCTTGCGCGGGTCGAGCGTTCTGTCACCCGGGGATCTCTCAATCCATCAGTGTGCTTAATGACATGGTGCTCGCCGGAGGCATGGATGGCGTGATGCGCGGCTATGATCGCACTACGGGCCGACAAGTGTATGAGCTCGATACAACCACAGAGTTTGCGCTTGCAAGCGGTGGCACAACCCGAGGTGGTTCGTTTGGTGGTGCGGCAGGTCCGGTGGCTCAGGATGGGCGGCTGGTGTTGAGTTCCGGCTATGGCTTATATAACCATATGGCCGGCAACCTGCTGCTTATGCTTGAACTGCCCGAAGATCGCTGATTGAAAAGGCAATAGCAGTGCTGCTCTACAGCGGACGAAACTGAGGTAACTTCTGGTTACCTCGCGTTTCGAAAAGCACCACAACTGACTGGCCAATGTGCAAAGTTTCGGGATCGCAATCAATGATATTGGCCATGAAACAGGGACCTTCTTCAAGGTGGATCAGGCCAACAGCGTAAGGCAGGGTTTCTGCAAAGGCGCTGGAAACCGGTACACGGTTTATCGTGAACGAGGTGATTGTCCCTCTGCCGGAAACCGGGACCTGGGTGAGATTCGAACTGCGACAGCTGGTGCACAACAAACGTGGATAGTGCTGCTTGTGGCCACAGTCCTCGCACCCCTGTACGGTGAGTTGTTCGTTGTTGCACGCTTCCCAAAAAGCTCGGGTTTCCGGGTTTGGGGTAGGGACCGGCTTGATGGTGTCTGTTTGACTCATTACAGGGTCTCCTCGTTACCCAGAATCAAAGTGCAGTGACTCGAGAGTATTCCACCCTGGGCATGAACAAGCGCAAGCTGGGCATTATCCACCTGCCGAGGTCCGCCGGCGTGACGCAACTGGGTGATTGTTTCGGTAAGCGCAAACATCGAGCCCGGATTTCCCGGGTGAGTGTGGGACAGAAGTCCGCCATGGGTGTTCACTGGCAACTTCCCACCAAAGGTTGCATGGCCGTCTGCAAAAAAGGAACCTGCTTCGCCTGGCGCGCAAAATCCGAGGTCCTCCATTTCGATCAGTACTACTGGTGTAAAGCAGTCGTAGATTTGTGCCAAATGCATGTCAGCAGGTTTATAACCGGCTGATTCATAGGCGCGTTGCCCGGACAGGCGCGCGGAGGACTGGGTCAGTGACTGTGCCTGACTGATATGTTCATGACCATGTCCCTGACCAGCGCCGAGCAGATAAACCGGCTTTTGACTGGCATCTCTGGCTCGATCTGCTCTGGTGAGCACCACCGCCGCACCGCCATCTGATACCAGAGAACAATCAAGCAGATGCAGTGGGTCGGCGATCATCCGGCTGG
>CAZWMD010000105.1:0-8388 GCA_964634815.1 uncultured Pseudomonadales bacterium | reverse complement strand
CATCCCCTATGGTTCCAGTCTGGACAGGCTAACAAAGCTATCTGATAACGGCTATCAAACTACTCAAGATTCTGGTCAAGTGCGTTTAAGCAGGGTTTTCGACGGATAGAGTCTATAACGCATCCACCATCGGCTGCGTGTGGACCGAATCAATATACTCATCCAGGCGCGTGATACGTCTGTCTTGAATCTGCAACACAATGCACACCGGAATAGCCAACGCGTCTCCGTTTGGCAGCCTGCCCCTGAGCGTATGCTGTTGCACCATTCCTGATTCTGTTGCCTCGCGAAACCAGACGTCGTACTTCCAATCTTTGATCTTGTTGGTCAGCATGGTGAGCAGCGCCACGTTGTCGTCTCTGTTCTGGGGACTCTCCCTTCGCTCCAATCCATCTGTGTTATGCCAAATCGCGACATCTGGATGATAGACATCGCGCACAGCATCCATGTCTCCGGCCTCAATGGCGCTGAAGAATCGCTCACCTACCTTAAATGCTTCACTCATCGGGCTACCTGTTTGGCTGCTAATCAGCACAAGTATAACCCTGAGTTGGTATAGTGAGAGCGTAAAGAGAGGAGCTCATTTGATACTGGTAGTTGGTGCTAATGGCCGCACGGGCAGACTTGTGGTCGATGAACTTCTAGCCGCGGGTGAGCGACCTCGGTTGATGGTTCGGAATATTCAAACGGCGGAAGAGCGCTTTGGCGAGCGGGTGGATATTGTTGCCGGTGATCTCAACAACACTGGGTCTCTGCAGGCTGCGATGCAGGGATGCCACGCCGTGTTTCTCTGCTCCCCGGTTAGCCCAAGCCAAGTTGAACAACAAAACGCAGTGATCGATGCTGCTGCTCTCAACAACGCTTACGTCGTGAAACTGTCAGGGCTCGCAACCTACCCAGATTCGTTTGTGGACAGCGGCCGGTGGCACGCTCGATCTGAGGCTTACCTGGCCGCCTCGGGAGCACCCTTCACCTGTCTACACCCCTTCTGCTTTATGCAAAACATGGATATGCAACTGCCGGGCATTGTGAAGACGGGTGTTCTGAGAAGTGCGGTTCACAAAGCAGCGATAGCCATGGTGGATGTGCGTGACATCGCGGCCGTGGCGGCAAAATTGCTTTGCGACCCATCGCTCGCGCCTGGCCAGACGTTGCCCCTGACCAGCAGCAGTGCGCATTCATACGCAGAGATGGCGGAAATCATCTCAGAGGTGTTGCAGCGTTCAGTCGCCTTCGAGACACAAACGACGGCCGACATGCAAAACACCCTGCAAAACTTCGGCATGCCTGACTGGCATATAAAAATCATGCTGCAGTTCAACCGTGCCTTCGAGGACGACCTCGCCGCCACGCCCCACCCTGCCGTTCGTGAGGTTCTACAACGCGATCCGATCTCGTTTGAGCAATACCTCAAAGACGCAAAATGGAGATAAACAATGGAGAATAAAGAGTCGGCTAAAAGCAGGCGCGCGTTTGTCGCCAATTCTGGAGCCGTTGCCGGGTTATCGGCATTTGCAGGCCTGTTTGCTTCCAATGCGCACGCTAATAGTTCAGATATTAACGCGATGGGATCAACGCCCGAGCAACTGGAGGCCTATGTCCAGCTCCCGTCAGACCGCCCTATAGTGGCGGTGAACCTGCTCAAGTTTTCCGACAAGAACAGCTACGAGGTGTATCAGAACAAGGTTGCAAGCCTGGTGGGGCGAGTCGGTGCTGAGATCATCTTTTCCGGCGACGTCCAGCTAACCCGCATTGGCGGCGCTGACGCCGAATGGGACAGAGTGCTGATGATCCGCTTCCCCAACACCGGCGGCATTATGGAAATGGTGCGCTTGCCGGAGTATCGAGAATTCCATAAGTTTCGAGCGAAAGGACTGGAAGGACAGGTAAATCTAACTGTGTTTGAAAACGAACCAGACGTTTCTTAAGGAGATCACATGCTCAAATCCAAAGCTCTCGTTGTCGGGTTCACAGTCGTCACCCTGTTACTCACTTCAGCCTGTGGCACCGGAGATGATCGCAGCAGGCCGTATGAAGGCCCCTATATTGATGTACACATGCACAGCGACTATCCCATAGAAAATTTTGGGCCGCCCCCGCTGGCGCTGTGCAGTGGTGGATGGGGTGCCGATCTGCGTTACGACAACCGCGAGACCTGGGCCGACATTGAGTCCAGCTACTTTAAAACGCCCCGGTGTGACAGTCCTGTCTGGTCAGCAATGACGAACGCCGAAGTTGAGGATGGGATTATTGCAGAGATGCACAGGCTCAACGTGACCGGCGTGGTTATCGGCGACAGGGCAACTGTCGATCGATGGAAAGAGCGCCTGCCTGGCCAGGTGATTTGGGCACATTTTCCCTTTGGTGCCAATCTTGATGCGGCCGCGTTTGACGATGTGGAGGTATTGGCAGAAGTTGCTTATCAATATCTGGGCATACCCCAAAGTGATCAGCGAACTGCTGCTATGTGGGCGCAGGCGGCCAAGCTCGATATACCAGTCGGCGCCCATATTGGCCCTGCCCGGCCCGGACAAGCCCTGCTTGGTGGCCCAACTGCGGGTTATCGTGCCTCATTGAGCAGCCCACTCGCTCTCGAGGAAGTCCTTAGTCGTCACCCCAATCTGCGCGTTTATGCAATGCACGCCGGGTGGCCCTTCCGCGATGACATGATTGCGATGCTGTATGCCTACCCGGGGCTCTATGTGGATACCGGGATGATGCATTACCTGTTACCCCGCGAGGAATATTATGCGTACTACCAGGCACTCATCAGGGCAGGGTTTATTGACCGCATCATGTTTTCTTCAGATGTAATCGTCTGGCCAGAGATCATCGAAGAAGGCATCAAGGCCATCAATGAAATGCCGTTTTTAACCTATGAACAGAAAAAGGCCATTCTGCATGACAATGCAGCGCGCTTTTTCCGCATAGAAGAGAACTGATCGGTCTTTGCACCTGGGGCACCTATGTGACTAAAGCCCTTGCTGGGCAAGGAACTGCAACACATGCCGATTAAACGCTTCTGGTTGGTCAATGTTCACCGCATGGCCGGCGTTATCGATTATAACTTTCTGAGCGTTCGGTATTTTCTTGCCCATGTAAGCGGTGGCGTTCAAATAAGGTTCATCATCTGCGCCAGCGATCACCATAGTGGGTTTGGCGATGTGTGGTAAAGATTCAATCACACTGGAATCCTTCTGAGTCAGCATATGCCGGCCAGCGAGTATCAGGCCGTCAGTGGTCTTGTGTTTAGATTGCGCCATTTCGGGAGTACGTTGTAACAACACCTCCACACCGTCTTTAGCGAGTGTATCCGCCATGCCATTGGCCTGGACATTCCAGGCTTCTCGAGCTGCGTCATTCTTGAACCCTGGGCCGGTATCTATGATGAGCAACGCATCCACACGCTCGGGATAGGTTGCATGAAAGCCCAGGGACATATACCCGCCCAACGACAAGCCGCCGATCGTCGCGTGCTCAATCTTGAGTTCGTCCAATATCGCGGCGATATCATCAACCGTCGCCTCCGCTGAATATTCTGATTCATCAACCGGGGAATCAGTTTGGCCGTGACCGCGCATATCCCAGGTAACAAGGGTGTGGTCTTTGGTAAAAGGTTCGTGCTGACCTTTCCACATTTGAGATGTGGCTGCATAACCGTGGGTGAGAAGTACTGCAGGCCCATTGCCACGCACTTCATAATAGATTTGGACGCCATTTCGATTGAAGGTCGGCATATTGATCAGTTCCGCTTTATTAGATTAATTGGTAGAACGCGCTTTACGCGTTTTTATAGAATTGAGCAGCAGATCCAACTGGGATCTGGTCTGAGCTAAATCGATTGCGTCAGGAGAAACGATAACTTGCATTGCAACGCCGCGCAGAAGCCCCACAATAATCGGGGCCATAGAAACTGGATCAACGCGAGCCCCTATCTCACCCTGTTCCCGGGCATGAGCCAAAGAGCGTTCTACAAATTTTCTAAACAGATCATCAAACTCGATAAATGCCTGCCTCACATCGCTTTCATCCCTTAGCGCCTCTCCTAACAGCACCATGAATGCGTGATTCGTTAAGGATTGAATTTGCTTTGGATCAAAGAACATATCGACCATGGCATTGATCCGCGCCATGCCCAACTGATCTGTGCTCGAACCAATGACTTCTTCTGTGAATTGATGCATCACGCCATCGGTGACCGTTTCAATAAGCCCAGCTTTCGAGCCAAAACGTGCCATGAGCAGGCCGTGGCTATACCCCGCCTCTTTGGCAATATCCATCATGGAAGCATTTGAGCCTCTCTGCGTCAGCAGGTGTACCGCCCCATTGAGCATGGCTTGTGTAGAATCAGCCGATCGTTCTGCCTGTGAACGCTTCGCATTAGCCAAGTCAAAGCTCCTTTCTGATGGTGTGGTTACTCGACACGTATCGACACTGGGTTCGTCATGATTTTGGTATCACAACAGTCAGCTCCGAAATGCCGTGGATAAAACTGGACGGAATGTAGGTGGGCGGCTCAATCATTTCGATACGACCGAAGCGCTTGGTAATCTCTTCCCAGACAATTCTAAGCTGCATCTCCGCCAGACGATTGCCCAGACATCTATGGATACCAAAGCCAAATGAGAGGTGTTTGCGTGGTTGTGCTCGATCTATCTGAAAACTATATGGGTCGCTAATTTCCCGCTGGTCTCGGTTGCCCGAGATATACCACATCGCGACACGATCACCTTCTTTGATGGTTTGACCATGCATAGCAACCTCTTGGGTTGCGGTTCTGGCCATGTGAGCTACGGGCGTTTGATAGCGAATGATCTCCGGCACCATGGACGGGATGTGCGTGGGGTTCTGCAGCAAGCGCGTGTATTCATCTGGAAATCTATTCAGCGCCAACACACCGCCGGTCATTGAATTTCGAGTGGTATCGTTGCCGGCGATCACCAGCAAAATCATCATGGCCAGCATGTGTTGTGTATCCAGGTCAGCGGTTGCCGGATCATGTGCGAGCAATGAAATCAAATTCATTTTTGGTTCGCTTTGCGCGGCCGAGCGCCAATACTCTGCGAAGTAGGCACCCATCTCATCCAGCACCGCACGGCCCGCAGCTCGATCCACAAACAACTCTGGGCTATCTAGTTGGCTCGCCACATCTGTCCAGTAGATCAGCTTGTGACGATCTTCCTGTGGAATCTGAAATAGCGTTGCCAGTATTTGACTCGTTATTTCCACAGACACTTCGGAGACCCAGTTAAACTCTTCGCCAACAGGCAAACCATCGAGTATAGAGGTCGCCCGAGTGCGTATTTCTACTTCCAGAACTTTCAGGTTGGCCCCTGCAAAGTAAGGCGCAACGGACTTTCGGTGCGCGCTATGCTCCGGCGGATCCATGTTGATGAAGTTTTCTGGTACGCGTCTGTCTTTGGAACCCGCGTGCTCTCCTAGAAACGCACCACCCAACTTGGAGTCTGACGAGAAGATCTCGTGGTGAGAATCTACATACTTGATGTCTTCGTATCGCGTGACTGACCAATACGGACCAAACTGGCTGTCGGCACAATAATGCAGCGGTTGTTCCTCACGGAGCCGATCAAAAACCGCCCAGTGTTTATCTTCAACAAACAAGCTGGGATGGGCCACATTGAAACCAGTCAAGTCCGCTGCTGAGAAATCCACGCTCGTATCGATGGCGTACTTCTCTTGGAGTTCCTGGTTTGTGAGGCTTCCTCGTCCTGATGTACTCATCTGATCTTGACCGGCAGACCCTGCAAACATATATTGTATACGTTCATATACTATCTGATCAATGCCGATCAATATTGATCAATGTCAGAGGCCACCCATTGACGAACGTCGAACCGCTGTTTGAAGAACTGAAACTCGAACAGATCACGCTCAAGAACAGGATCGCGATGGCGCCCATGGCACGTAACTACGCGCCGGATTTCATTCCCAACGAGACCAATGCGGCGTATTACGCCAGGCGAGCGGAACATGTTGGTCTGGTTATCTCTGAGGCCAGCTTTATTGATCATCCGGTATCAAGCGGACACAAAGGACAGCCTGCGATCTTTGGAGGCGCACTGGATGGATACAAAAAAGTGATCACTGCCGTCCACGCGGTTGGCGGCAAGATGTTCTGCCAGCTTTGGCATATGGGCCCCGAGCGGCCTGATGGCGGCATTCCTAATCCGGAACTCCCTGCCGTGAGCCCTTCCGGGCTAAGAGATACCGACAAACCACACGGCGTTGCACTGTCTTTGCAAGATATAAAGGAAGTTCAGCAGTCCTACGTTCGAGCGGCCGTTGATGCCAAAGCCATCGGCTTTGACGGCATCGAAATACATGGGGCACACGGTTACCTGATTCACTCGTTTATTTCACAACGCACCAATAAGCGGAACGACCAATACGGCGGTAGCTTTGAAAACAGGCTCCGTTTTGGCGTCGAACTGCTGGAAATGGTCAGGGATGCAGTAGGTCCCAGGTACCCTATTAGCTTCCGAACGTCTCAATGGTCCAACCTGGACTACGGCGGCAAGATCTTTGATTCACCGAAAGACATCGAAATCGCCGCCAAGCGCTGGTCCGAAGCAGGCGCCGACATTTTTCACTGCAGTACAAGACGTTTCTGGGAGCCAGAGTTTCCCGATTCAGAGTTAAACCTGGCGGGATGGTTCAAGGCGTTATCTGATCAGACGGTTATTGGGGTAGGCAGCGTGGGTTTGTCGACAGATTTCACCAGGATGCGCGCAAAACAAGTAGACCAGGACGCCTCCTTTAATGCAGAAGCGAACCTGGAAGCCCTGGTGGAGCGCATTGAAAAAAGGGAGTTCGACCTTATCGCCGTCGGGCGTGCGCATATCACTAACCCAGACTGGGCGGCCAAGGTCAGGCGTGGCGACCTTGCGAGCATTAAGCCATTCGACGTCAAAGATCTTAAGGGGCTCGTCTAGTCTCTGCGCGTGATAACGGAGGGGCCAGCCTATTCCGGAGCCGAGCTTCTACGAATTCAAGAGATAAGAAAACAGAACGAAAACAGGTATAACCAGAAGGCATCCAATGCTCACATAGAACCCACGAGCCTGGGTGGCTTTGTCATAACGAACACGCTCGCCATCGGGCATGCGAATGACTATGGATTCATTCTTAAGGCCATAAAGTGCGTAGCCACAACAAACCACAGAAGTAGCAACTACAAGCAAACCAAACATAAGCTTTACGAGAGTGTTTCTCTGCGCCTCGTTAGAGCCAGCCGAAATGGTAAAACACCCCGCTTGGGACCGCTAGTTAGTAACACCATAAAGTGCTCTAATCACAACAGGGAACTTGGAACCAGTGGCTATGACGCAATCCATCGAAGAAGCTACAAAGGCCAAGGCTGGCAACGCTCCAGCGACTGAAAACAAGATGTATCGCTGGTACGTACTGGGCGTATTGATGATTGTGTACGCGTTCAGCTTCATGGACCGGCAGATCGTTTCAATCCTCCTGGAAGACCTGCGTGCAGAGTTCCTGCTCACCGACACTCAACTTGGCTTGCTGTCTGGTATTGCGTTTGCGTTGTTCTACGCGACGTTAGGCGTACCCATAGCCCGACTTGCAGACCGCAGCAATCGAGTGCGCATTGTCTCAATCGCCATTACGGTCTGGAGCTTGATGACCGCGATTTGTGGTTTGGCAGGTTCGTTCTGGCAACTCTTCCTGGCGCGCATTGGCGTTGGCGTTGGTGAAGCAGGCGGCGGCCCGCCATCCCACTCCATTGTCTCCGACTATTTCGACGCCACCCAACGATCAACCGCCATGTCCATTTACTCAATGGGGCCAACGGTAGGTTCTTTTATTGGTCTGGCAGCAGGCGGTTGGGTGGCACAGGAATACGGTTGGCGCTGGGCGTTCGCCTCCGTCGGTTTGCCCGGGCTAATTCTCGCCGCCATTCTATACACCACCGTTCGCGAGCCTGTGCGCGGTGGCATGGATGCAACGGCTGCTCCAGACAACAAAGAGAGTTTCATGGCTACCGTGCGACTACTGATCCAAAACCGGGTGTGGTTGTGGAATATGCTTGGGCATACCTTTGCCATCTTTGTGGGCTACGGCTTTTCATCATGGAAGCCGGCGCTTTACCTGCGCCAGTTTGATTTGTCTCAAGCAGAAGTGGGCGCACTGCTGGGCACTATGGGTCTGCTGGTTGGCGTGCCAGGATTACTCATTGGCGGTCTAATTGGTGATCGGCTAATCGCCCGGTCACGCAAACTCACGTTACACTGCATCGCATTTGCCGCTCTGCTGACCATTCCGTTTTATGGCGCGGGGTTGATGGCGGATGATTGGCTATCTACCACGATATTGCTCGGCATCGGCCTGGTATTTTATCAGCTTGGTTATGGC
>CAZWMD010000104.1:1379-8427 GCA_964634815.1 uncultured Pseudomonadales bacterium | reverse complement strand
AATTCCACACCCAGGCCATCGGCAATTCGATTCACATAAGCAAAGTAACTCACGCAGGCAACGATGTCGTGGATACCAAGGTCATCGAACCCTGCTTCGCGCAGCGCGTCGATGTCATCTACTACTATGTTCTGAGGATGTTGGGTTAGTTTCACCGAGTAGTCGAGCATCACCCTGTCAGGCTTGGTAAGCGCAGCGCTTGCGTAGTCGTGCTGTAAGGTCTCAAGCCAGGCATCTAGGTCTGACGCGTCCTCAAAGCGCTTTTCACGATTGAGCAAAGCACGCAGACCGCGCGCGTGATGCACTCGTCAGTAGCCGCATTCATTAATCGAAGACACCACCACCGCGATCATCTCTCGTTGAGTTCGAGAAAGTGGACTGGGGCGATGCATGGTCTCGACGTACAGATCGTAGTGCAAACGCATGATGCGCGAGTGCACACCATGCACTTGAATGATGTTGTCCTGGTCGGCCACCCGATCTTCAATTGGGATGCTGTCTTGCGTTAGGTAGTCGATGAACGCCATATTTACTGAATCCTTTAGATCACTATCGCGCAGAGCCTACCGCGGGGGCCATATCGGCAGGCGACCTGGCGTCCAGGGTGCACCTTGCTGTTCCAGGGTTGACTCAACGTCCTGAAGTTCCTGGTGCACTTTACCAAGCCGTTGCATCACCTCGGTAAACTCATCAGCGGCAATTTGATAAGAATCACGATGCACGCCGGTAGCAGGTGCCTGACTCTTCCAGGCATCGCGACGAATCAGAAACACCCGATTACTGATCGACAAGGGTGCTGGTTCATTTCTGGAGCGTCTTGTTGCGTCGCCGTTGAGCGCGGTGTCGATCTGGTTGAGCTGCGAGAGTAACGTTGCTAATAACGCTTGCTCGTCACTGCCAGCAGCATCGGTGAGATCCAGCGCCTGGCGCAGATGGGCAATCCGGTCACGCAATTCGGCTGAGCTCTTCTGGGCGCCGGCGACCGCTCGCAGCAGCTGTGCAACCTCTAACTGAAACCTCTGCAGCGCCTCCGGGTCATCGGTTTGCTCAGGACTCAGCTCAAGGGAGTTGAGTTGAAAGTTCTGGCCACTGTCTATGCCCAGGTTTTTTCCGTCGATTTGTTTCACCAACCGGGCACTGTATTGTCCGGGGGTAGCGAGTGGGCCGATCGGTCGTTGGGCAAAGTTAGAAGGTTCGGGAGCTTGCAGGTCGATGGGGTCCGGGGCTGAAAGACGCATGTCCCACGAGATACGGTGCAAACCTTTGGCAGTTTTAGCGTCGATCCGACGCACAACATCACCCTTTGCATCGCGTATTTCAATCAACAGCTTTGGCTTTAGCTCTTCATCCTCTTGGCGCAAGGCCTCCCAGCTTGGATAAGGCGTGTCTTTGTTTTCTTTTTCGCGCTTGATTTCTGCCTGGCGGCGTTGGCTGCGACGGTCATCCAGAGCACTCTTCAGATAGTACGTGAACTGGACACCGTAGACGGGATTGGGCGCCGCAAAGAAATTGTCGCCCTGATACCCCTGAGCGCCGCCCGTCGAGCCCCAGCGGTCACCCTCGATGTACAGCCAGCTGTCTTTCACTGGAAAGAGCGTCGCCTCTGCACCTTGCACGGCCGAGTTTGGCGTTCGCAGAGCGCTGTAATCATCAAGAATGTAGACCCCGCGACCAAAGGTGCCCACAACGAGATCGGTTTCCCGGCGCTGGATTTCCAGGTCACGCACAGCAATGGTCGGTAATGAGGTGAGTTCTATCCAGTTTTCACCGCGGTTTTGGGTGAAGAACACACCGAACTCGGTGCCGACAAACAGCAAGTTCGGATCCACATGATCTTCGGCAATGGTGTGTACCGTACCGCGTTTAGGCAGGTCCCCCGTGATGGGGCGCCAGCTTCGGCCCTGGTTGGTGGTGATATAAACATAAGGCTTGAAGTCACCGCGCTTGTGGTTATCAAACACCGCATAGGCACGATTGGCATCGTGACTGGAACTGACGATATCTTCTACCAACGACATGTCGGGGACACCGCGAAAGCTACTCACCGAACTCCAGTTCTCACCGCCATCGGTAGATACACTGATTAGGCCATCATCACTGCCGGCATACAGCAGATCTGCCTGTACCGGGCTTTCGCTAAAACTGATTAAGCTGCCATAGACCGACGTAGAGTCGTTTTTGGCAATGGCATCCACACTCCAGATGCGGCCCATCACATCCAGCTGATTGCGGTCAATCTTGCGGGTGAGATCGGGGCTGATAATTTCCCAGTCATCGCCACGATTATCGCTGCGAAACACTTTCTCGGCCGCGTAGTAAATACGTTTCGAATCGTGCGGGCTCACAAGCAAAGGGGTATTCCAGTTCCATTTGTAGTTGTCTTCGCCCTTGGGTGGCGTTGGAGTAATGTAGAGTCGTTCTTGAGTTCGTCGGTCGTAACGAGCCAACCCGCCGTACTGATATTGGGTGTAGATAATATTGTGATCATCCGGATCGCTTTGCGGCTTGTACCCGTCGCCGCCCAAAATGATCGTCCAGTCGGCGTTGGTGATGCCGTGAACCACCGACGTGCGCGACGGCGCGCACAACGAATTGTTGTCCTGGGTGCCACCGCACACGTTGTAAAAAGGCACCGCGTTATCAGGCTGGATTCGATAGAACTGCGTGATAGGCAGGTTGTCGACGTGCCGCCAGGTAGTGCCTCTATCCCAACTGGAATAGATTCCGCCATCGCCGCCAATAATGAGATGGTCAGTATTGGCCGGATTGATCCACAGAGCATGATCATCCACGTGGCGGTGCTTGGCAGACAAGGGTGTAAAGGTCTTCCCGCCATCTTCAGAAACTGAGGTGTAGGTGTCGAGTGAGTAGAGCCGGTTGGGGTCTTTTGGATCGACTATAAGTTCGTTGTAGTACTGGGGGCTGGTGGTTAGGTGCTCTGACCGTTTCTCCCAGCTTTGGCCAAAGTTGGTGCTGCGGTACACCCCCTTTTCTTTGTCGTTGGCTTCAATGATGGCGTAAACCTTGTCGGGCTCAGAGGGTGCGCTGGCCAGCCCAATGCGACCCATATGATCTTTAGGCAAGCCGGTAGCAATACGTTGCCAGTTTTTACCGCCGTCTCTTGAGCGGTGAATGCCAGATCCAGGCCCGCCATTTATAAGGGTCCAGGTGTGGCGGCGGCGCTGGTAGCTGCTGGCGATGATCTGATTCGGATCTTCCGGGTGCACAACAAACTCGTTAACACCGGTGTGCTCATCGATATCGAGAATTTTGGTCCAACTCGCGCCGCCGTCGCGAGTCTCGTATAAACCGCGATCACCTCCGGCGTTCCACAACGGTCCCTGGGCGGCAATCCGCACATGCTCGCCATCGTCCGGGTTGATCCACAACTTAGATAAGTGTCCGGATTCCTTGAGACCCATATTCGACCAGGATTTTCCGCCATCGGTAGACTTGTAGACCCCATCACCGTACGCAACAGATCGCTGAGCGTTGTTTTCGCCACTACCAACCCAGATAACGTTTGAATCGGAAGGGTCAATCTCTACCACACCCAAAGAATAAGAAGCTTCGCCATCAAACAACGGCTGCCAGGTGGTGCCGTCGTTGGTTGTTTCCCACAAACCACCCGATGCGGTTGCCACCAGAAAGTGATGGGTGTTATGAAACGCAAAATCGGCGATGCGCCCGGAAGGGAATGCAGGACCGATGTTACGCAGCGGCAGCGACGCCAACGGGTGCTTGGCGTCATCCCCTCCCTCCGTGTTGGACTGGGCGGCATGAGTTGCCGCAGTCAGGGTCAGGGCGCATGCAAGGCACCAACCGGCGAGTGGTAGATTGAGCAAAGATCGAAGGCTGTACATGGTGTTTCGTATTTCTTCTATTGGTTGGGAAGCGCCGAACCCGGCGTCCAGGGTGCACCAGCGTTTTGCAGGGCCCGTTCAAACGTCGGGAATGCCTCAGTTTGCAACCTGCTGAGTTCAGATTGCACCTCGGCATAATCAGCCTGGGCATAGCTCAATACGTTCTGGTGAGTTTTTGTTGGGCCATAGGTTGAGTAGGCGGTGCCAACCAAAACTCGACCCAACCGTTGCCGAATGCTGGCAGTAGCTGCGGTGCCTAACTCATTCTGGGCCTGATTGCCGCTTAACTTTTGTTCCAGCTCAAAAACAGATGTGCGCAGCGTTTGCCACTGGGTATCGAGCGTTCCAGGTGCGTCCGGAGTGCGATCCATGGCCTGCTTTAGCAGCTCAAGGCGAGCCTGCAATTCGGCGATCAACTGCGTCGCCGCACTCACGTTTCGCTGGAAGCCGTCTACTTCTTTCCAGAATGCCGCAGCGGCTGCCGGCTCTGCCCCGGGTAGAGCAGCGCTTCGCATTGGCGCCACTTCAAAGTTTTGCGCCGGGGCAAGGGTTTTGATGACACCATTAACTCGCTGTGCCAGTTCTACAGAATACTCACCGGGCGCGACCAGAAAGCCCTCAGGGGCGTTGTCTTCTGTGGGTCGGCTGGCAGGATCATACGCAATGGCATCAACCGCCGGCCAACGCAGATCCCAGGACACCCGGTGAATGCCCTTGCTGCTAGGGCCACTCACTCGGCGTACGGCATGGCCGTCGCTGTCTCTTATGGTGAGGATAATTTCGGGCTCGGCCTCGCGTCGCTCCGCTTCGGCGGTTTCAAAACTGGGGTAAGGAGTGTCTTTGCCCTTGTCGATGAGTGGTTGTTCTTGTTTCTGGCGACGTTTTGCCTGGGTGAGCAGGTCGTCTTTTAAATAGTAGGTGAAAACCGCGCCAAAAGGCGGGTTGGGCGCGCGGAAATAGCTGTGGCCCTGGGACGCCCCTTCGCTGAAGCCGAGTGGATGCTGTTCGATGTACCACCAGGCGCGGCGGGTTGGGAACAACAAGGCGTCTTGTTCCATGGCGCTGGGCGATAAATCGCGCAAGGGTGTGTAGTCATCGAGGATGAAAATGCCTCGGCCAAAGGAGGCCGCCACCAGATCTTGTTCCCGGCGTTGAATGGTCACGTCACGAAAAGAAATAGTGGGTGCACCACCTTGCAGTTCGAGCCATTGTTTGCCGCCGTCGATGGTGAAAAACAATCCAAACTCTGTGGCAGCAAACAGCAGTTCGGGTTTAACGTGGTCTTGCACCAATCGCCAGACCAGATGCCGATCGGGCAAATCACCACGGATACTGCGAAAGCTCCGGCCGCCGTTGGTACTCTTTAACAAGTATGGCTTGTAGTCGCCGTACTTATGATTATCAAGCGCTACGTATACTGTGTCTGCATCAAACAGATCAGCGCGTATGTCATTCACAAAGGCGGTTGCGGGTACCCCAGGCAGACTGCCCACTTCAGTGCGCCGCCAGGTTTTACCACCGTCGGTTGTCGACTGAATCACGCCGTCGTCAGTGCCGATGTACAGACGATTTTCATCCACCGGTGATTCGCCCAAAGCGCTAATGGTGTTGTATTGCGACATGGCCGAGAGATCCCAGGGGGCTTCAATGGACCATTGCCGCCCCATCACCGGGAGACGTTCACGAAACTCATTGCGGGTGAGATCCCCAGACAAGGCTTGCCAACTGTCTCCCCGGTCGTCGGAGCGCCAGAGGCGCTGGGAGGCAAAATACAAACGCTTTGGATCGTGGGTGCTGACCGCGATAGGCGCATCCCAGTTGAAGCGCTCAGCCGGATCGCCCGGGGCAGGTTGAGGTTGGATGTGGACGATCTCGCCGGTGCTGCGATCAACACGCACCAGGTTTCCTTCCTGCCATTCCGCATACATGATGTTGGGATTGCCAGGTTCTATGGCCGATTGATGGCCGTCTGCAAACAGAGTGATGAACCAGTCGGAGTTGCGAATACCATGCAAATTGTCGGTGCGCGATGGTCCGCCTTGAGAGGAGTTGTCTTGAGTCCCGCCATAGACCTGGTAGAACGGCTGGCTGTCGTCAGCGGCAACCTTGTAGAACTGGGTGACGGGCAGGTTATTAATGAAGCGCCAGCTCTTTTGGTTGTCGTAGCTCTCATACAGCCCACCGTCAGAGCCAATCATGAGATAGTCGGGATCATCCGGACGGAACGCAATTGCGTGATCGTCGACATGCTTGTATTCGTTGTTTATCGCTCGCCAGGTGCTGCCGCCATCCTCTGAAATCTGTGTGGTGTTGTTCATCAGATAGAGTCGATCGAACTGGTGCGGGCTGGCGTAGAGTTCCTGGTAATAGTGCGGGCCGGTGCCGCCGCTCACCATGTCAGACCGCTTCTCCCAGGAGCCTCCCCGGTTGGTTGAACGCCAGATGCCGCCGGTGCGGTTATCAAGCTCAATAGCGGCGTAAATCACATCAGGCTTTTGTGGAGAAATAGTCAGTCCGATCTTGCCGACGTTGACGTCTTTTGGCAGGCCTTCCTTGAGCTGTTGCCAACTTTCTCCGCCGTCGCTAGAGGCATGGATCCCTGATTCCGGGCCGCCACCGATGAAGGCTGCAACAGTGCGGTGGCGCTGCCAGGTTGCCGCGTACAGAAGGTCTGGATTGGTTGGATCAATAACCAGATCAGTGGCGCCAGTCCAGGGGCCTTTGCCGAGTACCTGGCGCCAGGTTTCACCAGCATCCGTAGTTTTGTAGACCCCACGTTGACCGCCCTTTGACCACAAAGGGCCCTGGGCCGCCACCCATAGGGTATTGGGATCTTCTGGATGCACAATGATCTTTGAGATGTGACCTGTGCCTTCGAGGCCGCGTTTGGTCCAGCTGCTGCCGCCGTTTGAGGAATGATAGATTCCATCGCCGAAGCCAACATGCCGCCCGCCAACGTTCTCTCCTGTGCCAACCCACAGGCTGTTTGGGTTGTTTGTATCCAGCGCCAGGGTGCCAATAGAGTAAGAGGTCTGATCATCGAAGATTGGTGTCCAGGTGGTGCCGGCGTTGACGGTTTTCCAAACCCCGCCAGAGCCAACGGCCACGTACCAGGTTGCCGGATCATCTGGCTGGATTTCTATGTGGGCGATGCGCCCGGACATCAACGCCGGACCGATGTTGCG
>CAZWMD010000104.1:0-1279 GCA_964634815.1 uncultured Pseudomonadales bacterium | reverse complement strand
AGCACAAGCAGCAGGATACCGGCAGGTAAGAACACGTAGTGTTTGCTCCAATCTGTAAAGAAGGAACCATCGTGCAGCGATTCAATAAGATCCGAGCGACGGTAAGCGACCTGCAGAATTTCACCGCTGTGGGTATCCACCTGCGCTTCCCAGCGATTAGCCGCGACAAACTTCACAACGCCCTTGCCGGCTTTAACATCAACGCGGGACAGATCAGACCATTGCTGCAGTTGCAGCTCCGGGATTTGTTTGGCGCTGTGAAACAATTGATCCAGAGTTTGGGTGGGTACCGCCGAGCGCTCGATGCCTTTCTGGGTAGGGGGTTGAATCCAGTGAACATCTTTCTTCAATAACAGCAGTAAACCGGTACCAATCACCAAGCCAACGGGAAGTAGGACAAGCGGAGCAATCCAATGGTGAACCTTACGCAGGGCAATCCTGGCTTTCATGATTGTGCGAGCGTTTCCTTTGGCGACCATCAGTATTGTGCGGCCACATTTGATCACAACCAATCATCCAATCGAAGCCTAGTTTTTTCTAGCGGCGTCGCCTAAAGACCATCATTTATAGCCTGGCATATCTCAAAACCAACATTTACCGCCTGGTAGGTCGGCCGCGGTGGTCGACCCGAAACATCAACCTCTCGTGTGAGCCAGTTGAGTTCTTGCAGTTGGTCCAGAGATTTAGATAACGCACGATCGGTGATCGAAAGCAGATCTGACTTGATTTCCGTAAATCGCCGGGGCACTTGAATCACCGTCAGTACAGGCAGAGTCCAGGTGCGGCGCAGCGCCGCAAACTCCGTATCACTCGGAACAACCCGCACCAGTTTGCCGGCGATCTTGGAAATCTCTACCCCTTCAGGCGTCAGCCGATATTCCGGGCGCAGCGGATGTCCGTGACCAGGGTTACGCACCAGCAAACCAAGCTCCACCAAATGCGCGAGGCTATTAGTGAACGCAGTTCGGCTGGCGCCGATCGAGGAAAGTAACGGCGCCTGTCGACCCGGCACCCCTGAGTACAGCGATGCCAATATGTCCAGCGACCAGGCGCGCGAGGTGACCTTGACAATTGTCTCGATGTTCATTAAATATATATACTATACTTTGTGGTCAATGGACAATGCTATGCCTCTTATCTCAGTAGACAACACAATCACAATCGCCATGTCGGTTAGAGACCGTCAACGCAGCGCCGAATGGTATAGCGAGACGCTTGGTTTCACACTTCTGTATCACATGGATGACGCAGGCTGGAGCGAGCTGCAAACCAAAACGCC
>CAZWMD010000103.1:0-8460 GCA_964634815.1 uncultured Pseudomonadales bacterium | reverse complement strand
CCCTTGATATCGACTTTGCACGCGCCGTGGAAAACCCGCTGGTAAATGGCATCGAGATTATTCAACTCGACTCTGTATCCGATTCCCCGCCGACACCAACGCCAACGCCAACGCCGACGCCGACGCCGACGCCGATTCCAACACCTCCGCCACCGTCGCAGGATATTCAGCTCGATTTTATCAACACAACAAATGGTGCTGTGGTTGCTGCCCTGACTGATGGCGGTGTCGTTTCTGTGACCGGCATACCTGTAGACGAGCGCAGCATTGTTGCGAACATCAGCAACTCAGCCGTTGAATCGGTGTCGTTCGAACTGGTGGATGGTTCCGGTAATTTGCTGGTAGACCGCACTGAAAATGTCCTGCCCTATGCACTGCTGGGTGATACTGCTGGCGGTGGCGCCGGGCGAATCATTTCCGGCGGGACAATTCCAGCGGGCAGCTACTACCTCACGGTGGAAGGCTTCGCAGGGAACAATCAGCAGGGCGCGCTCCTGGCGAGTACCACCTTGCACTTCTCGCTGGTAGAAAATTCGGGTGGTACTCCACCGGGGGGTGGCGCCATTACGCTTGCGTTTTTCAACACCGTCGATGACTCACTGCTCGCCGATATAAGTAACGGCGGTGCTGTCAATGTGAATGGCGTGCCGGCGAATCAACGCTCGATTGTTGCCAGTTTCGTTGACGGTTCTGTTGAATCAGTGTCCTTTGTGCTGGTTGATAGTTCGGGCAACACAATAGCCAGTCAAACGGAGAACCTGTTGCCTTACGCGCTGTTTGGCGATTCTCCGGGTAACCCCAGAATACTAAACGGCGGAACGGTGCCGCCGGGAGACTACAATTTAACGGTAGAAGGCTATTCGGCCAACAACCTGCAAGGAACCTTGCTAGACAGTGTGAGTGTCCAGTTTTCTGTGATTTCTAACTGAAGAGTGCCTAACTGAAGAGTGCCGCTTTTCGCTTGTCCAACGAAAAAATAGCGGTATTCAACGGCTTCTGACCTTATTAACCGTCAATTTACGCATACCTTGATTGTGGGGGGCTGTATTCCCAATAAATACCGGTGAAAGCAGGAGCTGCCAATGTTGAAAGTACTATCCAGTCAACTCATTCTCGTTATTGCCGTGTCTTTTTGGGCCTCAGCAGCCTCAGCTATTGTCTCAGCAACTCTGCCGGCCAGCCGGTCGGTGCAAGTGGATACCACAGCGACGATATTTGCGACCATTATTAATCCGGGACCAGAAGCTGCTACAGGGTGTGGAATCAGCTTAGCCACAGTGATTGATGCTGAGCTGTTCTTTCAAATCACCAACCCTGTCGATAACTCTTTGACAGGTGAACCCAACGAGCCGGTCGACATCCCGCCCGGTGAATCACAGTCTTTCCTAATTGGGGTGACCCCTGGCAGTGCCTTTGGCGCTACTGACATTGCCTTCAACTTTACCTGCAACAATACAGACGCCGCGCCATCGTTTAGTGGTCTAAACACGCTGCTACTGTCTTCAAGTGAACAACCGGTAGCTGACATCGTAACCATTGCTCTCACGCCATCGGATAATGGAGTGACCGAAGTACCGCAAGAAAATGGCTTAGGATTCTTTTCGATGGCGAGTGTTAACGTAGGCGCTACTGCTGATCTCACACTCACAGCTCGTGGGCCAGCAGCCCTTGATGGTGCTCTGCTGGTTTGTGAGACCAATCCGCAAACGGGTGCGTGCTTGGCGCCACCTGCACCCAGTTTGCCGCTTAGTATTACGAGTAATGCAACGCCTACCTTTGCTGTTTTTGTCTCAAGCTTTTTAGCCCTTCCGTTTGATCCAGCGGGTGGCCGCATTTTTGTTGAATTCACCGATACAGCAGGGCAAATCCGCGGATCAACGTCTGTCGCGGTGAGTGGTGGCGGCCCCGATGTCACCGAAGTGTTTCCCGTTGACACATCGGGTAATGTCGATCTACCGCCGGGCCCGGCTGCCGATCAAGTGCTTTGGTTTCTAGACCGCGTTCGGGGCGGGGACGTCACGCTTGCTGACATCAATGAGCGCTTCGACGATGTCTTTGATGCAAACAACTTGTTGTCATTCTTCGACAGTTTGAATGCAACACATTCGAACGCCAGAGTGATCGAAGTGGTTTCCGTGACACCAATCTCCGTTCAGTTGCTGATTGACAATGGTAGTGGCGGCGGTGTGTTGTCGGTCAGTCTGCAGACTCGGCTTGCTGATGGCGTCATTAACGGATTGTTTGTCCCATTTTTTGAGGACACCATCAGAACCCCAGAGACCCAGGCTCTGAGTTCTGCGGAAGTCGCTGATGCGTTTGAAAACGTCGGCCAGGATACTAGCCTGCTCGTTGCCCAGGTGAACAGCGCTGGACAATGTGTGCCTCTATTGGAGCGCAATGCCACCACACTAAGAGCCGTGGGTTCCGTTTTCAAAATATATTCGCTGGCTGCGGTCGCAGGTGCGATTAGTGATGGCGAAGTCACTTTGAATCAGAATCTGCCCCTGGATAGTAACTTCTTTGCGCCGGCTAACAACATCCTCTCAGAACCACCGGGAACGCCGTTGTCAGTCTTTGACCATGCACGGTTAATGATAGGCAGAAGCGACAACACCGCCACGGATCATATTCACAGCGTAGCGGGTCGGGAACAACTTGATCAGGCGGTATTAACTTTAGGGCATACCACACCAGACATACTGACACCGCTACTGTCCATCAATCAGCGTTTCTCACTGTTTCAGGTGCTGACTCCGACCGAAGCTGCTATTTATCTCAATGCCAGTGAGGCCGAGCAGCAGGTCATTCTACAAGATCAAATTGAACCCATTGGTTCCCTGGTCAATAACCCAGCGGCCAACATGTTCAACGCCGACATTCTTGTTAACGGCACCTGGCAAGCAAGCCCTATTGACCTGTGCAACGCCTTTACGAGTTTACGCACCACCTATCCCATCGATAGCGATGCCTTCACCATTATTAATGAATCGATGAGCACCTCTGCACCTTTTGCCGGGATTAGAAATGAGTGGGATCGTGTATGGTTTAAGGGTGGCAGCCTGGCTGCTGGAACAGCCAATGGCCCAGAGACACGCGCGCTCGCGTTCGCGTGGTTTCTGGAATCTGCCGAACGAGGGCGTTTTGTTGTTGTGGGTGCTGCAAACAATGAGTTTACGGGTGGTATTGATCAACCTATGACCACGTCTCTGTTGGTCCGGCTATTGGATTTGTTGGCCGCGGATCAGATTTAGGAGACTTGAACCCCGATCCAGGCGTTAGCCGGGCGGACAATGTGGCGGCACAGATGTTCCCTAAATCTGGTTGACGTTGCTGTGCTTCCCCATTTGTGCGCCGATCACAGTTTTGTTGTAATCGATAGGGCGAGTCATCAATGACAAGGAAGCCCGGTTATGTTGCGTACTCAGTTGGTGTTACTGGTTGCATTCGGTTTGGTGGTTTTACTGCAAGCGTGCGGGGGCTCATCTGATCCAAGCCCGCCAATCGCTCAAACGCCGAACTCGGCGCCGAGCTTCACCCTCATCTATCCTGCCAGCAACGCGCTGACCGATGCCACCATGACGTCGGTGGTCGGAAGTGTGGCCGATGCCGAGGGTGATGAGATTGTCTCTGTGCAATTTACCTCCCCGGTGGAAACTGTCAGTGGTAGCTTAGATACATCGGGCCGGTGGCGTGTCGATGGACTCAGTATCGAGCCCGGACCGAATGCGATCAGCGTTACGCTCGAAGACTCCGCAGGTAGCGTGCAAACCCAGCCCCTCACGACACTGGTTTCGCAGCCCGTATTGAGTCTTCCTGGTGGCCTGTTAGTCACCGCAGACGGGCGAACCGCTCTTGTAGCTGACCTGTTTCCTCCCAAACTGATTAGCCTCGATGTTGCATCAGGCCTTGCAACCGAACTGCCTGTTAACATTGAAGATGATCTTCTCACCGTAGTGGATCTGATCGAGTTACCTGATGGGACCATACTGGTAGGAGGAGCATTTGAAGTGGCCGCGCTCAATCTTCAGACCGGTACGACTACTGAGTTTATCTTACTTAACTCTGAATTCGACCCGCCACCGTTTGATCCTCCCACAACCGGGACTCCAATTGCGGCGCTTGCGGGCCTGGCGCTCGACCCAACAACAATGCAGTTGTTCGTTGCGTTGGCCGAAGTTGATCGCATAGATGTTTACGACGTGAACGGGGAGATACCTATTCTTCTGCGATCGTTCACGAGCAGCAATGCGCTATCGCTGAGGCAGGCCATAGAGTTTGTGCCGTCCATTAATGCTCTATTATTGTTAGATGAGAACACTCAAGAGGTCCTCCAGGTCGATGTTGAGACGGGCGTAGAGTCGACCTTTCTTGCCGATGACCGATTCCGCGCAGGCATAACCTATGACGCTCAGAACGATCTGCTGATCGCTGCTACGCAGAACGGGGAGATAGAGTTTATCGACCCTGCTACCGCAACAGTGACGAACACGATAAATCTCGCGGACGTAGACAATTCCTTATCGATCACTCAACTTGGGTTGAGCGGGGTCGATCCAGTGCTTCTAACCAACACGGGTGAGCTATTCCAGTTAACAACCAGTACTAATGAGTTAGACCCGCTGTTCTCCGGTAGAGTTGGCGAGGGCGCGCCCTTGTTTGGGCTGAGTGGAGTGACTGCAAACCTGACAGAGAACCGGCTCATTGCAGGGAGTGTTTTTGGCCTTTCCGGTATCAACCTTGGCACCGGCGATCGATCGACCCTCTCTACTTTTGAATTTCCCCCGAATTTCATTGACCAGCCTTTTATTGCAAGTCTGTTGTCTCCGCCAACGGTACTCACCGCGAATGAGAATAGGGCATTTACGGTCAGTAACTTGGGCGGTGGTGCTCTCTTTGAAACCGATCTGATCAGTAGTGAATCGCAGTTAATCGTCAGTACGGATAGCGACGCCACGCCGAGCTTGTCTTCCGTGGCTAGCCTGGCGCTGAACGCTGACGAAACGACCCTTTTTATGACTACTGGTCCCTTTGCTCCGCAGTTTCTGACGCTGGATATCGCTAGTGGGAGCTTGTCGCCACTGGTAGACGTCACTGGGCAAGTGTTTTTGGTGGGTTCGCGATCTTTATTCTTTGATGCTGTCGAGAATCGCCTGGTGTTTACAAGCTTCTTAACCCCCGAATCGGTCGCCGCTGAGAACGGATTGAGTATATCGGCCCTGAATCTCGACGATCTAACTATCGAAACCCTTGTCGAGCCAAGTACAGATATTACGCTTGATGCTGCAACCGCGTTTTTTGATGATCAAGGAGGTTTATCGTCGATCGCTTCGTTTAGTGAGATTGATGGAGGGGTCCTTGCGGTGTTCGAGATTGCAACGGGGACGGTCTCAAGAACTGCATTGATTGACGAGTTGGGGCCCCAGTTGCAGGGGCTGGTCACACTCACAGCGGGTCTTCCAGGTCAATTGTACGCAACCTCTTCTTTTGGGTTCGTCTTTCAAATTGATATGCAGACTGGAGCTCGAGTGATCATTTCGCGTTGACTGAGGGCAGGACGTAAAGAACATGCAAGGCTAAATCAGGCTGGTTAAAATAAAGATGCAAGGGCCTACTGAGAGCCTAAATATTCTGCGCAGTTCTTTAGATCTGTGAGTTCGGAAGACATTTACAGCAACTCAGCATAGCGAGAAAATAATGTTTAGACTTTTAGTAATACTTGCCACCTTGATTCTAGCCTCCTGCGGCGAAGAGCCTGCAACAAACAGGAATTCCGCCACGCTAGAAAACAAAGGCGAAGAGGTGAGTAATGATCAAGAAGTCAATTGTGGACAATATGACTATGAGACAATCCCATCAACAAGCAATTTAACAGTCACGCAAACTGTCACGCCAAATATTTTAGAAATTGAACCACTTGTTTTTAGATGCGTGATATTCGAGCACTCAGGATTGCGAGAAAAAGGCGATATCAATGCCAAGATACATAACGGATTCTTTGATAGTAAGGATGGGCGTGACCTAAACTTTTTCCTGAATCACCCCGAATTTACGGCGGCCGGTTCAGAGTATCAAGTTGCTGAAATGCAGCGTCAGGAGTTCACTGCAAGCTATAATCGTGGTGAGTTCCCGTCTATTTCTTTGGACCACCCAAAAATATTTGGGTCAAGCAATTCAAAATACTACAGTGGAAATATAAAAATCGATGAATTGAACTATGAAGGAGATTCGTCGATTACTGTTGACATTGTAGTTACTAGTCTTTTTGACAGAACCTTTCTGAACGGGAGCGGTCAAGACCTTGAGCAAACGGTCACGGTGAAAACCAGGGTGAAAGGAACCATTGAATACAAAGGTCGGATCAAAGGCCCATTAGACTAGTTCCTTTAACTTGTCGCTTGCCGGTCAGAGCCCGTAGCCACCATCGCAACTTACAATCGCGCCGGTCATTGAAGCGCTCTCTTCGCCGAGCAAAAACCCAATTAGCCCTGCAATTTCTTCTGGCGCGGCAAAGCGCTTTGATGGTGTTGCTTCGGCCAGTGCTGCCCATGCGCCGTCTTCGCCGCCATGTTGATCTTTCAGCGCTGCAAAGAATTCCTGATCACTAAACATCGGCGTTTTCACGCCGCCTGGGGCAACGGCATTTACGCGCACCCCGCGCGCTGCGGCTTCCAATGCTGCGACCTTAACCAGTTGAGTCAACCCGGCTTTTGATGCGCCATAGGCAGCTGTCATTTGGGCGGCCTTGTGGCCTGTTGCTGAGCTCACGGCGACAATCGATGCTCCGTTGGCGGCGCATTTCAGGGCAGCTTGCAAGCTTAGAAATGCGCCATCCAGGTTGATCGACAAGACGCGCCGCCACGCCGCAAAATCCATGTCTTCGATCAGCGCTGCATCCGACACGCCAGCACAGATCACTGCGCCGGTAAGTGCTGGTGCGATCCTAAGGTTTTCCCATCCTGCTGGATCAGTAATGTCCATAGCGATCTCAGTGCAGTTTGCGTGACCGATCCGTTCAGCCGTCTTGGCCAGCCCATCAGCATCCCGGTCAATAAGGCAGAGATGCCCTGTACCCGCTAAGTGCACCGCTGTTGCCCGACCAATCCCGGAAGCCGCGCCAGTTATAAGTATGTGTCTTTGAACCATATCGACCTTTATTGGCGCTTGGGCAGTCACCGCCGAGCGCTTAAACCCATTGAGTAGAGTATTCTATCAAGTAGAGCATTCTCTGGTTGTAGGCCTGGAGTCCAACTCGCCCCCAAAAAAGATTTTACCTGTGAAATTCAGGGATAAGTCCATCCAATATGAAAACTAAACTCATATCTTTGGCTCTTGCAATAACCTTGGTAGGTTGCGGCCAGACCGACTCAATCAGTTTCAGTGGTGTTGATCCCGCTTTAACTGTCCCTCCCACACAAATTATGGTGTTGGGTACAACCCATCTTTCCAATTATAGTGACGTGCTTTCAACGGAAGATCTCGATCCTCTCTTGGATCGATTGGCATCATACTCGCCCGATGTCATCACGATTGAAAATTCATCTGGCATGACCTGTAACCGCGCCCGTAGTTACCCGCGCGAACATGTCGGTTATGCAGACACCTATTGTTTCGATAGCGCGGACTACCGCGAAGAGAGCGGTTTCTCCGTCACGGAAGGTAGTTTTAAGGCTCGGAGTGCTTTAAATGCCTGGCCGGACGAACCAAGCGCCATACAGCGCCGGGCGCTTGCAGCAGCTTTCATTGCCAGCAATGAACCTAATTCAGCCCTTGTACAATGGCTTAGACTGGATGTCGCGGACCGCATAGCCGGTGACGGTCTTGGGCCTAAATCTGTCGATCTGCTAAACAGATTCAGCGAATCCGTAGGGGAGAGCCAGTCTATCGCTGCGCGGCTGGCAGCTCGACTGGGTCTGGAGAGGCTTTTCTATGCCGATGATCATGGGTCCTGGCTAGATAGTAAAGCCAGTGAAGAGGCGTATAGCGCGCGCATATCTGAGCTTTGGCCGGGAGAGGATGATCCCTGCCAAATCCATTGGAAATCGTCAGACGTCGAACTCACCGGAGGAGATATTATTGGGGCTTACCGTCTCTTAAACAGCAAGGATTGGCAAAGGCAACAAATGGACTGCGATTTCAAGCGGACCATGAATGATGATGAGCAAGAAGGGTACGGCCGTCGCTACACGATGAATTGGCAAGCACGAAATTTACGTATGGTTTCGCTCATTATGGAAGCCGCCGCGACGAAGCCCGGTGGACGGGTGCTCTCAATCGTCGGCTCGTCCCACAAACCCTATCAAGAAGCTTACTTGGATCAAATGCATGACGTGGAAATCATTAACACTGATGTCGTGCTAAATAACTAGGTCTTTGGGATCTGAATAAGGCCGGACGTGCCCAGCTACTGGTTAACCCTTTGCTGGTCGCTGCGCAGCAAATCAATGACCGTTGAACGTTTGT
>CAZWMD010000102.1:0-8578 GCA_964634815.1 uncultured Pseudomonadales bacterium | reverse complement strand
AAGCGGCGATTGCTGCCGGTGTATCCAACTTCATTCTTATCAGTACCGACAAGGCCGTTCGGACCACAAGCGTCATGGGAGCAACCAAACGGCTTGCCGAAATGGTGTTGCAAGCGCTCCAGGAGACCACCCACAGCACAACCTTTTCCATGGTGCGCTTTGGTAATGTGCTGGGCTCCTCGGGGTCTGTGGTACCGCTGTTTCTTGAACAGATCGAGCATGGTGGACCGGTCACGGTGACCCATGCAGAGGTGACTCGCTATTTCATGACCATTCCGGAAGCCGCCCAGCTGGTGCTGCAGGCTGCCAGCATGGCGCGTGGCGGTGACGTGTTTGTGCTTGATATGGGCAGGCCAATCAAGATTCTCGATCTTGCCAAGCGAATGATCCGGCTTAAAGGATTTCGGCCTAAAACAGACGACACCCCAGAGGGTGATATCGCCATTGAGATCACTGGGCTCAAGCCTGGTGAAAAGCTCTACGAAGAGCTGTTGATGGGCGAGGCTGCTGCAGGCACCGATCATCGCAAAATCATGCGGGCCGAAGAAGACTTTGTGCCATGGAGCGAATTGCACGGCGCGCTGTTTGCGCTCGAGCACGCTTGCGAAACCTTTGATGTTGAGGCGATCAAAGCGTTCCTTGAGAATGTTATTGAAGGCGCTGATCTGTCGGCTGAATTGGTAGATCTCACGACCAGCGCAGACGTGTTGCCGTTTCGTCCGGGCGAGCGCTGAGTTAAGCTTTAGGTGTGCAACACCACGAAGAACATCTTATCGAGCGCATGTGGATCGAGTTTTCCCGCGGCAAGACCGTGAACAATTCCGTATGCAGTGATTTCTTTTTCACGATGGTGCGACCGGATCGCAATTTCAGTCATCTGAACGCGTTTGAAGTGCTCGACACCATTGTTAACTGTGAGCTTCCGGTCGGTCACGACCGACCGTTGGTGCGTAAACGCAAGCCGCTGGTGGGGCATGAGCTGGACGTCCAGTCAGACAGGCTACCCACCTTAGAGGTGATTGAAGAAACCACCGTCGAAATCACCATAGAAACACCCGCGATACCAGACCCCGTACCGGATCCGGTTTAAATTAACGATGTCTGCAGGCAATCGAAACACAACTGCGGCCAAACTCTGGTCGCCGGTGTGCGATCAGATGGGCATTGCTCACCCGATCTTTGGCTTTGCGCATTCTGTACATGCGGTGGCAGCCATCAGCAATGCTGGGGGGATTGGTGTTTACGGGGCGACCAGACGCTTTCCTGAAGAAATAAAGGCGGAGCTCGCCCAGATCAGATCGCTGGTAGGTGACAAGCCTTTTGGCGTTGACCTTGTTTTGCCACCGGGCATGCCCGAGCACAACTCCCGAGAAGAGATAGAAGCTCAGATTCCTGGCGCCCATAAAGACTTTGTGGCCAAAGCCATTGATGAGTTCTGCGTGCCTGATGCCAGTGAGCCCGGCATGCGAACACGCTTTATTCGCAGCAAAGAAATCGAAGACGCCCAGTTGCGCGCTGTTATTGAAAGCGATGTCGATCTGTTTGCCTGCGGAATCGGCGCTCCACGCGATGCCATTCAGGATGCCAAGGCCCGGGGCAAAACCACACTTGCGTTGATAGGCGCGCCTCATCATGTGGAGCGCTCCCGGGCGGCTGGAGTAGATATTATAGTGGCTCAGGGCTATGACGCTGGTGCCCACACTGGTCCCATTGGTACTTACTCTTTGGTGCCGCAAATTGTTGATGCAGCAGGTGATATCCCCGTGTTGGTTGCCGGCGGCGTGGCAACCGGCAGACATATAGCCGCAGCACTCGCGATGGGTGCCCAGGGTGTGTGGATGGGCACGGCCTGGTTGCTCACCGACGAACACATGGACCATATGCACCCGGTCAACGTTGAGAAACTCGCAGCCGCGGGCAGTGGCGATACTGTGATTAGCCGCAGCGAAAGCGGCAAAACCTTTCGCATGGTGCGCACGGGCTGGAGCGAGCTCTGGGAACGACCCGATGCCCCGGATCCATTGAAAATGCCCTATCAGGATGTGTTGGTTGGCGACCTGTTGGGTGCCATTGATGAACACAATATCGAACCGCTGATTCATTCCGGGGCAGGCCAGAGTATTGGCTATTTTGATCGCGTAAGACCGGTACAGGTGGTCATGGACGAACTGGTTCACGATGCCACTAAAGCGCTGGTCCGCCAGCAAAGCTACCTCAGATAGGCGTTAGACCGGTGCAAATCTCAGCAGCACCGATCCAGTCTGAAGCGCGCATCCAGTCACTCGATGTGGTTCGCGGTGTGGCCTTGCTGGGCATTCTGCTCATGAACATAGTTGGCATGGGCATGCTCTCAAGTGCCTATTTCCATCCGCTGGGAGGACTTGCCGGTACTGACACCAGTCCACTCGATCAGCAGATCTGGTTTGTTAGTGAGCTGCTGTTTGAGGGGTCAATGCGGGCGCTGTTTAGCATGCTGTTTGGTGCCGGTGTGGTGCTTTTCACCGCCACCAAGAGCGGTGCGCTGCACTATCAGCGCACTTTTTGGCTGTTTTGCTTTGGCTTGCTCGACGCCTACCTGCTGCTTTGGAGTGGCGACATTCTATTGGTTTACGCGCTGGCCGGTGCGCTACTTTATTTTGCCCGACAGGCATCGATTCGACGCCTGTTCACCGTGGCCCTTATGTTGCTGGTCTTGCTTGGACTGGTTCGAGCGGCCTCGGTATATGGGCTTGGTGAAAGCGAAGCGGCTCACGAACGGGTGACGGCAGCGGCTATCGCTGGAACTCAAGCGGATCCGGAAGATGTCAGGTTTGCGGCTGACTGGACTGAGTTTGCAGCCGACGTGCTGAAACCCAAAACCGCCCAAATTGCTGAGATTGAAGCCCGGCGTGGGAGCTACGCCCAGGCGTTTGCGTGGAACGCGGCAACGGTGACCAACACGCTGCTTTTTGTAGTGCCGCTGTTCATGTTCTGGGATGCACTGCTGATGATGATTATCGGCATGGCGCTGTATCGCTTAAAGGTGCTGCAGGGGGATCGCTCGCAACGATTTTATCTGGTGCTGGCGGTCTGTGGGTTTGGCTTTGGGTTGTGCATAAATAGTTATGAGCTTAATCAATCACTTAGCAGTGATTATGGCATTCTTTCGACCTTTGGATATATCCAGCCAACCTATGATCTGGGGCGACTCGGTTTGGCGCTGGGGTACCTGGGGTTCATTATCTGGTGGTTAAAGAAAGGCTTTGCTTCGGCGATGCTCAGGCGATTGGCGGCAGTCGGGCGAATGGCGCTAACCAACTATCTGATGCACTCCCTGATTGCCCTGTTCCTGTTTACCGGGGCGGGTCTTTCGCTGGTTGGCCACTTCGATCGCTTGCAACTCTGCGCCATTGTGCTTGGTATCTGGGTGTTCCAGCTGTGGTTCAGCCCCTGGTGGCTCAAACGTCACCCTCAGGGCCCCATGGAAGCGCTTTGGCGGCGGCTAACTTATGGACGTGACATCACGGGGTAGAGGCGTTGCCCAACAGTTCAACAAATGCATCTAACTCATTCAAAAGATTGAGATAAGGCTGTGGTACGTTGTATTCCTCAAGCGTGCCAAGCAGCGCGTTCTTCACCAGGTCCGGGTCATCACAGGTCTGTCCCAGCGTTCTCAGATCTTGCAATGCCTGGCTTGATTGAAAGTCATTTACAAGGCTTGTCAGGCTCAACAACACAGTTGCCTTCTCTACCAGTCCAATTGTGCCGCGCTCCGCGGCTCCTTCACCTGTGCGCCGCAGTCGATCCCAGGTATCCCGGGTTTGGGACTGGAACTGGCCAAGTGCGGCATCTGTTCTGGGTTTAATCCAACTGGCGCTGCAGACCTCTTCGGGGCGGGGAGTGCTAGCGCACGCGCTCAGCAGTAACAGGGTCAACAGGCCCGCCATACCTCGGCTGGCAGGGTGGTTGATGCGTTGGCGCATGATCGATCCTCGTACATGGGGTTCTGACAACCCTGATGTTAACACTGTGCGATCCACGCCCCGGATGGGGGCCGGATCGGGTATCCAGGGATTTCTGCGCCGGATGGCTTGATTTGTGGGGCGCGAGCCTTAGAATAGCGCGCTCTTCCGCCTTAGCTCAGTTGGTAGAGCAGCTGACTGTTAATCAGCTTGTCGCTGGTTCGAGCCCAGCAGGCGGAGCCATATTAGTATAGAAATCAGTGGGTTATACGCTACCAACGTTCGCTGATTTCTATACTGCGGGCTGTAGTCACAGTTCAAGTCACACTCACCGTTGATCCTTGTCAATTTCTTAGATGACGGAATTAGCGACGCAATGCTTTCTACTCCGCCGTACACGGGGCAAGCCTCCCCAAAGCTCGATTTCCTGCCAACGCGGGCTCATACCCCTGCCGATCCCGCTGCTTGAAATGTCCAGCTCCGCCGGCTTTGTACAGAGTAGTTTCTTCTCCGCATCAATAGCGATAGACCCTCCCCAGGGCGCATGCTGGATGAGCGAACAAGTGCAGTCTGGCCGGATCACGGCTTGTCAGGAACCAATCACATTGGACCGACCGTACATCGGCGACTGCGAGCACGAACCCTCCCCTCGGCACTAATCGACTTCACGGTCGCCCCATCACCTTAACTCCGCCATTTGCCAATTGTCTCCCAGCGGATTCTCAGCCTAAGAGCTATGTTGTTCATTGGCGGAAGGAGTTGTGGCCCATGGATTTCATTGAAGTTTTGTATCTAGCGTTCTCTGCCGGCATGCTCTAAGTGCTCGCGCTTTTGGCGTACGAGTATTGGTATGTAGTTGTCGCGATTATCGCAATCGCAATCGTGAACTTCTTCACGTTATGGAGCGGCATAGCAATTTGGATCGCCTCGTTCTGCTTCCTCGCTCATGATGTGAGGGTAAATCGCAATGAAGACGGGACAGATGGCGCTCCTGCATATGGCGACGCGCTCTCATTCGCTACTTCATTTACGGTAATCGTGGTATTGGTCGCGCTCGCAATTCCCGCAATACTGGATAGCGGCAACTCGGGCTACGTACCATGTAGTAGGGCGACACCACACGGATCTTAGGAGGCTTTACCGCTTCTTGAATTTCTGCTCGCGCCGACTTCTGTAGGAGGCAGCTTGTAAGTGGTCAAGTTCGTCCGACCGAAAATCGTAGACTAGTTGCGGTCGGTGACTTTGAAGATTTCGTTGAACTCTATCTGAACAAGCTTCCCTTGAATGTTGGCAAAACCATCCTCCCATAAATATTTAAGTTTCTTTAGCAACACTTTTGAATGAGCCATCAAATAAAAAGCTCTACCCTCTTTACCTCTCCCTGCTAGGGACAGCGTGACAGCACTACGGCCAGTTGTCCGAGTGCTGATTTTAGGGGGAAAGCTGCGCCGGAACGTCCATGCGATCGCGCAGGACGCGCAGAATGAAAATATCAACATCGTCTATGGCGTACACGATCAAATGACTTTCGTGGTGATAGATCCGCACAGGCGGTTCAAAATCGCGGCGTTCCGCCGCGATTAGTGGGGTTTGTGAAAGGGCTTTGAATTGTTCATTCAAGCCGTCTAGATAAGCCCTACGTTGTTTAGCGCCCCACGTTTTTTGCGTGTAACGGCCAATATCTTCGAGATCCGCGACAGCGGCTTTGCTGACACGGAAAACAGACACTATTCAGCATCCAATCTTGCCTGAAGGTTGTTCATATCAAAGCCTTCAGCAACACCGCTTTCAAACCCGGTAGTAATGGCCAGTTGCATGGCCTCATGCTTCGTTTCGTGTTCTTCGAGCATTCGAAGTCCGGCGCGGGCTGCTTCGCTTGCTGAGCCGTACCGGCCTTTAGAAATTAGGGTTTGAATGAACCCGTCAAAGTGATTGCCTAAAGAAATACTCGTTGTTTTTGCCATCGCTTGATCTCCTTTTGCTAAGCATCTACAAATTACCAATATATACTAGATACTAGTAACTGGTCAATTTCATTGTTTTTCCTTTCTCAGAGCTTGGCTATTAGGACCTACTTTCGTAGAGCTGTTTGCAGGGTTCGGCCATGGCGATTAGGTTCTGGATACAAATTGGCGCTGAGGATGATCGCGGATGTTACCAATCCGGACGTGATCCAGACCATTCTGGCGCATCTGAAGCAACGTGCGCCACCTGGTGCTGCGCATCGGCAAACGCCGCTTAGAGCGGCTCAAAAGGATCTTTTTGCCGCAAACTGATGGTTGATACCACGGCGGCGCATATCTTCCTATGTCCACAGAAAACAGCAGAGGGTAATCGGCCTTGAGAACGTCAGCCGCAAGCTACAAGCCCTGACAGGGTTTAACCATTACTTACACAGCGGCTTCACTCTTTCATGAAGCCAGAAGGCAACCGAGCCATTTCGATACTCCACCTGCTGGCAGAACATCCCTGTTAAAATTCCTATACTCCTTGGCTGAGCTTTTTTTGGTTCTTGACTCACGAGTTCAGGAGGGGACATGGTCGATATCCAACCACTACAAATCGCGGTGGAAGAGAGCGCCATAGCGGATTTACGTGAGCGCCTGAGTCGGACGCGTTGGCCGGATACAGAAACCCCGGACGACTGGAGTCAGGGCATTCCCTTGAGCTAGGTGCAAGAAGTTGCTGAATACTGGCTCAACACCTACGACATGAATCGTGTTGCGGGTCGCCTGAATGCCTGCCCACACTTCACCACGACGCTGGATGGGGTTGAGGTGCACTTTCTACACACACGCTCATCCAATCCCGTTGCCAAACCGCTGATTCTCACCCACGGTTGGCCGGGTTCAGTGGTGGAATTCCTTAAAGTCATTGGTCCACTCACAGAGCCGCAAGAGCATGGTGGCACTGCTGAAGATGCTTTCCATGTGGTCTGCCCTTCTCTGGTGGGGTATGGCTGGTCGGGCAAACCCACCTCTCCCGGCTGGGGTGTTGAGAAGATGGGCAAGGAGTGGGGCCGCCTCATGTCGGTGCTTGGTTACGACAGCTACCTGGCTCAAGGCGGGGATTGGGGCGCCATCGTTACCACCCAGGTTGCCCTTCAAGATCCTGAGCATTGCAAGAGTATTCACCTCAACATGGTGGTTGCACCACCGCCACCCGAGTCGATGGAAGACCTGACCGAACTCGAGAAATCTGCCCTTGCGGGCATGCAGCACTATCAGGAATGGGATTCCGGGTACTCAAAGCAGCAAAGCACACGCCCGCAAACGGTTGGCTATGGGTTGGTGGATTCTCCCGTTGGTCAAATGGCCTGGATACTCGAGAAGTTCTGGGCCTGGACCGATCGCCATGGTCATCCGGAGAATGTGTTGACCCGGGATGAGATGCTCGACAATGTGATGGTGTACTGGCTTAACGCCGCCGGTGCATCCTCTGCGCGACTCTATTGGGAAAGTTTTGGCAGCGGTGGTTCGGGTGATGTCATAGCCACTCCGATGGGCGGCAGTATATTTCCGAAAGAGATTTTCCGCACGTCCCGTCGATGGGCTGAGAAGCGTTTCACCAACATCGTGTACTGGAACGAACTGGGTAAGGGTGGCCACTTTGCCGCATTCGAGCAACCTCAACAATTCGTGGTGGAAGTCCGGGGTTGTTTTGGTTAGATCTCGAATTTAGTGGATGGGGCAGGTGGACCTGACGCGAACTCACGTAAAACTCTAGCGGCCAACGATCGCGCGTACTCTCCAGTTGTAGAATTTCCTCACAATGGGGGATCACTATCAATTCGACGAGTAAGCAAACTCATCTCCCGCCTGATCATCCTGAGATAAATCCCGATCAACGTTGTGCGCATTAGCGGTGGCCCAGGGCCAGCGTTGCTCGGCCTGTGTCTCGTTGTGCGTCTAAAGTGCCCCTCTTAATCGGCTGGCCACTTCAGGATGCTCAATCAGAAGGTTGACCCGCTCGCCTGCTGCAGCAGTGTAATCCCCCCGAAAATAGTGTGGTTCGCTGGTGGAGATCGGTAGCGAGTGGCGACGAGGTTTCCGGCTCTGCGGGGGGACAATCTGGGGACAGTGACAGGGTGGATCAAAGAGGATCAACGTGATAAAGCGTGATCAAGAAATCAGGAAAAATCAGAGAGTTAACTCCTAAGTTGTTGAATTCATTGGCTCACTAAATCGGTCTCCTAAGGGGCAGGTTCCAGGTTCGAGTCCTGGTCGGGGCATCACTTTCGGCAGAGCCGAAAGTGGGAGATGGTCCAATATGCGAGAGCCGCCCAAGTAAGCCGTTAACGACCTTTTATCGCGCTTACTCTCCATTTTTAAAGTCAGCCAAAAATTGTGGGGATTACCGGACCCAGGCGGTTTCCTCCCGAGTAGGCATCTGCAGACCAACTGTTATGAACGTGCAGGTCGTCGAACAGCGCTTTTCTCAATGGAAACTGTTCCACTTTTTCCGCTGTTGAGGGTACCGGGGACGCGGAGATTTGTGTTTGCAGCAACTTGTTGGGGTCGGGGATTACCCAATTGAGAGCAGCTGCGCTCGGAAACATCGTCGATGTTTGTGACGGCCACTCGATTGTAATACGCCCTAGAAAGGAAAACGGGGCGATCCGGTCCTACGACCAAGAG
>CAZWMD010000101.1:3571-8865 GCA_964634815.1 uncultured Pseudomonadales bacterium | reverse complement strand
CAAGCCTTGCGAGCATATGTTGGCCGAGCCAGTCTTTCGTGAGGGGTTCGCGGAGCTGGGCAAGCGTGAGCTGAGCTTTGATGCGTGGCTGTATCACACGCAAATTCCGGAGCTCACCGATCTGGCCCGGGCTTTTCCCGAGGTGAGTATTGTTCTGGATCACTTTGGCGGACCACTGGGTATTGGCCCTTATGTCGGCAAGCGGGATGAGATTTATACCCAGTGGAAGCAGGATGTTGCCGAGCTTTCGAGTTGCCCAAATGTTTATGCAAAGCTTGGTGGTCTGGTGATGCCGGTCAATGGCTTTGGCTTCCATAAGGCGGCCAGCCCACCATCATCTGATGACCTCGTTGCAGCGACCCGACCCTGGTATGAGCATGCCATTGACGTGTTTGGCTCCGATCGCTGCATGTTCGAAAGTAATTTTCCCGTCGACAAGGCGAGCTGTTCCTACAACGTGCTGTGGAACTCGTTCAAGAAAATTGCCGCGGGTGCTTCAGATGTGGAAAAGGCGAACCTGTTCCATGACACGGCGCATCGGGTGTATCGGCTTTAGTGTGAGTCGATCTTAGTCGTAGTAAGCGGGCGACTTACGCAGGCTGTCGAACAGATCACTGTCGTGCTGAATCCAGAATTGCGCGTTCAGTGACTTTACGAGGTTTTCAACCTTGTCCATCGAATTTAGCGTGGCTTCAGCACTGTAGTTAAATACGGGGGTTCGTCGATGCTCGCGACTAAAGCGAAAATGATAGAGGTCGCCGGAGAGAATGAGCGGGCCACTGTTGGCCAATGAAAGCTGTAACACCTGATGACCTGGCGTGTGTCCGGGCGCGCTAATGATTTGTACACTGCCATCGCCAAACACATCGTGATCACCATTTAGAATCCGTCGCCTGGCATTGGCCATATCTTTGTACAGTTCCGGCAGGAAAACCCCTTCAAATTTCTCGGCTTCTTCGAAAGCGGCGGTGAACTCGCTTTGCTGTATGAGCAGCTGTGAGTTTGTGAACAGGTTTGCGCTGCCGGTGTGGTCGAAGTGCATGTGAGAAAAGGCAATCTTGTCGATGTCGGTTGTGGCGTATCCCAGCTCGTTAAGCTGATCTTTAAGAGACTTTTTATAAGTCACCATGCCGCCACCCCCAGGCAATTCAACCGGTTCGCTGTTACCGGCAAAGTTTGCCGGTAGGCCGGTGTCCCAAAGCAATGTGCCCTCTGGATGATCAATGAGGTAGCAGGGGACCACCAGTTTGCGAACTTCGGTTTCCTCGTTGGTAAGGCCAAAAGGTGCAACGTCACTGAAGTTGATACTGCCGCAATCAAGCACGTAGAGGCGGGGTGAGGTGTGGGCGTCAGCCTGACTGTTGGTGCCCAGTGGAGTGGGGTCAGGTGTGGTTGTGCAGCCCGCTATCAATCCCAAAACAAAGCATAGGCAGACGGCAACATTGCTGGGTAAGTTTTTCAGAGCAGGTTTACCGGAGATGCCGGAGTGAATCATGAGTGTCGTCTCAGCGAAAAATGGCGTAGATGCCTAACTGTATAAAAACCAGCAGGGTGGCCCAAATGCGATAGTCACGCCAGCGGCGCTTGTCGGGTGCATCGCGAGTGATTGTGCTGAAAGGGAAACTCCACAGGATGACCAGAAGGATACCAAAGAGCAGCATGGTGATGGTGTTTGCCAGGCCAATTGGCAAGCCAGATACCCAGTTGTTTAGTGAATCAAGCACGATTGAATACCAGCGAGTCCAGTTCATCGGTGTGCTTGTTCGGCAAAACGTAACTCAAAAGCCACAGTGCAATCATGGCGTAGATAAAGCTAAAGAACGCCACCCAAAGCAGATTGATGCCAAAGAAGCTCAGGACGGCGGAGAGGGCCACTCCCGAAAGCAGAACAATGACCCCAGCCATGGGACTAACGTGGCGCGTGAGAATGCCGAGGATCAACAGCGCAAGCATGGGCCCTTGAAAGAACGACAGCATGGTCTGAATCACCACGTAGATCCCGCGTTGGGTATCGATAATGGGTGCGAACAGCATGCCGCACAACAGAATGCCAAGAGTGAGGTAGCGACCAATCTTCAGATCGTTGTCGGGGTTGGGGTTCTTCGCCAAAACACCGCGAATATCCCGGGTAATCATCAACGAGGTAGAGTTCAGTGCAGAATCCAGGGTTGACTGCAGAGCGGCGATCACTGCAACAAACATAAGACCGGAAAGACCCGGAGGTAACACGTTTTTGATAACCCAGGGTAGCGCCATGTCGGGTGCTTCGATCTCGGCCATCATGACCAGTGCGAGCAGCCCTGGGAAAACGATAAGCAGAGGCACGCAGGTTTTGGCAAGCGCTGCAAAGATCATGGCGGCTGATGCGTCCCACTGGGTTCGAGCACCCAGTGTGCGCTGCAAGATAACCTGGCTACCACACCAATAAGCGGGTGAGAGCACAAAACCAAGTCCCAGGATCACCGCCGGCCATGGGAACTCGCTGTGATCGGCAGGTAAATACGCATTGAGGTGGGTGGGGTTCTCACGCGTGACGGCCTCCGCAAAAGCAGCAGGCCCGCCGACTTCGTTGATGCCCAGATAGACAATCGCCAGGCCCCCCACAAACATAATGATGACCTGCAACGAATCGGTGAAAGCAACCGCCGCCAGTCCGCCAGATACGCTGTACAGACCCACAACGGTTCCGGTGACCATGATGCCAACCCAGGTAGGCCAACCCAGGAACGTCTCGAGGGTAATTGCAATCGCCCACAGGGCAATTGCAATGGTGAACATCATCACCACGGTAGTGATGAGGGCTGCCAGCACCCGTACCGCCTGGTTGTAGCGTTTGCCGAGGTACTCGGGAATGGAATAAACGCCTGCCTTCCAATACACAGGAATGAAAATCAGTGAAGCCAGAACCATCGCTGGTATGGCACCGATCCATTCAAAATTGGCCTGGGCGATGCCCAGTCGGTAGCTTGAGCCGGAACCGCCGATATAGCCTTCAGCGCTGACATTGGTGCCAATAATAGACAGGCCAATTACCCACCAGGCGAGGGAGCGGCCAGCCAGAAAGTAATCCTTGGCGTCGGACACGCGCCGGCTCAGGTAGATACCTACGCCGATAATGGCGATTAGGTAGGCGATGAGGATAGTGAGATCGAGCGGGTGCAGGGGACTGGGCCGGTGACTGTTTGTTGAAGCTTACTCGATTGCGCGAGCAAGAGTATTAAAGAACCGCCTCGATGATCAAAACATCGCCTTCAACCTCGGTGACTCGGACTTTTTGTCCGCTATCAATGGTGGTATTTGATCGAACCCGCCAGAGGGTGTCGCCAAAGGCTATGCGATCCATACCATCGACTGTCTTATCAAGCTGGGTCTCTTTACCAATCATCCCCCTAAGACGGTCATGCAGACCGTCTGCCGCTGCATCATTGCGGTTACGGAAATACCGGGCGTAAGCAAAGGTGGCGACGATGCTAGCGATCACAAACGCAAACATTTGCGCGAGCGGCGACAGCGGATAGACCCAATGGATGCCTGCAACCACCATGGCCGCGAGCCCGGGCCCAAGCAGGTAGGCGATGCCAGCGCCTACCTCCAGTGCGAGCAGTACCAGGCCAAAGGCAAACCAATGACTTGCTTGCATATTGATTAGCCAATCCATCATTAAATGGCCTCCTTGGTTTTGCCTCCGAAGGCTTCGCGGGTGATCTCGCTCACGCCACCGATCGCGCCAATCACGTTTGAGGCCTCAAGCGGAATCATCATGACCTTGTTGTTTGGCGATTCTGCCAGCTTGCCCAGTGCTTCAACGTATTTTTGCGCAACAAAGTAGTTGATGGCCTGGGGTTCACCGTTGGAGATGGCTTCTGAAACCACCTGGGTCGCTCGCGCTTCTGCTTCTGCCAGGCGCTCCCGGCCTTCTGCCTCGCGTTGGGCGGCTTCGAGCTCACCTTCAGCCTGAAGCACCTGGCTGCGCTTCTGACCTTCTGCAATTTGGACTGCGGCTTCGCGCTCGCCTTCGGCCTCCAGAATAAGAGCACGTTTTTCGCGTTCTGCTTTCATCTGTCGCGCCATAGCATCCACCAGATCCTGGGGTGGCGAGATATCGCGAATCTCGATGCGGGTGACCTTAACGCCCCAGGGATCGGTGGCTTCGTCCACCTTCATAAGCAGAGCGGAGTTGATGCGGTCGCGGTTCGACAGCATCTCATCAATTTCCATTGAGCCAAGGACGGAACGAATGTTGGTCATTACGAGATTTTGCATGGCCCGCGTGAGGTCGTTTACCTCATAAGACGAGCGCACGGCATCCAGCACTTGATAGAAACAGACCGCATCGGTGGTGACCCCGGCGTTGTCGGAGGAGATGACCTCTTGAGGGGGAATATCGAGGACCTGCTCCATCATATTCTGCTTGCGACCGATCTGATCCATAAAAGGGATGATGATGGACAGGCCAGGCTCGAGCGTTCGGGTGTAGCGCCCAAAACGCTGCACGGTCCAGTTCCAGCCCTGGGGCACAAAGCACACGCCTTTTGCCAGCAGCAGAAGTCCAAACACCAGAATGATGAGAATTAGCGGTTCGGCAAACATCTTGAGTCCTCTAGTATTGAAGTTGATATTCGTATTTTATGAGAAATATACGTTTTGTATGTTGAATATATTTGTTAAATAGTAGTATAAACGTAACCCCGTGATATAGCAACAACCCACCGTGGTTGGCGACACGGGATGGTCATAGCGCAGTAGTAGCGCCAGAAGCAGTAAGAGGGAGGTTCTACAAATGCCAAAAATGTTTGATTCGCCCGCCATGCGCGAGACGCTGCGGCGCAGTATTCGGGCCGAGATGGCCTATAAGGGGCTGGAATACCGGGATTTGTCAGAACGACTTCAGCGGCTGGGGGTTTTGCAAAGCGAAGGCAATCTCCGCTCCAAGATCAACAATGGGTCTCTGGGTGCGCAGTTGTTTGTGTTTTTGCTCCTGGCCATGGGCACCCGCAACCTTGAGCTCGCGCGCTTTGCGGAGCTACTCGAAGATGTGACGGATGAGCAACGCGGGCAGTTGTCTGACGGTGACGCCGAAGCCGCTCTGCCCAGCGGAGATGTTGCTCAAAACAGCTGATCGAGGGTCCAGACCGGATAATCGAGCGGCTTCTTCAGATACATGCCACCACCCACACTCACAAAGTGCTTGGCCAGGCGGCGCCGATACCAGACCTTGGAGCGCAGATATTGATCGGGGTCCGTGCGCTTCTGATCGCACAGATCCCAGTCTTCTGCCGTTAGAATCCCCAGAA
>CAZWMD010000101.1:0-3471 GCA_964634815.1 uncultured Pseudomonadales bacterium | reverse complement strand
TCCGTGCGCTTCTGATCGCACAGATCCCAGTCTTCTGCCGTTAGAATCCCCAGAAAGACGGCGCTCCTGGTTAACTGGGCGAGATTAGCGATAGCCGTAGAGCAATCCTTGTCGTTCAGGTAGGCGAGCACATCGTTGCAGACCACCAGATCGAACGCGCTTTTACTTTGGTAGGTCACAACAGAGCCCTGGTCCCAGCCATACTTGGTGCACAGGTACTCGCTGTACTCAACGCCCTGGGTTTTGGCCCTGGGGTATTCGTTTTCAAGTGCGCCCAGGACCTGTCCGAGCCCGCAGCCAATATCGGCGATTCGTTTCACGGGTACTTCCATAAAACGCAGATAGCCCGCGATAAATCCCGCTTGTCGTCGGGCGGCAGCCGGTGATACTGCACGGGTACCTGGATTGCGGTAAAAACGGTCGTAGTAGGCTTTATCGAAATTGTTTCGCATGAGTCAGATATGTGGGACGCTGGAACGCAGCATTACACACGACAATCTTCTGCGTTACATCAAGTGTGGCGTAGCTTGTGCAAACGTAAACAGGAGTGAACATGGCGGTAGGGGAGCGGCAAGTCGGGTCGGTTGCCGAGTCGACAGACGAAGAGGCCGTGGTTGTCGCACTGCGTGCCGAGCTTGGAGAGGACTGTGTGCTCACCGGTGAAACTGTTCACAATCGTTCTGCGGGAATCTGGCGCAGCGATACGGTGCTGGCCAAAGCGATTGTTCGACCTCGATCAACCGATGAGGTATCCAGGGCGATGGCGATCTGCCATCGTTTTGATCAGAAGGTTGTAGCCCACGGCGGCTTAACGGGTCTGGTTGAAAGCGGTTTGACCTCAAGGGATGAGATTGCGATATCGCTTGAGCGGATGACCCGTGTTGAAGAGGTCGACGGTCTCGATCGGACGATGGTGGTTGAGGCCGGGGTTCCGCTTCAGCTCGTACAAACCCAGGCGGCAGAACACAACCTTATGTTTCCTCTTGATTTGGGTGCCCGGGGCAGTTGCACCATCGGTGGCAACATCGCCACCAACGCCGGCGGCAATCGCGTTGTCCGCTACGGCATGATGCGGGACATGGTGCTGGGGCTTGAGGCGGTGCTGGCTGATGGATCAGTAGTCAGTTCGATGAATCGAATGATCAAGAACAACGCCGGCTACGATCTGAAACAGCTGTTTATTGGCACTGAAGGCAGTCTGGGTATTGTTACCCGGGCGGTGTTGCGGCTAAGAGAAGCCCCGTCATCGAGTCCAACCATGTTTGTTGGCATAGACAGTTTTGAACATCTTGGCCAGTTTTTGAAACACATTGATGCAGCGACAGGTGGGACGCTAAGTGCCTTCGAAGTCATGTGGAATGACTTTTACTGCCTGGTATCGTCACCGCCAGCGAAACAACAGGCGCCGCTGGCACAAACCTACCCCTACTATGTGCTGGTTGAGGCCATTGGTACTGAAGATTCGGTAGTTGAAGCAGCGCTGGCTGAGGCGTTGGAAAAAGAGATAATTTCCGATGCCGTTCTTGCGCAAAGTGAATCCCAGCGCCAGAACCTTTGGGCGATGCGAGATGATGTCGAACAGAGTTTTCAATTTGGCCCCTACTATATCTTTGATGTGAGCCTGCGTTTGTCGTGTATGGAAGACTACGTTCAAGCCGTTAAAGCGGGTTTGAATAAATCATTTCCCGGCGGTAGCCCAAAGGCGTTCACCTTTGGCCACATGGGTGACGGAAATTTGCATTTCAGCGTGAGTCCTTGCCTTGAGTCTGAACAAGACTACGATGACTCGGTGCGAGAAAAAGTAGAACGCTGTGTTTATGAACCCCTTGCAGCGATCGGCGGCAGCGTGTCTGCCGAGCACGGCATAGGCCTTGAGAAAAAACCCTGGTTGTCCATTTCGCGCAACGCATCAGAACTGGACTTAATGCGCTTGCTAAAAAAGACGCTCGATCCAAAGGGTATTCTGAATTCTGGGAAAATATTTGATGCCTGATGGTAAAACACAGCCGGTTGAGCAAAACATCGATCTGCATTGGCGGTCACTGGCAGACACCGCGCTAGCCCTTCGTTGTGGTGAGATGTCCGCTGTGTCGCTTACCGAAACGATGCTCAATCGTATCAAGGCGCTTAACGGCCAACTGCATTGTTATAGCCAGGTGCTGGAAGACGCGGCCCTTGAGCGAGCAGCGAGTCTTGATGCCAAACGACAACGTGGCGAAACGCTTGGCCCGTTGCATGGTGTGCCCATTGGGCTGAAAGACTTACTGAACACCAAAGGCGTGGTGACCGCCAGTGGCACTAAAGTCATGGCCAACTACGTGCCGACAAGTGATGCCACCGTGGTTAGGCGTCTTGAGGACGCCGGTACCGTGGTGCTGGGTAAGCTGCAGCTGACCGAAGGCGCCTACGGATCTCATCATCCCGAGCTTCAGTCACCCGTTAATCCCTGGGGAAGAGGATTATGGCCGGGAGTTTCTTCTTCAGGATCTGGTGTCAGCGTTGCCGCAGGCCTTGCTTTTGCAGCGCTGGGCTCCGATACCGGTGGCAGTATTCGTTTCCCCAGTGCCGCCAATGGGGTGGTTGGCATAAAGCCCACCTATGGCAGAGTAAGCCGGTCGGGCGCGTTTCCCCTTGGCGAGTCTCTTGATCACATCGGACCGCTTGCGCGATCAGTTGAAGACGCGGCGATGGTGTTGCAGGCAATAGCCGGGCACGATGGCGATGATCCAAATTCTCTTGACGTCGCCGTGGCTGATTTCAGTGCCGATCTCTCAAAAGGGATTGCGGGTATGCGCTTGGGTATCGACTGGTCTTACGTCGAAGCGGGCGTCGCACCCCCCGTTGCGCAAATGATGCGCGACGTTGTTGTGCTGCTTCGGTCGTTAGGAGCAGAGGTGATCGAGGTAGAACTACCTTCTGACTATAAAACTCTGGTGCGCAACTGGGTTGTGACCTGCGGTGTGGAATGTGCACTGGCACATCAGGGCATGTATCCCGAACAAAAAGAACTGTATGGCCCGGACCTGACCGGGTTGATTGAACTGGGTCACAAGGTGGGCGGTTTGCAATACACAGCCATGGAACGCATTCGCGAGCGATTTCGGCGTCAACTCGACGGTATGTTTGGTGCTGTCGACGGCTTTCTCTGTCCTGCACTGCCGGTGTCTTTACCGACGCTTGACGAAATGGCCTCTTCTGCAGAGATATCTGAGGAACGCGCTGAGTTCATTACCTTCACAGCACCGTTTAACTATTCTGGTCATCCCACAATCTCGCTGCCACTTGGGCTTGATGATACGGGGCGACCATTGGGTTTTCAGATTGTAGGCCCATGGCTGGGTGAGGCTCAGCTCATTCGCTTTGGCCGTGCGATAGAACAGGCAGTAAACTTTTTGGAGCACCCCAAATTATGACGTTAGAAGAGTTACGCGCTGCTTTGGTTCGTGGAGACTCGTACAAGGCGCTGGTACG
>CAZWMD010000100.1:0-8898 GCA_964634815.1 uncultured Pseudomonadales bacterium | reverse complement strand
GGCTTGTCCACACCGCCCAGGCGGCGACCGGCACCACCACACAGGACAAGAGAACACAGGGTCTGGCTATTCGTTGACTTGGACATAAGTGCGCGTTACGGGCGTATTCAGTTGGCGTTAATACCTGAAAGCTATACTGGCTGCAGAGATTGTCGGAAAGTTCGCCTGCACTGCCGACTCCCACACCATTGGAGAGTACCTTATGCCATTGCCCGTCTCTGTAAACGCTTCTGTAAAAGTACTAATTCTAATATTTGCCATTGGTCTTGCTCCGGCAGCTTATGCGGATTCGTTTCGATGCAACAATGCAACCTTTCAGCGCGGTGCACTGTTGTACGAGATCAGCGAACTCTGCGGCGAACCAGTGGCGCAGTTCAGTCGGCTGGAACAGTTGGCCCCCAACGTGGTGGTGTATGTTGACGAACTCGTCTACCGCCGAGGTACCAATCGGTTTCAGCGCCTGTTGCGATTTGAAAACGGGCGCTTGCGAACGGTTCGTAACCTCCGCAAGCCGCGCCCGGAAGCCTATACCGGTCCGGGTGCGCAGTCGGGCGCCGCGGAGTATACAATCTCCTATTGAGGTGACGTTCACCACCTGACGGGGAGAGGTTTATCAAGATTGATCTGCGCTCGCCTGCGAGCTTTGCTCATGGGCATCCCTTCGAACAATACCAATGGTTGCGTGATAACGCGCCGGTGTATTGGCACGAAGAACCTGAAGGACCCGGATTTTGGGTGGTTAGTCGCTACAGGGAAGTGTTTGAAGTAGGCCACAACCCCCAGGTGTTCAGCTCTGAACCTACGATCATGATTGATGATCCAGCACCTGACTCGCCGGCGATTGGCGATCCAGACAACCCCCGGCAGATGATGTTGATGATGGATCCGCCGCTGCACACGCGATACCGCAAACTGATCAGTCGAGAGTTTATGCCGGGGTCTGCCACTAACCTGGTGCCCCGCCTGAAGGTTCTGGCGAGCAACATCCTGGACGCGGTTGTCGATCGCGGCGAATGTGACTTTGTCAGCGATATCGCCGGTGAGATGCCGTCGCTGGTGATTGCTGAGTTAATGGGCTTGCCGCCCGACGATGGCCGCAGGCTTTACGAATTAACCGAGATCATCCACACCTCGCCGGAAGCCTTGCCGGAAGGGGCGTATGAAAACGCCATTGTGCAGATGTTTGGCTATGCGGCTCGAGTGTTTGAGGAAAAGTCAGCACGCCCTGGTGAGGATCTGGCGAGTCAGCTGGTGCATGCGCAGATAGACGGTGAAACCCTGGACCTGCTCGATTTCCAGTTGTTCTTTATGTTGTTGGTTGATGCGGGTGGCGATACCACTCGCAACCTCCTGTCTGGTGGCATGCTGGCGTTGCTTGAGCACCCGGAGCAACTGGCGGCCTTGCGCACAGATCCGTCGCTCATTCCTGCGGCGCGGGATGAGTTATTACGCTGGGTGAGTCCGGTGATCTACATGCGGCGCACCGCAACACAAACCGTTGAACTGGCCGGACAAACCATTCAGGCAGGCGACAAAGTGGTGATGTATTACGGCTCTGCCAACCGCGACGCACAGGTGTTTGAGGACCCGGATACCTTTGACATCGCCCGCAGGCCAACTAAACACCTTGCCTTTGGTCATGGCACCCATGTTTGTCTGGGGCAGCACATTGCCCGGGCCGAGATTGATGTCATGCTGCACGAAGTGATTCAGAGAATGGATGATCTGCAACTGGCCAGGCCACCGGTGTGGCTTGCCTCAAACTTTATTTCAGGCCCGCAGACCATGCCGGTGCGTTTTAGCGCCAGACCATCAAACCAATAGTGCGTGTAAATCAGTGACCGATAAACCGGCAGTTAAAACCCAGCCCATTCGACCCGCCGCCACGGTGATACTGGTGCGTCCGGGAGGATCCGGGTTTGAGATATTTATGCTGCGTCGTACCTCCAAAGCGGCGTTTGCAGGCGGTATGTATGTGTTTCCCGGGGGCAGGGTGGATCCTGAGGATCACTTCAACAAGTATCGCGATGTGTGCACGGGACCTGGTGCCGCTCAAGAGCCACAGGCGCGCGCACTTGGTTATGATCACCTGGGCTACTGGGTGGCAGGTATACGCGAGAGCTTTGAAGAAGCAGGGTTGCTACTGGCCTACAACAGCGCCGGTGAGTATTTGCAGTTTTCAAACCCGGCAATGGCCGAGCGTTTTGCCGCGATGCGTGAGCCACTGCATCAGGGCCAGCAAAGCCTGCATGATATTTGTGTCAGCGAAAAGCTGCGACTGGCGGTTGACCGCATTCATTACCACAATCGAATTGTGACTCCCCTGGGTCGTCCCCGACGGTTTGATACGCGATTTTTTATTGCCGAGGCACCCGTGGGGCAGACCGGCATGCACGATCACATTGAGACCGTAGACAGCCTCTGGATCTCACCGGATGACGCGCTTCGGCAACACGACGCCGGTGAATTTGGTTTGATGCGGGTAACCCAAATGCAGTTAACGGAACTTGCACAACACCGCTCTGTCGCAGCACTGCTGGCATCAGCCGCTGCGCGTACGGAGTTTCCGGTACAACGCCCTGAGCTGCCCCGCAACTAGCTACCAGGTGTCGACGTTGGGGCGTTTCTTGCCCGTGCGAACAGGTTTTGGCGGAACCGATTTTAAGGCCGCCACAATCCATTTACGCGAGTCGGCCGGATCGATCACATCATCAAATTCGAAATGCGAGGCGGCATTGGCCGCCTTGCCGCGCTCGTACATGCCCGCGACCATGTCGTTGTAGGTGGCGATGCGTTCCGCCGGATCTTCGATCGCTTCCAGTTCTTTGCGGTAGCCGAGTTTTACTGCACCTTCAAGACCCATGCCGCCAAATTCACCCGTAGGCCAGCTCACGCAAAACAGTGGTGCCTTGAAGCTGCCTCCCGCCATGGCCTGGGCGCCAAGTCCATAGGCTTTGCGGGTGACTATGGTGAAGAACGGCACGTCGATATTAGCCCCGGTCACAAACATGCGTCCGGCGTGGCGAACCAGGGCTGTCTTTTCAGATTCTGGACCCACCATGATGCCGGGGCAGTCGCACAAAAAGAGCAGGGGAATATCAAACGCATCGCACAGTTGCATGAAGCGCGTACCTTTGTCGGCGCCTTCAGAGTCGATCGCTCCGGCAAGATGGCCCGGGTTATTGGCAATGATGCCCATGGGGCGACCTTCAACCCGGGCAAACGAAGTGATAATGCCGTCACCCCAGTGCTCGCGAATCTCCAGCACCGAATCGATGTCAGCGATGCCATTTATCACATCGCGCATGTCGTAGTAGCGCAAGCGGTTTTCCGGCACCACAAACCGCAGCTTGCGTTTGTCGGGTTCCTGCCACTGGGTTGTTTGGCCCTGGAAGTAACTCAGGTATTTTTTGGTCACTGCGGTGGCTTCTGCTTCGTCTTTAACCGCGATATCTACGACGCCATTGGGCACTTGCACATCCATTGGGCCAACGTCTTCAGGACGAAACACCCCAAGGCCGCCGCCCTCAATCATCGCCGGACCACCAATGCCAATGTTTGAGCCTTCGGTGGCAATGATCACATCACAACACGCGAGCAGCACCGCGTTGCCGGCAAAACAGCGTCCGTTGGTAATTCCGACCACGGGCACCAGGCCAGACAGGCGCGCAAAATAGGTAAAGGCCCAGCAGTCGAGTCCGGCAACGCCCGAGCCGTCAGTATCACCCGGTCGGCCACCACCGCCTTCAGCGTAAAGCACGGTGGGCAGGCGATAGGTCTCGGCCACTTCAAACATGCGGTCTTTCTTGGCATGGTTCTTCATGCCCTGAGTACCCGCCAATACCATGTAGTCGTAGCTCATGATCATGGCGCGCGATTCTGATTCGGGAAACAGGGCGCCGTTAATCTGACCCAGACCGCACACCATGCCGTCGCCGGTGGTGTTCTTTATCAGGTCGTCGATACTACGGCGGCGGCGTTGCGCGGCGATGACGGTGCTGCCGTATTCCACAAAGCTGCCTTCGTCACACAGATCAAGAACGTTTTCGCGTGCAGTGCGATGGCCGCGACCGTGGCGTTTGGCAACCGCGTCCGGGCGATTTTCATCAAGCCCCGCGGCATGTCGATCCAGTACTTCCTGCAGATCGTCGCGGATGTGATCAAGATTCTGTTCTGTGCTCTGGCCAAGTTCCCTGGCCTCGACATCGCCTTCCGAGAGATAAATCAGCGGATGATTCTCAAAAATGGCGTCACCGGGTGCAACCCCCAGGCGCTGAACCGTACCGCTATGAGTGGCGCTGACAACATGCTCCATCTTCATGGCTTCCATAACGAGGACCGGCTGACCGACAAACACCGAGTCACCCTCAGCCACATCAAAGCTCACCACCGTGCCTTGCATGGGGGCCTTGATGGCGGCGGTGCCGGGCGGCAGGTTTTCTTCTACCAGCGCAAGCTGTGTGGGTGCTGCTGCGCCTGCCGAAGCGCCGCCGTGGCCGTATTGCAATACCGCCAGCGGATCGTTGGTGAGCTGAGCGCCCGCGAGGGCCACCGTGTCAGAACTGGCGCTTGAATCACTTGCCAGCAGTTTAGCCAGGTTGTCATCGATAAACCGCGTGGTGGGTGAGCCGTCTATGAATTCCGGATGATTCAGCAGTCGGCCAAGAAATGCCTTATTGGTGGTGACACCTTCGATGACAAGCGTTTGAATTGCTCTGGTGGCTTTGCGCGCTGCTGCTGAGAAATCCTGACTACGGGCGTGAACGATGAGTTTTGCCAGCAAAGAGTCAAAGTTGGGATTGGTGGTGTAGCCCACCTCGGCGTAGCTGTCGCAACGCAGACCGGCACCATTGGGTGTATCGAATGCCGTGAGTGTGCCGCCGGTGGGCTTGGTGGTGCCGTCGACGTTCATTTGTTCCGTATTTATACGCAGCTGAATCGCGTGGCCGCGTGGTTTCGGCAGCGTTGATTGCGCAAGACCAAGATCAGCAAGCGTAGCGCCGCCGGCAATCTGGAGTTGGGTTTGTACCAGATCAATACCGGTCACCTCTTCGGTGACAGTGTGCTCAACTTGCAGGCGGGCGTTTGCCTCCAGAAAGATGAATCTCTCGTCCGGGTTTGTGGCGTCAACCAGAAACTCAAAGGTACCCAGGCTTTGGTAGTGTCCTGCGCGGGCCATGGCCAGTGCGGCCTCGTACAGCTTGTGGCGCATACCCTCTGCAAGCCTTGGGCTGGGGGCAACTTCGATGAGCTTTTGGTGCCTGCGCTGTAAAGAACATTCGCGTTCATACAGATGGATGCACTCGTTGCCGTCACCAACGATCTGTACCTCGACGTGACGTGCAGCGGGCAGATACTCTTCAATATAAAGGTCGGGATTGTTGAAGCCGCTCTGAGCTTCTGATTGACAGCGCGCAAAGGCTTCAGGCAGATCATCGACGCTTGTGACTACGCGCATACCACGTCCACCGCCACCAGCCACTGCCTTCAAAATGGCCGGTGCACCATTGAGCTGCGCAAGAAACGCCTGAGCATCCGCAAGACGGGTTGCACCTTCAGTACCTTTGAGTAGTGGCACCTTGCATTGGCCCGCCAGCTCGCGCGCCTTGAGTTTGTTGCCAAACAGATCCAGCGCTTTAGAGTCTGGACCAACAAAGGTGATGCCAGCGCGTTCACAGCGCCTGCCAAATTCGGCGTTTTCTGCCAGGAAGCCATAGCCCGGGTGGATGGCATCGCAGCCAGTGGCGCGTGCCAGACGAACAATTTCTGCGCCGTTCAGATACCCCTTAACGCCGGGCAAGGCCAGGGGCACAAGATCATCAGCGTAGCGCACATGGGCGCTGTGGCGATCGTCTTCGGTATAGACCGCGACACAGCGAATTCCCAGCTCCTGGGCAGCAGCAGCGATACGAATCGCAATCTCACCCCGGTTGGCGATAAGCAACGAGCGAATAGGCTGTGCGGTGTTGGTGTTTGCTGGCGTGACGTTCTGTGGCATGACCCCTCCCCAGGGAACTGCTGATCGGCTGCGTGATGTAACCTCTACATCTCAGTATCTGTTATGGCAGAGTCTGTACCAAGGCGCCATAACAGGGCCAGCATAGCGATTTGGGAGAGCGAATAAAGATGAAATCAGTGGTTTGGGTGGTGCTTGTGGCGCTCGTGTGTGTGGTGCTCAACGAGGTGGTTGGGGTAGCGCTTATGAATGTCCTTCCGGCCCAGCTAGATATGCTCTCCAACTACGCCTTCTCCGTGGTGCTGCCGGCCGTCAGCCTGGTGGTGCTACTGGCGTCGTTTGTGCTTAAAAGAAGCCTTTCGAAGCTTAGGTTTACCCAGGCGCTGATCTTTCCCGTGCTCTATGCCGGGTTGCACTTTGTGCTGCTGAACGTGGCAGGCAATCCCATGTCGCTGTGCCTGACGATACTGGCGATGACGGCATCTCTCAGCACCTTAATGGTATTTTGGCGTACCCGGTCTCCCGAGGTTAGCGCCTCATAGATCATGGGCCTCTCAAAGAAAAAGGGCTGGTCAATGACCAGCCCTTTTAATTGCTTTCGTGTGCCCGGAGGGCTTTACGACGTGCGCCCAGTGGGCTTTACGAGTAGAACCTTCCGGTTAAACGGTTCGCAATAGATATCACTGATCACCTCCTTTTTTATCTGAACAAGGTGTTTTCAGTATGGTGCAAGGAGCACAATTTGCAACTGCCTTTTGCAACCGTCCTTTTGGCCCTTCACGCCAGACACTCACGCGCTATTCACAACCAGGTTGGGTACTATTTGAGATTGTATGAACGTTTGACGAAACAGCCGGAGGGGCCATGAAGATATCGATGTTGCTGAGTTACGCGGGCGGCATGAAAGAACGCGTTGCTGAACTTAAAGAGTACGAAAAGGCCGGGCTGGATGTGGTTTGGGTGCCCGAGGCCTACTCGTATGATGCTGCCACGGCGATGGGCTACATTGCAGCGCACACCGATCGACTTATCATCGCCTCTGGAATTATGCCGGTATTCACCCGCACGCCCTCACTGTTGGCCATGACCGCGGCTGGACTGGACTATCTGTCCGACGGCAGGGCGATGCTTGGATTGGGTGCATCAGGCCCCCAGGTGATCGAAGGCTTCCATGGTTTGCCCTATGACGCACCCCTGGCTCGCCTGAAAGAAACCATTGCCATTTGTCGGCAGGTCTGGAAAAGAGAAAAGGTGCGTCATGTCGGGTCAAAATACGAAGTGCCGTTGGGTCAGGGCCAGGGTACGGGCCTGGGTAAACCACTAAAGCTCATTAACCATCCTGTTCGTGATGAGATTCCAATTGCGCTTGCCACCCTGGGTGCGAAAAGCGTTGAGGCCACGGCAGAGCTGGCTGATGCCTGGCTGCCCGCGTTCTACACCGCGGAAGGGGCAGCAAGTGTCTGGGGCGACGCTCTGGCCAAGGGCAATGCCAAGCGCGATCCGGGTCGTGCGCCGCTGGATATCTACGCGGGCGGCGGAGTATCTATTGGTAAAAATCGCGAAGCCTTGCGCGATATGGCGCGGCCTCAAATGGCGCTTTATATTGGCGGCATGGGTGCGCGACAGAAAAATTTCTATAACGATATTTTTTGCAAGTCGGGCTATGAGGCGGAAGCAAAAGAGATTCAGGATTTGTATCTGGCGGGCAAGAAAGACGCGGCTGAGGCAGCTATTCCAGATAACTACCTCGCCAATAACTCACTGATTGGTGAGCCGGAGTTTGTTACCGATCGATTGCATGCGCTTAAGGAATCGGGCGTCACGTCGCTCAATGTGAACTTCTTTGGCGAATCTGCAGCTGAAAGACTCAAGGCCTGCGATCAGTTGCGTAACCTTGTCGAAGCAATGTAACCAGAGGTCAACGTGACGCCAACGCTGCCGCCCATCGACCACATTGGTCGCACCCGCGATCAATATGCGTCGCTGGGCTATCCCCCTTACGCCTGGGTAACTCATCCAGAACCACCGCCGTTCCAGCGCTTAAGCAAGCCGCTATCCGAATGCCGGTTGGGTCTGGTCAGCTCAGGCGGGGTTTATCAGGTAGGGCAGGTGGCCTTCCACTACAAAGACGACACCAGTCTGCGGGTGATCGATACGGCCGTAGATGTCACAGAACTTCGAGCCACACACTTTGCCTATGATCTGACCGATGCGCGCAAAGACCCCAATGTGGTTTTGCCGCTCGCAGCACTTAAGGCGCTAGAGAACAGCGGTGAGCTGGGAGCGCTTGCGAAAAATGCCTATACCTTCATGGGTGGCATCTATTCGGCGCGCAAGGTGCGCGAGCAGATTGCTCCGGAACTGGTGCAGCGTTTTCAAAAGGATGAGGTTGATGTGGTGCTGCTGGTGCCCGTCTGACCGGTGTGTCATCAGTCCGTTGGACTGATTGCACGGGCTCTCGAAGCTGCAGGCATTCCCACGTTGAGTATGACGAGCGCCTGGTCAATTACTGCCGCTGTAAATCCACCGCGAGCCGCTTTTCTGGATTACCCGTTAGGACACACTGCCGGGCGACCAAATCAGCCCGAGGAGCACATCCAGATTATGCGCGCAGCACTTGATGTGTTTGCCAGGGCCCCCCGAGGCAGCATCACTCGACTGCCTTTTAACTGGGCGACCACTGACCAGTGGAAAGCCGAGTTAAGCAATGAGGATGATCGCCTGGAGCGCACCGAGGTACCGCAGTATCAATCGGCAGAGGATGAGCAGCGGGCAGATGTCGCCTGTCCCACCTGCGTTTGGTTATAGCGCGATATGGAGCTTCCGATAGACGCCGACGCCTATGCGGAGTGCCCAAGAACCCTGATCCAGGCTTCTCAAACCGAAGTGCCTTTATTCACGACGCCTAACGAATTTGATCTTGTGTGGCACGGCACGCACAA
>CAZWMD010000099.1:0-9425 GCA_964634815.1 uncultured Pseudomonadales bacterium | reverse complement strand
GCGCAAACCCGCTATGTGGTGAATTTTGCGGGCGAGGTTCGCAGCTTAACCCCAAAACTCGATTTCCCGTTTGGCGTTAAGCCTATTCCCTTACCCAAGGGCACTCAGGCCTACGACACGCAGTTTTCTGACGGCGTGCTCACCATTGCCGCATTGCATGAGACCACCAACGGCACCAGCAGTTTACGCCTCAGCCAATACAAAGGCGTCGAGGCCGGCTACCCGTTGCGGCAGCCCAAACAGGTTGATGTGCCACTGGCGCGCAGCTACGCCCATGCCTGGCTTGGACCTCGTGCCCAATGGCTGTATTTGCTTGGCGCTGATGGCGAACTGCAGGTAATTGGCACTAACCCTATCTCCGCCCCACAAAACTATCTGACCACAACCGTCTTGCCGCCGGGCACCTCTATGACCGCCGCCAGCCCGCTACTGGGTCGCTACTCGTTGGCTATTGCTGACAGCGATGGCGGCATTGGCCAGTGGGTGTTGCTGCGCGATGAGCTTGGCTACCGCGTCACCGGCGTGCGTAAGTTTGCCATCGACGAACCGGCCCAGAGCATCATTGTTGAGCCACGCCGCAAGGGCTTTGCGACCCTGGATGCTGCGGGCACGCTCAAGGTGTTGTACCCAACGTCACGCCGGGTGGTCGCAGAGCGCCGCACCGAGTTAACGCCCGGCACCGTCGCTGCGATTTCACCACGCTCAGACTTTCTGGTCGCCGAGTCATCGCCCGGCGTGCTCGACAGCTTCAAAATTCACAACGAACACCCCGAAATTTCTCTTGCCACACTCTGGGCCAAGATCTGGTACGAAGGCTACCCTGAGCCGGTCTATAGCTGGCAGTCGTCCTCGGCCGACAACGACTTTGAACCCAAGTTTTCCCTGACGCCACTGGCCTTCGGCACCCTTAAAGCCGCCTTCTACGCTCTGCTGTTTGCTGTGCCCATCGCGGTGATGGGTGCCATCTACACCGCCTACTTTATGGCGCCTTCCATGCGCGCCCTGGTAAAGCCTGGCATTGAAATTATGGCTGCTCTGCCTACCGTTATTCTCGGCTTTATTGGCGGCCTGTGGTTGGCCCCCATCATTGAGACTTATCTGTCGAGTGTGCTTGCCATCTTTGTGGTGTTGCCTGCGGGTCTGTTTGGGTTTGCACTGTTGTGGTGGTATCTGCCCGAACGCATCACCAAGCCCTTCTCCGGTTGGTACGGCCTGTTGGTCGTACCACTCATTCTCGGCATGCTGGCCGCGTCGTTCTACTTTGGCCCCGTGCTTGAAGATACGTTCTTCAATGGCGACTCAAAACTCTGGTTCCGGGACGTCATGGGACTCGATTTTGACCAGCGCAACGCTTTGGTCGTTGGACTCATCATGGGGTTGGCTGTAATACCCACCATATTTTCTATTGCCGAAGATGCGATTTATGGCGTGCCCCGACATCTGTCCAATGGGTCGCTGGCCCTTGGCGCAACGCCCTGGCAAACGCTGGTGCGGGTGGTATTACTCACCGCCAGCCCCGGTATTTTCTCAGCCGTAATGATCGGCATGGGCCGCGCTGTGGGCGAAACCATGATTGTACTTATGGCCACCGGCAACACGCCGTTAATGAATTTCAACATCTTTGAGGGCATGCGCACCTTTGCGGCCAACATCGCCGTTGAGTTGCCTGAATCTGAAGTTGGCAGCTCGCATTATCGTATTTTGTTTTTGGCAGCACTTGTGTTGTTCATGATCACCTTTGTCTTCAACACCGCGGCTGAAATAGTCCGGCAACGGCTGCGCGCGCGGTACGGGAGTCTGTGATGTTGACCGCCACCAACCAAAACAAAAACTCACTGCGTAACTGGTGGACCTCGGGCGAACCCTGGATCTGGTTAAACGCAGCGGCCGTGGGCATCAGCATCACCGCCGTTTTGAGTTTGCTGTTGCTGATCGCCATCAAGGGCTTTGCCCACTTCTGGCCCGCAGACGTCACTCAGTTGAACTACACCCAGCTAACCGCCCAGGGGCCAGTTAGCCATGTGATCTACGGCGAGATTGTCGAAGAAGACTCGTTGCCAGTCGAACAGTATCTTGAGTCTGGAGGCGACCGTACGGTCCTCACCGAGGGACAAGAAGATGTGACACGCTGGTTGATCAAAACCGGTAACCGGCGGATTAATCCGCCAGACTTTCGCTGGGTGGTGCAAAACCAGATTCAACAACGCAGCACACCCCTGGGTCTTGCTGTGATCGAGCGGCTGGAATGGGGCAACGCCTACGGCCGTCCCATTCGTATGACCCGCTCATCAGGTGAGAACGTTGAAGGTGATGGCGTGTGGGCCGCACTCCAGGAAGACTTCGAACGGGCCGAGGTGGTACGCGAGCAGGTTGAAGAGCTCGAGCAGGGCGTACTGAATACGCTGAACTATGAACTGGAAGGTCTGCGCCTCGACAAACGCCGGGCAGAGCTTGATAACCGTCCTGAGCTGATCCCGGAGATCGACGCAACCGTTGCCAACATTCGTGCCCAATACGCCATCGAAGAGGCGCGGCTGCGCGAACTGTACAAGGCCTTAGAGGGGGATTCGTTAACCCTCGCGACAGCAAGCAACGAAGAGCTGGTGGTGCCACTGGCCGATATTCTGCGGAGCTGGCGCCCCAACGACATGAGCAAGCTCGACAAGCTGGGGCATTATTTTTCCAGTGTCTGGCGCTTTCTCACGGATGATCCACGGGAGGCGAACACCGAGGGTGGCATTTTCCCTGCCATCTTTGGCACCGTGCTCATGGTGCTTCTGATGTCGCTGTTGGTCACTCCCTTTGGTGTGGTGGCCGCACTGTATCTGCGTGAGTACGCCAAGCAGGGCCCAATGGTGCGCCTGATTCGCATCGCGGTGAACAACCTCGCCGGCGTACCTTCTATTGTTTATGGCGTGTTTGGCCTGGGCTTCTTTGTTTACTTTTTGGGTGGCAGTCTTGACCAGCTGTTTTTCACCGAATCGCTTCCCGCGCCTACCTTTGGTACACCAGGTTTGGTGTGGGCCTCACTCACACTGGCCCTGTTAACCGTGCCGGTTGTGATTGTGTCCACTGAGGAAGGCCTGACCCGCATTCCACGCTCACTGCGCGAGGGGTCGCTGGCGCTTGGGGCCACCAAGGCCGAAACCCTGTTCCGGGTAGTGTTGCCCATGGCCAGCCCCTCCATTCTCACCGGTGTTATTCTTGCGGTCGCACGGGCCGCGGGTGAGGTTGCGCCGCTTATGCTGGTTGGGGTGGTAAAGCTTGCTCCCACATTGCCGCTGGACGGTAACTTTCCTTACCTGCACCTGGAGCGCAAGTTCATGCACCTTGGGTTCCATATTTACGATGTCGGCTTTCAGAGCCCCAACGTTGAAGCTGCGCGACCGCTGGTATACGCCACCGCTCTGTTGCTGGTGATTATAATTATTGTCCTAAATCTGACTGCCATTACCTTGCGTGGTCGTCTAGAGCGTCGTTACCGAGGCGTTGAGAGTTAAGTTGATGACTGACACAACAGACCAAGTACAACCAGATGCAGCTGATGAGATCAGCATCAAGGTGAATGACCTGTCGCTGTATTATGGCGAGAAGCAGGCGCTCGACTCTATCTCGATGGAGATTCCTGCGCGCAAGGCCACTGCGTTTATCGGTCCTTCTGGCTGCGGCAAGTCAACCCTTCTGCGTTGCTTTAACCGCATGAACGATCTGATCGACACCGTACGAACTACCGGCACAATTGAGCTTGAGGGCACCGACATCCACGACCAGCGCGTTGATGCTGCCCAGCTACGACGCCGGGTAGGCATGGTGTTCCAACGCCCCAACCCATTTCCCAAAAGCATCTACGAAAACGTGGCCTATGGCATGCGTATTCAAGAGAGTGTGCAAAAGTCTGAAATGGATGAGCGCGTTGAATGGGCGCTGCGTAGTGCTGCTCTGTGGGACGAAGTGAAAGACCGGCTTAAAGACTCAGCGCTCGGCCTGTCTGGTGGGCAACAACAACGCCTGGTTATCGCTCGTGCTGTTGCGATACGGCCTTCAGTGCTGTTGCTGGACGAGCCAGCCTCTGCGCTTGACCCAATATCGACGCTGAAGATTGAGGAACTCATCGAGCAGTTAAAGGACGAATACACGATAGTTATCGTTACTCACAATATGCAACAAGCCGCCCGTGTGTCGGATCACACCGCCTTTCTTTATCTGGGCGAACTTGTGGAATTCGACAAAACAGACGATATTTTCAAGAACCCCCAACAGAAACGCACTGAAGACTACATCACCGGTCGTTACGGTTAACGCGTGTTTCAAGGATAGACTGGCACCATGAGCAGACACATTTCAGAAAAGTACGACGAGGAGCTGGCGGCCGTCCAGGAATCTCTGATGGAGATGGGTGGTCTGGTTGAGCAGCAACTGAAAGACGGCTGTCGTGCACTCATCACGCACAATCGCGAGCTGGCGAACACTGTTCGCGACGTTGAACAACGCGTCAATCAGCTCGAAGTGGATCTGGATGACCAGTGCGTTTCCATCATCGCGCTGCGCCAACCAACGGCTCGCGACCTGCGGGTAATGATGAGCATCATGAAGGCCGTCACCGATTTGGAACGCATCGGCGACGAAGCAGACCGCATTGCAAAAATGGCCCTGCACGTTGCCGACCTGCCGATACCCGACAACCAGTACGCTGACTTTCACAGCATTCAAACTGACCTTACTCCCATGCTTTCAGGGGCCCTTGATGCCTTTGCTCGCAGAGACACAAAACTGGCGTTATCCGTTATCGAAGACGACGAAAAGGTCGACGAGGGCTACGCCGCGCTGGTCCGGAAGAACATCACGGAAATGCGCGAGAACCCGGAAGATGTTGAGCACGCCATGAACCTCATCTGGGCTGCTCGTGCGCTGGAGCGGATTGGCGACCACGCCAAAAACATCTGTGAATACGTGGTGTATCAGGTGAAAGGCGAGGACGTCCGGCACCGACCAGCAGGTCAGGAACACATTTAGCGCTATTTAGCGCTATAGACCAAAACGTCTGAGATGATTAGCGCCCTGAGAGGGTGAATAAATGCCCTGAGAGGGTGCATGTAACACGATTGTCATATTACTGTAATACGCTGCCGCGCTTAGCAACCACTTGGATATTGCAGTGATCAAATCACGCTCGCTTCGGGCCCTCGTACTTATTGCCATCGCGACGATGCTGGCGCCCACACATGCGCGCAATGTGGACAAGGACCTTCTGGACATACTGCTCCAGAATGGCTCTATCACCCAGGAACAGCATGCCTCCCTGCTAACAAAGCTTCAGGAAGAGGATGTTCAGGATCCAGCTGATGATCCTGCGCCAGTGGCTCCCCCTGCGTCAGCGACTCCTATTGTCACGGAGACTGCACTTGAGGAAAAAATTGCCGAGCAGGTGGCGTTGCAGGTAGAAGAGGTTTCACCCATCAAGGCCAGCTATACCAGCAAGGGCTTTCGCTTCGAAACCCGCGATGGCAACTGGCAAACCAATCTGCAATGGCGCGCCCAGATGCGCTACACCAACCCGTTCAGCGGCGATCCACGCCAGCTGTCCAACTTCGATTCACCCGATCAGTCAACGTTTGAGAACCGCCGCTTGCGTATGAAGATTGGCGGCCACGGCTACCGGCCCTGGCTCAAATACTATTTTGAGGTTGATCTGCAGCCAACGCGTGACACCGACGACAGCTCGTCCTCTTCAAGCGCCCGCGTTATCGACTGGCGTATTGATGTCGCCAAATGGGACTGGGGTGGTATACGAGTGGGTCAGTGGAAAATTGACTATAACCGCGAACGGGTAGATTCCTCCGGCCGCCAGCAGTTTGTAGAACGCTCTATTGTTAATCGGGTATTCACTGTCGATCGCCAGGTGGGTGTGCAGCTGCGCGGCCACGCCTTTAAAAACACTCGGTCCGATCTGCGCTGGTACGTTGGCGCCTTCACTGGCGAAGGCCGCGGTGTGCGCAACACCGACGATAATCTGATGTACGTGGGTCGTGTTCAGTGGAACTTCCTTGGTCGCGATCTTGCTCTGAAACAGACGGACGTTGAATTCACAGAGCTGCCAACCGCAAGCCTCGCCTTCGGTGCGAGTACCACCAAGGGCAGTTGTACACGCTGGTCGTCTTCCGGCTGCGGCAACCTGGATGGTTTCACCAGCCCCGCAAACGCAACGCCTGACCAGTTCAAGGTTGAGCAGGCGGTGCAAGAATTTGCCTACAAGTGGCGCGGTCTGTCGATTCAGCAAGAATTGCACCACAAGGAAATCTCGGATCGCCTGGCCGGTACCAAGAGCCGGTTGACCGGGGGTTACCTGCAAGCGGGTTACTTCTTCCACCACCTATTTCCTGCCATACCAGAACAACTCGAGTTTGCCGCCCGTTACGCCTACCTTGAGGAACCCAACCGAGACGATCTGACCTTCGACAACGAACGCCAGGAATTCACACTGGGGGCAAACTGGTTCTTCAGTGGACACAACAACAAGCTCACATTTGACATCTCAAGGCTGCGCCTGGAAGACGACTTTATTGGGCGCAATGAGTCCGAGAACCGGGTCAGGTTTCAGTGGGATGTATCGTTCTAGTGTTTAACCGCTAGTGTTGGGGGCCTCTGTTGAGTAGAGTCGTAGATACCTATTCATCGTCGACCAGGGGCCTGATTTGTCAGCCGGCCATGCCAACATTCGCCACTTCGAGGTGCTGGTCATTGGTGCCGGCTTCAGTGGCCTGTATCAACTCTACAGGCTCAGAGAACTTGGCTTCGACGTAAAGCTGTTTGATGCCGGTCAGGATCTTGGCGGGGTTTGGCACTGGAACTGCTACCCGGGCGCCCGGGTAGACTCCCACGTTCCCAACTACGAATACTCCATTGAAGAAGTGTGGCAAGACTGGTGCTGGTCAGAACGGTTTCCGGGGTGGGAGGAGCTGCGCCGTTACTTTGCTCATGTTGATGAGAAGCTTGATCTAAGCCGCGACATTGAATTTCAAAAACAGGTTGTTGGCGCGACGTTCGACGAAGAGCGCTGTGAATGGCAGGTCAGGTGCAGCGACGGTGAAATAGTACGCGCCAATTTTTTCCTGACCTGTTTTGGCTTTGCCGCCAAAGCGAATATGCCCAGCCTGCCGGGACTGGATCAGTTTGCGGGCACAGCGGTGCATACGGCCCACTGGCCGCAAGACGGCTTTGACATGACCAACAAGCGTGTTGGTGTGATTGGCACTGGCGCAAGCGGTGTGCAAGTGATTCAGGAAGCGGGCAAGGTTGCCAAACAGTTGACCGTCTTCCAGCGCACTCCAATGATTGCTTTGGCCATGCAGCAACGGGAGCTTGCCTGGGCTGAGGAGCAAGCGAAAAAATCTTATTTGAAGGAAGTACTTCGGATACGCAACGCCTCAAGCGGTGGTTTCTACGAACTGACACCTGATTCCCGGGCCGCTCATGAAGTGCCAAAGGAAGAACGCGATGCGGTGTTTGAAGAGGCGTGGACAAAAGGCGGGTTTCATTTTTGGACGGGCACCTTCAGCGATATCATACTCAATGAGCAATCCAATCGGTTGGCCTACGACTTCTGGCGCGAGAAAGTACACAGCAGGGTTCATAACCCGGAAATCGCTGAGACATTGGCACCGGTTGAACCCCCGCATCCCTTTGGCGCCAAACGCCCATCACTTGAACAGTGGTACTACGAGGTTTTCAATCAAAGCAACGTTACCCTGGTTGATTTGCATAAAGACCCAATCACAGAAGTTCATGAGAGTGGTGTGCGTACGTCTGGCCAGAGTTTTGATCTTGATCTGTTAGTGCTGGCAACCGGGTTTGATGCGGGAACCGGCGGGTTCACCCAAATTGATTTGCGGGGAACCTCCGGCCGTTCGTTGCAAGAGATCTGGGCTACCGGGGTAGATACACATCTTGGCCTTGCGATACCCGAGTTCCCAAACTTGCTGATGCTTTATGGCCCGCAGAGCCCCACGGCGTTCTGGAACGGACCCGCCAGCGCTGAAGTTCAGGGGGACTGGGTAGTGGACTGCCTGGTACATTTGCGTGACCGGGGTATCAAACGCATTGAGGCAGAACATGAGGCTGCTCTGGCGTGGACAGCACACATGGAAGAGATGGGCGCGGCAACACTGATGCCCCAGGCCGATTCCTGGTACATGGGTGCCAATATTCCAGGCAAACGAAGGCAGATGCTTTTCTATATGAGCAGCCGGGGTTACATGGCCCATTGCAATGACAGCGCCGCACGCGGCTATACAGGGTTCAGGTTAAGCGATGGCAATTAGTTTTGAGGCAAACGCACGAGCTGTGCTGGAAGAGGTAGTCCAGGAACGAGAGTTTCAGGCACTGACCAAGATCCCGGTGGTGGCTGCTATGGAAGTGGGCCTGGTGATGGCTGCGTTTGGCCTGTTTGCAGCGAGTTCGTATTTCTACCTGCTGGGTCAGCTGCCGCTCGTAGTGATGTGGACCCTAAACGCTGTCGCGGTCTACATGTCGTTCACGCCGTTGCATGATGCCACGCATCGCTCCTTATCGAGTCACCGTCGTGTGAATGATCTTGTGGGCACCCTGTCTTGTTTGTTGCTGCTGCCGGGGATAACAACCCGGATCTATCGCTACCTGCATTTAGAGCATCATCGGTATGCAGGTGATAAAGACCGGGATCCGGATGAACCTTTTGTGTCTGCGTCCACCTGGCAGGCCGTTGCGGTTACTGCAGGCCTGGATGTACTTTGGACGCGCTGGTACATCAATCACTGGCGTTCGCGACCGATCAGTGAACGAATCGAGTTTACCCTTGGTATTGCTTTCTACGTTGGTGTGCACATCTACTTTCTAAGCTCGCCTTACGCGATGCAGTTCTTCCTGCTATGGATGATTCCGCAGCGTATTGGCCTGTTCCTTGTGGCCTGGTTTTTTGCCCGCATTCAACATCCTGAGGGTGTTCTCTGGGAGCACCAACCCTTTCAAACCACGGTGCGTATAATTTGTTCACGCCTCGCAGATGGTTTGCTGCTGGGTCAAGCCAGACACTGTTTGCACCATCTGGCTCCATCCGTTCCTTACTACCGATATCACGCCGCCTGGAAAATTGGCCAGCAACGTTTTGAAACCCAAAACATCCCAACTCGTACCCTGTGGACGCCCGGTAATGACGTTGAGCTTTCTGTTCCCTCTGCTCCAGATACGACCAAACCGGAAGTACCTGCTGCAGACAAAGCGTTTGAAGTTCAGATCGCAAGCAGTGGTGAAATCCTTAGAGTCGAGGCGGATGAATTTCTGATCGATGTGTTGCATTCGGCAGGCTACGCCGTGATGTGTTCGTGCACCCAGGGAATGTGCGGGTCTTGTCTCACACCAGTGTTAAGTGGTGAACCTGATCACCGGGACTT
>CAZWMD010000098.1:0-9608 GCA_964634815.1 uncultured Pseudomonadales bacterium | reverse complement strand
CACCCCGGAACCAGGCACAACAATCCAGGATTCCCACACCACGCCTGGAGAATCCAGTCTTTAAGCTAGCCAAAAGGATTTTTCGCTCTTGAGTCAGCAATCCGCCTTGTCGTCTTCCTTCAGAGACCCTTCAGGACACGTTTTTCGTCAAGAAGGCAAACTCTACCGGCAGATCAATCCAGTCTATGAGACTGACTATCGCACTCTGATGGAGTCAGGCCTCTACGCCGCCCTGACCAGCCGCGGCTGGTTGGTTGCGCACGAGGAGCGGCCAGAGCTTTGCCCGGCTGATGCATACCAGGTGATAGAGCCAACCGAGGTTCCCTACGTCTCTTATCCCTACGAGTGGTCGTTCTCGCAACTTCAGGATGCTGCCTTGTTGACGCTAAACATCCAGCAACTGGCGCTGGAACACGGCATGACACTCAAAGACGCCTCAAGCTACAACGTGCAATTCATGGGCCATCAGCCCGTGTTCATCGACACCCTTTCATTCGCCGCCCTGAACGAAGAGGAACCCTGGGTCGCCTACAAGCAGTATTGCCAACACTTCCTGGCACCTCTGGTACTAATGAGCTACTCCGACCCCCGGGTACGCAAACTGCTGCTTGGTTTTATTGATGGCATTCCTCTGGATCTGGCCGCCAGCCTGTTACCCGGGCGCAGCAAGCTCAGATACTCCGTGCTTGCCCACATTCACCTGCACGCACGCAGCCAGGTTCAGCACGCGGATTCAGCGGGACAGGCCGGCTCCAGAAAAATGAGCAAGCCATTACTTCTCGCTCTGCTGGAGAGTATCAAGTCGGCCACCTCAAAGTGTCGCCTGCCCAAACACCTCAAAACCGAGTGGGGCGAGTATTACGACGACACCAACTACAGCGTCGACTCTATGGACGAGAAGGAAGCACTGGTTGACGCTTTGCTACAGAAACATGCCCCCGTTGGAGGCATCGTTCACGACCTCGGCGCAAACACAGGTCGTTTCAGCCGTATCGCCGCGAAGCACGCCGGTCATGTCGTCTCGCACGATATCGATGAACTCGCAGTGGAGAGGAATTACCAATCAGCCCGAAGAAACTCAACTGAGACCAATGTGCTGCCTCTGGTTCTCGACCTTACCAACCCCTCCCCGGCTATTGGTTGGAACTCACAGGAGCGGGATTCGTTTGGTACTCGCTGCAAGGCAGATGTTGTTTTGGCCCTGGCCCTTATTCATCACATCGCCATCAGCAACAATACTCCTCTTGAAAAAGTAGCCGAATTTCTACAACCGATCTGCAAGAAACTGATCATCGAGTTTGTACCCAAGGGCGATTCTCAGGTTGATCGCCTGCTCGCTACCAGAGAAGACATCTTCGGCGAGTATGATGAGGCGCACTTTGAGACCGCCTTTGGGCGCTGTTTCGATTTGCTAGAAAAACACCCTGTCGCCGGGACCACTCGAACGCTCTACGCTTTTAGTTCCCGCGCCAACTGAGTATGCGCATGATGATCTGGTTCCGCGCCGCGGTTGCGATTTTCGCAGCAGCTGTTTCGACTGCCAGTCTCGCCGCCCTGCCAGAGGGTTTTCGCGTCGACGCTGCCGCCGATCTGGTGCTCAACGAGCGCGGGCACAAGACCTGTGAATCCTGTATCGAGCTTGAAATCAGCAACCCAACCCAGGTTCCGCTGATTGTTAGTCTCGGCATCAAGCCACTACCTACAATAGAGGCTGAAGACCGCTCCTTTGGCGGCTGGATATACAGCTACTCTCACGAGTTACTTGGGGTTGACGGTGACGTCCAGATGGCTCCGGAAGAAGGACAAACGCCTGTCCAGGGAATCGCATCACGTCGGCGATTTGACTTGCGGGTACTGACCTTTGAAGGCGAGGCGGCTGAATACACAGCAGGATCATTCAGCGTGGAGCTAACCATTGGGCCAGGCGCACAACGACGAGTCACCGCCTACAATGGTAAGACTGTCGCCAAAGAACTCACAAACAGTCCACCTGAACGCTACCTCTACTGGACATTGTGGCAGCCTTTAAGACTGCTCTGTCTCTGGGTTGAGAAAACCATTGGCCAGCTACTCCCGGTCCTTGGGGCATTTGGCGTGATCGCACTTATTGTTGTTGTGGTACGAGCGATCACTTTCCCGATAAACCGTTGGTCGTTTCGAAGTCAGCAGCACTTCGAAGCTATTCAGAAAAGCATCGCGCCTGAAATTACCGACATAAAATCTCGACTTAAAGGCGGAGATCAAAGCGAAGCCATACTTGAGCTCTACCAATCCAAAGGAGTAAATCCTTTGTCTGGGCTGAAAGGCTCTGTCGGTCTATTCGTGCAAATTCCAATTCTAATCGCCATGTTCAATGTCGCTTCTGACTCTGCCGTGTTTAGCGGAGTACCCATGGGTTGGGTAACGGACATCGCCCAACCCGAGCACAACTTCAATTGGGGTCTGGATTTGCCATTGCTGGGGAAGTTCTTCAACGCCATCGCGGCTGGCCTGGCCATATTTATGGTATGGAGCGAGTTGTCCAAGCCCCAACGCTCTAGCGGCTCGCTACTGTTTGCCATTGTTGTTGGGGTGTTGCTCTACTCTTTCCCTGTCTTTTTGGTGGTCTACTGGTTTCTTATCACCGTCGCCCAATACGTTGAGCAGAAGCTCGCCACCCGCTAAGCCAGCGGCGGAATACCGGCAGATGCGTTAAATCTTTAACAAGTTTGACGCGCCAATAATGCAGGTAGGCCTCTGTGGAGGAACACAATCCTTCCTCCACTACCGATGTGCGAAATTCTGCAAGCGCAACCGCGTAACCGACGTCGCTTCGACCACCAAGGCGCATGATTGCAAGCGACGACTCGGCTTCTTCAAAACTAACACCGGCAGCTATGGCTCGATGGCACCAGTTGCTATCCATAGCCAAACGATAGCGCTCATCAAACTCCCCTATAGCTCGCTGCATTTCATAAGGAACAAAAAGCGTGGGGTGAAAAATAGACATCCGCCGCTTTAGCCGGTGTGGGTGCGATGCAACAACGTATCGAGCACCAGATTGGTCTTCAAACGTGATAGCACTATGAACCAACGCCTGTGGCGATCGGCGATGAGCCCGATGAGCGGCGCAGAGAGTATTCTCAAACCAAAGGTCGCCAGCATTCAATACAGTGATCAATTCACCTTTGGCCTCGCGCATTCCCGCATTAAACGCAGCCGCTATGCCCAGCCCTTGATCACACACCTTATCGATACGAACTGGACCTGCTAGTTCGGCCTCAAGAATCACCTTCTCAAGCTGCTCATCAAAATCAGGTGCCACAATCACAACCTGAAGGTCCACCTGAGGCGATGCATACGCATACGCCTGACGCTGACTCTCCAGCGTTTCTGCCAGTTCATCAAGATTTGTAGTCACTATAGTGATTACCGATATCAGCATCATGGTGCGCGTTTGAGATAGCGTTGACCGCGCAACAACCAAGGCCTCATCAATCGTGAGGCCCAATTGATTGATAAACTAAACAATCGGGCAACCTGCTGATCCAGGCGGGAGATCTTGATACCGTGCATCTGTTGTACGCGCCTGACCTCCTGCTGGCCAAGGCTTTCGTTCAGTAGTGTTGTCTTCGAATCTGCGTGTTCACGAAAATTCGCGAGAAATTTGTTCACCCGAACAAATTTTGCATTGGGCATTACTCGTGCAAAGAACTCATAATCCATCGCAAACTGAAACGTTGGGTCAATAACGCCAAATCGATCCATAAGACTGCGTCGCCAAAAGCAGGTTTCCTGGGGTATGTAATCCCAACGGCACATCAGGTAATCCGAATGCGGCGGTAACATCCAGAATCGGGTGGGTTTGCCCTCGGCATCGGTGAAAACCCGATGACTGTAAATTGCATCCACTTCGGGGTGAGTACGAAAATACTCAACTACCCAGGCCAACGCACCCGGCAACAGAGTGTCATCGCTATTAAGGTAAGCCAAAATTTCCCCTCGCGCCTGGGCAAACCCTTGCGCAAGTGCATCAGCCTGCCCCGCATCCGGCCCCACATGCAGATGATCAATGTCGCCCGCGTGTTTTAGTAGTACATCAGCAGTCGCATCAGTGGACTGAGCATCAAACAGCAAATACTCCACATCAACGGACGAACGCTGTTGTACTACGGACAAGATGGTCTCTTCTACAAAGTCACCCTGGTTATACGATGGCGTGACAATGCTGACTTGCGGTCTAGGGCTCAATGGAGTGCCGTGCCAGTTAGCCGCGCATGCTGTGTTGATTAGCAAGAAACCATTGGTAGGTGTCGACCAATCCCGCCTCAAACTCTGTGCTCGCACAAAAGCCCAGGGATTCAAGGCGCTGAACATTCAGCACCTTGCGGGGTGTGCCGTCAGGTTTATCTGAATCAAACCGCAAACTTCCTTCGAACCCAACCACCTTTTGCAGAGTCTCTGCCAGTTCCCGGATAGTGATATCCACTCCTGTGCCCACGTTGATGTGAGATTCCCGCTCGGGAACAACGCCCCAATAGGCTTGGCGATCGATTTGCACTATATGCGCCACGGCGCGAGCAAGATCGTCGACGTGCAGGAACTCTCGGCGGGGCGAACCTGTTCCCCAGATAACCACTTCATCCAGGTCTTTGTCTTTGGCTTCATGAATCCGGCGCATTAGCGCGGGTATCACATGAGAATTTTCAGGATGAAAGTTATCTCCGGGCCCATAGAGGTTGGTCGGCATCAGCGATCGATAGTCCGTTCCATGCTGGCGATTGAATGCCTCACAGGTTTTGATGCCCGCTATTTTCGCAACGGCATAAGCATCATTGGTTGGTTCAAGCGGTCCGTTTAGCAACTCCGACTCAACAATGGGCTGTTTCGCAAGCTTCGGGTAGATGCAGGAACTGCCCAGAAAAATCAGTCGCTCTACACCTGTTGCATGAGCCGAGCCGATAAAATGGTTTTGGATCGCCAGATTATCGGCGATGAAATCGGCTGGGTAAGTGTTGTTTGCGTGGATCCCTCCCACCTTCGCAGCAGCCAGTATTGCCACATCCGGATTATGCTTCTCAAAATACGCAACAGCAGCCGACTGTTCGGTCCAGTCAATGTCCTGTCGCGTCGCAGCCAACACATCAAAACCCTGTTCTCCAAGGGTCCGACATATGGCACTTCCGACCATACCGGCCGCACCCGCCACAAGTACTCTTTCTGCCCCAACAGGCGCTCTATCACTCATGGGAGTCACTCATCTAGGTTACTCATTGAATGAGTAAGAGCGGTAACCCGCCTCATTAATCAGCGCGTCGCGCTTGGCCAGCTCAAAATCACTTAGCGTCATTTCTCGTATCAGCTCTTCAAATGTCACCTTAGGCTCCCACCCGAGATCATCTTTGGCCAGGGAGGCATCACCCAACAAACTCTCCACCTCTGTTGGTCTATAGTAGCGGGGATCTACACGTACAATGGTATCTCCAGGCTTAAGTTTGCTGGAACCGGCAGAGCGCACTCGCCCGATTTCGTCAACCCCTTCACCTTGCCAGTCAATCTCTATATCAAGAGTGTTACAGGCAAGCGTCACTGCTGCCCGAACAGTCTGCTGAACTCCTGTTGCGATCACATAATCCTTAGGCGTGTCTTGCTGCAACATCAGCCATTGCATCTCGACGTAATCTCTCGCGTGCCCCCAGTCCCTAAGACTATCCATGTTGCCTAGATATAGTGTTTCCTGAAGACCCAACGCGATGCGACTAACGGCACGCGTTATTTTTCTGGTGACAAAGGTTTCTCCGCGGATCGGAGATTCATGATTGAACAGTATGCCGTTGCACGCAAAAAGATCATAAGCTTCGCGATAATTCACAGTAATCCAGTAGGCGTAGAGCTTCGCTACTGCATAAGGAGAGCGGGGATAAAATGGCGTCGTTTCTTTCTGTGGTGTTTCCACCACCTTGCCAAACAGCTCAGACGTCGACGCCTGATAGAATTTTGTTTGCGCTCCCCGACCCAGAATTCGGATCGCCTCCAGCAATCGCAAGGTTCCTAGCCCATCGACTTGCGCAGTGTATTCGGGAGAGTCAAACGATACCGCAACATGGCTCTGAGCCCCCAGGTTGTATATCTCATCGGGCTGAGACTCCTGCACGATCCGAACCAGGTTGCTCCCATCGGTTAAATCCCCGTGGTGCAAGATAAGGTTTCGATCTTCATCATGTGGGTCCTGATAAAGATGATCAATGCGCTCGGTATTAAACTGGGACGATCGCCGTTTTATGCCATGAACACGGTAGCCTTTCTCAATCAGGAGTTCAGCAAGATACGCGCCATCCTGGCCTGTGATACCTGTAATTAGAGCGGTTTTGCTCATACGCAGGGAGGTCCTTAATCCGGAAAAAAACAGATTACCACGACAGCCTGAAAACCTTCGAAAAAGTCTCTCTAAAAGGTCCGGCGCAACACTAGCAGATCACCAACTCTGGCAGCCCTTTGACCAGATCATCCAGTGCTTTGGTTTGGATTAGATAGGCCTCCAATTGATCAAGCGGCAGAGCGCTGGGTCCGTCACACAGCGCACTGTCAGGATCGGGATGAGCCTCAAGAAACAGACCGGCCAGGCCAACCGCTACGGCCGCCCGTGTGAGTTCCAGTATCTGCGCGCGTCGTCCCCCCGACGCAGCCGATCCCTGTCCACGAGTCTGTAGCGCGTGAGTGACATCAAAGGTGACAGGCACGCCCGGGTTTTCTTCTTTAATGGTCGAAAACCCAAGCATATCAACCACTATATTGTCGTAACCAAAATTGCTGCCGCGCTCACATACCAAGATCTGCTCTGCACCAAAGCTCCGCGCCTTGGTCACAACATGTTTCACCTGGGAGGGGCTCATGAATTGAGGCTTTTTGATATGAAGTGCCGCTTTGGTTGACGCCGCTGCCTCGATCAAATCAGTTTGCCGTGCAAGAAACGCAGGAATCTGCATAACATCGCACACCTCGGCCACTGGCCCGGCCTGCGAGGGCAGGTGGATATCCGTCAGAACAGAGACCTGGAACTGATTTTTGATTTCCTCAAGCACTCGCAGCCCCTTATCGAGCCCGGGCCCTCGAAAGGATTCAATGGACGAGCGATTGGCCTTATCAAAAGACGCTTTGAACACAAAGGGAATGCCGAGCCTTGCGGTAATCTCAACGAACCTTTCGGCCACACGCAACGCAAGATCGCGGGATTCGATGACATTCATACCGCCAATAAGCAGCAGAGGTTCACTGTTGCCAGCGTTTAGGCTGCCAATGGTCACGAGACTCACAAAGGACTCCGTCTGCAAAGGATATGGTGGGCCCACCAGGACTCGAACCTGGGACCAATGGATTATGAGTCCACTGCTCTAACCAACTGAGCTATAGGCCCTCGGCGAGATGATATCATGATGGCTCTACTCGACTCATCTGGCAGCGCGAAACTTTGAGAATTTTAGTGACTGGCGGAGCCGGCTTTATTGGCAGCGCTCTGGTGCGAGACCTGATCAGCAAGGATCACCAGGTCTGTACCCTCGACAAACTGGGCTATGCAGGCTCCATAACGAACCTTGATAGCGCCTACAGTCATCCGCAACACACCTTCATCGAAGGCGATATCGCTGATGAAGCGGTGGTCACGGAGGCATTTAGCCGCTTTGAGCCCGAAGCACTAATGCACCTGGCTGCCGAATCCCATGTGGACCGGTCTGTGGATTCGCCACGCGCCTTTATCGACGCCAACATCTACGGCACGTTCACCCTGCTTGAGGCCGCACTTCGCGCCTACAAAGCAAACCCAGAGTTTCGCATGTTGCACGTATCGACCGACGAGGTCTTCGGCACACTTGGTCCCACAGGAGCCTTCAGTGAAGAGTCTCCCTACCGCCCCAACTCGCCCTATTCGGCGAGCAAGGCTGCGGCCGATCATCTGGCTCGCGCCTGGCACGAAACCTACGGCTTGCCAGTCATTGTCACCAATTGCTCCAACAACTACGGGCCCTATCAGCATCCGGAAAAACTCATCCCTACGATCATCCGTAAAGCCCTGGCCAATGAACCTATACCGGTCTACGGCGATGGCCTGCAGATTCGGGACTGGCTGCATGTCGACGACCACATTCGGGGGCTCATTCTGGCACTCACCCAGGGCGAACCCGGCAACAGCTACAATATTGGCTCAGACAACGAACACACCAACCTGGACATCGTTGGCCGGGTACTTGATGCCGTAGCTGATATCGAGGGTCGCGATCGACAGGCCCTTGAAGGCCTGATTAGCTACGTCACGGATCGCCCGGGACACGATCGCCGCTACGCGGTTGACGCAAGCCACATCAAGCACAGCTTAAAGTGGCGCCCTCAGGTTGATTTTGCCGAAGGTATAAAAAACACCGTCGCATGGTACGCCGCTAACGAAGCCTGGAGTCAGGAAATGGCAGCGGGTGCAGACGGAACACGACTTGGTCTAGGGAGACAGGTTTGAAGGGAATAATTCTCGCAGGCGGACGCGGCACGCGCTTGTTTCCGGTAACGCGCGTTGTCTGTAAGCAGCTCTTGCCGGTCTACGACAAGCCCATGATCTACTACCCACTCACCACCCTGATGCTCGCCGGCATTCGTGAGATGTTGATCATTTCCACGCCCGCCGATACCCCTCGGTTTGAAGAGCTACTCGGGGATGGCAGCCAATGGGGCATAGAACTTAGCTACAAGGTACAAGATGAACCCCGAGGACTCGCTGACGCATTCCGCGTGGGCAAAGAGTTCATCGGCAACGACTCTGTTGCCATGGTGCTTGGCGACAACATCTTTTTTGGGGCAGATTTTGGCGCGATCATGCGCGATGCAGCAGCCCGTAATGCCGGCGCTACCGTGTTTGCAATTCAGGTCAGAGATCCCGAGCGGTTTGGTGTGGTGGAGTTTGCTGACTCTGGGGCTCCACTTGCGATTGTAGAAAAGCCGGCGAGGCCCAAGTCACAATTCGCCGTGACCGGTCTGTATTTTTACGACAACAGCGTGATTGACGCCGCCGCCAATCTTCAACCTTCTGAGCGCGGAGAGCTTGAGATAACTGATATCAACCAGCACTACCTGGCCAACGAGGAGCTAAGAGTAGTGCGTCTACCCCGCGGTATGGCCTGGCTCGATACGGGTACCCACGAATCCCTGCTGGAGGCCAGCCAGTTTGTCGAAACCATCGAGCATCGTCAGGGCTTCAAGATCGCGTGCCCCGAAGAAACCGCATGGCGTCAGGGTTGGATCAGCAATGTCCAGCTTGAGCAGATTGGTCAGGAAATGCTCGGATCAGGCTATGGCGAGTACTTGCTTGAAGTACTCAGCGAGCGAGAGACTCATCCAGCCAATCCACAGCGAAGGAGCTAGCCAATGGACGTTACCCCCACTCGCATACCCGGTGTTGTGATCATCACACCCCGGGTGTTTGGAGACGAACGCGGCTTTTTTGAAGAGACCTGGCATCAACAGCGCTACACCGAGGCGGGTTTACCCAGTGAGTTTGTCCAGGTAAACCACTCTCGCTCTGCACAGAACGTGCTGCGTGGTCTGCACTCCCAGGTTAACCATCCCCAGGGCAAACTCGTCACCGC
>CAZWMD010000097.1:0-9701 GCA_964634815.1 uncultured Pseudomonadales bacterium | reverse complement strand
CACTCTTCGATCCAACCACCCTTGTTGACCCTTTTGAATTTTACGAAGCCCAACGCGCAAAAAGCCCGGTCTTTTTGGACAAACCAAGCGGCACCTACATTGTGCTTGATCACGCCTTGATCACCGAAGCTGTGGGTCGGCTCGATGATTTCTCAAATCAGTTCGATGCCCGACTATCTGGTGGAAAAACCGCAGAAGATCTCAATAGTGACGAAGAACTTCAGGCCATTATGGACGAAGGCTGGCCGCAGGTTTCGACGCTGCTCACTGCTGACCAACCACGTCATACACGCTTTCGGAAACTCGTCAATCTCGCATTTTCCATGCCCAAGGTGAACAAGCTGGAAGACGGGATCAGAAGCATGTCGAATCAATTGATCGACAGTTTCATCGAAAACGGCAAGTGTGAATTTGTGAACGATTACGCTATTCCTATGCCAGTCAAAACGATTGCCCAACAGCTCGGGCTCGATCGCGCAGATGCGGCGGTTATCAAGCGATGGACCAATGCCTTCGTCGATCGATTATCAGGAATGATGACCAGAGAGCGCCAGCTTGCGGCAGAAAGAGAAGTTGTAGAGTTTCAAAAAACGCTTAAAGCCAATATGGATGATCGTCGTGTCGAGGCCAAAGAAGACATTCTCTCCGATCTGGTCAACGCTCAACTCGATGGCGAAAGACCTCTAGATGATGCCGAGCTGTTGTCTATCGTTCAGCAACTTATGGTTGCGGGGAACGAAACCACAACGGCGGCGCTCGCAGAGGGATTGCGGTTGTTCGCAACAAACCCCGATGAGTACAAGAAGATTCAGGAAGACCCGTCGCTAATACCCAATGCTGTGGAAGAAGTGCTACGGATGTCCAGCGGTTCCTCGGGAATCTGGCGAGTCATGCACCGAGACGCAGAGCTTGGCGGCGTAACCCTGCCAAAGGGAGCTATGGTGATGATGCGATACCACGCCGCAAACCGGGATCCAAAGCAATTCGAAGACCCCAACAGCTTCAAGGTGGATCGTAAAAATGCCCGAACACACCTGGCGTTTGGCAAGGGTATTCATATGTGCGTCGGCAATATGCTGTCACGCAAAGAAATGGCTGTGAGCTTTCAGCAATTTGCCCAGCGCATCGACAACCTTAGGCTCAGCGATGGCGCTGAACTTGTCTACCCGCCAAATATGATGCTTCGGGGTTTAAGTTCCCTGCCTCTGGAATTCGATAAAAAGTAGGCACTTTTAAAGAAGCTGCTAAAAGGCTGACCTTAAAGTCGCGCCACGCCAAAGGTATTGGCGACAGTGCCTCGGTGTGGTGTTTCCAGAACCGTCTGCAACGCAAAAATTAACACGTTGCGGGTGTCCTTAGGATCTATCACCCCATCGTCCATCATTCTCGAGGAACAGTGTAGCGCTTCGCTATCGGCTTCCATCATGTCAATAATGCGCTCGCTTTGAGCATCAAGTGCACTACGCTCTTCTGCAGAAATTTCCTTACCTAATCGCTTGGCCCGATCTTCTGCAACAATCGCCATAACCTTTGCCGCTTGCGCGCCCCCCATCACAGCCTGACGAGCTGTTGGCCAGGAGAATACCAGCGCTGGGCGCAAAGACTTGGAACACATTGCATAGTTACCGGCACCGTAGGCATTGCCTACTATGATGGTCAGTTTCGGAGGACGAAAATTGGCAACCGCCTGAATCATTTTCGACCCATGCTTTACCTGCCCACCCTGTTCAGCCTCTACACCCACCAGAAAACCCGTTGTATTCTGCAAGAACACCATAGGTGTGTTGGACTGATCACAGAGTTGCAAGAAGTGTGATGCTTTTTTCGCACCTTCCGGAGTAATTGGGCCATTGTTGGTTATCACCCCACAGCGGTAGCCATCCAGATGGACATGACCGCAAAGCGTTTTATCATCAATGACAGCTTCGAACTCAACAAAGCGGGAATCATCAAACACCCGGGCAATAATCTCTCGCATGTCGTAGGGCACTGTTTTGTCTTCCGCGACAATACCGCGCAGCTCCTCTGCAGGATAACGCGGTTCAACAGGGTCCCGGTCTCTTAGCTGCGCGTGCCTCGCAGCGGCGGGCAGCTGATCAACAATGGTGCGAGCGATTCGAATACCGTCAGCATCATCCTCTGCAAGGTACTCTCCCGTTTGAGAAACAGTCGCGTGCATCAGGGCACCACCCAGTACTTCGTGGTCAGCCTCCTCCCCGGTAGCGGCTTTAAGCAGAGGAGGACCTGCGAGAAAGAGATGGGTTTGCTCGCGCACTAAAATAATGTAGTCCGACAGGGCAACCTGATAGGCACCTCCTGCTGTCGCATTACCATGCGCCACGGTGACCTGCGGAATTCCAGCCGCCGAAAGTTCAGCTTGCTGACAATACACACGCCCACCATCAAGAAAGCCGTGCACAAACCAGGGGTCCGGATCACCACCGCCAGCAAGGTTTCCGCCACCACTCTCGCTAAGGCTGACAACAGGTAATCTGTTTGCAAACGCAAGCTCCTGCATTCGCAGGTTTTTCTTGGTCGTTACCGGGCTTATTGTTCCCCCTCGAATCGCGTAATTCCAGACCAGGACAAGACAGCGACGACCTGAAACAAAACCGATACCAACAATGATGTTGCCTCCAGCACTGGAGCCATCGGTATCACCATCCATCCCATAACCGGCAATGGATGAAAGCTCCAAAAAAGGAGCTCCCTCATCAAGCAGGTGGGCAAGCCTTTCACGGGGTAACAATTTGCCACTCTTTGTGGCTCTGGCTCGATAACGCTCTTCGCTTGAGCGAATGTTGCCTTCTATGGTGCGCAGTTTTTGAACGTAAGCTTCCATAAAACTAACGTTGGCCTTGAATTGCTCACTGGACACATCCAACCTGGATCGCAATCGGCTCACTAGGAATTCTCCTTTTCGCTTGAGGAAGTACTTAACTCGTCCAGTTTCAGAGTGACCAGTAGCTGGCCCTTGCGAACCTGGGCGTCAACGGTCGCATCCACACTAACAACCGTACCTTCTCCATCAGCCAGATGTTGATGCTGCATCTTCATTGCTTCTACTACCGCAAGTGTTTGACCCTCTACAACCCTGTCTCCAGGTGCTACCTCAAGCGCAACAAGAAGTCCTTCTGTGAGCGCCTGTATTTCACCGCTGGCGGCGGTATCCGGGCCTATCGCTGGTTGATAACTCAAGTCCTCACAGAGTAAATGCCGCTGCTCATATTGGATGAACACCCGATCGCCATCGGTTGCCCAGGGTAGTTGCATCGACACTCCGTCAATTGCCAACTTCAGGCAGGTATCATCAAAATCCAGAAGTTCAATTTCCTGACTGCGGTCACCCTGCGTCACCAGGTAAACACTGCTTTTGGCAAGCAGTTCAACGGCAACCTCAACACCATTCAAGCGCAACTGACGACGCTTCAACATCGGCTCCGCATTGCTCCAGTTCAAAAACTCTCTGCTGTGATTGTATTGACCCAGTGACGACGCAACCGCAGCAACCGCTATCGTTCTCAGGGGTAGATCTTCTTCAGAATACAACTGTGGATTCTGATCAAGGTAAGTGATGGTTGCTGCACCCTCTGCAAATACTTCGTTTTGCAACAGCATATGCAGGAACTGCTGATTGTTGCCTACACCAAGCAGGGTTGTTTGTTCCAGCGCGCGCAAGAGTCGTTGACGAGCCTGTTGTCGGTCTGCTCCATACGCCATGATCTTTGCCAGCATCGGATCATAAAACGATCCAACAACGCTGCCTGATTCGACACCCGAATCCGTGCGGATTCCCGGCCCGCTGGGTGCGCTCCAGCGTTTTACTGCACCCGTCTGCGGCACAAACCCCTTATAGGGGTCTTCTGCATAAATTCTTGCTTCAATCGCATGGCCGGTGAGTGCAATGTCATTTTGCTCCAAGCCCAGGGGTTCACCTCGCGCAATACGCAACTGCAGATCAACCAGATCAATCCCGGTAACAAGCTCGGTGACAGGATGTTCCACCTGAAGCCGGGTATTCATCTCCAGAAAACTGAAACTGCGATCTTCGGCCACCAGAAATTCTACCGTTCCAACGCCCCGGTACTCACAGGCTCTGGCCGCATCGACTGCCGCACGCCCCATTTGGACTCGCAGTGCCTCATCAACAAACGCTGAGGGGGCTTCTTCAATCACTTTCTGGTGCCGGCGTTGCAAAGAGCAGTCGCGTTCTCCCAGATGAATCACATGGCCATGCTCATCTGCAGCAATCTGCATCTCGATATGCCTGCCGGTGGTGATAGCCTGTTCCAGAATAAGCTCACCATTGCCGAACGCACTCTGGGCTTCCCGCCGGGCGGCCACAATGGCTTCGGCCAATGCAGACTCTTCGGTGACCAAACGCATCCCGCGCCCACCACCGCCCATAGACGCCTTAACCATAATCGGCAAACCAATCTCACGGGCCTTGCTAACCAGTACCGCATCGCTTTGGTCTGCACCATCGTAGCCTTTGATACAGGGCACCCCGGCAGCGGCAACAGCATCCTTGGCTGCCCGTTTGCTGCCCATGAGAGCAATCGCCTCTGGAGAAGGGCCAATGAAAACCAGGCCTGCGGCTTCGCAGCGTGAGGCAAATTCTGCGTTCTCCGAGAGAAACCCATAGCCCGGATGGATTGCTCCAGCACCACTCGAAGCCGCACACTGCAGTACCTTGTCGATATCAAGGTAGGTTTCGGCAGCACTTGAGCCCGCGAGACGGACCGCGGTGTCACAGGCTTTAACGTGTGGGGCACCGGCATCCGGGTCGCTATAAATGGCAACAGATTGAAGACCTGCGCCGCGAACACTGCGCGCGATGCGCACCGCAATTTCACCGCGATTAGCAATGAGTACTCGTGAAAAATTTTGCACTAAAGACCTGCTTCTTCAATCAGCTTCGTAGGGATATGTACCACTCTGGATCGTAAATACTCACCCATAGATTTTGCTTGCCCATCTATCCGGTCGTTGGAAGAAACCCCTTCTCCAAGTATGGAGTGGATATAGAAATTCAGCGCCCGCAGATTGGGCAACTCGTAGCGATCTACCTGATAGGACACAACTTCTGGCATGAGTTCCTTTAGTTTCTCAACCGTCAGAAAATCAAAAAGAAAGGCTGCAGCAAGATCTGTCCTGGCCCAAACTCCAACATTTGCGCAGCCACCTTTATCTCCGGACCGAGTACCAAACAGCCTGCCCAGAGGAATTGCCTGGGTCTCACCACCGGGGACCTTACCCAGATCTACAGGCGTCTTCTGATAGTAGATTTCCTCAATACCAAGCTGGCTGGTTGGAGGAACATTAATCTGCTCCTCATCCAAAACCACGCGCTCCATAATATGCTTGCTGTCGACCAACGCTGGCCAATAAGCAATAACTGGCCCGGTACCAATGGCACCACGCCCGGCATACCCCGGAATATTGGACAGAGCCAACTCAACGGCCTTCTGAGAAAACGCCTTGCCGGCTATGGCAGGGTCATCTGAGCGGACACTCACCCGCAGACTGGCATGAGCCTCTTCATTCTTTGCAGGGTTGCTCCGATCCGAACGAATGATCTCTTGAGATACGCTCTTGAACTGATCGCGGCCACCCAAAGATTCCAATAACACATCGCAGAAAATTTGCGCCTTCTCTTCAATATCAAGGCCTGTCAGCAAAATTTCAGTACCTGCGCGATAGCCGTCAGAGGTATTGATACAAACCTTGTGTGTTGGCGGTGGATTAGATCCGCGACAACCACTCACCCGCACTCTGTCGTCACCGACCTGTTCCAGTTTCATTGCATCAAAATGCGCAATAACGTCGGGATTTAGGTAAGCGGGGGTCGAGATCTCGTATAGTAGCTGAGCGGTTACGGTTCCTACCGAAACCAACCCACCCGTTCCTGGATGCTTGGTCACCGTGAAGCTGCCGTCTTCCTCGATTTCCGCAATGGGATAACCCACGTTGTGGAAGCTTGGTACTTCCTGAAAGAACGAATAATTGCCACCGCAGGTCTGTGCACCACACTCAATAATGTGGCCAGCCGTCAGAGCGCCCGCAAGTGCATCAAAATTGTCGCGCTGCCAGTTGAACTTCCAGGCCGCAGGACCGATCACAACCGCTGCGTCGGTCACTCGGGGACAGATAACAATATCAGCGCCTCGATCGAGAGCTTCCTTGATGCCCCAGGCACCAAGGTATGCATTGGCCGTAAGCACCTTGTTACTGGATGACGCAAGCCCGGTACCCTTGTCCATATTGATGAACTCTTCACCGCTTTCCTGCAAATCATGCAAGCGTGGCACCAGATCATCGCCATCTATATAGGCAACCTTTGCACTCACTCCAAGATCATCGAGCAGAGCACGAACGTCTTCCGCCATTCCTGCAGGATTCAAACCTCCTGCATTGGAAACAATCTTGATACCTTTCTCTATGCAAGGTTTCACCACTTCCTTTAGTTGCTTGAGAAACGTCCCTACATACCCTGCGTTGCCGCCCCGACTCTGCTGCTGGTTATACAGAATGGTCATGGTTAGCTCGGCAAGATAGTCTCCGGTGAGAACATCTATCGGTCCACCTTCTACCATCTCCTTTGCGGCCGAGAGCTTGTCACCGTAAAAACCACTGCAGTTGGCAATTCTTAAGATGTGGTCATCGCTGCCGCTGACAAATTTAGATCGAACGTCATTGTCGTTAGTTGTTCGCGTCACTTGATCTATCCTCTGGAAAATTCGCGAATCACTTGGCCTGGCCTCTGGCCAGTGTGTTTTCCCGCTTCAACGATGGGCTTGCCTCCCACAAGTGTGGCGACATAGCCCTGGCTCTCAACAATGTAGCGCCCACCATTGTGTGGGAAGTCATTCACGTAATAGGGATAACCGGTCTCGAGATTTTCGTAATCAATAATATTCAAATCTGCAACATAACCTTCTTTGACCACTCCACGATCTTTCAACCCAAGCACGTTGGCTGAGGCCTGGGTTATGCGGTGAATGGCTTGCGGTAGCGTGTATACGCCCTGGCGCCGGGTAAGTTCACTTAGCAGAAAGGTTGGTGAATCTGTATCTGTAAAGATCCCAACATGGGCGCCAGAATCTGCAAGCATAGGTATGCAGTTATCCATACGCATGTAGGCCCATTGATTTTCCAGCGCCGCCCCAAAAGCCCAGTAGTTCCACAACTCACGTCCTTCCGAGGCAATAAGTCTGTCGATATAGGTTTCAACGGGATCACGCCCTTCCGCTTCGGCGAGCTGCGCCAGACTGTTTTTGCTCTGCATATCGTAGTCAGGAGTTGTACCAAGACCCATACTGTGGAGCTGCGCGGGATTGGCCTGGAAGCCAGTCGCAAGCGAGCGCTCAAGCAGATGCTTTTTGGTTGCCGGGTCCCGGAGCGCATCAAGCCGATCAGCAATTGTTGGCAAGGCCATCAGTGATTTCCATGCCGAGTTGCGAATCGGTGTTGCCTGCGCCAACCCAAACATCGCCCCACTGGGCCGCGTGTGACAGATGGCAGTCATCCTTCGACCATTCTCGTTGTGTCTGGCGAGAAATTCTTCGGTTTCGGCAACGCCGCCGTCACCCCGGAAGCCCGCGCCGCCGGAATACATCACATGACAGCCCAGTTCTGCACCACGCGAAAACATGGCTAGCTCTGAGCTACGGCGGCTTTGCATATCCGGCGCAACCTGAAACAGGCCGCCTGCACCGCCGCCAGCAACAACGGCCTCCTGAATCGCCTGGGTTTCCCGGGCATCCGCCCAGGTTCCGGGCGTCAGTCGACCATCGGGCACCTTGTGGCCCAAAAACCGGGATGTAGAAAAACCCACAGCCCCCTGCTCAACCGATTCACGAACCAGACGACAAATGTGTTCGAGCTCCTTGTCATCAGCCTGCTGGCCTTCGTCCATCGACTTATCGCCCATGGCTTCAAACCGAATCGCAGAGTGACCGGCAAGGCCCACCACATTCAGTGCTGGTTTCAACGCCTGTACTGAATCCAGATATTCGCCATAACTTGTCCAGTCCCAGGGCAGGCCATCCATAATTGCATCCGCGGCGATGTCTTCCACCGCTTCCATCAGCTGAGCCATCTGTTGATGATTGGCTTTGCTGACAGGCGCAAACGTCACACCACAATTGCCAATGAGTGCCGTGGTTACCCCATGATAGGAACTCGACTTCATCTCAGGATCCCAGCCCACCTGAGCATCAAGATGTGTGTGCAAATCGATAAAGCCAGGCGTAACCAGCTTGCCAGCGGCATCGATTGTGCGGGCTGCCTCAACACCTTCAAGATTACCGATGCGGGAAATACGATCGCCATCAAGCGCTACATCAGCGCGCCGGGGCTCGGTGCCGGTGCCATCAACAACGTTACCACCGCGAATAATCAGTTCATGAGACATAAGAACCCTCCCCAGAGTTTTTGCACAAAAGATCAGGGACCTGGCCCATTTGGGCAAGCCGCCAACCAGCGCTGAGTCGATCAATACTAGCGCGCTGAAGGCACTATGCAAACGAGCGCAGTGCCAATCAGTAACAGCCGTTAAATGCTAGTGGGGATCAGGCTCATTTTGAAACTGGCGATGAATCTCAATAAGGCCAGGAATCAACGCAACCAACCAGAACAGGAACGCGGTAGCAACCCATGCCCCGGGAAAAATCAGCAATGACAGGGTCCAAATACCGCCAAAAACCCACCACCGTCGCCGAGCACCGGTGGGCGATAGCCGATCCTTGTCGCCATCGCGCAATAATGGAAAAGCCCTGGGGCGAACAAACCAACCATGAGCAAGCAGAATCACCAGGAACTGAAACCAGCTAAGGTCCCCTGCTCCCATTTGCGGGCTCAGATCCAGTGGTGCATCGGTCGGATTGTTCGTATCCAACCGCGATTGAATGGCGTCCCAGGTGTAACGCGCCTCAGGACGCCCTCCTGCGCCACTCATATTGCTGTACTTGGGAACGCAGCGCCAACGATACAACACCCGTGCCGTGCCGCTCTCATCTCGACCCACTGCAATGACTGCCGGCTGAAAATAACCTTTGGGATGATCCGCCCATTCGCGCTCCCGCAGATGGCCGTAATCGGTGTTGAAGAACACATCTAACCAGCCCCGGTCGCTTAGCTGGTCACGAATTTCGTGGTGCGGATCGCCAATCACTTTGATACTCATGTCCCAGGCATCTTCCGCTTCTGCCGCCAGCGACTGTGGTTCGCTGGTGATGCCATAAACCTCGCCACCGGCAGCCCGGATTTCAGCCAGGACACCGGTTTTCTCGTAGCTTCGTAACTCGAAGCGACAGGGAGGTCACCAAAGCCCGCGATAAAACAGCAACACCGTGAACTGATGATCGCCAAGCACAGTATCAAGCCAGGTGCTGCGAATACCCAAAGGGGGATCAAGTAGTGAAGGAATTTCCCGGGTCTTTCTCGCAATCTTATTGAAGCGGAATCCACCGTCGGCTGGTGTTATCTCAACCTGTTCCCGGTCACACAGGTTGCCGTCACACAGCACCATACCCAGCTCAATCTTCTCATCCGGTGATGCATCCAGCGCCTGTTCATAGTCAACCAGCCCCGTCAGCTCGCAAGCTTCAGCGCGCTCCGCATTCAACCATTGCAAGGCAGCACCTACAGGCACGCGCAACCGTTGTGGAATATCGTTGTCACTGCCAATGATTAGCAAC
>CAZWMD010000096.1:8021-10743 GCA_964634815.1 uncultured Pseudomonadales bacterium | reverse complement strand
TTGGTATTTAGGTCGAGGTAGTCAACGCCCGCCCAAAGAACGTCTACCTCACAACCGCTGGCCGTGGCGCCAGCTTCGAAGCACGCCTGTACTCTGGGTTTCAATGATTCCAGTGCTCGAACGTTGGCGGCACGCACATAAAATTCGCCAACGGCCCGATCAGGCACAATATTGGGTGCCTGACCGCCTTCCGTCACAATGCCGTGAATGCGTTCGTTGTCCCGGATGTGTTGTCGCAAGTTGGAGATCGCCTGGTAGGCCAACAGCAATCCATCTAGTGCATTCTTGCCGCGATGAGGCATGGCGGAGGCATGGGCGGACTGGCCTCGATAAACTACTTTTACCTCAGCGATGCAAATGGAAGGCATGGTTGACAGGTTGACGCCGGCGGGATGAATCATCATGGCCATGTCGGTGTGTTTGAACGCGCCCTCTCGGGCCATAAGTTCTTTGCCACCGCCTTTTTCTTCAGCGGGTGTGCCAAGCAATCTCACCCGACCAGGCAAGTCACTGGCGATGGCACCCAGTGCCGCGGCAGCGCCGAGTGCTGAGGTGGCGATAAGGTTGTGTCCGCAGGCATGACCGATGCCCGGCAACGCATCGTACTCGGCCAAAATATCGACCTGAGGACCTGGGTTGTTAACGGTTAAGGCATCAAAGGCGGTCTCCAGACCAAAACTGCCTTTGCTGGCGGCATGGCCGAGATCTGAGATGGCGTCGGTTAAGATCGCACAGGCCTTGTGCTCCTCAAAGGCCAGTTCCGGTTGGCTGTGAATCTGATGCGACACATCAAGCAGATCACCACGATGGCTTTGAATGTAGGCAGACAGCTGATCTTTGAGTTCTTTCATAGCCCGAGTGTAACGCCAGTGATTCCCACAGCGAAGGGCTGATAACAAGGTTCACCAAACCATCACGAACAAACGATACATAAAGCTTGCGTAAGTCTTTGTTGTTTATGCAGATGTTTGGCTATCTTGGCGCCGCAGCCAGATGCCGGCGCGCCAGTAGTGCCAGCAACTCCAGAACACAATGGCAAGGGTGGTGATCATTGCGTAGCGCAACGCATCGATACCGTAGGTCGGTTCAAAGTGATCGGACATAAAACCAACCCACGCGGGACCGGCGCCGAGGCCGATCAGGTTAGTGATGAATAGGTTGATCGAGGCGCTCACTGAGCGCATGGGCAGGGGTGTCTGGTTTTGGATGATGGCAAAGCCACAGGCGACATAGACGGTACCGAGGCTTGCCGGGACCACGTAGGCGAGCAGGGCGGCATCGCCGGTGGGCGCCACAAAGGTTGCGTACAAAAATGGCAAAGACAGCAGATTGGCAATACCCACTACCCAGGCTGGCCAGTGCGGTCCAAGGCGGGCGCTCAGTCGATCGGCAATACGGCCAGCCAGATAGATTCCCAGTGCGCCGCCGACACCGATGATGAGCGCCAGGTACGTGCCGGTGATACCAACCCCCATGCCGTGTACCCGTTGCAAGTAGGTGGGCACCCAGATGACAGATGCGTATCCGGAAAACGCCATAAGCGTTCCGGCGAGCACAATGTTTCTGAGAATCGGATTGCCCACCATAAAGCGGGCGACGGTCATAAACGGCGGGGCCTTGGGTGTCTCTTTGGCAACCCCTGGCTTTGCTTCGGAGTATCCGCGTGGGGGTTCTTTGATGGTGAACTGGACAATGGCCGCCAGGATCAGGCCGGGAACGCCCACCACAAAAAACACTGCCCGCCAGCCATACCATTCGGCGACCCAGCCGCCAATCAGAAACCCAAGCAAAATGCCCCAGTTGATACCGGTGCCAAAAATCGCCATAGCGGTAGTGCGTTGTTCCGGTGGGTACAGGTCGGCGATGATGGAGTGTGAAGGTGGGTTTGAACCCGCCTCACCCACACCAACACCAATCCGCGCGGCCGCAAGCTGCCAGAAGTTTTGTGCCAGACCGCAAATCGCGGTCATGAAACTCCAGGTGAATACCGAAAAGGTGATCAGATTGCGCCGGTTATTGCGGTCTGCCCACATGGCCATGGGCATGCCAAGCGTTGCGTAAAACACGGCAAACATGATCCCGGTCAGCAAGCCAAGCTGCGTATCGCTGATCAAAAGCGATTCTTTGATCGGCTGACCCAGAATGCCCATCACCTGCCGATCGACATGGCTTGAGGTGAACACCAGCACCAGAATCAGCAGGGTGTAGCGGCGTTCGCGTTCGGTTATGGTTGGTTCGGTAACGGCAGAATCACTGGCTAAATGGAGGGACGGACCATGGCATACGACTACGAATTTCTCAAAGTGAGCCAAAGCGGACGGCTGGCGGAGGTGGTTATTTCCAATCCGCCGATCAACATTATTACGATACCGCTGTACATGGAACTCTCGCAGTTGACTCTTGAGCTAAAGGCAGATCCGTCGATCACCGTGGTGGTCTTCAAAAGTGCGGATCCGGATTTTTTCCTTGCTCATTTTGATGTCAGCGCCATTCTTGAATTCCCCACAGACACAGAAGCCCAGCGCGACCCGGAGCTGTCGCTGTACCACGGGATGTGCGAGCGGGTTCGCACCATGGACAAGGTAACCATCGCCCAGATTGAAGGGCGGGTTGGCGGTGGCGGCAGTGAGTTTGTCTCCAGCATGGACATGCGCTTTGGGGTGATCAACAAGACCGTTATTAATCAGATGGAGGTGCCGCTGGGCATATTGCCGGGCGGTTC
>CAZWMD010000096.1:3559-7921 GCA_964634815.1 uncultured Pseudomonadales bacterium | reverse complement strand
GAAATGCGGGTAGGGGAGCTTGGGAAAGAGTTGGGGGTGGCGTGGTCAGAGGGCAACTAGTGAAGGGCCAACGAACTTTGCGTTGAGGTTTTGGTAGTCAGGCTTTAGGTTGTGTCACTGTCGTTTAATAAGTAAGGGGTAAGGAACTGCTCATGGAATTCACACAAGACCGCACCGTTAAAATTGTCGCCATCCTGCTTCTTTTGGCGGCGATCTCACAGCCAATCTATACCGCGTTATACATAAATGCGCCCGAGGTTAATCGGCAGTTCATTTGGGGGCTCGAGGCGCTGGTCTTTGTTCTGCTTGCCGCTTTTGCAGGTTCGGCATTGGTCGGAGCCAACCGCTACACATTGGGCTTTTCAGCGATTGCATTCTGTGCGGTCCTCAACGTGGTGCAGGTTGGTGTGGGCCTAACGCAGTTCGGCCCATTTACCGCAGCGGCCGGAGCAAACTCCGATCTGGGGGGCATTGCGGGTTCTGTTGTGGCCTTTTCCTTCTTTGGATATAACGCCGCCAAAATTTTGCTTGGCTTGGCAGCGGTAGTGTTTGGCATGGCCAAGATGAGTGAAGGCGGCAAACTGCTTGGTGGCCTAACTGTTTTGGTGGGTGCGGTGGCCCTGATTGCCAATGCCCTGGTCATGATGTTTGGGCTAAAAGGATTTGTGCCAGGTCCGGTTGCCGGGGGTTCAGGGGTAGTGGCCACTTTGCTATTGGCGCTTTGCCTGTTCAGCCTGCCAAGCGAAGACTGATCCGCTCGCTGGGGTGTCGATCGCAGGGCAAGTTGAAAAAAGTACGTAACAGTTGCCGTGCTAGTCAGCTGGTTCTTGGGGCCTGGAGAAGTGTCCCTAACGCTTCTGTGGACTCAGTTGGTCCTGAACAGGTTGTCCTTGATGGGATGGGTGGATGTTGTGATTACTGCCATCGTTCTCGTTGCGTTTATCAAACATGAGGGAAGGCGACTGAAGTTGAATCAATTGCTTTACCCGACGCTTGGCACGTACCTGGTGGGACCCTCTTTTGGGCTGCCATTGTTCTTGCTGCTCCGGGAAAGATCTCGTTTCGAATAGTGTTTTCGTTTCAGCTCCCGGTTAATTTAAAAAGGAGTCGCTGTGTTTCTACCCGTCTCACTCTCAGGCTTTACCCTTAGATTTATCCCGCTGGTCCTCAGCTCGCTCTTGGTTGCAAGCCCGTTTGCAGCGGCAGATCATCCGCCCCCAATTGCCTTTAGTGAGCAAATAGTCGCAGAAAGCGGAGTTGGAACTACAGTCGTCGTTCCGCTTCAGTTCTTTGATCCTTCAGTAGAAACGCAACCGGGTGAAATGGTGCTCGCTCAAGTTCTTCAGTTTCCAGCGAACTTGCCGATCGCCGGGGGGAGTGTGGGCCGCCAATCCTGTGCATTCTTTGGTGTTTGCGGGTTCAGTACGCTCGGCTTTGTAGGTACTGACAGATTGATTTTCAGAGCATCCTCAGAGGAACCTGGGACCGGGGCTATCGTTTCCTCTGCGCTTGCCACCGTGACCCTCGAAATTGTGGCATCTCTCGACAGGGCTGTTGGGTTCAATCTACAGGCTGGAACTTTCATAGACACCCCCGTGCCTATTCGGCCCGGCGGTACGGCACCTGATGATCCCGAACTTACCTATTCAATCGTAGCGTCGCCGCTTAATGGCGCGCTGGATCTGCCAAGCGCCGAAATACGCGACCCCGTTGTTTATACGCCTGAGCCTGGCTATTCAGGGATTGACCGGTTCCAGTTTACGGTAACCGATGGAGTCACCGTATCAGAGCCTGCCACGGTGTTGATTAACGTCGGTGCAAGTGATGCACCGGGCATTGCATCCATAAGGCCCACCACTGGGGCGACTACAGGTGGCAATGATGTCTCCATTTCAGGCATTAACTTTGTAGCCGGTGACGTTGAGGTGGCGTTTGGTGACGCGGTCGTGACTACTCCCATTAGCGTTACTGGCACTGAGCTTTTACTTACCACTCCACCTAACCTGGAGGGCACGGTAGATGTGCGGGTCACTACTTCGCAGGGAGAGTTTATAGTAAGCAATGCGTTCACCTATGAACCCCCGGTGACCGGCCTTGTATCGGCGGTGCTACCCGCAGCACGTTCCGTACAGGTTGGTACAGACGCAACGGCTTTTGGTGTGATCGTAAATGCAGGTAACGTGCAACTCCAGGGCTGCGGTGTTGCACCCGTGACTGCGTTGGATGCAGATTTTGCTTTCCAGATCACTGATGCCAGGACTAACGAGTTAGCCGGCGTAGAGAACGCAGTTGTCGACATACAGGCCAATGGTGTTCAGACCTTTGTTTTTCGGTTGGCGCCGAATTCGGATCTTTTGCCTACAGAGGTTGAACTGGCTTTCCAATGTGCGGGCGGACAACGTGCTGTCTCGTCACCCGGCGTTAATACGCTCTTGCTCTCTGCGTCCGCTGAGCCGATTCCAGATGTTATCGCAGTGGTGGCTGTAGATTCTGGCGCAAATCCCGCTGGTACGCTGAGTCTCGATGGACCAGGCAACCCAGGATTTTTTGCTGTCGCTACCACCAACGTGGGCGCTTCGGGGAGCATTGACGTTGAAACTGACACACAACTGCCGATTAGTGTCCGCGTTTGTGAGGTTGCCGAGGATTGTTTGGCTGGCGATTCAACCCGGTTGACTACGGAGATGGCAGAAAATTCTGTGGGCTCGTTTTTCTTTTTGGTTGAGGCATCGGAAGACATCCCGTTTTTTCCCGAAACGTCTCGACTCTTTGTTCGCTTCCGCGATTCAGATGGTGTGATTCGGGGGTCTACGAGTGTTGCGGTGACTACCGACTAGTTACGCCAATAGTTAATCTCGAAGGCGCTTTCGCACCCTGTTCCAGGTGCCGAAAGAGAACGACAAAACCAGCAATCTGACCAATACTAGACCGAGTCTAGTGTTTGCTGTGAGGCTGTTGTAGTCATAAGCAATATTCAAACTGGTAGTTGCTTCCGATCTCAACTCTATTCCTGTGGTAAACGTATCTGAAATAGTTCTAGTTATACGACATGACTAATCAAGAAACTTTACCCCCTCATTTAACTCTCAGCCCGGCAAGTCTCATGAGGCGTTTTGTGGCTGCCTTACTAGATATGCTGATCCTGGGTTTTGTCGGCATGGGGCTTGGAATGGTGTTTGCGGATAACTTCGCTGATGCAGGACGCTGGGGTTTTCTAATTGGGCTTGTTATTAGCGGCATTTATTTTTCTGTTCTGAATTCCTACGTTGGTTCAGGACAAACGCTTGGGAAGCGCATCCTGAAAATTCGGGTGGTCGACAATAGGGGGAATGAAGTCGGCCTGGATCGAACCCTGCCGAGGTTTTTGCTTTTTTACCTGCCGTATTTTTTGAATGGGCAAGTACTGCCAGCTGGAATTTTGCTCAATCCAATTGGGGTTGGTGTATTGTCGCTCTTGGTAGTTGGAATGTTACTTTCGAATCTTTATTTGCTCGTGTTCAATCGACCAGCACGTGTCGGCGTCCATGATATAGCTACCTCTACAAGGGTTGTTTCGGTACCTCACCAAACCCAGACACTCACAAGTGCCTGGAAAGGTCATATACCAGTAGTGGTATTTTTGATGGTGATAGCGTCGGCTCTACCAACAGTGATGCCTCACTTTGTTAGCGGGATGATCGATTCTGATCAACTGGAAGATCTTGCAAATTTGCATCTCGAAATAGAGAAGCTGAACAACATCAAATTTGTGAGTGTTCAAGACACCATATCGAGTTTCAACGATAGTTCGACTACAAAATCCCTTCATGCGATTTTAGTCGTGAAGAAAAGTCACATTAGTGATACGAAAGCCAAGGAAGCATGCAAAACGATCCTGAGAGAATTTCCGCATGTGCTGGAGAGAGATTGGTTATATATCTCGTTCATGCACGGATATGATATTGGAATTGCAAAGCACTGGAACCATCAAAATTCTCTTCGCATTAGCATAGCTAGAGCCGACCCGAATGACATTTGTAGTTCTCAGCCGAGAAGCCTATGCGGGGAAGAGCAGCTCGCTGGGAACATCTCGCCCAGTCAAAGTTGCGCAAAATCATAGTTGGGAAAGTCTGTGTCTCAGTATTTTGTTATTTAGCCGCTCCGCTCTGCGCCGGATACCCTTCCTGCGTCTGCCTAAACAATCTTCGAATCACCCTTGCCCCAATATTTGTCCTTCAAGATCCGCTTATACAGCTTGCCCGTAGGTAACCTTGGCAGCTCATCCACAAAATCCACCGAGCGCGGACACTTGTAGTGGGCGATACGTTCTCTGGCATAAGCCAGCAGTTCTTCTTCGAGTGACGCATCCGTGACTTGCCCCTC
>CAZWMD010000096.1:0-3459 GCA_964634815.1 uncultured Pseudomonadales bacterium | reverse complement strand
GTTTCGCCGGCGGGTACTTCGTCGCCGTTATCGTCACAGATTCTTATTGTGCCCGCGAGAGCTTTACCGACTGTGCCGGGGTTGGCCAGCCATTCATCCGGACCAGCGTGGGCGAAACCGTTGGCCTCTGTGCCTGCATAGTATTCATAGAGCACCTTGCCCCACCAGTCGAACATCTGCTTTTTCACTTCCAGTGGGCAGGGTGCTGCTGCATGGATGGCAACGCGCTGGCTCGACAGGTCAAAAGCGTTGCGCTCCTCCACGGGCAGTTTGAGCATACGATTGAACATGGTGGGCACCCACTGGCTGTGCGTGACCTTGTATTTTTCGATCGACTCCAGTGCCTGAACCGGGTCAAAGCGTGGCATTACCACAACCGTGCCGCCGAGACTCAGCGCGGCGGTTGAGAACGCCGCAGGTGCTGAGTGGTACAGCGGGGCAGGAGAGAGATACACCGTATCTTCGCCAAACCCCCAGAGCATCTGGTGTAAGGCACCGTTGCCCACGGTTTCATCATCAACGTTCCAACCCGGCAAATCGCGCTTGATGCCCTTGGGGCGCCCGGTGGTTCCGGAGCTGTAGAGCATGAAGCTGCCCATGGGTTCTTCGGCCAGGGGTTCAGCGGCCTGGGTTGCAATGGCAGTGAAATAATCTTCAAAACCATCAACGGTTGGTTCGTCGGCCTGACGGATGATCAGATTTGTTGTGCATCTTGGCGCATGGGGCAGAATGTCTTTTGCCACATCGCCCAGATAGCTTGAGGTGATCAGCGCCTGGGCCTCGCAGTTATCAACAATGTAGCCTGCTTCTTCGGCGGTAAGGTAGCGATTGACGGTGGTGAGGTACAAGCCCGAACGCAGTGCCGCCCAGACCACGTCATAAAATCGAATGTCGTTGTCGAGGAACATGGCGATGTGATCGCCCTTGCGCAGGCCCTTGGCATGCAGCAACTGCGCGAGTTGGTTAGATCGATCGTTCAGTTCGCGCCAGCTGGTTTGCTCGCCGGTTACCGAATGAATGACTGCTGCCTTGTCTGGTGTGAGCTTTGCCCATTTACCTGGATACATGTGTCTTCCCCTTAGTTACTACTCGTGCCCTGGCTTTTTGTTGTAGTGCCGCTAGCTGCGATCAGCCAAGTCTCGCATCCCCTGGTCGGTGCTAAAGAAGATACTGCCCGAGAGCGACGTGGGCAGCTCGGTAGTCTTCAGCGCATCCATTACTTTGCTCTTTACTTCAGCCAGATGCAGTTTTATGTCCATCCGCCCCAGATTCTCGTTAATTCTTCGCAGCATTTCCAGACCAGAAACATCAACAAGATTAACGGCGCTCATCACCAGCAGCAGGTGACGGGTTCTGGGCTTTTGCTGCACAACCTTAAGCAGCCGGTTCTCGATTTGATTGGCGTTGGCAAAATAGATGTTCTCATCAACCCGTACCGCGGCGACATGGCCAAAGGTTTCAACGTCATGGTGCTTGGTGCTGCGAAACACTTCGCTGTTGGGAATGCGTCCGATCAGGGTGACTGTCGGGCGGGATGAGCGGCGGATGAACAGGGCGATGGAGGTGGCAACACCAATCAAGAGTCCGGTTTCTACGTCAGACACCAGTACCGCAACCATGGTCACCACATGGGTAATCACGTCGTGGTGGTAAAACCGCCAGTGGCCGCGCAATGATCTGAAATCGAGCAGTGAATACACAGAGGCGGCGATGATGGCAGCGAGTGCCGCCTGGGGGAGGCGTGCAAACAGTGGCGTGAGGGCCAGTAGGGTAATGACCACAACGATTGCGCACACCATGGCGCTGACAGGAGTGCGGGCGCCGGCGGCAAAATTGACGCTACTGCGCGAGAAGCTGCCGGCGACCGGATAGGCGCCGGTGAACGCAGCGCCGATGTTTGCGGCGCCAAGGGCAATCAAATCCTGGTGGCTGTTAACGCGCTGCCGTCGCCGGGTTGCGAGCATGGTGGCCACAGTGAAGCTCTCAACATAGGCAACCAGTGCGATAATCGCTGACGAGGGTGCCAGGTCGATCCACAGATCCAGATTGAACGGTGGGATGGTGAGACTGGGCAGCCCCGCAGGTATGGCGCCCACGGTTCTCACATCGAAACGGCCATCCAGATTGAAGCCGATCACAGCGAGCACGCTGATCAGCACGACAACCATTGGGCCAATGCGTGTGATAGGGCTTTGTTCCAGTTCGTCGCTGTCTCTGTTGCTGAAGGGACGAAGAAGGTAATGACCAAATTTCTGCGTGAGCCACAGCACCACAAGCCCGCCCACACCGATGGCCAGTGCGACCGGGTTGATTTTCTCAATGCTGCCGCTTAAGGCCATCAGGTTATCCCAGGTGCTGTTACCCACCTGAGAGTCCTGGCCGGTGAAGGGCAAGAGCTGGCTGAGAATGATGATGAGAGCAGCGGCATTCACAAAGCCACTCACCACCGGATGGCTGAGCAGGTTAACCACACCGCCCATGCGCGAGAGGCGCAGAATCCATAGGAGCAAGCCAGCCTGCAGACTGATGATGGTTGCAATCGACAGGTACTCATAGGAATAGGCAGGGGCAAATTCCTTAACGGTGGCTGCAACCATCAGCGCTGCTACCGCTACGGGCCCAACCACCAGTTCGCGGCTGGAGCCAAGAATGGCATAGAGCATCATGGGAACCAGGCAGGCATACAGACCGGCCTCCGCCGGCAAGCCGGCGAGGAAGGCGTAAGCCACCGCCTGAGGTACGGTTATCACGCCAAGAATAATGCCCGCAACGGCATCGTGACCAAAATCGCCACTGCGATAGCGTCGAATTACATCCAATATGGGGATGTAGCTGCGCCAGTTCTTGACGGGTTCAAATTTGAATAGAGACACGCGCAGAGTGTACTCGGTTTCGTCCAGCGGTTAGCCTGTTATGCGCGGACTGATTTGGCAACACTTGGAGAACTAAACTATGCCTGCTGGTGCATCCCCTGACTGGTTGAATCTGGTTGTCGAAGAGACGCTTGAGCCTGAGCTGCCTATTTGTGACCCTCATCATCACCTTTGGGACTATCCCGAATCCACCACCTACCTGTTACCCGAGCTGCTTGCAGACACGGGCAGTGGCCATAATGTGGTGTCTACCGTGTTTGTCGAATGTGATGCGATGTTTCGCGCCGACGGGCCAGACCATCTGCGACCAGTGGGCGAAACCGAGTTTGTAAACGGAGTGGCTGCGATGTCCGCCAGTGGTCAATTTGGTGAGACCCGGGCGGCGGTCGGAATTGTCAGCTTTGCGGATCTGAACCTCGGCAGTGCGGTGGGCGAGGTGCTTGATGCGCACATGGCGGTGACCCCCAGGTTCAAAGGGATTCGCCATGCAGCGGGTTGGGACGCCTCTAGCCAGGTTAAAAACTCTCACAGCAAGCCTTGCGAGCATATGTTGGCCGAGCCAGTCTTTCGTGAGGGGTTCGCGGAG
>CAZWMD010000095.1:0-10848 GCA_964634815.1 uncultured Pseudomonadales bacterium | reverse complement strand
GACCAAATCCTCACCGCCGGTGCATCCTATGATCAGGCATCCCCGTTAAGTAGAGGGTAATCCGTTCAGGTTTCACCAAGCCTGGTCGAGCTCCAAAACATCACCCGTACGGGTGATTTTCAATGAAAAACCTTGGTTTTTACATTCTTAGGGTGCAAAGACATTTGACTAGTTCAACCATTATTCGGATGCTACCAGCTTGACTGATAGATGATTAAAACTGGCTACAGCAGGGAACGCATCAGCAGAACGCATGAACAATTTTTTATCTCAATCGATAACGGCCAACCTGCACAATATCAATTCCAGCATCGCACTTACCTTAGCACTGCTGGTTCTTTCAGTCCCATCACAAGCCACCACATACAACATCACTGCCTTGGTTCCTAACGAAGCCGGTACAGGCAACAGTGTGCATGGCGCGCAGCAGACTCCATACCGTCTACAGCCGCAGCCGCAGCCGCTGCGTTATGGCAGCATCACATCGGTAACCGGCACTTATGACGATTCAACCGGCACACTGGACGCCACCTTAACCATCAATCTTCGACCCAAATTCATAACCGCATCAGAAGATCGAGACATATCAGGCGATACTCGCACCGTACGTCTGCAAGTTTCCGGATTCAGCTTTGGCACTCCAGACGTTAACGGAGTAGCGCAAGCACAAACTGCAGCGACAGGCACCTTCGAACTCCTTGGCGGTGATGTTTACAGAGCGCTACACAACGAAATAATGGTCCCCGACGACGTCTACAACATTTCTTTTCTTGCACGACAATTTCATCCTGATCTGCCTGCTGGGCCAAATACTCTGACAGACATTGTGCAAGGCGTGAAGGTTCTTGACCTATGGGGTGACGGTTACCTTGGTGACAACACCGAGTTCCTGGCCGGCGCAGATGTTCGACTGGAACTCACTGCGGTTCCCCTTCCTGCAGCAGTCTTCCTTTTTGGTACTGGTTTACTTGGGCTGCTTGGCATCCGTATACAAAATAAAAGCAACAGGTCGCCATAGCATAATCACCAATCTCACCTGTTTGGGTGTAACGAGCACTTTGAAAAACAGATAGTCTGATAGACCACAAGTAATAGTAACTAAAAGCGTTTTCAGGGAATGATGATATTGTTGAGCTTTGCACTGGCAATGCTTGTTACTACCGCGGCACTTCCCCCCTTGCGCACTCACGCCGCAAAGCTTGGCCTAATTGACGCTCCCCAAGAATCCCGCAAAGTACATACGCAAAGCACTCCTCACAGTGGCGGTATCGCAATAGTCCTTGGGGTTTGTGTTGCCTGCATCGTCTGGATTCCCGAAAGCTCGGGACATCTTGCCCTGTATGGCTGCATAGCAATCATTGTGTTGCTAGCACTGCTTGACGATCTTCGCGATCTGGGTCACCGCGCCAAATTTGTTGGTCAAATTTTAGCCAGTGGCTTACTGCTGGCAAACTACGGTGGATTCCAACAAATCCCATTTGTTCCCCTCGACACTGCCCCACATTGGCTCACTCTCCTGTTTAGCTTTGTATTTATACTCGGAGTAACCAACGCCGTTAATCTCTCTGATGGCCTGGACGGTCTGGCTGCAGGAAACGGCCTGCTAAGTCTCATAGTACTGGCACTGTTTGCCGGTCAAACCGGACAAACGGCGTTCTTGGTACTAGCCCTTGCTATGGCTGGCGGACTAGTTGGTTTTCTGCGCTTTAACACACATCCCGCTTCGATCTTTATGGGTGACACTGGCAGCCAGTTCATTGGCTTTACTGCAGCAGCCATCACAATCTTGATTGTACAGAGCGAACAAACGCCATTAGGGCCGCTGATACCCGTACTCATCTTCGGCTTACCCATCCTCGATACACTTATGGTTATGGCAATTCGAAAATGGCGTGGTCGTCCGGTGTTTTCCGCCGATCGTTCACATCTACATCACCAGCTGCTTGCTGTTGGCCTACACCACTACGAAGTCGTTATTGTGCTGTATAGCTTGCAGGCCATCTGCATCGGAATCGCCTATCAGCTGCGCTTTGAATCAGACGCTGTCGCACTAGGAGCTTACCTGTTGTTCTGCGTAACCGTACTATCGATTCTGGCGTTGGCGCGGTTCAACAACTGGAAGGTTCACAAGCCCACGGACGGCGGTAACGGAGAACGTCGAAATCTCATACTTAGACGGCTCAGCTGGTACCAAAACAACACTGCCCGTGTCATAGCACCAGTACTTGGCAGCACTCTATTGTGCGCCCCGCTACTCGCAGACAACAGCACTGAGCTCAACCGCACTGCGGTTGGTGCGCTAGCTTTCATTGCTGTGGCCTGGGTTATGCTGAGCAATCACATGATCCTTGTTACTCGCCTTGTTTGTTATCTGGCCTGCCCGCTAGCAATTTACTGCGTGTTACTTGGGAGCAACCCGGAAAGCTATATCATCTGGCTCGATGTTGCTGTTGTTGCTCTTGGTTGCCTGCTAATTCTTGCCATCCGACTCACCCGCAAGAGTCAGTTTCACCTTGATAGCCAGGACTATCTAATTTTGCTTATTGTAATCGTCGCGCCATTGCTGGTACCGAGTAGCGTAGAAGGCACAACGGCAACACGCATTGTGGTTTATCTCGCTGTACTTCTTTACGCAGCCGAGTTTGTGGCCACCAAAGGCAACCTTACTCGATGGGCTCTGTGTGCCGTAGGCTCAGCAAGCATCGGGCTGATCACCCTTTCGGGTTAGAAATTCGCACAACGCTTACAACCAAATAGCGAATTGTTCTCCTCGCCGCTATCCGCAAAAGGCCAATCTCGCTAATCTATAGGTTCCGAATAAGTGAACATCAACACATGGAAAATCGGCCGTTCCGTCACTACGCCAAACTATTTCTCCGCAGTAAATTATCTGCTTTTTTACTGATTTCACTGTTCCTTAGCGCTTGCACTAGCCGCGATGAACGCAAGGTTGAATACCTGAACCGAGCTAAAAACTACTTTGCTGAACAGAATTTTGAAAAGGCTCGCATTGATGTGCGCAACGCCCTACAGATTGACGAAAACTTCGCAGAAGCCCGTTACCTATACGCACAGTTGTTAGAGCAAGAACAAAACTGGGCGCAGATGGTCGGCAATCTACAACTGGTGCTTGAACTAGACGAAAATCATCTACCCGCCAGAGTGAAATACGGCACCCTGCTGCTCGCCGGTCGTCAATTTGAGCGGGCCAATGTTCAGGCAGACAAAGCGATTGAACAAGATTCAACCCACGCCGAAGCTTACGCGCTAAAGGCCGCTATCCAGTTTCAGCAAGGTAATAACGAAAGTGCAATTAGCTGGGCACAGAAAGCCTTAGTGCAAGATCCAGCAAACATTAGCGCAGTGGCCGTTTTAACCGAGGCACACAAAACCGAAAATCCTGAACTGGCTCTGCAACTCATCGAGCAAGGCATAAGCAGGCAAAGTGACTCAGCAGCACTAAAGCTTATGCGTGTCGCTGTGTTCGAAGCGAATAAGAACTTCGAAGAAGCTTCTCTTACCTACGAAAGCTTGATTAAGGACTACCCCGACAACCTCTACTACCACTATCGATACGTATCGCTACTGGAATCTCAACAACAGCACAACAAGGCTTCTGAACTCATTCGCTCAATCGCCCAAGCCCAGCCAGATGAAGTACAGATTAAGCTCTGGCTGGTGCAATATCTGGTAAATCACAAAGATTTGGCTACCGCAGAACAAACCCTTAGAAACTACATAAGCCAGCGGCCGGATCAATTTGACCTGCAGATTGGTTTGGGATCGATTTTGCTCGCCCAGAACAAAAATCAGCAAGCGCGCGAACACTACTTGCAATTAGTGTCCGACCAAGAAGAGACCGAACTCGCTCAGCGTTCAAGAATGGCACTCGCCCAACTGGAACTCACGGAAGGCAACAGCGCTGCCGCAGATGCATGGATCAGTGAAATATTGAAGCTCGAGCCGGAAAACCCTGATGCGTTGATACACCAGGCTGCGCAAGAGTTACGAGTACAGAACTATATCGACGCCGTTGCCAAGGCCCGGTCCGTACTGCGCAACCGTCCGGAATCAGTACCCGCATTGAGTGTGCTAGCCCAGGCCCACCTGCGCAGCAACTCAATCGACCTCGCACGCGATAACTTCCAACAGATTCTTAGTATCGAACCTCAGAATCAGACAGCACTGACCAGCCTTGCATCACTCTCGCTGCAAGCAGGCGATTTCAGCAGCGCTCAGGAATTAGCCGCTACGGCCCTGCGCTCAAACCCCAGCAACACCGAGGCCGCGCGCATGCTGGTTGCCGCTTATACCAATCAAGGCAACACTCAAGGAGCTTTGGCTAAAGCTCAGGAAATGGCAGATTCAGAAAACAGTGCCTTGCTGGGCATGTATCTACTCGGTGCCGTGCATCTTTCTGACAAAAACTACCCGCAGGCGATTGCCTCCTTTAAGGCTACACTCGCGATGGAACCTAGAGTTCACGAAGCCCAGCTTGGCGTCACTAGCGCCTATATCGCAGATAACGATCGAGCAGGCGCGTATAACTACCTCACCACCTTTAACAACAACAACCCAAAGATTCACAGCAGTAGAATTCTGCTGGCTAATCTTTATGCGCAAGATAACAATAGAGAGCGCGCTGCCGAATTGTATAAAGCAGCCATTGCCATCGAACCCGCGCAGCCAACGGCCTACGAACAGTTAGGTGGCTTAAACGCTTTGGCTGGCGACCACGCCGCAGCCCTGGACACTTTTGAGCGTGGCTTGGCACAAAATCCAGAAAGCGTGGCTTTACAACTACGCAAAGCACAGTCTCTGGAAGCTCTGGGCAACTTTTCGGAGGCCAGGCTATTTTATGAGCGTGTACTCGAGGTTAACAGCGAGCTGGTTGTAGCCCGCAACAATCTCGCTGTCTTGCTGACAGATCACGATGGCAGTGCCGCAGCTCTCGAACGAGCAATAGAGTTAGTTCGCCCTTACGCGACCAGTAAAGAACCCGCCCTGCTCGACACTCTGGGTTGGGTACACCACAGATTGAACGACAGTGAGCAGGCTGTGCGCTATCTACAAGCCGCCATAGACAATGGTGGCACCGACCCCAGCATCTATTTTCATCTAGGCATGGCTCTGGCCCAGTCTGGCAACAAGATTGATGCAAAGACCGCAATAGAGAAAGCACTGGCAGATGGTGCAACCTTTCCATCCGCTGAAGAAGCCCGCGCCATGCTGAGTGCATTGTAGTGAACCAGGCTGCCATGGAACTCGACGAGGCTGAATACAGCCTGCAAGACTACATAGCCATATTGAAACGGCGCCGCTGGCCTATTCTCGCTACGTTCTCACTGCTTGCCTTTCTTACCCTGGCCGTGGCCGTGTTACTCCCCGCCAAATACAGTTCCCAGGCCACCATTCTCATCGAAGAACAGGAGGTACCGCGAGAGTTTGTAATCAGCACCATCACCAGTTTTGCAGCCCAGCAAATTCAGGTGATCAGCCAACGCGTACTCACCGCAGACAACATTGCTGGTATTGCTGACAAGTTTGGACTCTTTGTAGACCCTACAACCAATCGCCGCCCACCGGCCACACAGATGGCCGAATTGTTTCGCGAAGCGATGGCGCTAGAACTGGTAAGTGCTGATGTGATTGACCCCGTGAGTGGCCGCCCTCAGGAGGCCACCATCGCCTTCACCCTGGCCTTTGATCACAAAGTGGCCAACACAGCACAAAAGGTAACCAATGAGCTGGTCACGTTGTTTTTAGATGAGAACTTGCGCAACCGAACTGAGCGGGTTGCCAGTACCGAGGCGTTTCTTGCAGCACAAGCCGAAGCCCTTAACACCGACCTGGGCAGAATCGAAGCGGAGATCGCTGAGATAAAACGCGAAAACGGCCCAGCTCTGCCGGAAATGTTCCAGTACAACGTCAGTTCACTCGATCGTACCTCTGCAGAAATCAGCGATATCGATCGTCGGGTGCGCGAGCTGTCGCGATCAAAGGTTGAGCTAACAGCAGAACTGAATCTAACAAACCCCGGAGGCAACCGCGCCGCTTCAACTGGCGAATATCTGATGTCGGTACGCGAACAAATTGCTGCGTTAAAACGGGAGTACGAACAAAAGTCGACACGGTATCAAAATGAACACCCTGATCTGCTTTCGGTGCAACGCCAGATAGCGAAGCTAACCGAGCAGTTACAAGATAGCGCGCCTGAAACCAGCACAACCGCCAGCAACCCGACCTACATCTTGCGAAAAACACAGCTAGATGCCGTGAACGGCGAACTAGAGTCCCTACAGGAGAAACGGGTCGAACTTGGAGCCAAGGCCGATCGTTTTCAGGAGCTCATATCGCGATCACCATCGGTAGAAATCGAATACAACAGCAAAGTGCGTGAATTTGCCAGCACCCAGCGTAAGTACCAAGATGTTCGCGCCAAACAGCGAGAGGCCGAGTTCTCGGGAGACATGGAACAAGAACGCAAAGGCGAACGCTTTGTTATGGTAGAGCCACCAAACTTGCCCATCGAGCCTTCGAGCCCTAACCGAAAAGCGATAGCTGTAATCGGTATCATTCTCGCGATGGGGGCTGGGCTTGGCCTGGCCTTATTGCTTGAGGCCTTCGACAATGCCGTTTACGACGACCGAGCACTGACCCGATTGGCCGGTGCCCCTCCTTTTGCAACCGTCAGCTACATCGATACCGTTGCAGAAATTCAACATCGCAAGAACAATCGACGGCGATTACAGTACGCGGTCGCCGCTGGTGCGGTGGCGGTTCTCTTTTTAGTTCACTTTTTTGTGAAGCCACTCGACGTTGTGTGGTTTCTAATTTTGACTCGCATCGGCTTGTAAAGAAGAAGATTGTGGAACGATTACAACAAGCCATAGCGCGCGCGCGCAGAGAACGAGAAGGCAAGATTGGTCAGGTGCCCGCATTCGAAGATCGTGGCGCAATACCTACACGCAGCACAGACCAGCGAAGCCAAGGCCAAAGCAGCCAGCCGCCGCCGAACCCGATAGTCTATTCGCAAACACGCGTGGTACCGCTTGACGAGCAACATATAGAAAGCCACCGAATTATTGCCGGACGTGCAGGAGATGAACGAGTAGAGGCCTACCGCCAGCTTCGCACTCAGGTGTTGCACACGCTCGCAGAGAATCATTGGAATACGCTTGCTATTACCAGTCCACTGAAAAATGCAGGAAAGACCCTAACTGCCGTTAACCTGGCAATAAGCCTCGCGCAAGAGGTAAATCATTCGGTGCTGTTGGTGGATCTTGATCTCAGCCACCCTGACGTACATTCCACGTTGGGTATCGATGTCGAATTTGGTTTGATCGATGTTCTGGAAGGCCGCGCTACTGTTGCCCAGGCGCTGGTTAATCCGGGCATGCAGCGCCTGGTGGTGCTGCCCTGTCGCCCGACCGATGAGTATTCCTCCGAGTTACTCACGTCACCAGCCATGTCAAACTTGCTGCAAGAGCTCAGCTCGCATTACGACTGCCGCATCGTCATATTTGATCTACCACCCTTGTTGCGTAACGACGACGCTCTAAAATTCACGCCGTTTGTCGACGCAACCCTAATGGTGGTCGAAGCCGGTCAAACAACCCCTGACCACTTAGAGCGGGCCACCCACCTCATGAAGAATGCCAACCTGATCGGCACTATTTTGAATAAAGCCAGATAGAGCGAGCGCAGTGTACGAAAACTATTTTGGCCTGAAGGAAAAGCCGTTCAACATCACTCCAGATGCCGACTTTCTATATCTTTCAGACAACCACAAAGCCGCCCTGTCGATTTTGGAATACGGCGTGTTTGAACAGTCTGGCATTGTGGTGATTACAGGGGAAATTGGCGCCGGCAAAACAACGCTAGTGCGCCACCTGCTAAGTACAGCTCCCTACGGCGAAATTACCATCGGCCTGGTGAGTAACGTACAAGCCTCACTGGGCAACCTACTACAATGGGTTGCCATCGCGCTTGAGCTGCATACTGGTGAACAGGAGCTTTCCAACATGCAAGCGTTTCGTCGCTTGCAAAGCTATTTAGTGGACGAATACGCCCAGGGCCGGCGAGTTGTATTGGTTATCGACGAAGCCCAGAACATGAGCGTAGACAGTCTTGAAGAACTGCGTATGTTGATCAATATAAATGCAGATAAGAATCAATTGCTACAAATAGTGCTGGTGGGCCAACCCGAGCTGCGAAATATTCTGGAACAACCCCGACTCACCCAGTTTGCGCAGCGCGTCACCGCAGAGTTTCATCTCAATGCCTTGAGCTTGAATGAAACCAAGGCCTACATTCGCAGCCGCCTACACACTGCCGGGGCTGCCAATTGTGAGCGCTTCAGCACAGATGCCGCACGAGTCATCTATTACTTCAGCGCTGGGCTACCGCGGCTCATTAACACGCTATGCGATCATGCACTGGTTTTGGCTTATGGTGCCGAAGAACCAGAGATTAGTCTCGACATTGCTTTAGAAACCATTCAGCAGAAGCGGATTGGTGGCATCAATCGTCACGGCGCGCGACCCGACGATGCCTCAAGCATAAGAGAACACATCCTGACAGAACACGGTATAAATCTTGACGAATTCTATCCCGAACTCGCCCGCGTAGCAGAGCTCTAAAAGCCCCTTTGCAAAGCCGGCAGCAACCCCTAAGCTGCTCGCAATGTCACACGCACAACCGCTCCTCGATTGGCCAGCCCACGTGGTGGTCCGCGCAGAAAGCCTAGAAACGGCTTCGGTAGATACCAGCGCTCAAACCGAACCCGCCATTCGTGACATGGTGATTGAGCTGAACGGCGCCGGTCCCAAGCAGCTTTCGCAGCTTTTGCGTTTTCTGGCGACCAGACTGTCGTTGCCCGAATTAAGCACGTCTGATCTTCACACCATGCAACTGAGCATCGATCGTCGACTAGCCGTTCTCGCCGAAGCGCAACGGCGAGTCACGCTAGTAATCAACGATCCTGAGTCGCTGCCTACGGAACTACTGAACGCGGTGCTGGCACTAACGGCAAACACCGGCCTTCGACTGCTGCTCATCGGCCAACCAGTGCGTGACGAACGCTGCAAAGCATTGACCACAGCAGCAGGCTTGGGCTGGCAAGAGCTTGGTAATACGCACAACACGCACCACCGGAAGCTAGCGGGACTTGCTGCTCTTGGTGGCCTCGCTATTGTGGGTAGCGGACTGTGGTATGGCGCCCAACAAGACTCCCCAAAAACAACTGCCTTCAGCCCGCCACTAGCCTCCAAAACAGTGTCGAGACCAATAGTCAGCGAACCTTCTTTACCTGCAGCCACTCCAAGTGCCGTTGATCATAGAGCACCTACTAAAAAGTTGGTCGAAGCCAGCACGGCAACACTCCCTCCCAAGCCCACGATCTATCCGGCCGGCACGCGCTATACCGTGCAAATCGCCAGCTACAGCAGAGCTGACTTCAGGAAGGAATTCATGAGAAAAACGGGAAAGAACCTCCCAGAGTTACGCAGCGTAGATATCATCGAAAAAGACGGAAATAGAAAAATGGTGGTGGCTTATGGTGCTTATACCGGGTACGAGGCGGCGTCTAAGGCCGCAAACAACCTGCCTCAGTCAGTAAACCTGGGCAGTCCTTATATCATTCCTGTAAGTGACGCAATGGTGGGGCCTAGCCAGGAACATAGCGACTAAGCATGGGATAAAACTCGCGCACAAAGTGCCTTAGCTGTGCATCCGCTGTCTCTATTGCCATACCATCTGGCACAGGAACCACCATCCGAACCAGAGCACCGTCACTGCGCTGCTTAAGCAGCGAATCAACAAACAGATACCACTTAACCAGATATTCGTTAGTCAGTCGCCGGCCTCGCTGTTCAAACCAGTAATACACTAATTGTCGATGGCGACCTTTCTGAATCACAGCGCGATTAGCCGCCAGCGATTGCCCAGCGACGCTCGAGGCAACCACATTTTCCAACGATACCTGAGCCAGCGATTGAACCTCCCAACCACCACCCGGCAGACAGGACTTGGGAGAATGAACCGAGGCGCCCTTACGCTGTGAGCCGTAATAGGCCACATATAGATTGACGGGCATTTGATAATCTGCGTTCCGGTAGTCTGCTATCAGGTGATCGGTAAGCTTTAAAGATCCAAGTATCTTCTCTTCAATCGCGCCTTCTCGGCCTATCCAACCGTTGTGCAGCAACGGAAACTGCACAAAGGGTGTGCGTGCAGGCTCTACCTCTACACGGTTGCCCAGAGACTGATTGAAAAACAGAGCGCCCAATAGTAGAACGGTGGACACCGTCAAGGGCGCCAATGCTGTTTTCAGGGGCAAGAACTTTAGTTGAAGATCTGCCGAGCTCGGAATATCAAGATCCAGGCGATTCCAAACTGACCCGCCCCCACTCAACCGGGTAAATACCCACAGCTCAGCAAACAGAACCCCCAAACACGCGAGAAATATTATCCAGCCCTCAAAGTAATGCAGAAAGCCATCAGCCATCCCTATACCCCAGTGTTCAACCAGCACACCGATCACACCAATGCGAAAGCTGTTCATCAACACCGTGACCGGTAGCGCAGACACAAACACAATCGCTCGCTGCCAAATCGGCGCTTTGAACAGATAAGCGATGAGAAACGCAAAACTTGCTAGCGGAAACAAGTAACGCAATCCACTACAGGCTTCAACAACTTGCAACTTGTAGTTACCCAGGTCGATCACGTTGCCTTCAAGAAACACACTGATACCAAACAAGCGAATCACCCACACGCCGATACCAGAAGACAACAGCTGCAGAGACTGGGACAAATTGAAGTAGAGGAAGTTAGGCAGAGGTACCA
>CAZWMD010000094.1:0-10864 GCA_964634815.1 uncultured Pseudomonadales bacterium | reverse complement strand
ACCATCGGCAAAAAGGTAAAGCGCTTCAAACGCCTCGACAGGTAAACGATTTTGCATCGCTTCGAGCTCGGCTTCGCTGGTGACCTGTAGAACCGATTCATACATGCCTTCAGGCACACCTATACCTGATAGCTGGTCTAGTTCAAGACTAAACAGCGGCGCCGCTGAGACAGGCGCTACGGGTTCTACGACGGGTTCAGCCGATTCTGGAGGTTCGATAATCGCTGTTTCGTAAAGCTGCAGTACCCCTGTATCTGGATGCACTTCGCAACGCGTTCGTTCCGCCCACGCATACGCGTCATCATGATGGTCTACCCAGAGTAAAACATAGGTTCGACCAGTGTCGGGCTTCAGCACAATGCCACGATAGGCCTGATCGATACGCACAGACCTGAAGCTGGGCTGAGCCGCGTTCTTGATTTTCTCGTAGTTGATACCGGAGCTATCCGCCGCTTGGCGAAACTTGGTAACAAACTCCACTACCTTTTTGGTTTGTGCTTTGGGCAACCGCGCAAAAGATGTCCAAAACGTGTCCGCGAGTGCTACTTGCATCTTATCCATTGTTTTCTAGTATCCCTACGGTTCTATCAGTTGGTCAGCAGCAAACTGGTGAGCTGCTTGATTGACGCATCATCATCACTCGGTACTATCTGCCAGCCATCTGCATGCAGAGCTGCTAGTTCGTCATCCCCGATCTCTGCAAAACCAACCTTTTGGCCGACCCAGGCCCATTCAAGACTCACAATCACCTCACCATCAGAGCGCTGCACATCAAAGCCTATCTCCGGGGGCTCACAACCCGTGTTCATTACGACTATCAAAGAATCACGATTGAAGGTTTCGCCTAGCGCCTCACTCCACGCGGCAGATTCGGTCTCTTCACCTGCTACATGTGACTCCTCTTGCGCGAGCAGTATCTCGGCGTACAGCAACTGATCAATGCCTTGGCTTGAGACCGGTAGAAAATGAGCGCCAAACTGAAACAGGTTGCAGGCATTCCAAAACATGCGCCACGCCTGTGCATACCCTTCCGCGTTAACATCACGATCATCAAACCGAAAACAAACGCTGCCTTGGTCGTCCAACTTCCCATTACCAACAGCCTCATGCGGCATAGTAACCACAGCTTGGACCAGAGGTGTACCAGGAAACACAGTAGCGCCAAGAAGCGAGTTATCAACCAAGTGTGCCTCAAACCACGGAACAGGAAGCCAGGTGCCTACCTGTTGCAATAGCTCCTGGGGTTGCTGCGATGACACCATATCAAGCATGCCAAACAGCCGAGACCGGACAAACGAAGAATAGTCAGTGTTTGCTGAGGATGGGTCCGCCAGGTAGCTACATAGTGCAGTCAGCGCATCGATTTGGCCCAAGGCTGTTAGCTGTGTAAAACCAGGAAGCGAGAGACTCCCAGCCAGATCATCATAGAGCTTTTGGCCGTCAGCCTGGATGGGTATATCGAACCAATCCGCAAGCAATGCATCGCTGCTATCTTCTTTAACCTGAACGTCGGGCCAGCTTAAACTCCAAACTCTGTAGCTTTTGGACGCGCAAATAGCGAACCGTTTGCGCGTATCGTCCGCCACCTTTTCCGCGTGAAATTCAAAACCATCTAGAAAAACAGCTACTGGCAATTCACCGGAAGCAGCGGAAAGCGAGCGCAATATAAAATCTGGCCGACAAGCAACAGCTATACCCTGATCTTTACCTAAATCTACCTGAGGCTCTATCGACCAACGCATAGATCGCTCGCTACTAGAAGATCGAAGAGACAACTCATAACCAGCTTTGCCATTGATGGTTCGCGTAGTGAGCGCGCAGCTTTTTCTGCTACGCAGCTTTTCAATAAACAACCGCTCCAGCTCACTATCAAACAGCGCGTTTACGTCTGTATGATGCAAGGAATCCTTATCATTCAGTTTCTCTAACTGATCCCAGCGATCAAGAATACCGCTCAGGGTCTCCATCGCTGAAAGTCGCGAGGTTTCCTCAAGACGCCTACTCTCACGGTAAGCGAACAGGCATCGATAGCAGCCATCCCTATCGCCATCGTACTGGCACGCACAGGCGTCCAACGCATCATAGGACAACTGGAGCATATCGCGAAACTTACCCGGCTCGCGGAGTAGCTCGTTTAGGTAACCGGTCCCGCCAGGAATCGTATCCATTAACACCAGGTAGTGGCGACGCAGATCCGAATTACCCACCGGCTCGGAGTGCGACATGATTTGTAAGTGGTCTACATTCCCGTGAAAGTGCTTTTTCAGGCCAAGGTGAATTGCCGCCACTAAGCTCTGCAACCGCGTTGGCGATTGCACCACATCCGCAAATGGGAGCAACATTCGAATGGCTTCTGATTTCAGTTCCCGATAGAGATACAACGACCGGTAGAGATTATCAGGCGTTTTTTGCGTTTCATCGTCAGCACTACGCATCGGACATCGTGGCATATGGTTGTCTTCGCGTCGCCGGCGCCACATTCGCACTTTCCCGCAATGCACGCACACCGGAAAACCGGGACGCTGGCGACTTTCCCCAGCTATTGAGATATCTGGTCCGTTGTCACCATCCCTGCCAAAGTTAATCTCTCTGAACGTCGCAGAGTGCAGATAATCAAAGCCGAAGGGCCAGGCGAGGTCTGATATTCGATAGGCTTCACCAACGTTGTTTTCTTCAAGCTCAAACTGGAATTCCCGTGCAAAGAATACGGGCTCTCGATCGTCAGAGTCATCACCAATTCGGCTTTCTCTATCAGAGGCATTCGCATAAACCTCTTTTAACCGCAACAGGTCCATTTTTTGATCAGCATTCACCCACCCAAAGCTACCGCATTTGGGGCAGGCATTAAGAGCATCAGAAACATCAACGTTCTCCGCATGGCCGCAATGATTACAGAAGCGCCAGCTTTCCACTTCACTGTTGCGAATTTCAATGCGGTCTACTTCCACCTGACGGCTATTGCCGTAGAACCGGCTGAACGGGGCGAGCTCCTGCAGTGCCGTTTGTGCGGGGCGGCGGACCTCGAACTCGATGCGCTCAAAGGGCGAAGCATCGTCACCGTCCTGCGCACGTTCGCGACGCCGATAAATCACCGAATTCAGCTTTACACCCTCTTCCGGGAAGGTGTAGTTTGGCAATAACCCCTCATCGGTAAAGAAATTGAGTGTGTCTTGTTCGTTGATTCGATGAACCAACCGCATCAGACCCCTTCGTTCTTCTGTCATCGCTACGATCGATTCGTCGCGGGCTTCGTCCTGGGGTTCGCGTTGTAACCGATCCAATTGACGTTTGAGGTGTGAAATATCGTCTCGAAAGCGTTCCCTCTGTTTCACCTTGGATTGCAATAACTGGGAGATTTTGAACGTAACACCCGGATCTCCGCCGTATTCACCAAAAAGCAATACCTGAAGACGATTCAGTCCGGGGCCACCTAGATCATCCAATTCAAAGAGATTTATGAAATCCCTTGATATGCGGCCCTTCTCAGCCTCAACAAAATTCAGAAATGTTTGAGGAAAACGATCTGTAACGCCGCTTTCAAGATGGTTCAGTGCCTGTCCGAGCTTCGGTGGAATCGCGTCAATAGCAATTCCAGACAGTACCCATTGATCGAAACAGTAAGCAATAAGCTGTCGTTCCAATACAGCGATGGCCTTTAGGAATACGCCAGGAGGGGTGACTTCCCCGGCCATCATCTCCAGTGGGTCAGAATAGAAATACAGATCATGAGGGGTGCCGTTGGCTATGGCCAAGTTGAAGGCATTACCATCGCGGCGACCAGCCCGCCCTATGCGCTGCAGGTAGTTCGACTGCCCTGGTGGTACTGAACAAAGCAGCACGCTCGACAAATCACCGATGTCCACGCCCATTTCCATCGTGGGGGTAGCCGATAGCAGATTTACGTCCCACAGCTCTCCGGGGTCTGATTTAAAGGATGACTCGACCAATGCCCGTACTTTTGGATCAAGCACCGCCGTATGTTCGGCGGTGATCAGTCGCCGAGGTACGGCCTCTGACGTTTTCACCGCGGGTTCAGGATGCCCTGACAAATGCTGATTCCCTGCACAGGAACCACGCAGGCACCGCGAAATTCCCCAAAGAGGCAAAGACTCTGTGGCCAGCTCTACCCGACTGCGGCAGCTATCACACACAAGAGTGGATACCTCGCTTGAGAACAGCCAACGGACCGGATTCAGTGAATAGACAGATTGGCCCCGTACATCGTGCTCTGTTAATAGCGCGTTCGTGCTTCTGGATAAGCCTGCAAGTACAATGCCCATCACGTGGCTCAAGGTGTCAACAGACAGAAGAAAGGATTCTTCCTGCGCTAAGACTTTGTTGAACCACTGCCCGTACCAAGAGATAGCATCTCCGCCAACAACCGCATCCAGATCCTGGCTTACGCGTTGTACTGACAAAAACTTCGGCATTGGCGTTTTTCGACCAACACGCGGCAAGTAGTGACGCCTTACCAATGAATAGCGATCTCCCGCGCGTGCTACATAATCCCTCAACTCATCATCGTAAAAACTACCCCTAACGCGCATCCGCCAGAGCACGCCCATAACAAATTGACTCAACACTTCAGTCGATAAGTTTCGTAACTCGCCAATCTGACCGCGCAAAGTCTCAGCAATGGGCTCAAGTTCCAGTGCTTCGTTAAGGTCGGGATAAACAACGAGCTGCCCCGTCCGCTCGAGTGTGCGCCCCAAACGGCTCCGCAATCCGAACTCGGTAAGCGCTTCCCAGCGCATACGGGGTAATAACCACCTGTCGACAAGATCTGACTTGCTAGGTAGTGCCCCTTCAGACTGCAGCACCTCCCAGTCTTTTAACCACTGCAGATCGGGTGCCAGAAAGGTTCCCACCAGGTCTTTGTCTCCACCAGCTGCTGTTTGAAAGTGGTTACGCCAGAACGGTCCAAAACCATCTACCCAGTCAGCAAGCGTGGCTACCCCATTCGCTTTTGCCTCTGAGGAGGAGGCTGCTGCTAATGCAGAACGAATCACTTGCCGATAGGTGCGCGACTCGAAAAAGCCAGCACGGTGGGCCGCATCCTGCACTGAATCCGAAAACGCAATTAACTTCGCATGTTCATTGTAACGGCTGTTGAAAAGCTGGTTGATCGCAACGGATGACAAGGTTGCCGCACGCGAGCCCAAGATCAACAGGCTCTCGCTTGACTCGCAGTACGGGCAATCTCGCTGGAACCGCGACACCTTGGCGCCTTTTTCCGTTTGCTGCTTGGTCATCTGTGGCAGAACGACGGTCAGCTGGGTGTCACCGGTTGCTTCACACTGACTACAGACTGTTTCCCGGCGGGCGTTCACACTGCCGCAGCTGCTGCAAAGACTACGCACTTCAGATGGCCTGGCGGGCGATTCGCCATCGAGATAGATCAGTCTTGTGTCAGGACTACGATTGAAGAATCCTTCATAGATCACACTTAAGTCGCGCTGCATTTCGGGATCATTGGGCTTTCGCACGCCCACCCAGCCGGTTGCATGGCACTCATTGCAATGTACCACCGGCAAACAGATCGGTTGCTGGTCAGCAGACTGGTCATCAGAGAACTTAAGCTGGGGTTCCAACTCAACAGTGGCGACCATCCGCCGCAACTCCCGCAACCAAAGTTGCGAGCGAACGGTCACAAACGGGCGGCCACCCGCAACGCGGGCGGCAGAGATCAACGCGACTAGTCCATCAACCGCTAACGCGGTCTCATGGGTACTTACGCGTAACCTAGAAGACCACTCTTGAATTAGAGGTTGAATACTGGCCACAGTTTCGTGCGCTCGCAGCAGCCTTTGAAACGGCTCCAGACTTTTCAACGTTTCGCCTAGTGCAATGAACGCCGCGGGTTCTGCTTGGCCTATATCCGGCTGCAGGTTCTCTGGCAGCCATAACTTTGCAGCCTGAATGAGATGATCCGCAACGTCACCAGGGTCATTCGTGGCAAATTCCGTTACTTGATCAGCACTCGGCCAGTAGTCAACAGAGACAGGCGGCAGAAAGTCCGCAATACCTTCGCGCTCTTCCCGCAGCACCGCGTTTTGATCAAAAGGCGTGGCAAATACTTCGGTGGCGTAGCCCAATAAGGCCGTGAGATCATCCCCCACTGTGGCTGACGTGCCGACGCAAGCGAGATCGTCGGCTACACTCAGCCTGTCTTTCAGGCGGCGCACCAAACAGGCCAAATCCGTGCCTTGAGCGCCATCGAAGGTGTGCAACTCATCCACTACCAGAAAACGTAGATCCCCCGGCTCATTGAAGCGCCACAGGTCTCTATCGCGTGGGCGGATCAACAGGTAATCCAGCATCTTGTAGTTGGTTAGCAGTATGTCCGGCGGGTTCTCACGCTGGGTAGGCTTACAGGTGATCACCGATTCTTCCGACATGCTCTTGCGCCGGGTCGTTTCTGAGTCACCGGTAAACAGGCCCACCCGTACCTTGCCGCGCAAGCCATCTTGCTGATGAATTTCTTCAGCAAAGCGGCGCGCCTGGTCCTGCGCCAGGGCGTTCATCGGGTACACCACAATGGCCTTAATACCTTTGCCTGGGTTTAGCGCGCAGTGCTCCAACATCGGGTACATAAAGCACTCGGTCTTACCCGAGCCTGTACCCGTTGCAACCAACGTGGCTTGGGGGTTTGGGCCAGTCAGGCGTTGGAAAGCGGTATATTGATGTCGGTATGGCGCATAAGGTGGGTGCTGGAACGCCTGAAATGGTAAATCGTCGCTAGCGCTCGCAACCTGAAAGGGCAAACCGAAACTCAAATACGGGCCTTTAAAAACACTATCGTCTTCATCAAGTAACGATTCGATGGCATGACGAGCGCCTTCCGGTTCATCCAACACCCGAAGAAAGCCCCGGGTTGTGGACGGGAACTGTGCAACGAGCTGCCGGCGTATCGCTTCTATGATTTCGCGTGAGACTATGGAAGGCAGCATAGGGCCTACTTTTCCTCCCCAAGCTCGTTCTCGAAAAAGGCCCAAGCCACCCGGTAGTCCTCTTCGCGGTCAGGTTTAAAGAACGGGGCAACGTATTCGATAGTGCGCTCGTGGGGACCACCGGGCATGGTGTCATCGAGGAACGTTTTTGAAACCACTCCTTCGGTAAGGTCTCGAACATCTTCCCAACCTAAGGCAACCCTCTGGACAATTTCTCTTGGGGATTGGATTGTGTAGCTAGTCCCTATCTTTAAGTCTGAGGTCCTTGCACGCCGAGGTAAACCGACACCACTTCGGCTTGGAGTAAAAATTATTCGCCCATTTTGATCATAGAACGTTTCGTTCTCATATTGTCTCAGCACAGGGAATTGTACTCGATACACAATCAACAGTTCTTCGAGCGAAACCCTCATCCCCTGCGCTACCAGAACATCAATCTCAACCAGCGCTTGCCTCCTTCCAAAATCGCTTCTTAAGGCAGAGTCCCTTGACCAAGTTGGTTGTAAATCACTGAAGTAAGAATCACCCAGTTCATATTTAGAGGCCCAACGTGAATCAAGGTAGTGAACGTTCCATGCGGAATCCCAGAGTTCCTTGAAATGCTCTGTTAAACATACCAAACCAAGAGCCCTTACTCGCAGAGATGCAAGAAGCGCTACGCTTGTAATGACGGGCAACTGGTTTACCAACGAAATATTGGCGTGCCCCATTCCTGTACTCTTGACGCGGAAATCAACTAGGATCGAGAGCGAAGTAGCGAAGTAGTCCAGCATCAAAAAATTGGATTTGAATGCGAGCCCAAGAACCGTATTCACGTAACCGACGCGTGGCGGGACAATACTAGTAATCATCGTTCGCTCAGAAGATGGGCCGATCATTTCCCTGTTAACACAGCGATAATAGTCTGAGACGAGCTTCGGAGCAGTCTCCCCTTCTTCTATCCAACTTACTTTTGGGGTACGCGATTGATACTCATCGGGCGAGCATGACGGCACATAATTAGTGCGAGGGAGATAGTCGTTGGCTATGCTCATCAAGTCGATATTCTCATACGCCTTATGAGTATTGCAGATACGTTTGGGTGTCTTGGCGTATGATGTCCCGACATAAAAGTGGGGGCCTGATAGCACCCATTCGTCTAGTGAGGAGGGAAATTTGGTTTCTCGCCTTATAGTACCGTCGTTCTGCTGTAATACCTCGTTCCAATGTTGAGTTGAATAGTAGTCACCTCGAAAATCTGCAAGACGAAGCGTCTGGGTATCGAACTTTGCAAGAACAACCAACAACTGGCGTGCGTGGATCGCTGGCAAGCGCGCATGCTCAGCAGGCGTGCCACTTTCATCATATATTTTCGCGAATAGCTCGAGCTCCGCCAGTCCAATTCGTATGATACGGTCCGGGTGCCCGTCGTCATTCCAATCTGAACCGTCTTGTCGCTTGATACCGCCCACAGGCTGCTCACCAGATAGTGAGAGGCATTCGTCAATAGTCTTTGGAGAGAACAAATTGGAAATTGAGCCAAATGAGGGCTTACTCAACGGTCTAGCGCCGTAGATACACAACCCAAATCGGTTGCGATTACCTATTGGAAATAGCTTTCTTTCGTTTTGGAACTGAAAATGCCAGCGAATACGCGAATAAATCACTTCGCGAAAACGACCACCATGCGGTTCATCGAAGACGCCCTCAGGATGCAAATATCCACTTATTCCATACGGCGAAAGAAGGTTCCACGCGACTGGGAGAAAACACTTGTAGAGATTTGCTTTTTGTCCGGCCAAGTCCGGATAGTTCACCTTTGCATTGAGATATTCTTGTGTAGATCCACTATCCTCAGCATCTTGCCGCCACGCCTGCTCTAGCATCGGATAGCTTTCGAATGTCTCTTCACGCAATTCAACCAGCTTTGTAGCTTTGGTTTTTCTAATTACAAAAGCAGGTTCGACATCTCCAAGCACCCCCGACTCTTCCCACTCCACCTTAACCCAAGGAGGATTGCCTAATACAAGATCGAAGCCAGCTCGATCACGGAAAATATCAGCGAAATCCAGATACCAATGGAAGAACCGCTGCTTCGACGCTACTTCATCTACGAGAGCATACCGTGGTGAAGTTTGAAATAGCACCTTTAAATCCACCACACCAAACTTGTCGACGAAGTAGTTAGCCCGCTCATCAGAAATGGTCTCCGCAAACAGTTCACTCTGAACAGCGCCAGGAGTCGCCACAATGGTGTCGCCCAACAATAAATTTTCCAAATCAAACAACCATTCCTCACGACTCGGCAAAAGCTGATGCGACTGAATGGGCCAGAACCAGAGCGCGCACCAATAGTCCATTACCAGCTTTAATCGTCGCCAGCAGCTGGCATTGGCAAGTTGCGCCGTAAGCAGCTCTCCATCCTGCGCATTATCTTTGAACGCTAAGGACGTTGTGCTATGAATCGTATCTTGCGCGCCGTAGATGTTGTATTCGTCGGTGGTTTTCGTTCGCAGTTCTGCGAGTTGTTGCGCGTGCTCCTGCCACAGAAGCTCGACCTTGGCGCTCAGGGTTTGTAGCCGTTCTATGTCCTCTAGACTAAAAGGTTTGGTGAACTGATTACGCCACTTCTTGATGGCGTCTATCTGTGGCTTGTAACGCTGCTTTAACACTTCATCGTTGTAGCTGGTCATACCCTGAAATGGCAGCAGGAAGTGCCAAATCTGTGTATCTTCCTGTGCCTCGTTAAGAGGCAGCTTCTCTGGTGCTGCACTAAGCCAGGAATCCTCTTGGTTCGAGGGGAGACGAAGCTGATCTGCGCGATAGAACTCTCGCCTAGCACCGATCAAACTGTTACCACAATGCAGCTGCAGCCCCAGCCATGGAACAAAGCGGTCGCTGGAAAGCGCGTTGAGCCAGATGGAGACCTCCGCAAGTTCCACGGCAACGGGGTTTAGATCCACACCGAATACGTTGCGGTCAGCCAGGTACATCTTTACTTTCTGGCGTTCAATCGCATAGTCGTTTTGCGATATGCGCTCTCCCTTGGCACTTTGGGCCAGAGCGAGATACTTGTCTGCCAGTTGGTTAATGGCCTCGTTAAGAAACGCGGCGGAACCCATTGCGGGCTCGCAGACGGTGAATTTTAGAAGACGATCTGCACGGGCTGCATCGTCGGGTAGCGGATCTAATTGCTCCTTGTAAAGCTCCTGCAGCGCGTATTTAACCAAGCTGCGGGTGAGCACTTCTGGGGTATAGTAAGAGGCTGACTTTTGCCGGTCTCTACCCGCCATACGGTATATGAACCTACCTTTGCTAAATTTTCGCAGCCGACGATGACCTGCCTCATCGCGGTCATAGACCTTTTCTTCGTCGTCGTAGTTTTCGAGGGCCGCAGCGTTAACGAAGTAGCCGGTTTCAAGTGCGTTGGGGCTATCGCCTGCTTTCTTAACTTCGTATAGGTCTTCTGTCGCGAAAAAACCGCGGAACGACAACAGGGCTTCATACACTGCACCCAGCTGGTTAATACCAAGCTGGCCATAGCTTATTCGCCCACGACGCTTGCGCGCTCCGGAACCGGGGCGACTCAGTGACATCAAGCGAATGATTTTAAGAAGCACGTGGTTTGGAAAGATGACTTTGTTCAGCAACGCTGTTCGATTGGGATCAAACAGGTGACTTTTTAAGGCAGGCAGCTCGAAGGCATCAACCTCAGTGTTCATGACATTCTGTGAAGGGCTTACAAAACCCTGATCAATCATACGAAACAGCGTGTCCAGGGTATCATTGATAAAACGGCCATTGAGCTCGGCGGGGCTTGCCAGCTCCACCATTTCCAATCGTCGAAGAGACTCCAGGCTATAGCCATGCAGGTACACTTCGCTATCTATAGGCGCATAGCCTAACTCTGGTCGGGCCTCTATATAGAACAGGAA
>CAZWMD010000093.1:0-11209 GCA_964634815.1 uncultured Pseudomonadales bacterium | reverse complement strand
ATATAACGCACCTGATATCTTGCTGAGCCTAAATGACGCTGGACCAGCCAAAAGACGCTGTTTGGTGGTGGGGGAAGGATTCGAACCTTCGAAGGCGTAGCCGTCAGATTTACAGTCTGATCCCTTTGACCGCTTGGGTACCCCACCAAAGAAAAGCGCGAAATTCTCCCACACCGTACAACCAAGTCAACGGCTTATATAAACCGCAACCTTTTCAAACACTTACACTCAACCAACCGAAATATGGTGCCGCCACCAAGAGTCGAACTCGGGACATCCTCATTACAAGTGAGGCGCTCTACCAACTGAGCTATAGCGGCGAAAACGGGTGGCGCAGTTTATAGGTACCTATAGGTTCATGCAATAAACCAAAATCCCTTCTTATCCATCTGCACAGGCCACAAACGGCAGGTCCTGTTCCTCAAGCAGCGGGTACACGCCATCCCCAAAGACCCCGCGAAGCTGATATCCAGGACGCCCGGTTCGGATCAATCTGATTTTAGGCTCATAACTCTCTTGAGCCACCCGCTTCAGCAACTCATCAGCAAGCTGCTTGCGGCTGAATACGCCGAGACTGACCGTATTCTTGAGCCGCCCCGAGCCAATCACCTGGTTATCTATACCGAGCCCGGTGAACTCAGCGGCCTTGACCCTTGCCAGCTCTATGTCGGGTTCTGGACCAACATAGACAACATAGTCTGGCAATAATCTGGAGTCTCGATCGCCAATTTCTGCGTCTTCAACAAACTTGTCGACTACCTTCAGCGCACCCAGAGCCTCTCGCTCATTCCGGAAAGGGCCCAGAACAAGACACTCAACAGTAGGTTTGGGGGGAAGACTCTCTGCTGATTCGATGCGCTCTTGCTCTGGAGAATTCTCTGTAACACCGCCTTCAAGAACACCACTTTCAAGTACATTTTCAGTAGTTTGAAAAAGAGGATTAGGCTGGTATGTGATATCTGTTGGCCCCGCCTCGTGCTCCATCGGTAACCCTGACTCTGCATCTTGCTGTAGACCAGAGAATTGTTGAGCCACGAGGAAAACCAAATTGATCACCAGCAATGCGATCAACAAGCGCTTCATCTTTCTCTCTGTTTTGCGTACTTCAGGTGCATCACATGCGTCCTATGCATTTGGTGGGCTAGGGCAAAGCCTGATCAAGGCCTTCCAGAACCAGATCGGGCAATATCTCATGTGCGCACTGCAGAAGGGGCGAAATCTCTTGCGCACCCCCACCACACAGCAAGACAGCGAGTGACTGACGAGAAGATGCTCGCAACCGTTCCGCCTCCAGCTCAATAAGGTTTCGCACCATGAGCAAAGCGCCTCGAGAGACGGCTTCCTGAGTTGAGCTGCCGGGCTGCAACAGCAGCTCTGTAGTTTCCGCTGACGAATTGGCAGACACAGCGATAGATGCTGTGTCTGTCAGCAGCACGCGTTGGGACAAGTGAGTGCCCGGAACAATGTATCCGCCCAAGTGTTGTCCATCCGCGCGAAGGTAGTCGAGTGTAATCGCAGTGCCCAGATCTATGACAAGTGCTGCGCCAGAGCAACGATGATAGGCCGCCAGCACGACCATCCAGCGATCGACACCCAAAGAGGAAGGTTCGCGATACCCATTAGTGACACCACCCACCGCGGGCAAACTGCGGGCGAATTCTGCAGTCACACCCCAGCGTTCCATAATCTGCTCAGCAAATTCGGTATTTAAGTCAGAACTCAACACACTACATACCCGAACTCGCTGCAAAGACCCTGTCGCTGATCGTGCGCTACTTCCAACAAGTGCCCGATGCAAGCCATCGATATCAATAGCTCCATCTGCCAAATGCGGTAAGCGTCCGGAGTAATCAGCCAGGCGATATTTCAAGGCACTATTGCCAAGATCGATATCAAGAATTAAAGCGTCTAACCCGTTGCTCATTTGTCTTCCGCGCTCTTGTGCAAAGGACGCAATGAAACTTCTCCCGCCGCAACCTCAACTTCCTGGCCTCCAGGGGTACGCAACATGAGTGTTCCACTGTCGCTCACGCCCAGAACGGTACCAGAATTCAAGATCGCGCCGAGATTCTGATCGCTCCCAGGCGTACCGCCCGAATAGAGTCGCACCTCTCTCCCCTGAAATGCATGCACTGCATTCCACGCGTCCCTCATTGGCGCAAAGCCCTGAACAAGAAAGTTCTCCAAATAGTCGGCAAGCGCGTTGATAACTCCAACGAGTATCTCTGATCGATCAACCGAGGGGAGCAGCTCTGCGATGTCAGCCAGCGAGTTATCCAAATCGGAACGAGCAGCCGCGGCGCCCCCAAGATTCAATCCAATGCCAATCACCGCAGTACAGCGCTCACTCTGGCTCTGTAACTCAACAAGAATCCCACCCAGCTTGGCATAGGTATCATTGTCCACCATAACAATGACGTCATTAGGCCACTTCAGCTGTATCCCTGGCACTCCGGCAGTAACCAATGCATCCGCCACAGCCAGCCCTACTACCAAAGACAGCCCCTCAAGTCGCTCAAGGGGTCCAGGAAATTGAACACCCATAGAGAAACAGAGATTTCGTCCAATCGGACTAAGCCAGCGTCGTCCTCTTCGGCCACGCCCACCAAACTGATATTCGGTGATCAAACATTCGCCTTTTGCCCCCTCTCCCAGAGCCATCAGTGCTGAGTTGGTAGAACGGATTGCCGGGCGAATCTCAGGTTCCGGCCACATCCGTCGAGCCACATGGCTCATCTCTTCACGCAGGCAGGCACCTCGCAGGGCTTGCACGTCATCGGGCAGCCAAATAGTTTTTGCGTCAAATAAAAGACCCAGCGATGACAGATCACGTGCATCGCACGACGAAGGCCTACGCAATCGTTGACCAGCCATTAACTTCGTGATCATTAAAGAATCCAGCCACTCGGGCTCGCAAGCTGATTCAGGCAACTGAGTGTGACCCTATGGGTTCTCGATTATGCAAAGCGGGGCTTCCTGTTTCTGTTCGATGTAGTATGCCGAGCGCAGGAACGAGCCAGGCGTGTCCTGGCACTGGAACTTGCGCTCCACATGTTGCGCACTATTTAACATGCCCAGGCAAAGCCGGCTACTCGCAACCCAACAACTCCTAAAAACGAGGCTTGCCGACAAGTGCCTGAGACCATCGTTGAAAAGCTCTCGCCGGCCAACCACAACCACTATCGGCCCGACATAGACGGCTTACGCTGCTGTGCAATCCTCCCCGTCGTTGCCTATCACGCAGGAGTGCCTGGAGTAAGCGGTGGTTTTGTGGGTGTCGATATCTTTTTTGTGATTTCCGGTTTTCTCATCACCTCTCTGGTTAGACAACAGCTGCTTCAGAACAGCTTTAGCCTGAAAGAGTTTTTTGCGCGCCGCGCCAGGAGATTGTTTCCTGCACTTTTCTCCATGATGGCGATCTCAATCGCTCTCAGCTGGGTGCTCTTGTTGCCCGCAGAGCTGGAAGATTTTGGAGAGAGTCTTGCCACAGCAGCCGCGTTCAGCTCAAACATCTTATTCTGGAGTGAAGCCGGCTACTTCGATGGCCCGTCAGAGTTCAAACCACTGCTCCACACCTGGTCGTTGGCCGTTGAAGAGCATTTTTACCTCCTGTTCCCTGCCCTGCTAATCGCTCTTCGTAAGCAATCGTTGCTACGCGTAGCCAGCCTGATAGGGGTTGCGCTGCTCATTTCACTCGCTTTGCAAATGTTCTATGTCAACAGATCACCTGACGCTGCGTTTTTCTTATCTCCCAACAGATTCTGGGAGTTGCTCATTGGCGCTCTCACCGCAATTTTTTTGGAGAGATCCAGTCTCCCGGAACGCATAAAGCCATTAGGCGAAATCCTTTCGATCGCGGGCGCTGCTTGCCTGCTCTACTCAATTTTTGTATTTGATGAGAGCACGATCTTTCCTGGAACAGCCGCATTACTGCCTTGTGTAGGCACTGCACTACTTATAGTCACTGGAGCACGGAGCGCTCCGCTGATGAATCAGGCTCTAACCTGGCGCCCGATGGTGGGAATAGGTTTGATCTCATACTCTCTATATCTCTGGCATTGGCCTGTATTGGTTTTTCTGAATCACTTCACCGTTCAGCCACCTGGTAATTTAGAAACCTCCGTCGCTATCGTTGGTTCAGGCCTGCTCGCATGGTTATCGTGGCGGTTTATCGAGAGGCCTTTCCACGCTCCAATCGCATCACGGAGAGAATCTCAATCATCCATAGTGGAGAAGGCTAAATTTACCGACCAAGGCAGAACGTTGACTGTCTCAGGCCTGCTTATTTTGTCGTACATTGCGTTTGGGCTGACGCTTGATCAACTCGATGGCGTTCCAAATCGTCTGCCGGAGAATGTGGCCTACCTTGCCGATTTTTCCAATGACAAACCAAAAGAACGAAAGCGTTGCACAGGAAAGAGCCTCCAGGAAATCGCCGAACTGGGACTGTGTACGATCGGCCCAAAACCAATAACGGAAAGCACAGCAACCTCTAACACCTCTCCAGCTAATTTCCTGGTGTGGGGAGATTCGCATGCCATGGTTTTGATTCCTGCTTTTGCAGAAATAGCGCGGGATCAAGATTTAATTGGCCTCAACGCTACACGCAACGGTTGCCCACCACTGTTAGGAGCATATCGCCCAGCGGCAGACCCGGCCAGGGAATGTGTTGCGTTTAACAATGCAGTCCTCAATACCATCAGCTCGTCACCCTCAATAAAAACCGTAGTGCTCATCGCGCGATGGGCGATCTACGTCGAGGGTAGCCGTTACAAGCACGAATCCGGCAAACATCTGTTGCTCATAGATCAAGAATCAGCCGTACCCAGCAAGAGCGAATCTATCCATGCCGCACGCCGAGCACTAGGGCGCACCGTTGATGCGCTCGGCAAGCTGGGGGTATCGGTTTTCATATTCTCCGGCGTGCCCGAGGTAGGCTGGGACACTCCTTCCGTGCTGGCAAAGTCGGCGTGGCGAGGCGTACCGGTTTCTATCGCGCCATCCTGGGAAGAGCACAAACAGCGGCAAGAACGGTCTGACGTATTACTCAACGCACTCGATTCCGCAGATGCAACCGTGCTCCATCCAGATTCCAGGCTGTGTCAGCAAACCCATTGCATCATCGAAAAAGCTGGTAAGCCTCTATATATAGATGAAGACCATCTCTCAAGTTCAGGGTCTGAACTTCTCCGCCCACTGATTCGCCAGGCACTGCAACCTGGAACGCAAGATAGTTACCACAACAGATAACACCCGGAACAGACACGGGTTCAATCTCAATTGTGACGTCCAGCACAAACCATTTCGCATCCGGCTACTTGTAGCCCAAAAGTAAACGGGTTTTTAGCACTTTGCGATGCAGCTCACGGGCAGGCCAAGAGCTTCCGCCTAATATCGCTTGCTGTCGGATGGGGACAATCTGACTAACAACGAGGGACGCAACGCATTCATTGGACATGCTTCGTTAGCGGCGGATCAAAGAGATTGAGTACTCATGAGCAGCACGTTCTGTGATGTCACGAAAAAACTATCGAGCTTTTTACTGCTAGCCCTGCTTTGGGGTTGCGGCGGCGATTTCTCTCCTCTGACCCAAAGTGATGTCCAATCGCCCACTCTACCGGGTCTACCCGAGGCCATTGATGATCCCTTTTCGCCACTCACACCCGAGCCCCCGGCCCAAGCTGAAGAAAGCGACTCAGAAGAACTTCCGGAGCTCTCAAGCGTGGAAGATCCCGTCTTTCTATCGGCAGATCTCCCCACCCAGGGACTTGTTCTCCATCTTGAAAGCGACACCGGTGTAACTCAAAGCCAGGATATTGTGACTCACTGGTGGGACCAATCGGGTAACGACAATTCACTGACATCGGTGGGCGGACCCAGATTCGTAGCGAACGTGCTCAATCGCAAACCTGTTATCGAATTTGATGGCGAAAGCAGCCGCCTCGAGCGAACGGCAGGCGTCGCTTTGCCCGAAAGCAATAACAATCGCAGCGTTGTGCTACTCGCCAACTATTCTGGAACAACCTCCGCTGGTCTTAACTATGGCGCCGTGGTCTGTGATGGCAGCTTTAATGCCGGCATAAACGCCGCGGGCAACGCTGCAGTTCGAGACTACTGCGCAGAAAACGATGTGGTAATAGAACATCGCGTTCCCACAAATCAGTGGGTCATTCAAGCTGTGGTCCTTAGAGACTCAGAACTCAGTCATTACGTCGATGGCCAACTGGTTGGCACCAGTTCACGTAACTTCAACACCGTGTCAGACCAGCTTGTGCTCGGCGGTTCGCTGGACGGTAGCCGCTTTGAAAAGTTTCAAATCGCAGCAGCTTTTGTCTGGGACAAGGCTATTAGCGCAGAGGAGCTGTCAGATACAGAAGGCTATCTGATCAAGAAATACCTTCGAACATCACAACAAGAACCCGAATTTCTGGCTGCAAACCCAGAACCAGCGCCACAGCCAGCTCCCGAACCTATAGCAGAGCAGGCACCGGAACGCGCTCCTGAGCCCGAGCCTGCACCTGCACCTGCACCGACACCCGAACCTGCGCCCGTGCCCGCGCCTGTGCCTGTGCCCGCACCTGAGCCTGCTCCTGCTCCAGAGCTCGTGCCTGAGCCTGCTCCTGAGCCTGCTCCTGCTCCTGCTCCTGCTCCAGAGCTTGTGCCTGAGCCCGCACCTGAGTCTGTTCTTGCTCCAGAACCTGCACCTGCACCCGTACCTGAGCCCACTCCGGCTCCGACCCCAAGTGTTGAGCTGCTGTTAGAAAACACTGTTGGCAACGGGATAGAGCTCCGTTGGTCCAGCGACAATGCTGAGTCTTGCAGGGCTGAAGGCGCCTGGTCAGGCAATCGCCCACTATCTGGCTCGCAGATCATAAACAACGTCAACCTCGGTCAGACTTTCACCCTGATTTGCGAAGCTCCAACAGGCCAGAGTATTTCACTGGTGACGGTTTCAAGTCGAAGCGTAGAGGTATCCTGGCAGGCACCTACCGAAAACGCGGACGGGACAGCGATCGATAGCATCTCCGAATATCGAGTAAGTTATGGGAACGCTAGCCAAAGCTACGACGAGCAAATTACAACTCCAGGCGATCGAACGAACCAGACTATCGATCTACCGCCCGGTGACTACTACCTGACAATCAGCAGTGTCAATACTGAAGGGCTGGAGAGTGCCCCGGCAGACGAGATCGCCTTCAGGGTTCGGTAACCACAACGAGCCCATGGACTCTGGAGGATTCGTTAACATTGCAATAGAGTTCAGAGACACTCTGAGCGAGGTTCCGTAGTACTATTGGCACCGAAACCAAAGAGTAATTCCGCTGACAGAGTTGACCGTTGTACGAAGAATTCTACAATTTTCTGGGGCGGCCATTTTCACCAGCTGCTGATCCAAATTGCTTCTTCGTGAGTCGTCAGCACGCTGAAGGGCTGGCAGTCGTACAATATTCTTTGCTAACCAATGCTGGCTTAACCGTTGTGACGGCCGAGGCGGGTCTGGGCAAAACTCTCTTAATGCGGCGCATCCATTCCAATCTGGATGAATCGATCGTACTCGGCACCATCGACAACACCCACTCCGACTTTCGAAATGTTCTACCCTGGGTGATATCCGCTTTTGAACTCCGCGCGCGGATGAGCGACGACGTCGATATGCATGAGACGCTTGTGAACTTCCTGGCAGAACAAGCTGAACAAGATCGACGCGTGGTGCTCGTGATCGACGAAGCTCAAAACCTGTCTCGCAGTGCACTGGAAGAAGTTCGACTACTCATGAACCTCAGCACAAGCGACAAACACGGTCTTCAGTTTGTCCTTCTTGGCCAACCGAGGTTGCGAGAGATTTTAAAACAAGAGTCAATGTGGGAATTAGCTCAACGCGTAGCCATCGACTTTGAGTTAAATCCGTTGGACTACGAGAGCACCGACGACTACATCACCTACCGACTCAGCCTGCAGGGTGGCTCCCCAGGCCTGTTCGATTACACAGCGCGTGCTGCGGTTTACTACCACAGCAAAGGCATACCCCGCTTGATAAACAGCATTTGCGATCTGGCTCTGGTTTACGGATTTGGCGAATCCTTGGACACGGTGGATCTAAAAGTAATCAAGAAGGTAATGCAAAGCCAAAAAGTAAGCCTGAGAACTTACGAGCGCCTTGAATTGCTACCCGACGCCCTTGATCTAAAAGCCGCCATTCAAGCCTCTCATGGCGTTGATATTGCCAGGTTCGGAATGGTCTGATCCGCTGCTGCGCCAACGGCGAGACCGTCAATCGCTATGCCGTTGACGTGATACGACAAAAGCCTCGACTGCCGGGTACCCAGTAGTCCGCGTTAATTTCCGGATAGTGTCTTTGCCACTCCGCTATGCAACCTTTCTCGTGCTCTCGATTGGCATCATCAAGATACATCCGGAAGTCTGGAGTGAGATAGGGCCGTAACGCAGGAATCGCCCCATTGCGCCCAACCAGCCGGCCCATCGGACCATCGACCATCACAAAGTCGATAGGTTTGTTCTGATCCAATTGAGCGTTGTACCAACGATATCGCTCGCCATTTTCGTAGCGCATCCGCTTGAACTGGCATAACTGAATAGTCAAGCGATCGCCTAACCCAGTACCCTCCAGTAGATGGTTCACATACCCGACCGTGCCTTTATCGTTCTCCAAAGAAACAACTTCAAAATCGAACTTTTCTGCCAGAGCAGCAAATAGCGCGCTTGAGGTACCAGCACCTGCTTCAAGCACTCTCTTTGGAGGGTTGCTCGCGATCTCATCGTACAAGAGCTCAGCCTTCCAGGGGAACAGCGTCATCGCCCCCCACCAGATTCGATCTGGCTTGAGGCCAAGGTCAATCAATTTGTCAGTGAATTCTGGTGATGCCTTTTTTTCAACAGTACCCTTAATACCTCGTTGAACTCTCCACCTGACTACGGTTTTTTGGAGTATTGCAACAGATTTAGAAAAACAGCTGTCCACAACTCCTGCGCTCGGTGTCTCGACAACTTTAATCATACTGCTCTCTTCTCCTTACTGTTGAAAGTCATTCAAATGTCGCCTCTAAGACCTAGAACGACGGCCAAGTCTTATCCTTTTCAGAAATTTCGTTGATCGGCATGGGCCAACTTAGGCCAATCGCCGGATCATCGTAACGCAGCCCTTTCTCTGCCCCAGGGGCATAGAAGTTGGTTACTTGATAAAAGGCTTCAGTATCGTTTTCGAGCGTTTGATAACCGTGTGCAAAACCGCGGGGAATATAGATCGCTCGACGGTTTTCGGCACTGAGTTCAACAGCAAAACTCTTCAGATAGGTTGAAGAGCCTGGTCGAAGGTCTACAATCTGATCGAACAGTGCGCCACGAATACAACGCACCAACTTAGCTTCATCATCAGGTGCAACTTGATAGTGCATCCCGCGAAGGGTTCCCGCGAATTTGTTTTGCGAGAGATTGGCCTGAACAAGTTGATGCTCTAATCCCACTTCTTCAAATTCTCGGGCACAAAACGCCCGACAAAAAAAACCTCTGTCATCTGCAAAAAGGTCTACGTCTACGACAAAGGCCCCTTCAAGCGGTGTTTCGGTAAATTTCATCGAAAGCCTCCCCGGCAATGACTATGAAGATGCCCGGTTGCATAGCTCCCGGGAAGTGCGACACACTTTACTATCGAAAAAAAATCACCGAAAAAAGGTGTAACACAACTCTACAGCTTGCCATCATGCCTCTCAAGCAAACAACGTTCAGACAATCAGCAGTGAATACAGGACCTCAATGACACAACGATGGGAACGGTTTTGGATGCGCTTCTCAGCACCAACAAGACTAGGGCGATTCTGCTGCAGAATCGCCGCGCTATTTTCGCCGGGCTATAAGGCAGACACTCGCCTCGCAAGAATGGGTAAACATGGATACTTTGGCCCCCGAGTAGTACTAAGTCATCCTTCAATTAAACTATCTAGCCGAATATTCCTTGGGGCTGATGTAACAATTTACGGCAACAATCAGCCTGGACCTGTGCAACTGGGTGAAAAGTCTTGCCTGCATCGCGGCACGATTATTGAAACCAGCGAGGGAGGTTCGCTAACCATTGGACAGAACACCCATGTTCAACCAGGCTGTCAATTGTCTGCACACAAAGGCTCCATCGTCATTGGCAACGACGTCCAACTTGCACCCAAGTGCGGTTTATACCCCTACAACCATGGAATCGTAGCTGGTACACCAATGCGCGAACAGCCCATCACATCCAATGGCGACATTATTATTGGTGACGATGTCTGGATAGGCTTTGGTGCGATCGTACTGGAGAACGTAACTATAGGTAGCGGTGCAATCGTCGCGGCCGGTGCCCTCGTAAGGGAGAGCGTACCAGCCGGAGCTATAGTGGCAGGTGTACCGGCCAAGGTCGTTGGTCAGAGATGATACCTGAGGTTCTGATAAGAGCAGCCGACAACAGGCGCCAGAAAAACTAGTAGGCGCCGCGCTTGCTCAACAAAGCGATTGGCGTACGTATAAGAATCCAAAGATCCAGCAGCGGCGACCAGCGATTGATGTAATCGATGTCCATGCCCACCCTGCGGCTCATCTTCTCCAGCGTGTCTGTTTCGCCGCGAAGCCCATTCACTTGCGCCCAACCCGTAATACCGGGTTTGATTCTATGCCGGCTCATGTACAAACCAATTTTCTGGGCGTACTCATAATTGTGTACAACCGCATGAGGTCGCGGCCCAACCAGCGACATGGTGCCGTTAATGACATTGAACAGTTGAGGCAACTCATCGAGACTGGTTCGCCGCAAAAACCGCCCAACTGACGTGACGCGAGAGTCATTCTTGGTCGCTTGAGTTACCTTGACAGCGCCCTCGTCATGAACACGCATGCTGCGGAATTTCCAAATCTCAAAAATCGCACCATCCCAACCGTGGCGTTCTTGCTTGTAGAACACAGGGCCTTTCGACGAGAGCTTCACGGCTAGCGCAACAACGAGAAAGACAGGACTTAGAACAACGGCAGCAATTGTCGCAATCACCACATCGATCAGAGATTTAACATAGGCGCCGCCCAGGCTCGATAGAGGACTTTCGGAGACGGCAAGCAAAGGAACGCCCGCGAGCTCTCGCACACCCAGGTTCAGCAGATCCAGCGCAAAGATATCCGGCGCCCAAATAACATCTACGTTTGTTTCTGCTACCAGATTGAGCGCCTTCTG
>CAZWMD010000092.1:7252-11213 GCA_964634815.1 uncultured Pseudomonadales bacterium | reverse complement strand
CTCTATTTAGAAGAGTTTGCGAACCGCCTGGCGAGTTTTTCGGCTGAGGTTGCGGGTTTGATGCAGCCCGAAGCGTTGTATCTGCTTGCAGATGGCACTCCGGTGCGTACCGGTACGCTTGCGCTCCCGGCACGTGGTGATGTCTGCGTGCGTAACGATAAGCGAATTGAAGAAATCGCCCGTATTGATTCGGCTCGAACTTTGGGCTTCGATGCCTTTCGTTTTGTTTGGCAAGACGCGCTGCAAGTAGCGATGCACCCCTTTGTTTGGAACGACTGCCAGATATGTATTCCAGAACCCATAGAAGCGATCGATCTGTCGATGCTGGCGCGTTGGCTTGAGACAGCCATCAAACCAGAGCTTGGTCACGGTGAGCGGAATTTGTTGCTGGGTGTCGTGCATTCGTTAACGGCGCCAAGAACTGCCGCTGATGGGGTTCGCTTTGAAGTCGACTTTGGTTCAGCACCCGTGGTCGCATTTGAAAACCTGCTTACCGCGCTGGTGGAGGCCGGGGCAGGCCTCGTGGTTATTGGCAGGGGAGAAAGCGCCGCCAATCTTGTCTGATCCGGTTTTTACGCCCCAGCGCTTGGTCGTGCGCTAACCCTTTGATGCCACGCCCACAGATTTTCTAAATTATCTTCCGGCTTAAGCCCAACCAACTGTGTGGCGAAGTCGATTGCGGTTAATGCGGTGATGTCGGCAACGGTGAAGCGTTCACCGGCCATGTAGCTGCGATGTTCCAGTTCGCGATTCAAGCGTTCGTAGAAGCGATGGGTGTTTTTGTCGCCGGTTTCCTTTGCCTGGGGGTTCTGTTTGAAACGACCGGCGGCGATCTGTGCGACAACCGGTCCGTTTACCCAGCTGGCGCCGATCTGGGTCCAGAGTTCGAGCTCGAGTATTCGGTTGTTCATCTCGATTTGCCCAAGTTCCAGGGGCGTTTTGCCAAACAGGTTAGGTTCGGGGTGAAGTGCTTCCAGGTAACGACAAATGGCAACACTTTCTGCGATGTACTCACCCTCATCGGTTTCGAGCACGGGAATCTTGCCGCTGGGATTCATGCGCAGATAGTCAGGAGTGCGCTGTTCGCCGGCGCGCATATCCACCTGTTGCATTGGCACCTCGATCTGTTTTTCGGCAATGAATATTCGTACACGACGAGGATTGGGAGCAGCGCTTACATCAAAGAGTTTCAAAATATTTTTCTTCCGTTTTAAAGAGGCTTGGTTTGGACCGCGCTATTTCCAGCGAGTTATTGTTAGCGCTTTATTGCCACAGAGGTGATGCGTCTTTCATAAGTCGATCCATCTTGATCATGCGTGCAATGGGCAGGCCTGATTGTGGGTCACTCAGTGTTGCTTCGTACCACAACACTTCGGTCTTTGGGCTTTCGCTGACAGCAACGGCGTGGCCGTTCACCTGATACTGCGTATTGCTGAGTACCGGGCCGTTCAGGTATTGCATTTCTATGGCGCCATACAACCCAACGTAAGGCCCATTGATAGGTGCGATTTCTAATTCAAGTAAGCGGAACAGGTGGACAAAGGGGGCAACTGGCAATACCCGGCCACCCCAGGTTTTCTGATCCCGAGGGTTATCCGTGTAAAGAGACATGGGCTCGGTGATGACTTTTAGTCGCTCGTCGATGGCCTTGTGTTCAACGGTTACAAGAAGGTCTTTGCTGGGCTTGCCGGGTTCAATCTTCGACAGCATGCGCAAGTCAGTAGGGGGGCGAACATTCTGTAAGCGATTGCGCAGTTCTGAGTTGGGGTCTTCTCCCAGTGCGGCCGTGCCGGACATCACCAGATCGCCGGCTTCGTTCTCCATCCATACACGGGCCTGGTTGTCTGAAACGCTTTCCAGAAAAGCACGCACTGGATCGCCATCAAAGGTGGCCTTCTTGAAGTACATGCTTAGATTGCCGTGGCGCCACCAGTCTTCTCCAAAGTGTCGAACCAGCAATGGGGGGAACTGCTCCATGTGCAGCGACCCTGCCACGGTGCCACCGTCGAAGCCCAGTTTCTGGGCGGTGTCGTCGTCGTGAATACCGCCTTTCTCATCTTTTGAGGTGTTGGTTGGCTTACGCCATTCGCTTTGAATCACACTCATTGATTTGACCTCTCCCAGTTTTCTACTTCACCCCTGTACATCTGACACTAACACGCAAGCACTCGCTCTGAGTACCTGCACGCGGTTATGCTAGTGCTTTGATAGTTTTGGAAAGCAGGCATGAGCGAGCAGTACACAATCTATGGCGGGGATATTTCCTACTACACGGGGAAAACCCTGTCGTATTTTCGCTTCAAGGATATTCCCTTTGATTATCAGCAAGCCACTCGCGATGTGTACAAGAACGTTATTTTACCCGGGGTCGGCTGGCCGGTTATTCCGGTGGTGGTAGCGCCGGATGGTGAAGTGCTGCAAGACACCAGCGACATTATTGATGAGCTTGAACGGCGTTTTCCGCAGTCTCCTGTGCTGCCAGAGGGACCCAAACAAAGGGTCGTGTCGTTGCTGCTTGAAGTTTACGGTGATGAATGGCTGAAGCTTCCGGCGATGCACTATCGTTGGAACCATAATCTGGACTGGATAGTGCTTCAGTTTGGCAAACTGTCAGCGCCTGATGGCGACGAAGCAATCCAGCGCGAAATAGGTGAGCAAACCTGCAAGCCTTTCCGCGGATCTCTGCCCATGCTGGGTGTGACCGAGCAAACCTTTGCCGCGGTAGAAGCAAGTTATGAGGCGCTTCTTGTGGAGCTGGATAAGCATTTTGCTGAGCATGATTTCCTGCTGGGGTCGCGGCCGAGCATAGGCGACTTTGGCCTGGTGGGTCCGCTCTATGCTCACCAATACCGTGACCCGGCCTCCGGCGCGCTCATGCAGCGGCTTGCGCCAAATCTGGTTAAGTGGGTGTTGCGCATGATGGAGCCTGCGCCGTTAACCGGTGAGTTTCTGGCCAACGACGAGGTGCCGCAAACCTTGCTTCCCGTGCTTAAGCGCATGATGGCTGAACAGTTGCCGGTGGTACACGACACAATGGATGCGCTGGCTGTCTGGACAGAGCAAAACCCGCAAGAGACAGAACCGCCTCGCGGCATTGGCATGCACAAATTTACGCTGGAGGCAGGACTGGCGACTGAGGCCACTGAGCAACGGGTGATTCAGCCGTTTATGCAGTGGATGTGGCAGCGACCACTTGATGCCTACCACTCATTGGATGCCGCGCAACAGTCTGAGGTAGACAATCTGTTGGCCCAGGCCAATGGCGGTGGCGCTTTGAGTAAGCTACCAAAGGTTCGCGTTCAGCGTCGGAACTACAAACTGGAAGTTGTTCGCAGCTAAAGCAAACCCTCGCCTTTGCAACCTATGACGCTGCGGCAAAGCCCTCTACCACAGCCTGGACGGTTGCCTCATCCGCAACATCCGGGTGTCCGCTGTTAAACGGTGGCTCGGGATTGTACTCAAGAGCGAGTTGCGTGGCCTTTGCCACCTCGTCACCAGCGATCTCAGCCATCAGTGTTAGGCCAAAATCTATCCCCGCGGTCACGCCGCCGCCTGAGGCTCTGTTGCGATCAATAACGGTTCGCGCTTTGACCGGCTCGGCACCAAATTCTGCAAGCATATCCAAAGCAGCCCAATGGGTAGTGGATTTGTAGCCGCGTAACAGACCCGCCGCTCCCAATACCAGTGCCCCGGTACAGACACTGGTTACCCAGCTCGCTCGCGCGCCTCGATCAGCGAGATAGGAGAGCGTGTCGTCGTCTTTGGCAATCGCAAAAGTACCTGCGGTACCACCGGGGACAAAAAGGATGTCGGGTTCGCTGGCGGCCGTTGCATAGGTATGGGTGGGGACTATCTGTGCCGGCGTATCGGTGGTGATGGGCTCCAGGGTTTTGGCCACTAACTCAATGTCGACATTGGGCAGTTGGTTCCATACCTGCAGGGGGCCGAACATATCGAGCGG
>CAZWMD010000092.1:0-7152 GCA_964634815.1 uncultured Pseudomonadales bacterium | reverse complement strand
AGGTCGCTTGTTGGGCGTGCGGAGCGCCTGGCGTCGGTGTGCACGGGTGCCTTTTTGCTCGGTGAGCTGGGCTTGCTTGATGGCCGCAGAGTAACGACCCATTGGGCGGGCTTGGCAGAATTGGCGGAACGTTATCCCAAAGCCGGGGTGGCACAAGACAGACTGTATGAACAGGACGGGCCAATTTGGACGTCAGCCGGAGTGTTGTCCGGGGTCGACATGGCGTTGGCAATCATAGAACAGGACATGAGCCGGGAGGTGGCCATGGCAACCGCTCGACAGCTGGTCACGTTTCTTGTGCGTCACGGTGGGCAGTCACAGTTTTCTGCGCCCATCACCTTGCAAGAGCAAGCGGTGAGTGAGCGTCTGGGCTTGTTGGTGGCCTATCTTCAGGAACGTCTGGACCAACCCTGTAGCGTTGCTGATATGGCCCGCGTTGTATCTATGTCCGAGCGCTCCCTGCATCGACACTGCAAAACCTCGTTTGCAATGACGCCCAGTCAACTTTTAACGGAGCTACGGCTGGAGCATGCACGCAGTTTGCTGCTGACGGCCACGCGCTCAATCAAGACCGTTGCTGCTTCTACTGGCTATGCAACAGCCTCTTCTTTAACGAAGGCCTTCACCGAACGTTATGGGGTAGCGCCAAGTCACTACCGGGCACACTTTGCCTGAACCTGTGGGACACTAGAACGTATGGATAAGGGTAGTTCTATATGAAGACGTTGCGTTCGATCGCTCAGCTTGTGGATGCAGAATTGCTTGCGACCTCTGCCAGCGATCGTGTAGCTCTTGAGAACGTTGCCTCCCGCTACTCTATTGCGGTTACGGAAACGGTCAAGAACTGCATCGATGTCGAGAATCTGCCGAACGACCCCGTGGCGCGGCAGTTTGTTCCCGATGTGCGCGAGCTGATCGAGGATGAGGGCGCCCTGGCGGATCCGATTGGGGATGAGCGTCATTCGCCTGTGAAGGGGCTGGTGCATCGGTATCCCGATCGGGTGTTGTTGAAAGCAACCGAGCAGTGCCCGGTGTATTGCCGATTCTGCTTCCGCCGCGAAACCGTAGGGGGTAATGCCGAGCGACCGTTAACAACAGCAGACTTTGACGCCATTCATCAATACATCGCTGAGCATTCGGAAATCTGGGAAGTGATTGTGTCGGGAGGAGACCCACTGGTGTTGTCCGATACTCGATTGCAGAGCCTTATGGCCGGCCTTGCCAGGGCAGAGCACGTAAAGGTTGTGCGCATACATACGCGCGTGCCCGTGGTGAATCCCGAGCGTATTACCGATGAGCTGGTGCAGATCATGAAATCCTGCAACAAGACTCTTTATGTGGCGGTACACGCCAATCACAGTAATGAATTTGCTGAGCAAGCCAGGCAAGCCTGTGCACGATTGGCAGATGCTGGAATCGGTTTGGTGTCGCAAACCGTGTTGTTGCGTGGGGTAAATGACAGTGAAGCGGCACTGGGTGAGCTGATGCGCACCTTTGTGGAATTGCGGATAGTGCCTTATTACTTGCATCAGCTAGATCGTGCACCGGGAACGGAACACTTTCGTGTACCCATAGAGGAAGGTCAGGCTTTGCTTCGGTCGCTGCGTGGTACCTGGTCTGGTTTGTGTCAGCCCAACTATGTCATTGACCTTCCTGGTGGATACGGCAAGGTATCTATAGGACCCAACTATATGCAGGAACCTCAGAATAAAGGTGATCGCTTAAGCATTACCGATCCAAACGGCGTTGCCCATATTTATGTGCAACCCTCCGCTAACACCAGGCAGGCGAGTGATCTATGACCGACGACGGGCGACCAACGCTTACCTATTTTGATCTTCGCGGCCGGGCGGAAGCCATCCGTGTACTGTTTACAGATCAAGGTATTCCTTTTATGGATCGACGTATTCGCTCGGCAGATAGCTGGCAAGCGCTGCGGCGTTCGTTGCCATTGCGGGTTTTACCGCATTACAGTGATCCGCGATTGTCGTTAACCCAGAGTCACGCCATCTTGCGTTACCTGGGGAGCAGCGCGGGAATGGCACCTGGAGACCCGGTGGGTCGGGCGCCCTACGATGAAGCGCACGATGCCATTGCAGAAGTTCAGGAAGCGCTTTGGCAGTTCGCCTGGCAGCCGGAGTATCAAGATCAACCGCAGCTGTTTATTAATGGCGCGCTTAGTCGCTACCTTGCCAACCTTGAGCGGCTCTTCATGCGCGACGACAGTGAGTTTTGGGTAGGTGGCAGTATCAGCCATGTCGACTATCTGGCCTATGTACTGTTAGACGAGTTGCGGGCGTTCTTTCCCGAAGCGCTTGCGGAAGTTGAGCTGTTGAGTGCGTTTCACCAACAGATGGTGGCGCGGCCCAGAATCTCCGCCTATATAGGGTCTCGCAAACAACCCGTGGTGTTTGGAATGGGATTGCACGGACCCAAGGTAGATCCTGCGGCCCAGATTAATCCCGGCGATGTGTTTGAGAATCCCTGGCGCGAACCCATCGCTCTGTAGCCGCCCACTGTAGCCAAAGCTATACGAAGGGTGCACCCCGTAACGCCTGAGTGAAGGTTGCGGTACAAAAGGCTGCAAAGGCAATTGATGCAGAGATCAGAATGAGCCGGGCAAGGGATGCACTAACTCGTTCTTTGTTTTGTAGCCAAACAAGCCCTGCACCCAGAAGTGGAACAATCTGCATGGCATGAATGCCGAAAAAGTGCGCGACCCGAAGATCTCCACCGGTTCTTGACCAGTGGACGATGGGCAGGCCACCGGCATCCGTTGCGTTGCCCCCAACCCAATGCTGACCGGCACTGCCAAGGTAACCACCAAAGCCCCCACCGAGTACAAAGGTACCAATCAGACCGATCCCCACAGACAACACCCACAGGTTTGAGCTGCCTCGGTGGCGCAGGATGGTTATGCCCATCCAAAGGCACATCGCCACAAGAAGAACAGCCCCCACACCCATTAGCGAATACATTGCGCTGTAGAAATTGGAGCTGTAGTTAAAGTGGGATGCTTCGCCGCGTGCGGCCTGAATAAAGATGTAGGCCATCTCTAAAAACGCACAAACAATCGGAATAGCGGTTAACCATTTGCCTTTGGTGGTATCGAAGTACGCCTGGGGCATCAGGTTTGCAAACCAGGCAAGTGTGACAAAGTACACAGCGAGAGAGAGCGCAAACTTAAAGGGCTTGTGCCACAGCGATACACCCTGGAAGAGGCGTTCATCGAATAGGCCGGCGACAAGGCATAGTCCGGCCAACACGGCATAAGCCAGGGTCCAGAAGTACCAGGCTGAGTGGCGACGTTGCAGGCTGGCAAGTAGCGGCGAAGGAAATACCGGTTCTATTGCGAGTGCGCTCTGGCTTGAGCTCATGATGGCTGAACCTCCGTTCCTTGATCGGTCGCTTGATCGGTTGTGAACATCTGCTTTGCCGTACGAAGCAGCAGGTACAACACCAGGCCAGCGGGTCCAGCCATGAAGGTGGCAAGCAGGCAGGGGATAACCAGTAGGTGATGAACTCCGCTTCGCTGGGCATCCCGCACTTCCCAGGCACCAACAAACAAATCAAAGGCGAGGTAGTGCACCCAACCGCCGAGTAATAGCGCGTCTACTGCAAACAGGGCTTTCACCCCGGCCAGAGAACCAAAGCCGCCGTCAGCGGGCGTTTGATCGATGTTCGACACCATGAGCGTGAGATACACCAGGCCAATGATTCCTGGAATCACCAGTCCGGCCAGGACATTCACCACCAAAGGAAGCCTTGGCAGCAGAACCAGGCCGGCCCAACCCAGCATGGCCAGGGCGCCGCAGGCCGAGAAGATGGTTTCGAGTGTTTCGGGGGAATCAAACATGGCGGGCCTCTGAGGTGTTGGAAGTGGGCTATGTTGTCAATGACAAGATTACCCGGGCAATCTTTTCGTTGTCAAGATTTCTTTTTGGCGCCTTCCTCTCTAAGCTTTACGCATGTCTAGCTATCATCATGGTGATCTCAATCAGGCGCTGCTCGCCGCCGGTGAGGAAGTGCTTGCGGAGCGGGGTTTGCAGGGGTTTACCCTGAGGGAATGTGCCCGTCGTGCGGGTGTTTCTCATGCGGCACCCAAACATCATTTTCAGGACGTTAGCGGGTTTTTAACGGCCATTGCTGCTCGTGGTTTTGAACATTTGCGAGCCAACCTGAGAATCCATCTAGGGCAACTGCCTGCGGACGCCGATCTGGTTGATGAGTTTCATGCGGTCATTGGCGGTTATCTGGCCTTTGCGCTGGCCTGGCCCGAACATTTCCGCATTATGTTTCGTAGTGATCTGTTGCGAAGTGATGCTGAGGTGTTGATTAGCAGCTCAAGAGATACTTTCCTGGAACTCACCAACGTGGTTCTGCGGCAGCGCGGCGAGACTGAACTCACCGCAGAGGATTCGATTGATGTGTCCGATGATCTGCCGCTCGTTCATGACATTGTTATCGCCTGGTCTCACGCTCACGGCTTTGCCCATCTGCGGCTGGAAGGGCAATTGTCGCTTGTGTGCGAAGAGGTAGAAGCCCAGGTGTTGCGTAATGTTTCAAAACGCCTCAGCGAGCTGGTGCAACAGCGGCATGATTATCCCAGTAAGTGAACTCTGCCGCATCTAGACTGTGCACTAGCTTACGTAGACCAGGCTGTGCTGGCGCTATGATAAGCAGGTTGCTTATAAAACGTGCCAACTTTGAATCTAACCGCCACCATAATGGCTCTACTTGCACTATTTGGTGCAGTGTTCCCTGTCTACTTCCTGTACCAGCATCGAGATAAGAGCGGTGCATTATGGTTGCTTGCGGTGTGCGTGGTGCTCGCCGTATATCCGGTAGATGTCTTGCTAGGTGTTGGTGAGAACGGTGTACGTCACCGTTTTTCAAGCATTGGATTGGTAGCACCTTTATATTTCCTCGCCATGATGTCTTACCTCCATGTTCAGGGGGCGGTCTTTCGTGGTCTTCGTGCGGTTATTATCGGCTACATGCTTGTTGCACTAATGGCGCCCTGGGTTCCAGGGGACTGGTATATATCATTTCCGACCGCGCAACCTTATGCATCGCTTAGCCAAATCCTGTACAACCTGGAGATTGGCGCCTGGATAATGAAGGTGACCAGCTACCTGCTGGTTCTTGTTACGGCGCTTGTGGTTTTCCAGCGCTCAAGTTCTGCCCCTAATTCCCGATTTTTTTTACTGGCCCTGGCGCTTTTACCTCTGGCTGCGGGCGCTGGCGATCTTGTGGCTTCTTTGACAAATTTCACGCCCTATCACGGCGTGACCTCCGTTCAGATTGCGACCACCATAGGGCTATACGTTTTTTCCTATGTGCTGCTTCGTCACCGCATACTTGATCGACCGCCAGTCTCGCGCAATCTGCTTATGAGTCATTTGCGAGAGGGCGTGTGTGTTGTGAGCTCCTCTGGCCAAATTGTGGATTGCAATGACGCCATTGGAAGCATAGTTGGCGTTGATCCAGACAAGCTGGTTGGGCGAATAGCCAATCATGTTTTGCCGGAACCGCTGCTCGCGCAACTCGACGAGCACATAAGCAAAGGCAGAGTTGAAGACACAGAGATCTATCTGGATAACACCGCTCGGTCAGTAAGCGTCAGCATCAAGAATCTGGAGGAGGAGTCTGCAGACTCTTCTCTATTGCTTTCGATCACAGATGTTACTGATCGCAGCAACCAGCTTGCGTCCGTTGCCGCCACGGCGGATCAACTGCAGGAAGCCAATGAAAAATTGCTTGAACTTTCGAATACCGATCAGTTAACCGGATTAGGTAATCGTCGGGCGCTGCTGGATGAGTTGAATCTATACGCGGCTAAAGACAAACAGGGTTCGATTGGTTTGATCATGGTTGATATTGATCATTTCAAGGTCATCAATGACACACATGGCCATCCGGCAGGTGATGCCGTGCTGGTTCAACTCGCCCAGGCGATGCGCGATACCTGTAGAGACGATGATCTTATTACGCGTTGGGGTGGCGAAGAATTTATTGTTTTGCTGCATGACTCAAACGAGCAACGCATGCGGCTTGCTGCCGAGCGTCTGAGACTGCACATCAGACGTCTGGTGATTCAGCTCGACAATGGCGTTGCGCTGCAGGTAACAGCCAGTCTGGGAGCCGCACTCATGCGCCCTGGGCAAGGCTCTGAATCTGCGTTACGACAGGTTGACAAGTTGCTCTTTGAGGCCAAGCGTGAGGGTAGAGACCGCGTTAAATCAGATCGCGCAGTGAAGCCTGAGTAGGCTTTCTATACGCCTTCTCTAGCCGGCCCTAAGGGCGGTAACTTCAATTTCGATCTTCATGTCTGTGTTGAGCAGCTGAGTGACCATCAGTGTTGCGGCTGGTCGAACCTTTCCCAGATACTCACGAAACACTGGTGCAAAAGCGGGGACGTCCGATCGATCAGGCACCAGGTAGCGTACCCGCACGATATCTCCAAGCGTTGCACCGGTTTCTGACAAGGCTGACTTTATGTTCTCGAAGCATTGCGTCGCCTGCTGAGCTGGGTCGGCGCTGATACTCATGGTGTTGTAGTCATACCCGGTAGTTCCAGACACCATAATCCAGCGGCCGTCGGCAACTACGCGGGAGTAGGCAAACTCCTCTTCGAACGTCGAATTGCTTGAGACCTTTGTTCTCTTGCCGAAATCGCTATTCAAATCGCATCCCCCGCAGTTTGCCTGTTCTCCAATTATAGCCAGTTGCCAAGCTGCTCGGCGATTTCTTCGGGTGAGGTTCTGGGACTGAAGCGGGCGATTGCATCGCCATTTCGATCGACCAGAAATTTTGCGAAATTCCAGGAAATTTCTGGCGAGCCTTCGGTACTGCCCATTTCGAGTGGCTGTGCCGATTTCAGGTACTGGTAGAGCTCGCTGGCTCCGGGTCCATTCACTTCGGTTTTTGCAAACATCGGAAAATTCACATCGAATTTTGATGTGGCAAATTCTTTTATTTCTGCATTACTGCCGGGCTCTTGCGCACCGAACTGATTGCAGGGAAAGGCCAGGACTGAAAAGCCCTTGTCTTTGTTGTCGTTATACAGAGTACGCAACCCGGCGTACTGAGGGGTAAGTCCTCAGGCACTCGCGACGTTAACAACCAGACACAGCTGGTCTTTGTAGATAG
>CAZWMD010000091.1:5034-11391 GCA_964634815.1 uncultured Pseudomonadales bacterium | reverse complement strand
ATTGAAGTTTTCGGCCGCCGAAACTCAGCTAATGTACAAAAAGTGATGTGGGTGCTTGGCGAACTTGGGCTTGCCTATAAGCGCCATGATGTTGCAGGTTCGTTTGGCGTCCCGCCCGGGTATTCTGAACTCAACCCGAACCCGATTGTCCCCACCATTCGAGACGGCGATCTGACCCTGTGGGAATCAAATGCCTGTGTGCGTTATTTGTCACGGGAGTATGGTGGTTTGGAGAGTTTGGGGGCAGACACCGATCGCCCTATGCTGTGGCCGCAAGATCGCAATACGCTTGCCCACGCTGATCAATGGATGGAGTGGCAGCGCAGTGATCTGAGCAACGGTTTCTTTCCCATGTTCATGAACATGATTCGAACCCCGCAGGACAAAGCGAACGTTAAGGCAATAGAGCGAGGTGTGCAGGGCTGTAACCGGGCGTTTACCCAGCTAGATGCCCATCTGGCACATCATAGCTATGTCGCTGGAGAGCAGTTCACCATGGGAGATATCCCGCTGGGGCCCATGGTCTATCGATATCTGGCCATGCAGATTGACCGCCCTGAACTGCCTAACCTCAAAGCTTGGTACCACAGACTCAGCCAGCGGCCGGCCTATCAGCGCCACGTTATGATTCCATTTGGGAATAATCTGGCAGAGTGGGACGAACTGGAACGCGGTGGGGCAGGTGTGCAGTAGGAGGCTGCTCACAGCGACGGTTATTTGGTTAAACTGTTCCAGGGATAGGAATGAACAGGAAAAGGGGAGCATATCTTGGCCAAGCCGCAGTCTTACTACGACGAGATAAAGAAGAAGTTTGCCGAGGAGCGCGACCTGCGCCTGAACTATCGGCCAGAAGGAACGGATCAGTTCACTTCAGACTTTGAAGGCGATCTGGCGCGTTACATTGATGACCCCTATGTTGTTGAACCCATAGATCGGGAACCCATCAACGACACCGTTGAATGTTTGTTCATCGGCGGAGGCTTTTCAGCGCTGCTCACTTCTGCCCGGCTACGCGAGAAAGGGGTTGAGAGTATCCGAATTGTAGAGCGTGGCGCCGACGTTGGCGGCACCTGGTACTGGAACAGATACCCCGGTGTGGCCTGCGATGTTGTTTCTTACGATTATCTGCCGTTACTTGATGAGCTCGACTATGTGCCGCGCGATCATTACTCAAAGGGTGCGGAAATATATGAGCACTGTCAGGCGATTGCCAAAAAGTACGATCTGTACGATCTGGCGGTTTTCCAGACAACGGTAATCTCTACGCAGTGGAACGAAGAAGAGCAAATGTGGCATCTGCGCACAGATCGTGGTGATCACATGCGTGCTCGTTTTGTCATCTGTGCAAACGGTACGTTGTCTAAACCTAAACTTGCAAAGATTGATGGTCTTGAGAACTTTGCAGGCCATTCATTTCACACCTCGCGCTGGGACTACGAATACACCGGGAATAAACTGGAGAAACTCGCTGATAAGCGTGTGGGGATCATTGGTACCGGAGCAACAGCGGTGCAGGCTGTGCCCGGCCTTGCTGAGAATGCCAAAGAGCTTTATGTTTTTCAGCGTACTCCATCGTCAATAGATATCCGAAAAGACTGGCCCACTGATCCTAACTGGGCACGCAAACTTGAGCCTGGCTGGCAGAAGCGCCGACGAGAGAAAGTACTCGAGACTTTTGAATTGTCGCCCAAGGAGAAAGCGAAACGAGCGGCGATGACAGCCGAAGAAAAAGTTCAATATCAAGAGAACGGCAATATCGACTACATGATGCGCATTCATAAGCGTATCGATGAGATAGTTAAAGACCCTGTAACGGCAGATGCCCTAAAACCCTGGTATATGTTTATGTGTAAGCGTCCCTGCTTTCACAACGATTATCTACCTTCGTTCAATCGACCCAATGTTCATCTGGTAGATACCAAAGGGAAGGGTGTTAACAAAATTACTGCGAAAGGTCCGGTGGTTGAGACTGAGGGCGAGCCAGAAGAATTTGAACTTGACCTTCTGATCTATGCCACTGGTTTTGAGGTGCAGAAAACCGGGATCTACAATAAAATCGTAGGCGAAAGCGAGTTAGATCTTGAAGATAAGTTTGCTGATGGCATGCGAACGCTATTGGGGATTCATACTGAGGGCTACCCAAATCTTTTTGTTATGGGCGGCTATCAAGCTTCATTTCAGTTCAACCTGACAGATGTACTTAACTGTCAGGGAGAGCATATCGCAGATGTGATTGACTACACTCGTAAGCATGGCTACAAGACTGTAGATGCAACCCCTGATGCGGAAGAGTGGTGGGTACAAGAGGTTATTGCGAATCGAGGTAAAACCAACCGTTCAGAAGAGTGCACGCCTGGGTATTACAATTTCGAAGGACAACACCAACGTCGCCAGGATGGTAACTACAATGGAGGTTTTCGAAAATACTATGACCACATGGCCAATGTGAGAGAACACATGGCCACTCGATTCAAGTTTGGCTAGAACCTAAACTGATGGGCTAGCTACAGATACTCACACCAGAGTGATCAGATAACCCCCGGAACGTTCATCTTTCTGCAGGCTAAGTTGCTTGCGGTTGGCTGCTTCTTCTAATAGATCGCTGAATGAACCAAAGCCGTATGCGGTTTCACTAAACCCTGGCTTTCGTCGGCGCAGAGTTTGTTTCACCATAGAGCCCCAGATCACATCGCCTTCGCCGCGTTCTGTGTGCATGGCTTCGGCAGTCTCTACCACCAGGTCGATCGCCTCTTGCTTGGTGTCTTCATTTGCCTTGGGCGCACTCTTGTCACCAGATTTGGCTCGGCTCCTGGTGCGTTTTCGGGTTGCCTTTGCCTTTGAAACCAGGTCGTCGTAGAAGAAAAACTCGTCGCAGTTGTTCATTAACAGATCTGATGTTGAGCTCTTTACACCAACACCGATTACTGTTTTTGCATTCTCGCGCAGTTTGCTAACCAGCGGCGAGAAGTCCGAATCACCACTTATAATGACAAAAATATCGATGTGCTCTTTGGTATAACAGAGGTCCAGCGCATCGACGACCATGCGTATATCGGCTGAGTTTTTACCACTTTGTCTGAGGTGGGGTATCTCAATTAGTTCAAACGCGGCCTCGTGCATGGCGGCCTTGAACGTCTTGTAACGATCCCAATCGCAGTACGCTTTCTTTGCAACGATGCTGCCTTTCACCAGAAGTCGTTCGAGCACTTTCTGGATATCAAACTTGGCGTATTTGGCATCGCGCACACCCAGGGCGACGTTCTCGAAATCGCAGAACACGGCAATGCTGGCTTCGCGGCCCAATGTAGTGGTTGGGGTCTGTGTGTGGCCAGAACTGCTAGAGGTGTTGGCCATTGGTAGAGATCCGAGTATCGAATGGTGGCGTACTGTGGCACGCGCCGGGTTGCATCTATACTGTGTATAAAATAGTATACGACGCATAGGTTAGAAGCTTATAGAGGCTCAAATTTCTATGTCCGAGGGTCACGCAAAGCTGCGTTCTGAGCTGCGCCGTGGTGCCCTGGTACTTGCGGTTCTTGCCCTTCTAAAGGAGGAGCATTACGGCTATTCGTTACGCAAAGCACTGGCAAATGCGGGTATTCGTGTGGAAGAGGGCACTCTGTATCCGCTAATCCGGCGTCTGGAAACCCAGGGTTTGCTGGCGAGCGAATGGCGTGAAGAAAACAAGCGCAACAAGCGCTTTTACCAGCTCTCTGAAACAGGTAAGGCGGCGCTTGTTGCGCTGCAAGAAGACTGGAAAACGCTCAACACTGGGTTAGATCTTCTGCTTAAAACCTAGGGTGCACTTGGTGTGCAATGCAAAAGGAGTTAAACATGACATCTTATCCACTACTTGAGAGCTATCTTGCGGAGATCGCCCGTCATTTACCTCGCAACGGTCGAGAGGACATCCTGGGTGAACTTCGTGACGATCTGACCGAACAGGTAAAGGAGCGTGCCCATGCTGCCGGCCGTACTCCGGACTCTGAGGATGAGCATGCCGTATTGAGGTTGTGGGGGCACCCATTAAAGTTGGCGAGTCAGTACAAGTCTCGCCGTTATCTTATTGGTCCAGAGATCTATCCGGCGTACTTGCAAACCCTGCGTATAACCTTGCTGATCGGCCTCGGCGTTTGGCTGCTGTTTGCCATTGTGGTGGGTGCGATCAACGAGAATTCCCCATTCATCCAAACGCTGTCACTTAAAGGTCTGCTTAATACTCTGGTAGAGATTGGAATTTGGACGGCAGGCATAGTGACGGTGGTGTTTTTGTCTATCGAATCTTCGGGTGAAGGATTCGGCTGGTATAAGAACTGGACGCCAGACCGCTTGAGTGTTGGCAGTGCCCCTCTAGATTACAGTGCAGTGGTTACCAACCTGGTAACCGAAGCCGTGTTCCTCTTGATGTGGAACCGCCTGGTTGGGTTTGGCTGGACCCAGTATTTGCTTGAGGCTGAAAATACCTCTGGTAGCTGGCTTGCCGAGGCGTCTGTGGCACCAACTCTTGGTGCGCTGTTTTATCCCATGAATGTTCTTGTTGGGTTGTTTTTGGGGCTGCACATCTATGTGCTGGTGCGAGGGTTTTGGCCACGTTGGGCGTCAAAGGCGGAACTGGGTTTGTGCCTTGTTCTGAGCTTATTGCTTATGGGGCTTGTCAGTGCTTCGCCGCTGATTGTGCTGTCTGAAGATTTTGCAAAGCTATCGTTTTGGGTGAACGGGACGATTGGGATTATGCTCTTAGTGGTACTTGCTGCTTCGGTTTGGGATGGGTGGCTTGCCTACCGGCGAGCAAAACCGCAAATTCTCTGACACATTTCAGTACAATCATGCGCTTGGCCAGTTCATTGAGCTGACTAGCTGAGCTGGTTCGTAAAAAAAGGGGAGAACAGGTTATGGGTTTATTGGAAGGCAAAGTAGCCATTGTTACTGGCGCGGGCGGCGGTTTAGGGCGTAGCCATGCCTTGTTGCTTGCGCAGCATGGGGCCGCGGTAGTTGTGAACGATCTTGGCGGTTCACGAGACGGCACAGGTGGCAGTAGCAGCATGGCTGATTCTGTTGTGGATGAGATTAAGGCTGCGGGTGGCCAGGCAGTTGCTAACTACGGCAGTGTTACTGAGGCTGGCGCTGGGGAAGCTATGGTCCAGGCGGCCGTTGATAACTTTGGTCGGTTAGACATATTGATCAACAACGCCGGGATTCTGCGAGACAAGTCATTCAAAAACATGGATGACGCGATGTGGGACGCGGTTATAGATGTGCATCTGCGCGGTACCTATCTCGTAACCAAGGCCGCCTGGAAACAATTTCTTGCACAGAACGAGGGTGGTCGAATCATTAACACCAGCTCGACCAGCGGTTTGATTGGAAACTTTGGACAGGCGAACTATGGTGCCGCCAAAGCCGGCATTGCGGGATTCACCCGCGTATTGGCGCTGGAAGGGCGCAAGTCCAAGATCACTGTGAATACTTTAGCGCCTGCGGCCTACTCGCGGATGACTGAAGATCTGATGCCAGAAGCGGCGGGCGATGCGTTAGGGCCTGAAAAAGTATCTCCACCTATCGTCTGGCTCTGTACGGATGATGCGGCGGGTATTACCGGACGGCAGTTTTGCGTCAGAGGCAACCGGGTTGCGTTGTTATCGTGGCAAGTGACTGAGATTGCACAACGTGATTCCAAGGCAGAGCCCTGGGATGTCGCGGAAATTGGTGAACGAATTCTAGCGAGCCAGGAAGAGTGGCCCAAGTTGCTTGGCCCGATGGATGTCTAGCCGCAACTAATCAGGGTGCAGAGCTGGAACGCGATTGAATACCCCATCGACCATTCACTCGCGTCACTATATAGAGCGATTCATAGGTCCCGATGCTCTGATTATTTGAATCGAAGCGCTGGAAGACTGTGGCTATATGGACCTTGTCTGAGGACGCCATGACCACCTTGCGACTCAGCCAGTGAGAGTGATCCCAGCCGATTTTGTTTAGAGCTTCGAAGGGAGGATTTGTGGAAAATTCTTCAGTGGTCTGCCATACGCGAACCTCGCCGCTTGCAAAGCGTACATGGGGGAAATTGAGGGTAGCACCCCAGCCGTTCATATCTTTGTTGTTAAAGGCCCGCATAAAGTTGTCTAGAACCTGCATGGATGCCTGGACCGCGGCTTCGTGTTGAGATTCTGCATTTATTGGGCTGGCATGTACTATTGTGATGGGGCTAAACAGAACAATATAGAGCACAGTCTTCCAAAAACATTTGGTAGCAGTGCGGCCGAGGTGTTTGCCGGCTTTGATGATTTTCATGGCTGTGGTCATTGGACGGATAATCTCTAACTGTGGTTGTTGTACTTTGGGAGCACTATGGGGGGG
>CAZWMD010000091.1:0-4934 GCA_964634815.1 uncultured Pseudomonadales bacterium | reverse complement strand
AGCACCTAGATGAGGAGCACCGACATGAAAAGCACCGATATGAAATGTATGTTGCACAAAGCAAGTATTGGTATGTATCTGCTGACTTGCCTGGCGATCACTGGCTGTTCCTCTGATGTGCCCGCGGAGCCTGAAGCAAACCCCGATGTTGCGGCAGAGATCGCTGATCAAACTGCAGGTAGACGATTTGGGGGCGTAGAACTAGCGGTACCCCGAGATGTCATTAACACAGATCCGGTTCGTAGCGCCCGCAGACAAGCGTATTTTGGAGATCTGCATGTTCATACGGACTACTCTTTTGATGCTTTTGCCTTTGGCACAATTGCAACACCTTATGATGCGTACAACTATGCCCAGGGAAAGGCAATTCGGCATCCCGGAGGGTTTGATGTTCAGTTGCGCGAGCCGCTCGATTTCTATGCCGTGACCGATCACGCGATGTTTTTGGGTGCTGTTAAAGAAGCAGCCGACACCAGCAGTGAGTTTTCCAGGCATGACTATCTGAAAGGTCTTCACAATATCAATGCTCCCGATAATCTCGGAATCGAGTCTCTCCCTCAGCGTTTTGCTGCCTTCCAGAATTTCTTGCCTCAAACCCTGCAAGGAATAGCTGACGGTAGCGTGAGCGAATCGATGGTCAACGATATTATGAAGGCAGCCTGGAGTGACATCATCCGGGCAGCGGAGGTTAATTATAAGCCGGGCACCTTTACTACCTTTGTTGCCTACGAGTACACCTCCTCAACAGATGACCGGGGTAATCTCCACCGCAACGTGATTTTTCGCGATGCAGATCGTCTGCCAGCTGTCCCCTTTTCCCGGTTCCACAGTCAGGATCCTGAAGGACTTTGGGATTGGCTTGATGGTCTGAGAACCCAGGGTATGGAAGCGCTTGCTATTCCGCACAACTCCAATGGCTCTAACGGGCAGATGTTTAAGCTGGTTGATTGGGCGGGGGATCCACTTGATGATGAGTACAACGCCAAGCGATCTCGTAATGAGCCGCTAGTTGAGATTACCCAGGTCAAAGGCACTTCTGAAACGCATCCATTGCTGTCCACAACAGATGAATGGGCTGATTTTGAGATTATGCCGTACCGTGTTGCGACTCGACTTCCCAGCGAACCAGCGGGTTCCTACGTTCGGGATGCCTTGTTGAGAGGACTGTCCTTCGAGGACAAAGGCATGGTAAGCCCTTATCGATTCGGATTTGTTGGCGCATCCGATACCCATACAGGTGCCGCTTCCCTGGACGAAGAATCTTATTTTTCGAAAGCAGGTCTGCTGGATTCTGATAGCCAAAGGCGAGGTTCTGTCCCGCTAAACAAACAGGCGGCATCGGTTTTGCGGGACACCGGTCGAGTTCAGGTGCTGGAAATTGGTGATGATGAATATGCGTCAGGTGCTTATGAAACCTGGGGTGCTTCGGGACTCACTGGCGTCTGGGCTGAGGAAAATACCAGAGATGCTATCTATCGAGCATTCCGTCGCAAGGAAACCTTTGCGACCACAGGACCCCGAATACGGTTGAATTTTTTTGCGGGTTATGAATTTTCCGAGGCGCTGTTGGCGAGGCAGAATGCACTGGAGGAAGCCTATGCTTCGGGTGTCAGCATGGGCTCAGACCTGCTCGCAAAACCTGGGATCGCTCCTGACTTCTTTGCCTGGGCAACTCAAGACCCTGGATCTGCGCCTTTGCAGCGTCTGCAGATTGTGAAAGGCTGGACGGTTGATGGGAAACATAATGAGCTGGTTTTTGATATCGCCTGCTCAGGAGGTGCTCCGGTTAATCCGGCTACTCATCGGTGTCCAGATAACGGCGCTAGTGTCGATCTTGCAAACTGCGCAACCTCCCCAGGGTCTGGCTCAGCGGAGTTGAAGGCGATCTGGCAAGATCCCGAATTTGATGCTGATCTTCGCGCCTTCTATTATGTTCGCGTTTTAGAAAATCCGACGTGTCGTTGGTCTACCTGGGATGCGCTAAAAGCAGGTGTTGCTGTGCGCAAAGATCTCTCCGCTACCTTGCAAGAAAGAGCCTGGTCTTCTCCTATCTGGTATGTTCCCTAAGCTTTCTCTGAAATCAAAGAACCTGCCACATTTGGAAAGAACAGAGTACGGAACTCGATACCACACTGACTGACTCCTGAATCGCTCAATCGAATATGGGCCACGCGTGCCAGGGATTGGCAGAAAGGACTGGAGATCTGCACGAGTTGGTTAGCGATAAGATCGATCCGGCTTTCAATAAGTAAACCGCTTAGTGAGAGATCTGCAGTTGTGGCAGTTTGCATTTCAGCCGTGCTGTTGATGCGAAAGTAGACTTGCCGTTCAAGTTTCAGCCTGTCAAGTGATCGCCGCTCGCCTGCTAACAGATCTCCTCGTGTGGCTGGGGCTAAAGGACAGTCGCAGGTCACGCATAGTGCATCCGCGGGCGGATTCTGCAAAAAAGGATGAGGTGTCTTGCAAAACAGGCACTGTTTGGAAGCATCGCCAGACCCCTCAATCCACATCACGCGATCGTCTAGCTGTGGCTCCTGTGGAGCGCTTTTTCCCCCAGAGGTGTTGTCTTTGCTTCTGTCTTTGCCATTGTCTTGACGGAAAGCCTGAGGTTCTGATTCTGAAGTTTGATCAGCGCTGTCTAATTTGCGTGATGCATCGTACGCCTGCCGGCTTTGAGGATTAGATAGTGCGGCGTAAGCCTCGTTGATTTTCGCTGCGGTCTCTACGTCACCACCCAGATCGGGATGCATCTTCAGCTTTTGCATCATGGCCCTGTAGCTCGCCTTGATGACCGCGTCTGGAGCATCAGGATGAATGTGGAGCAATTCGTAGTAGTCCGTCGGCTCGTGCACCTTTATGTGGCCTATCGCTTGGAATGTCGATATTTAAAGCCCAATCATCCACGTAATCTGAGACCTGTTCATCACGGATTGCAACAAGCGCTTAAGCTTGCGCCTTACCTGCCGAAACCCCGTTACAGAATTATGTATTTTTACTCAGGGAAAGAAGCATGGATAACAGCCTGATAAGAGAGAAGGCTTTGAAAGTAAACTTGCAACCAGATTGCTACGGCAGCTTTGCCGAGATTGGTGCAGGTCAGGAAGTTGTTCGATGGTTTTTCCAGGCCGGTGGTGCTGCTGGTACCGTATCCAAGAGTATTTCAGCCTACGATATGAAAGTGAGTGACTCACTTTATGGCGAGTGTACAAGGTATGTCTGCAAAGAAAGGCTACTGTCAATGCTTGATGCAGAACAGTCGCAGAATGAACAGATTCTTAGCGAACAGCGGGGTCAAAGTAGCTGCTTCTTCACGTTTGCAGACACGGTTTCTGCCATAAACTATCAAAAAACCAACGAATGTCATGGTTGGATGGGAGTTCGTTTTCAAACCTCACCAGGTGCAGAAAACTCAACGCTTGCGATTCATGTACGAATGTTGGATCGAGAGAACGGTGATCAACAGGAAGCCCTGGGAGTTGTTGGTGTCAACCTGATATACGGTGTCTTTTTTCTCAGGGATCAGCCTGAAAAACTCATTGAATCGCTACTGGATGGACTTAGTACCAACCGCATTGAAATCGATGTGGTGGAATTCTCAGGCCTTGCGTTTAAAGACGTCGATAATCGAGTCATGAGCTTGCAACTGGTGCGACTGGGGCTGACCGGTGTAGCAATGTTCGATGCTACCGGGACAGTACTGCAGCCGTCTGAAGCTCTTCGAAAGCGACCCATACTGATTGAGCGTGGGCGGTTTCGGCCATTCACCAATGTTAATCTGGATATGCTCTCTTCCGGGTTGAGAGAGTTCGAAACCATTGCCGACGTTAAACCTGATGAAACCCTGCCAATCATGGAGATCACTATGAGTAATCTTCAGCAGTCTTCAGAAGGGGAGGTATGTCTCGAAGACTTCATCAGTCGTGCAGAGGTTCTTGAGACTCTTGGCTATACGGTGATGATATCCAATTTCTTCGAATACTATCGCCTGGCGAGCTATCTTTTCAGATTAACAGATCGACCTGTTGGTATTGCTCTTGGTGTTGGGGCGCTGCAAAACCTGTTCGATGAGCGCTACTACGATGAGTTGGATGGCGGGATACTTGAGAGCTTTGGGCGCCTTTTCAAGGAACAATTGAAGCTGCTTGTTTACCCATGGAGGGACGATGAAAGCGGCCAGATCCTCACCGCCCACAACATGGAAGTCCATCCGGATTTGAGCCGGTTACTTGAATTCCTTAAGGCACGACAGTCCATTATGCCTATTGAGGACATCACCCATGCCTATCTCGAGATTCATTCGGAAGACGTTCTAAGGCGAATAGCCTCAGGAGATCGGGACTGGATCTCCATGGTGCCAGAAGGGGTGGCTGAAGCGATCCAAGATCGGAATTTGTTCGGATTTAGGGGCTTTGGCGAGTCAAATGTTGCCTAAGCGACAAAAGGACTGAGAGCCAGGTCTCGGTCTTGGGCTTGCGCTTAAAGTCTGGCAACAATTGGTCGATCTTTATCTTGAGAGCCATACCTTAATTAATAGGGATAACCTTCTGTGGATATAGCCACTCTAATCGGCCTGATAGGTGCTTGCGCTGTAGTGGTCGTGACTGTCTTGATGGGCGGTCAGCCTGGGGTTTTTGTCAACGCTCCTTCTCTGGTGATTGTCATAGCCGGCACCATTATGGTGGTTATGATGAAATTCAGTCTTGGACAGTTTCTTAGTGCGGCAAAAGTTGCGGTTAAGGCGTTTACCTCCAAGCAAGAGTCACAAGAAGAACTCATCGAGAAGTCTGTTGAGTTGGCTCAGGCCGCGCGTAAAGATGGCATCCTGTCTCTGGAAGAGGCAGAAATCTCTAACACCTTCATGAAACAGGGGCTTGACCTCATCATTGATGGCCATGATCAGGATGTGGTGAAAGCGATTCTCTCTAAAGACATGA
>CAZWMD010000090.1:9878-11658 GCA_964634815.1 uncultured Pseudomonadales bacterium | reverse complement strand
CCTAAAGTGGGTTGCTCAGCGGCGGGCTCCGCACCAGCTGTTTGACCTGTGTTCTCGAGGCCTGTGTTTTGGCGCTGTGCCTGCCGGCCCATGCGCAACATGGCGCCAAGGCTTAGTGGCTCCAAACCCTCGGGCAGTTCGAAGTGGCTGGCGTCCTGGGCGCGCACTTGCAAATCTTCAAGCTCCATTGTCACCGTCTGACCTCTTGCTCGACGGCTGGTGTACGTCATATCCATTTTTATAGGTATGCCGTCATCCGTGATCCACATGAAGCCTTCGGCTTTGCCGTTGTTGTCTTTGAACTCGGATTTGAATTTGCGGGTTGAATAGCCGTTGATGGTTTCGCGACCTACTTCTTCAACATCAGTTACCTGAGAGTTGTCTGGCCGCTGTTGATTGGCCTGGCTCATATCCATCTCTCGATAGAAGCCCATTTCGGTGGAAAAGAACCAGGCTTTATCCAGGTCTTCGCGGATGATGGTGGCACCCTGGATGCCCTGGAAATTCATCTCCACCATCGTCTTGCCCGGTGCCTTGCGCTCCTTAAGGCGGAAGCTGCCCTGTTCGGTTTCTATTATTCGGGTTGCGTCATAAGACACGTCGAGTGGGATGCCGTATTCCTCTGCCCACTGCTCCATGGTTTGTGTTTTGGCGTGGATACTGCCGGAGAACAGGCCGGCAAATACAACGAGGCATGCAGTTGTTGCATAGGACCATGACTTGAACACAAAGGTTTTGCGCAAATAGGGTTTGCGGTTCATAGAATCTCTCCTGATTGATTCGGAAATAGAAGTCCAAAATCCATTTGGGAAGTATGCCGTTGAACTTGTGGTGCGCCAAACTGGCATCAATCCCACGCAGTGTAATCGAATCTGGCCAGGGCGGTATCACCAATAGGGGGTATTGGCCGGCGGAAAGGAGAGGAATAGTGTTCTGGAGCCGAGGTTGCCGCGTTTTACATACGGTCAGCATCAGATCATCCACCGGACAGGCGAAATGAACAAACTGCACATAGTTGCCCTTTTGATATTGCTGAACACCAGTGGGTGTAGTGAAAACACAGCGAATGAGACCCGTCTGGAGCTGGATGGAGACAAAACCAGTGTTGGGTTAGACGTTTCCCGTCCGGACTGGTTGGCTGAGTGGTTTGTTTTGCCTGTTGGACTCACTATTCAGACCGCATCGACGAGCGCAAAATTCGGGACGTCGATCATTTATGGCGTTGTTGGCAATCTGACACCTGATCGGGTGGCTGAACAACAGGTCTCCATGCTTGAAGCGAATGGCTACGTGCTCACAGCCCGTTCCCAGGACTCCCGCATAAAAGCCACTCACAGCAACGGTACCTATGTTGAACTCTCTGTTGAACCTTGGGCGCAAGCTGACAGCTTCTATCGATTGACGCTACATGCTGCAAATAGCGCTGATGCCAAGCGGGCTCGCGAGGTGGCTACCGCCTTTGATGGAACAGGCACGTTGCAGGTTGATATTGCTGATCGACGCTTTGTTCTTGAAGGGGCCTGTCGCGTTAAGGGGCGACTATTGAAATTCTCGGATGACAGCGGTTCAACCGAGTTGTATGCCGATGGCGGTGTTGAGCCCAGCACTCTGACTGGCACCATAGCGTTGCAGGATGGTGTAAAAATACTTGCCTGGGCGCCTGCGCGGGCGACGCCGGATGGTGTCGCGTCTGTACTGCGCGTCTCTGAGACTGGTTTTGAGTACCAGGGAGGTTGGCTCGAAGTTGTTAAGTTTGAGCAGGTTGCCGGCAAAATCGATA
>CAZWMD010000090.1:0-9778 GCA_964634815.1 uncultured Pseudomonadales bacterium | reverse complement strand
CAGGGAGGTTGGCTCGAAGTTGTTAAGTTTGAGCAGGTTGCCGGCAAAATCGATATGCAATGCCGGCGCTAGCGACTGGATATTTTCTGCCATTCGTCGTCTTTAACGCGCCCTAAAGCTCCACACTGACAATCCGGTCGCCGTGGGCGCTGCCCATGTAGAGCCGCTGGTCCACTTTGAGCGCAACCGTTGCGTAGCCCATGGGCGTGCCGTTTTGATCGATAACAACCTGCTGCTCTAAGGTGTTGGGATCTGCTTTCACCACCTGGAACGGCAACAAACAGGGGCCTTCAGTGACTTCGGTGCACGCCTGGCCTATGGGGTCGTGTTGGTGGGAGGCGATCCAGATGGTGCCGCTGTCATCGACGGTGACATTGTCCGGTTGGCGGGCGGTAATGTTACCGATGCGACTCTGGCTTGCGAGATCCATCGCAAGGGTGCCGCCGCCAAAATAGACGTTGATGTAGAGCGTGTTGTTGTCTGGACTAATGGCAATGCCGTTGGGCATTTGGGCCTGGGTTTCGGCAAGCTCACTGAAGCCGGCGCTGGGGGTCCAGGCCCAGACCCAACCTGTGTTTTTGCCAGCCTGCAGTGTGGCTGCGGTGGTCGCAAAGTCTGCTGACTTGTTCCACATATGGGTGACATAAAACCCGCCGTCTTTTCGGGCCGCCACATCGTTGATAAAGGGATCTCCCGGCGGTAACGCGCATCCGCGCCAGGTCAGGTCGCCGTTATCCGCCACGGCGAAGAACTCAACAGATTCCCGACCGCCGTGGTTCACTACCAGCAAGCTCAGTTCGCCGTCATCGCGGCGGGTAAGATCTATGCCATGGGGGCTAAGTGCCGGAATATCTGGCGGGGTGCACTGGGCGTCGCCCCAGCTGTTGTTGGCGACCGACCAATCGATGGCCAGGGTTTCTCTGGCACCACTGGCCATGTTGAGCAGTGACAGTTTGCCGGGTGAGTCCGCCATAAACTCCCCCATTTCGCTGACAATCAGCAGATCGGTGTTGGGGATGTGAACCAGATCTTCGGGGTTGTGATAGCCACAGTATGGGGTCATGCCGGCGACGGGTTCACAGCTTAGAAGGTCTTTGGCCACACCAGGCTGGGGGAGTGCAGAACCGGCGGCAAGCGCAGCGCGCTCACTGGAGTTTGCCGGGGTTGTTGGGCTGGTATCTGTGCAACTCGCAAGCAGAAGGCAACTGGTGGCGAGGAGGGAATGTTTGAGCACCGGATGGCTTCCTGTGGCGAGCTAGGTCGCTCATTGTAGTCCATTTGATTTTTATTTAACTAAATCTATATAAAACAGATATTTAGGGGGCTTATTTAATGGCCGCGTTTGAAATAAATACCACTGAGTGGCCGCCGCCTGGAATAAACTCGTGCCCCCACCCGTAATACTCCCAAGACCATCAAACAGATCGCGTTATGCGCAATGAACTCGCAAAACTGGGTACTGGAGCTTACGTGCTTGCGCTGCAAATTCTGGGTAACACTGAAGATGCAGCGGATGCGGTACAGGACGCTATGGTGGCAGTGCTGCGCAAACCAAAAGCGTTTGATCCCGCCAGGGGCGCGCTTAAACCCTGGTTCTTCCGGATCGTACGAAACCGGGCGCTTGATCTGGTTCGGCAGCGCAAAGTGCAGATGCCCGATGACAACCTGCTGGCGGACCAGCGAGGCGCTCCCTTGGAGCGTGCCGAAGTTGCGCAAAGAGACGAGGCGCTGTTGCGCGGGCTTGAATCTCTAAGCCAGGAGCATCGCGAGATTCTGGTGCTTGGCGACTACGCTGGCTTGAGTTATGCCGAAATCTCTCAGGCCCTTGAGATTCCAGCGGGCACCGTCATGTCGCGGCTGCACCGTGCGCGCCTTGCGCTGCGCACGGCGTTGGTTGCCGCAGATAACACAGGAGAAAACTCATGAACGACACACATCACGTTGAGGAACTGCTCTCGGGTTACCTCGACGGCGAACTAACGCAGCAGGAAAACCAGCGAATACAACTGCATCTGCAAGAATGCGAACACTGCACAGGCTTGCTCAAAGACCTGCGTGAACTGCAGACCCGCATGGGCGCTTCTTCACTGGGTACAACGGCGCCGGACTGGCGCGAAACCACAAACGATGCGCTGATTGAAAACAGCAGACTGCTGGGTTTCGTACTGCTGTGCTTGAGCGGTGTGCTTTTTTTGGGGTACGGGGTGTATCAGTTCTTTACTGGTGATAGTACGGACTGGTTTGAAAAACTCATTGTCGGTGGACTATACGCAGGGTTGGTGGTGTTGCTGCTAAGCGTGTTGCGGCAGCGTTTGCTTGAGCGAAAAAAGGACAGATACAACAAGGTGGAGATTTGAAATGTTGGTAGTAAGTAGTGAAACCCTGGCCGGGAAAAAAATTGTTCGTACTCTGGGTTTGGTGCGAGGCAACACCATCAGAGCGCGACATATTGGCAAAGACATTATTGCCGGTTTACGCTCGCTGGTTGGCGGTGAGATTCACGAGTACGCCAAACTGCTGGCGGAGAGCAGGGAGCAGAGCCTGGATCGCATGTGTGCCGAAGCCCAGGCTCTGGGAGCTAACGCCATTGTCTCTACCCGCTTCACCACCTCGGTCATGATGGGAGGCGCAGCGGAACTGCTGGCGATTGGTACAGCGGTGGTTGTTGAGGATATGCCCGGCTAGGCCTTCGTGAAGCCCGCGTAGGAATCGTTTGCCACTTCCTCGCATTTTTCAACATACTCAGGAAAACCGAGATAGGGCATAAACACCCGTGGTTTGCCTGGTACGTTGGCGCCGAGATACCAGGAGTTACAGCCGAGCAACAGGGTTTGCCCGGCGACCTCATTGACGTGGTCAACCCAGTCGTTCTCGGCATCGAGGGAGGCGTCGATCTGATCCAGATCCCGTTCTTGCAGCCAGGCCACGCAATCCGCCACAAACTCAACGTGCTGCTCAATGGACGTAATCATGTTTGTCAGTACAGAAGGGCTGCCCGGGCCGCTAATGATGAAGAAATTTGGAAACCCTGATGTGGTTAACCCCAGGTAAGTGCGCGGACCCGCTGCCCACTTCTCTTTGAGTTTTTGTCCGCTGCTGCCTCGAATATCAATGCGATCAAGCGAGCCGGTCATGGCGTCGAAGCCGGTGGCTGTCACAATGGCATCAACCTCGTATTCCTTATCACCAACCCGCACGCCGCTGGCTGTGATTTCATCGATGCCAGACTTTGAAATATCTACCAGCGACACGTTGTCGCGGTTGTAGGTTTCAAAGTAACCCGTGTCCGCACAGATGCGTTTGCAGCCGAGAATGGTGGACGGCAACAACAGCTCTGCGAGCTCGGGATCCTTAATGCGTTCGCGGGTTTTTTCCTGAACAAACTCGGCAACGATGCGGTTGGCTTCGGCGTTTATTAGCAGATCAGCGAAGGTGCCGTAAAAGTACAGTCCACCCATCTCCCAGCGGCGTTCGCACTCTGCACGCACCTCATCCGCGCTGTGTTCTTCGGCCGTTCGTTCGTTGTTGGAGGTGTCCCAGCCAACGCCCTGGGCCTTGCCAAGTTCGCGGAACTCACGATAGGTGGCCTTGATACGGGCTTCTTCTTCTTTGTCCTGGGGGCGGTTGTGAGCAGGTACTGAGTAGTTTGGCGTGCGTTGAAAAACGGTCAGGTGTTTGGCCTGCTCTGCCAAAATAGGGATGGATTGAATCGCGGAAGAGCCGGTGCCAATCACGGCGACTCGCTGACCAGAAAGGTCGACGCCTTCGTGGGGCCAGCGGCCGGTGTGGTACCAGTTGCCGGTGAATTGGTCGCGGCCAGGAAATTCTGGATCGTTGGCTGAAGACAGGCAGCCCGTCGCCATTACGCAATATCTGGAGGAAAACTGTTCGCCAGATTCTGTGGTTAGCAGCCAGCGGCTATTGGTGTCGTTAAAGTGCGCAGAGGCGACCCGGGTATCAAACTGAATATCCGGGCCCAGGTTGAAACGCTCAACCACATGCTCGGCGTAGGCCATGATTTCGGGTTGGGCGGCGTAGCGCTCTTTCCATTCCCATTCCTGCTCCAGTTCGGGTGAAAACTGATAGGAGTACTGCAGGCTGGGAATATCACAACGCGCGCCGGGGTAACGATTCCAGTACCAGGTGCCACCCACGCCGCCGCCGGCCTCGAGAATGCGGGCGTTGAGCCCAAGCTGTTTGAAGCGATGCAGCATATACAGCCCGGCAAAACCGGCCCCCACAACCAGGGCGTCCAGGGTTTGGGTTTTTGCTGGGCTTGAATCACTCATTTGTTGGGCCTGGGTCAGATGCTGTGGGTCTCAGATTAACCCATCCCCGTGACATGGGCGATGTAGATGCCCGCATCGCGGAAGTCGAAGATGAAAGAGAACAAGATAGCAAAGGTGATCAGACCGGCCCAGATGCGGTAACCCAGACCCTCTTCGGGGTTTAGAAAGGGTCGCTTTAGTATCAGCATGAGCAGGGCCGGCATCCAGCAGATGATGTGCATGATGGCAATGGAGCCGCTCAGAAAGGGCAGTCCAAGGGCAGAAAACACCAGTGCGCCGGTGCCAGCGGAGACCAGGAACCCGCCGGTGGTCCATCGGGCGATGGGGTGTCGCCACACAAACAGTAGGCCGGCGGCAAAGGTGGCCATGAGGAAGCCGACCCACAGTTTGACCCAGGTTGGTGTTACCGCCATACCTTCGGCGTCAAATACCTGGAGGGCGCCATGGCCTTTGGGGTAACTCTCTGCAGCCCATGCGCCGGTGCTCCAGAGCAGGGCGGCTACGACCCAGATTGCCAGAACAACTGGTCTGTTTGATTGTACGGTGTGATCCGATGATCGTTCGTCAGATAGCTGGGGGTGGCATAGAGGCATGGCGTTTAGTCGATTCCACTTTTAAGGTAATCCAACAGATTAACGCGACCCATTGGAACTTCAACAGGGTCGTCTGACCAGCGCCTACTTTTGGTCCGAGTCATAGCGCTTTATGGCATCGACAACTGGTGCTTTGGTGGTAATCGGTGCAACAACCGCAAGCGCTTGTTCAGTGGTTGTGCCTTGCTCGATGAGATGGATTGCCCACAACAGACCCGCTCGATTACCCGAATTGCAGTGAATCACCACGGGTGCGTCCGGCGTTTCAGTCAACAATGTGGTGAGCGTTGTTGATGTGGCTTGCGGGATCGCCAGATCGCCCACAGGCAGGTGAACATAGTCGATTTGGGCTTCGTGCATTTTGTTCTGGTCGAGGGCGATGTCTTCGTCGATGGTGCGCAAATCAATCACCCGGGTTTTGTTTTGCTTAAGTGCGTCGATGATCTGCGGATTAAGCTGGCCTGCCAGGGTGACACGATCTGATACCTTGAGAACTTGTTTTGATAAGGGCACTGGTAGCTCCGTGGTGCTTGCTGCGGGTGAGGACTGAAAGAGAATGCAGACGCCCATGACGCCAAGGAAATAGCCAAAGGCTCTTTTCAGAGTTGTCTGTTGCAGGTGGTTGCCAATGGCATGGCCACCAAAGCTGCCAAGTACACCGATGAGACTGATGGTGGCGATGACCTTGATATCCAAAGTGAGATTTTGTGCCGCCAGCACGTCGGTGTACTTAATAAATCCGGCAAAAGACTTCATCGCTATAATCACAAGGCTGGTTGCTACGGCCTGGTGCATGCTGAGTCCGCCCAAAAACATCAGCGCGGGAACGATCAGGAAGCCGCCGCCGACGCCAACGAAGCCGGTGAGAACGCCAACCAGCAAGCCCTCGGCCATTAAAGTAGATCGGTTGGCTGGTCGGGCGGGGTGTGACTGAGGGGCCGATCTGGTTTCGGGTTTTAGCATGAAGTAGGCAGCTACCATCATCACCAGTGCAAACACCGCGAGTTGTAGCGCGCCCGAGACAAAGGCGGATGACCAGGCGCCAATGTAGGTACCCAGCATGCCGGGCACACCGAACAAAAAGACCGCGCGCCAGGCGATACGCTTTTGCTGCAGGAAGGGGAGACTGCCAACGAGTGCAATGGTGCCAACAATAGCCAGTGAGCTGGCAATTGCCACTTTTTCATCCTGGCCCAGCAGATACACCAGTACCGGGACAGTCAGAATGGATCCGCCGGAGCCGAGCAAACCCAGACTCAAGCCAATCGCCAATGCGCCGGGTAGAGCTAATGCAACAGGAAACACGCTAGGCGTTCCGTACCGGGATTTTCAGGTAGCTGCGGCCATTTGACTCGGCTGGCGGCAGTTGGCCCCCGCGCAGGTTGTATTGCACCGCCGGGTACAACAGCCGCGGGGCGGACAGGTTTTTATCACGGCATTGTCGATAGGCGGCAAAGGTGTCTTCTGAGGTGCATTGAAGAAGATGGATGTTCTTTGTGCGTTGCTCCTCCACGCTGGTTTCGCAGCAAAACTCTGTACGGTGTTGTGTACCGTAGTCGTGGCACATAAACAGCCGAGTGTCAGCGGGTAGGCTGAGAATACGTTTGATGGATTGGTAGAGTTTGCGCGCATCACCTCCAGGGAAATCGGTTCGTGCGGTGCCGTAGTCCGGCATAAACAGCGTGTCGCCGATAAACGCACAGTTGCCAATCACATAACTCATGCAGGCGGGTGTATGACCCGGTGTGTGCAGTGACAGTACTCTTAGAGTGCCTACTGCAAGCTCATCGTTGTCGTTGAGTAATTGATCAAACTGACTGCCGTCGCAGTGAAAGTCAGGGTCTGGGTTCAGGATGGTGCTGAAGCGCTCTTGCACGCAACTGACCTGTGCGCCGATGGCGATTCGTGCGCCGAGAGACGCTTTCAGGTATCCGGAGGCGGAGAGGTGATCTGCGTGAATGTGGGTTTCAAGAATCCAGTCCACATGGAGATTCTGTTCGTGGACAAACTGGACGATGAGGTCTGCAGAGGACGATCTGAGCGTTCCCGAGGCCGGGTCGAAGTTGTGTACCGGATCAATCACAACGGCCTGGTGGGTGGCGGGGTCGCTCACCACATAGCTGTAGCTGTAGGTATCCTGATCAAAAAAGGCGCGAACAACAGGGGGTGATGCCATGGTAGTAAATAACTTCTTGTTATTAATATATATGCGTTGGTAATTTATAAAGCGAAATCCGTGCCAGATATATGAACCTTATAAAACAATTAGTTATGGATTTCTTGCGAGGTGATGGGATTTGAAAACTGCCTAATTAGGCAGCTTTTTAGTGTTGACTGTACTGGATGGCAGTCGTTAGTCTGTGCGATATGACGTCGACCAAACCACTGCAGGCGGTTCTGAATGCCTTTCCTGAACCGGCCATTTTGCTCAGTCCGGATTATCAGATTTTGCTCGCTAACCCCGCCTATCGGCAGGCTTACGGGTTTACAGACCGAGGGACTACGCAGCATTGCTACCAGGTATCACACCACTACAACGTGCCCTGCGATCAGGCCGGTGAAACCTGTCCGTTGAAACAGAGTCGTGAGGCAAGAGAGGCCAGCCAGGTGTTGCACATTCATCACACGCCTCGGGGTGAGGAATACGTTCATGTTGAGATGTGGCCGATCATTGATCCCGACAGCGATGAAATTCTCTATTTCCTGGAGCGCATGCGCCCCTCAGATGCCGGGACAACCCAGTCTTCAGAGCATCGGTTGGTAGGCAGATCAGCCAGTTTCCAAAAAATGCTGAACCTGGTTGAACGAGTGGCGCGAAGCAGCACAAACATCCTGTTGCTGGGTGAATCAGGAACAGGCAAGGAGTTGGTTGCGCAGACCTTGCATCGGTTGAGTGAACGGCGCGATGAACCTTTTGTTCCGGTGGAATGTACTGGCATGCCGGAGGCGCTGTTTGAAAGTGAACTCTTTGGTTATGTGAAAGGGGCGTTTACCGGTGCAGACGGAGACAAGGTTGGACTGGTTGAGTCTGCTCAGGGTGGAACACTGTTTCTCGATGAGATCGGTGATATTCCTTTGTCGGTGCAAGTCAAATTACTGCGGCTGCTGGAATCCCGACGATTTCGCCGGGTGGGTAGTACGCAGTGGCAGGAAACCGATTTCAGACTGGTGTGCGCCACCAATAAAAATCTCCGGGAGATGGTGGCGTCCGGATCGTTTCGCGATGATCTGTACTATCGATTGACGGTGTTTGAAATTGACTTGCCACCGCTGCGCGATCGACAGGGTGATTTGCAGCCCTTGATAGAAACAATGTTGCAGCGTCTTGGGGCCCCTGAGATCAGGTTCTCGGAGGCGAGCCTGCGGGTTCTTGAGGGCTATGAGTTTCCCGGTAATGTGCGAGAGTTGCGTAACATTGTAGAGCGCGCGCTGCTGCTTGCCGATGACGGAGTGATTCATCCCGTTCATCTGCCGGCGCATTGTCAGAGCGCTGACGAGACTCAGGGAGCGCATGTGCAGGCAGATTCGCCTGAGCTCGTCTCGCTTGCCGAGGCAGAAAGAAACTACCTGGCTCGAGCCGTTGCAACGTTTCAGGGTGATCGTAAGTCTTTGGCCAAAACCCTGGGTGTGAGTGAGCGGGTGTTGTATCGCAAACTCTCCGAGTTGAATGCGAATAAGGACGAGTTGCATGACTGAGCGCGTGCTCATCGTTGGCGGTGGAATTGGTGGGCTTGTTGCCGCACTTTGCTTTGCTGAGCAGGGCTTTGAGGTTGAGGTTTTTGAGCGCGCGGCCGAGTTATCAGAGATCGGCGCCGGCATTCAACTCAGTCCCAACGCAACCCATGTGCTTCATGCTCTTGGCCTCGAGAAAAGTCTGCGCCGTGTCGCTTTCTTGCCAGCCGCTACAGAGTTTCGTGGCTGGAAAAAAGGCGAAGTGATTAGCCGCAATGCGTTGGGTGAGTCTGCGCTGAGTCGCTACGGTGCACCTTACTATCACATTCATCGCGCGGATCTGATTGGGGTGTTGTTGTTGGCAGCGGAGGCAACACCTCGCATCCGTTTGCATACCAGTGCTGAGGTGATTGATTTTACTCAGACAGCCGCGGGTGTCTTATTGCGCACAGCAAGCGCTGAATATGAGGGCGCGCTGTTGGTGGGTGCTGATGGGATTCACTCAGTGGTGCGGGAAAAACTGTTTGGCAAACAGTCGCCGCGTTTCACCGGTAATGTCGCCTGGCGCGGTCTGGTGCCTGTCGAATTGCTGCCTAAAGATTTGATCAGACCCGTCTCGACAGCCTGGTGGGGCCCGGGTAAACATTTTGTGCACTACTATGTACGTCGGGGTGAGCTGGTGAACTGCGTTTGTGTGGTTGAGAAGCGTGGCTGGGAAGTAGAATCCTGGAACGAACGTGGTGACCATGCAGAATTGAAAGCCGATTTTGCTGGCTGGCATGACAGTATCCAAATATTGATCGACGCGATGGATCCTGAGGCCTGCTACAAATGGGCGTTGTTTGATCGCCCGCCCATGGCGCGCTGGAGCGATGCGCGGGCCACTTTGCTTGGTGATGCCTGCCATCCGACACTGCCCTTCATGGCTCAGGGTGCAGCGATGGCTATTGAAGACGGCGCGGTGCTTGCCCGCTGTGTTGCTGCGGGTAACGACATCGCGTCAAGTCTTGGCCGTTATGACTCCCTGCGCATCGCGCGCACGGCAGCGGTGCAGAAAGGCTCACGCCGCAATGCTGCAGTGTTCCACATGAGCGGCATCAAAGCCTGGGTGCGCAACCGCGCCGCACAACGCGCAGGATCGAGAGCGGTGGATTCGCTGTACAGCTTTAATCCGCTAGATCGTCTGGGGTCAGAGTAAAGTGCCAGAGTAAAGCCGTGGTTTCA
>CAZWMD010000089.1:0-11872 GCA_964634815.1 uncultured Pseudomonadales bacterium | reverse complement strand
TCAGAAGACGGTGGACTTCTGCTGACGAACAAACTTCTTGGTGGGTATGCGGAACCGACCAATTGACTCACGATGTTGGCTGTCGAACCTAGCAAGTAGTCTTGAAACTGTTTGCGAGTCACCAGCCTCCGTAGCGTCACGCGAAAAGAGATCTCTATTCGTTTGGTCGCTCTCTTGATAAACAGATCAAGCCCCCAGGCTAATAGTGGCGATTCCCTGGCCAACAGATTCAGTGCCGCTTTCACAGCGTCAACATACCTCAGTAGGCTTACCAAAAGTAACAAGGATGGTGATGTCTTGCCGCGCAGCCAGTTGAAGCGCAAAGTCGCGGCAGCCAGTACCGTCCGCCGTCGCCTCAAGCAAACCTATAAAACGAATAAAAGGGATCAGCGCGTGTGGGTTAGACACGTCTTTCGGCGCAAGTTCAGCCTTGGCACAGGTGCTCTAAAATTGCCCGTGTTCTCTTAGCACGACCTCGCGAAACCCATTTAGAAAGCTGGTGAGTACGTAGGGTTGATCGTGTAAATAAGGAAGCTAACCACTCTCGAGTTCCAATTCTTCGTTTGATGAATTCAAAAATCAATACAAACTTAGATTCGTATCCAATAAGTACTACAACTATTAGGAAACCGGCTTTGCCGCGCCTCCAGGCAAGGTTGAACTGTTCTCGAGTCTGCTGGACGAAAGGGATTTAGACCCGCTTCCGTACCCCAGAACTTTCCTACACCCAACAGGCGCCGCGTATTATGGGCTAATTGAAGGCGAATGGGCCACGATCGAGACTGTTGCTGGGCAGGTTCACATGATGGTTGCACTAAGAGAGGATCTGTCGGAACGGCTGATACGAGTACCCCACGGTTGGTGGTCGCCGGAAGAGAAAGACCTGAACCCCTTTGAGCACAATGACACCATTTTGATTCCTGCTTCTGAGGAGCACGTTGATCGAGAGTAGGGCATCCCTCAGCTAAAAGGTGTGCCTAGCAGAGTTAAGACGCGCGAAGATCTCAGGGACTATGTAGGTATGTCGGGCGTAAAGTAATGAACAGATTGGTCATGCTTAAGGTTGAGCCATGTTTCGTGTTGCAGGCTTTGTTGAGCAGAAACATAAATCACCCCTCAAGCGCGGTATCAAAAATCTCATGCTCTGGATTGTCGGGGGTCCACAGCGTTCAGAGGCGCTCGACTTTATCGACGATGACTCATCGATCGATCACCTGGATTATGAAGGCGTTGACAGACTCGTGCTGAATCTGATGGCTCGCGGATTTCTTGATCGGTCAAGTGATGCAGGTTGCCTTCCTAAGGCCGCAGGGTAATCCCCTCGAAAAGTGGTAGCTTCGATAGTTAGGAAGCCACCAAGTTTTGCGAGGACCTGAGTCTTTTCGCCGGGGCAATTTGGGGAAGTATGGTAAATCTGAGGATTGTCTCTTAACGACTAGCTAATTCTCGCCGGTTTCAGAACGCAGATGGTTCGAAGATAGACATCCTTGCGTATGAAGAATTCAAATCGCGATATGCCCCGACAGGTCCCATCACAGCTGAAAAGTTCTATACAGTATTTGTCGTCTTCCCTAAGAACAAACAATTCGACCTTATAGTTTTTATGGGACGGCTCGAACCTGTATTGCAGTCGCTAGGTATATATACTTCTTGCAGTTAGTTCGGCCTACTCCGCTACTCAGGCAGAATTACGGAGTTGTGTATATTCTGCAACTCCTTCAATGATCATCAGGTAGGAACTTAGGTAGGGAAGCCTTGAAAGTTAAATTTTCTGTACAAGCTTTGGCGACCGTGATCAAACAATCTGGAAGGCCAATAAACCAGTTAGATACCGATCTTTGGGATCAAAACCGAGATGATTACAAAACCGCAGACTCGGCGGCACGCGTACTCCGTAGAGCGAGAGCAGGGGCGGTTATGCGGGTTGAGGTTGCTCTACGCATTTCTGTGCTGCTCGATAAACCGCTTCTTGAGTTGCTCGATCCCGGTTACGAGCTTGATACAGCAACGTTGCGGCGCATCAGCGAGGCCAGCACCTTCACAGAAGATCGTGATGAATGGCAGAAACGCCAGGCCGAGGCTGCTAAGCTAGCTACCGTAGTTGATACACCGGTTGAGACAAAACGCCAAACGTTTCCAATAGCTGTTTTGGGCTTTGGTATTGCCATCTTACTGTTAGTTGGAATACTGATTGTGGAATATTCCGGGTTCGGGTCGAGTCAGGAGAAAAAAACTGGCGAGTTTCGCTCCTTTCTTATCATGATTCCCGAAAAGTCAGATGCATTTGCGGGAATATTTGCAGATCAGCTACTGGTTGAACTGCAAAAGATGGGCATTAGTGCTGATCAAAGGTCATACGCTGAAGCGGATGATCTGGTCGGCGTCGGCAAGACCATTGCTGGCAAGAAGATAGTAGACACAAAGACGCTAGTGTTAGACGGCTTCACGGATGGTCGCATTAAGACACTTAATGTGAGTGAGTTCAATCCAGCTGGTATTCAAGTCATTTGGTCATCGGCTTCCTCAGAACCGAATACCATGACTTGGGTGGATGACGGTGTAGCAGACCTGTTGGCCTTGTTCGCTGGAGCAGAAAATCTGCCAAGGACGGGTGTCGGCACGACAGAGCCCCTGGCTTTCAAAGCTTATTTGCTGGCCAAGAAAACCCTGGAAAAGCATGGCTCAGGGTCGCTTGATGCCATTGCAAAAGCGAATAATCAGCTGGCTTCTGCGATCGCTCTTGATCCCGATTTTGTTGACGCGTTGGCGCTACAATGTCGCGCAGCATCGCTGCAGTACTACTATGAAGATTCAGCGATTTTCCTCGGTCAGGCAGAGAAAGCTTGCGCTAAGGCCTTGGCCCTAAACGAAAAAAGTTTGCTTGCAATAAGCTCTTATGGGCTCTATCTGTCGAGGTCGGGTCAGCCTGCTGAAGCGAGAGACTATTTGTCTCCTCTGCTTCGAACTCACCCGGACAATGTCAGATTGCGTCTTGCGCTCGCAGAGGCCTCTTCTAATTTGGGGGGCAGCACTGACGATAGAAGGAGTGTAGATCTTGCGGTCACGCATGCCCGAGCGGCCGTAACGCTAGATCCAGATTTCTGGCAGTCTCACTTCTGGTTGGGGACATACCTGTGGCTTGCAGAGGAAGTGGACGAGGGCGTCGCTGTTCTGGCTCATGCAGCCCGGCTTAATCCGGTTGAGGCAACGCTTGCAAACTCTGGCACGTTTGCAGTTTGTCTAGGTCAACTTGATCTGGCCGAAGAACTCTACAGCCGGATACTGGAGGACTATCCGGAGAGTAATCTCGGCTTTGAGCTGCTCGCTAAGGTTAGGGGGCTGCAGGGAGATCATGCGGAGGAGGTAAGGATGCGGGAGTTGGCGCTCCGACTGATGGCTGAAACGACCGTACCGTTTATTCATGCAATACATGGCTCGCTTGGTGACGCATATTTCTATGCCGGCAGGCTCGAAGAAGCTCGCGCCTCCTATGTTAGTGCTATTGAAGTGTTAAAAATGGACGAAGCTACGCAAGGATTGGGGGCGAATGATAGAGCTGCCTGGGCGCTTTATCTCTCGCAACTGGCCGTCATAGATAGGTCCAAAGATGGTCATGCTGTTGCCGAAATTTTGGTTGATGTCGAACAAGACAGTTTGAACTTCTTGGGGCACGTTCGAATGGCCCGCGTCGCTAAATGGCAAGAAGAGGAGAGCGTTGCTCGTGAGCACTGGGCGGCTGCGGTAGCAACCTGCCCGGTTTACGCTATGGATCCAGCCTATATTTCGCCCTTGTAAGGTTTTGCCTCTCTGATTTGCGGACTGTCCGGTTCGTAACCAACTGAAAATAAAAAGCTAATTTCTGTCCGGAAAGAGGTCCGGCGTTGTCCGCGCTGCTCGCTTTTTAGATTCGATCACGTATGCAAAACTCAAATTTGCAAGGATCGAATTCGCATGCCCAGGGAGAACTCATAACTCATGCTGCACTACTTCAACCGCTTCCTCGTAGTACCGGTAGTAGCCACATTTTTTCTAACCCTCGGCTTTGCGTCTGGTAGCTTTGCGGCAGTCGAATTGGCGTTGAACCTTAGTGCCGAGCAAAGCGTCCCAGGTGACCAGCCTTTGGCGGAATTGATCGTTTCCAATTCGGGTAGCTCTGTTGAATCAAGCCTGAGTCTTAGGCTGCAGTATCCGGCTGGGTTGCTGGACTTCTCGGAGGGAACGGTTGAGGGCCCCCTGGACAGAGACGCGTCCTGTAATACGATTGGTGGCAACAACGGTAACTGCGAATCGGGTGAATTTCTGATTTGGGATATCGGCAACCTTGCTCCAGGTCAGGTCATTCGTTCCGGATTGCGGTTGCCCACATCCAGCAGCAACGCTGAAGGGACTACGATCGATGTTTCGCCGAGTGTGACTGCTGACGGCAGTACGGTTGCAACCGCAACGCGGACAATTACTATCACGGCGCAAGCGGCCATGTCGCTCGCGATAGATGAAGACAACGATCCGGTTCAGGCTGGGAGCGAGTTGGAGTACACGCTTAGTTTCTCCAATTTCGCAGGCAGTAGCGTAACCGGTGCCGAGTTGGCGTTTGACTTGCCCGCTAATACTACTTTTATTGCAGCCTCCGGTGGGGGTACTGAGGTAGGTAATCAGGTCATTTGGGATCTGGGGTCTGTGCCAGCAGGCAGCGCTGGTCAACGTACGGTTCAGGTTGAGGTAAGTGGCACGGCGGTTTCTGGGGAGCTTGTCGAGTCTGAGCTCAGCGTAAGCGGGATGCAAAACTCCTTGCCAACGTCTCAGCAAGTCAGTGAGACGGCCCATGTAGGTGTCGGTTCGGATCTCACACTGAGCATGACTGTTTCTCCGAATCCTTCGAACCCGGGCACGCCTTTCCTCGTTGAAATGAACGTCACAAATTCGGGTTCGTCTGTGGCTTTCGGCGGACGAGTGCAGCTGCGAATCCCATCTGGCGTAGTTTCTTTGACTGAAGCTACGGTAGAAGGCCCGCTAGATTCGAGCGCATCGTGCGGCTCAATCGGTGGCAATAACAGCAACTGTGAGTCTGGTGAGTTCATGATTTGGACGTTGGGCAACGTGGCACCTGGCCGTAGCGCGCGCCTTTCGTTTTCTACGTTCATATCCTCCAACACAACACCGGGAACTTTGAGTCAATGGGAGGTGGTGTTAAGCGACGATGGCCTTAACCCGTCTACTGAAAGCGTGACCCAAATTGTTCAAAGCGCCGAAGCCTTGCGTTTGGCGATAGAAGAGGACAAAGATCCGGTGGCGCCGGGAGAAAATTTGACCTACACCCTGCACTACGGAAACTTCGCAGGTAGCTCGGCAACCAGCAACATACTGGTGTTCAGACTTCCGCCTGACTCAACGTTTGTATCTGCGACTGATGGAGGTGTGCTTAGTGGCAGGCAAGTGACCTGGGATCTTCCATCCATTCCTAACGGGCGCGTTGGTCAGGTTAGGGTGGTGACAGCGATAAGTTCCACTGCAGCCCCCGGCCAGTTGCTGGAAGCAAGACTTGAAATAAACGGCACTCAAAATTTCTTGCCTATCAGCCAGCGCATTTCTGAATCGGCCTATGTGGGAACAGGCTCGCTGCTCGACCTGAAACTCTCTGTGGCGCCAGCCCCGGGTGCACCCGGCACTCGCGTTTTTTCCGAAATGATAGTCAGTAATCCTGGTAGCAGCGTGGTTTTTGGTGGTCAGGTGCGACTTCGTTATCCGATCGGTCTGTCTGAGATTACGGAAGGAACGATTGAAGGGCCATTAGACGGGGATGCATCCTGTGGAACCATTGGTGGCAATAATGGTAATTGTGAGGAACGTGAGTTTGTTGTTTGGTCTTTGGGTAACCTGGCGCCGGGTCAGAGCATTCGAATGTCACTCAACCCTTTTGTTGCCAGCAATCAAGTGCCGGGACTCATCCGAGAGTGGGAGCTTGTAGTAACAGATGATAGCGGTGGTCTGACCACCGTATCCCGTGCTCTGCCTATTCAAGCAATCGGAGGACTATTCGTTTCGATCGACGAAAGTGCCGATCCGGTCAGCGCAGGTGAAAATGTGGGCTACCGTTTGAACTACGGAAATCACTCGGGGGAAAATCTGTCTGACACGATACTGCGATTCACCTTACCCGAAGGCACCAATCTTGTTTCTACCAGTGCTGGCGGTGTTCTGATCGGAAATGTTGTTCAGTGGCCTCTGAACAGTCTGCCCTCAGGGTCGATTGGAAACCAAAGCGTGGTTTTGAGCAGCAGCGCCTCAGCTGCTGCGGGTACATTACTTGAATCTGAACTGGAACTTTCAGGCCTCCAAAATTCGCAGCCGTTGTCTCGTTATACGACCGAGACCTTGTATGTTGGAGAAGGCTCGCCATTATCAATCAGTTTAAACGTGCGCCCCGATCCTGCATTGCCTGGCACTCAAGTACTTGTAGATATGTCGGTGACGAACCCAACGGATGCTGTTGTCTTTGCTGGCAGCGTCTTTCTTCGCTATCCCACCATTTTCTTTGATATCTCTGAAAGTACGGTGGAAGGTCCTCTGGATACTTCGGCCTCATGTGGAACCATCGGTGGCAATAACGGAAATTGTGAGGGAAACGAAAATCTGGTTTGGGACCTCGGTGATGTTGGCCCTCTAACCACCATTCAACTGTCCTTCCCTGCCACAGTAGGCAACAACGTGCCCAATGGGGTTGGAAGTACTGTTGAAGCCATTCTTTCAGATGATACCGCCGCCCAGACGACCGTTGCACAAACCCTGCAGGTGGGTGAGACGCCACCGGGAGGACCAATCGTGTCGTCGATTCTTCCTGTCAGCCGCTCAGTTCAGGTCGGCGAGGTGGCTACAGCCTTTGCGTCGGTCATTAACGCGGGTAACGATCCAGCGATTGGCTGCAGTATCGCGCCCATTACGCCTTTGGCTGCCGAATTCCGCTATCAAGCAACAGATTCGGTAACGAACGGTTTGGTTGGGACTGCAGATACCCCGGTGGACATTATCGGTGGAGGCACTCAAACGTTCGCTTTCTTTATAACGCCAACCAGTGAGGTCGCGCCAACAGAAGTAGCCCTGTCATTCGATTGCGCGAATACCGAGCCAGCACCTGTATTTTCTGGGCTAAACACGTTGCTCTTCTCCGCCGACAGCAATTCGATTCCTGACGTGATTGGTCTGACAACAACCGCAGATCTCCAAACAAGCTCAAACCAGGCGGGTGAAAATCAAACCAGCCTGTTTGCGGTTGGTTCCTCAAACGTAGGAGCCACTGGGAACATCACTGTCAGCGTGGACGATGGCGAGCAGGGCTTGCCTTTGCAATTGTCTGTTTGTCTGACGAGCGATGGGGCCTGTGTGGGGTCACCTGCGCCTAACGTGACCTTGAATTATCAGGGTACGGCGGCTGAGGCCTTTGCAATTTTTGTAACTGCGACGGGCGTGATACCGAACAACCCAGCGGTGAATCGAATTTTCGTTCGATTTACAGATGACAGTGGGGTAGTGCGTGGAGCAACGAGCACGGCAGTGCGAACACAGAACTAGCTTTGGATAAGGATGGGCCGCGTAATTTGGCCACCTGAATAACTTTAGTAGGGCAGCATGAGTATTTTGAAGAGAGCGCTTAGAGTGAAGAGATTGGACTGGCAGGCGATGCTATTGGTGCTATTTGTCTCGCCTTCTTTCGGCGCTTTGGCAGAGGGTTTGATGCCAATAGCTGTTGTTGACTTCACAGCCAGCAAGCGTTCGCCGTATCAACAAAGTGTGCCAGAGCTCATTGTGAATGAACTGGTAAATACTGGCCGATTCGATGTGCTTGAGCGGGAAAAGCTGGACTCGCTGGTAGGTGAGATTTCGTTTCAGGCGAACAGTGGTTTTGTCTCGCCCGAGAGTGCGGTGAGAGTTGGTGGTTTGCTGGGAGCTCAGTTGATTATTTCAGGCCACATTCTGGATTTCGGTAAAAACACCCAGCGGTATTCTGGTTACGGCATCAACACAACAAAAACGACCTATAGCCTTAAAGCGCGTATAGAAGTCATTGATGTCACCTCCGGTATTAAGTTGTTCTCAAACGTAGCGAGTGCACAACGTGAATCGAAAACGGTTCAGGGTCAGAGTTACGACAATACTCAAAAAGATCTCAGCCAATCCGTTGCCCAGAAATTGGTGTCTGCGATGTTGGACTCACCACGAATAAAGCGTGTTGTTGATGGGCCAGAGTCAGTTGCTGTAGTTGTTACTTCAGAACCTGAGGGCGCAGATGTAGAAGTTGACGGTATTCATTATGGCTCTGCGGGCCAGCAACTAACGCTAACTCCAGGTTTACATAGTTTTGTAGTTTCTTTGCCCGGCTATACACCGTGGTCAAAGAAGGTGATGGTCCAATCTGCTTCGTCAGACGCGGTTAGTGACCCCGTGTTCAAGCTTCGTGCGAGATTATCGAAAGAAGTGACGGCGAGAACGGAATCTGAAATACGCGTAGAAGTGGTTAACGAGGAATAATGATGAGTTTGGTGAGAATAGGGTTTTCAGATAGAAGGTCTGCTATGACACGGCTACTTGGATGTATCTCCGTCGCGATCTTACTTGGTTATGCCGTCCCGTTGTGGGCTATCGAGAATCCATTTGGCAAGAAAGCAGGCACGACTACAGAAGTTGTAGCTGGAGAACCTATCGCCGCCTGCCAAGGCCGTCGTCGGGCGAGCGTTGCGATCTCCAGATTCGATAACAAAGTTCGAAATTGGTCTACCTATTCAGCCGGAATCGGCGATGGTATGGCGGATCAGCTGACTACTGCATTGGTCGCAACAGGTTGTTTCAAAGTGGTTGATCGCCAAAACCTGAAGGGCGTGATGGACGAACTCGGGCTTCAAAATTCCGGGGCAGTAGATGCAACTACGGCTTCAAAGATTGGCAAGATTGTGGGCGCCGATCTGATCATTACCGCGGCGGTGACCGAGTTTAAAGATAATTCTTCTGGTTCCCGCGCTGGTGGTGGCGCTGGTGCTCGCACTGGGTTGGGAGGGATCGTTGGTGGAATACTCAAGTCAACAAAAACGGCACACATGGCAGCAGATCTCAGACTAACCGACGTGCAAACTTCAGAGATATTGGGGGCCACTGCGGTTAAGGGAACGGCGCGTGATGTCAAAACAGGTGTTCTCGCCGGAGCGCTTTTACCCGGCGCTGCAGGTCTAGGCGCTCTTTCAAGCTGGGAAAATACTCCTCGAGGAGAGGCACTTCGGAAGGTGATTCAGGCGGCGGTAGCGGCGGTTTACAAAATGATTCCTGAGCCTTACTACCGTCATGCTGTTGGTCGCTTTTCGGGCGGGCCAAAGTCGTTCAACGCAAGTAGAACCAGTACGGGCGCGGGTGGCAGTCCGATGGTCCGCAAGGCACAGCAAGCATTGAAGGATCTGGGTATCTATTCAGGAAGTGTTGATGGCGCCATGGGTCCGAAAACTGCAGCAGCAATTAGTGATTTCCAGTCGCAAATGGAACTACCAGTGACGGGGAAGCTGGATCTAAAAACTGTGAAGGCCATTAATGAGCTGCTGGAGTGAGTGCTTCGGTAACTGTTATGGAAGTCGCGTCCGAATAGATTGACTTTCGTGCATTAACTATCAGTGGTGCGTGCAGCCTGTTGCCTTTTTGGAGGGTTAGTATTTTGTGGATAGGATTTGATCGAGCGTCGTTTCCAAGATTATGGGGTTGGTTCTGTGTACTGTTGCTGGTTTGGCACAGTAATGCACTCGCTGTTGCAACATCTGGAGGTATCGAACGCGCCCATATTTTTGAGGAAGATCCGGAGGAGCCTATTCTCCTCAGTAGTGCGGAAGCGATTCATGTTACCGGCGACGGTCAACGGTTAGTAGTTGCCCTCGATTCGGAAAACTCTGGTTCGAACATCGTTTTGACACTATTCGATCTTGATGAAACTGGCGTGCCGAGCCTGGGACAAATCATAGAAACTGATGATCCAAGGTATGCTGGCTTGTTCGGGATGGCTGCCCTCACCAGTTCCGTAGATGGTCGTTATCTCTATGCCGCTGGCCCAGCCGGTTTAGCTATATTGGAGTTCAATAGTGCATCCGGCTTTTTGGACGTTCTGCAAATAGTCTCAATTCCTGGCGCAAATTCGCTGGCGCTCAACAGCGCGGAAGATCGACTTGTGGTTGGCCGGCTGTTTGGTAACGAAGGTTCGAGTATTGAGGTGTACAGCCTGGAGGGGGGCGTTCCAACGCCGACCCTGTTGGATTCTTATGAATATCCAATAGACGCTGATTTGTCTGATATTGCACTGAGCGATGATGGTCGGCGAGTTTTTACAGCGACATCCATTGCGATTTACGATCATAGCCTGTCCGAACTCGGGATAATATCTGAACCGCTGGTAAATCTGCTGGAACCTGAGTTGCAGAATAGCACTAGGAATATGTTAGCGGTCGGAGCAGATGGCCAGCAATTGTATGTAGTTTCGCCCTCGGCGGGCGTTTTTGTGTTTGAACGTGACGTCCAAACGGGATTGTACGAAGTTATCCAGAGTGTACCCTCTGACAATCCAACTACGATCGAGGAAAGCAATTTTCTTCCCAGGGCATTGGTGCTATCCGCAGATGAGAACGCGCTGTTTGTCGCCCGGGAGACATTTTTTGGATTCTCGACAGAGTTTGCCGCACTTCGTTGTCTTGATCGATATGAAAGGAGTACTGAAACCGGTTTGCTCCGGCTGGCTGGGTATTCCTGTGGTGAAGGTTCTGGTAGATTCCTGGCGTTGCATCCACAGTCGGGTTTCGTGTATTCACTTGCCACTAGCGTCGGAAGTTCTTCTACGCAACCCGGGATGGGGCTTGTGACTGCGTTTAGAGCCACGCCGGCAGCTCCGCGTACTGAGCTTCGAAGCGCTGTTTTGCCAAGCGCGCGTAGTAACCGAACTTCCTCATTTACGGACGCTAGTGCTTTTATGACCGTGCTTAACACCGGCGATGCTGAGGCTGAGTTCTGTGAAATTCGTACTGTTGGCCCATCGAGAGATATTGCCAACCTGGATTTCTCTGTGGTGAACCCGCTTACGAATCTGCCACTTCCGGAAACGGAACAGACTGGACAATTCAGTGTCCCGACAGATGGCGCCCAAACTCTGGTATTTTCGATAGATTCTCGCTCGTTAGATGTTGACCCAACTTTGCTTGATATTCAGGCGGTTTGTATCAACGCAGATGCTGCACCAAGTGTTCCTGGGGTAAACACGCTGCTCTACTCATCCGTTGACGGACCGGTCGCTGACTTTCTATCTACCACTGCAACACTGGATGTTCCTGGGGTTGTTAGGTTGCCGAATGACAGTGGTACAAGCCTGTTTGTGGCAGCAGTGGTCAATATCGGCGATGGTGACTCGATTACTGCAACTCCATCGGTTCAGTTGGGCGAAGCTATCGCAGGTTTGGAACCTCTGCAGAATCCTCCCGAAGTAGTGCTCGAGGTTTGTGAGACTGACCCCCTGACCTCCGAATGTCTGGGAGAAAGAGCACCGAGTGTGACCAGAACGCTTGCTGCGAACGAGGTTGTAACTTATACGGTGTTTGTTCGTGGCACTGGCGTTTCAGTCCCATTCATACCTGAAACGAACAGAGTGTTTTTGCTGTTTAGTGACAGCTCGGGCGAAGTGCGTGGTGGCAGTAGCGTCGCAATCGAAAGTCTTTAGTCTAACGCCTCGATCTTTTTTGCCTTATCGGAGCCGAATGTGTCTATGGCATATAGGTAGCAAAACCACTTTACTTTGCCCCCAACGTTTGCCCACTATCAGAGCCTCATAGACAACAACTAGAGCGCGACCATGACCCTATCTCGC
>CAZWMD010000088.1:0-12247 GCA_964634815.1 uncultured Pseudomonadales bacterium | reverse complement strand
GAACCTGCGTCGGAACCTGCGGTTCAGGATTTGCCAGAACCGGTTTCCATCGCCGCAACTATCGCAGATAAACCGGGCAACCTTCTGAGCGCAAACACCTACACCATTCAGATAGCCAGCTACGTCTCTATTGAACTCAGAGACAAATTTTTGCAAAACATGTCGGAGCGTCCAGTCGAGCTGCGCGGCGCAGAGTCTAACAGCGGCGGACGGTTCAAAAATCTCCTGGTTTATGGCAGCTACCCGGACTATGCCAGCGCTGCGAGGGCGATTGCTACCCTGCCACCAGCACTGCAAAAATCCAAACCTTTCCCCATTAAGTCGAGCAAACTGAAGCCCTAGGGGGACTCTGATCCAATAGTCAAGGTGACGTCGGCGTCGTGTGCGGCACGCGACGAATGAGTGAGCGATCATAGCCTTCAGCTTCGGCCATCTCGATCAGCACTTCATAGGCGTCGCTGGGCAGCTCTGGAGAACGAGCCATTACCCAAAGATAATCGCGCTTAGACCGACCAATAATGCATGTCTCGTAACTGTCATCGACAAAAAGAATGCGATACTCAGCCTTGAATGGCCAAATAAAGCGCATACCCCACACCGCATTTGTTGAGCGATCGCGGACAAAACCCTTTGGGTGGTAAAGCTTCTTCTTCCCGTCCAGAGCACCTTTGTTGAAGCTGAAGGTAGTCGCGATGGTGCCGTCAGGATTCAGCGAATAACTTTCCAATGCGTTGTAGGCTTGCCTCTCTATGGGTGTCGGTATATTGCCCAGAACATACCAATCACCCATAAAGCGCTGCAGATCAACATGCTCAGCTGTTCGAATGGGGGGCAGCGAATCACTAGTCTGACAACCCAGCATTAACCATCCACAACCAATTAGCAGCAAACGCCTCAGACACTGCCTGCGAGCGCAATCAATGCCCAGATACCTTGTCCACTCTCCAAACATAACGCGTCTCGCTGCGTGGATAACTCAACCAGTGTACCGAGCCGGCGTGAAGTTACTGTCAGGGGGCCAGGGTTCGCAGCGCAACGCTCGTGCGACCACGCACACGCCCACCTGCATCTTCAAATTGCAGCACCAGGCGGTTTGTCGCAGGCTCAAACTCTATTGCTGAGGAGTGGCTAACGAACACGCCAAACGTGGGGGTCTCACCGGTTGCAATAGTTAGAGACACCGTCGAACTCACAGGAGCCAGACATACACTGGTGAGTGGATCGGTTTGACACACAGACAGGCTATTGAGCGACGGGCCAGTCACAATTGGGCGCACCACAATAGCTCCACTGGCTCCAAGGTTAACAGTGGCAACGCTAAAGAATCCCATGCTTCCAATGGCCGGCAAAGTCACAACGCCGTTGCCGTCCTGGGTGGCCGCCAACGCCACTAGATCTGGAGGTTGCTGTACTTCAGCAGAGACAAGCAAACTGTTTACGCCTTGAATTCTTGCTGCTTCCAGCGAATCACAGACAAAGTCAAACTCCACCTCTTCTTCAACCATGCTGACAGAGGGGGTCAGAGTAAATACCAGGCTTTGCGCTATCCCAGGAACCAGGAGAAAAGGCGTATTAGCGCTGCCTGTCACCGCATTGGTAGCAGGGTCGGTTGCGCGATACTCAAAATCCATCCCGCTTTCAGCCCGCTGACTCGCGCGCAAACGCACGGTGCAGCTCGTGCTCAGCCCCGTACCGACAACCGATGCAAACACAGTTAACGTATCACCAAGTCTCACGGAACGGCTACTTGGCAAGATCGCAGCCGCAATAGCGTTACCTGATTCTTCAATCGGCACAGCCGCTGCATCAATTTCTGCAAGCAATACATCACTGAAGGCTGTGCCATTGGCAGTCAAATTACTGGCTGTCGTTTCAAAGGCTGCGTATCTTCCATCGTAACTAAGCGATGGTGCTGCCGAATCGCCATTGGCGGGTTGATTTTCGGCGGTGCGGCTGAGCAATCTGAACTCTGCAGTATCACGATTAAGCAGCACAATATCCGCACTCTGGGGAGCATCATCGGGGACCAGGTTAGTCGCATTGCTGGCAAACAGAACCTGACGTCCGGTGAAACTGAGGCTGGGGTGAATATTGAATCCGTCAACCGGAAGACCGGTTGCGCTGCGACTTATCAGAGTAAGCTGGCCAGTGGCGAGGTCTCGAAGTATCACGTCCGCAAAGTTTGGCGAAGCACCAGAGACCAGATTGGATGCATTGCTATGAAACGCAGCGACCAGGCCGTCACCACTAATACTTGGGAAGTAAGAAGTACCGTCGCCGGCTTCGCCCAGTTCATTTTCTGAGAGCAACTGCAGGCTGTTAGTCAAGGTATCTTTCAGGAAGCTGTCTTTACCAACAGTAGTTAACTGACTGAAGTTTGTGGCCATGGATACAAATACCACTCGCTGGCCATCCGCACTCATTTGTGCGTCCATCGACAAGGCATCACCAGCAATTCCCCCAGGGGTCTGGCTAATCAACGCTGTAACGTCGCGCCACGCGTCTCTGCGGAAAATCTGAGTATGAGTGCTCGTCGCACCAGGAGCGAGAAGGCCTGCGGTGTCAAAAGTAATGTAACGGCCGTTGGCATTGATGTCTGGTCGCAGCGCATCCATGTCACTCTGCACGCCGTTGGAACTTTGACTTACTAACTCAAGCGCTCCGGTCTGCCGGCTATACAGAAATACGTCTGCGATACCACCATTACCATCCGCTGCCAGGTTGGTCGCTCTCGATGCAAACGCCACCCAGTTGCCGTCCGCACTCATGACGGCATCAAACGAGTCACCGTTCGACTGTTGGCCACTGGACCCGCGGCTTACTATCTCAACCCGATCGTTTGTTCTGTCCCAGACAAACACATCACGCTGACCGTTCGTATCATCCTCAACCAGGTTTGTTGCAAACGATGTAAAGGTAACAAATCGTCCATCAGCGCTAAGGGCCTGGCCCTGGTTCACAGAGGCATCTCCAGCACTTCCGGCAACATTCCCTTCAGCAACCGACAATGGCGGCTCGAGCAGAATATCCGCAGCTAGCGTAGGTGCCCAGACAACGCCGGCAGACGCCACCAGAAAACAGCAGATTCGAACCAACGGTGTTGAGCATTTGATGATCATGCGAATTGGCGACAAATACTCGATAGGTCTGCTCCAGGCCGGGTTGGCGTCGATCAACAATAGGATAAACTGGGGGACCAACAAGAAACATCATAATCGCCGAGCTTTTTACATGCCTAATCTTCTCGACTCTGTCGCATTCACCCGCGGTCCCAACATGAAAAATCGTTTTATGCTGGCCCCGCTAACCAATTCCCAAAGCCATGAAGATGGCGTGATGAGCGAAGAGGAATACCACTGGCTCACTAAGCGTGCCGAGGGCGGGTTTGGCCTCACCATGACCTGTGCAGCCCATGTTCAAGCTATTGGTAAAGGGTTTCCCGGCCAGCTGGGGGTTTGGTCAGACGATCACTTACCCGGTTTGCGGCGCATGGCGGAGACCATCAACAGCCATGGCAGCGTTTCGATTGTGCAACTGCATCACGCAGGAAATCGATCTCCTGAGAAGATCATAGGCGAAGCACCCGTTTGCCCTTCCGCGGACGAGAAATCCGGGGCGCGAGCCCTGAGCCATACAGAAGTGAAATCACTCGTGCAGGACTTTATCGAGGCTGCTGTACGTTCTGAGAAAGCAGGATTCCACGGGGTAGAGCTGCACGGCGCCCATGGCTATATTCTTTGCCAGTTCTTCAGCCCTGCGCTCAACCAACGCACGGATGAGTATGGCGGTTCCGCAGAAAATCGCTTCCGCATCCTCTTTGAAATTATCGAAGGCATACGGCAACGCACAGCCAGTGACTTTATGCTGGGTGTGCGCTTGTCGCCCGAGCGATTTGATATGCGCCTTGCTGAAATAAAAGCAGTCGCCGAACAACTGATGCTTAGCGGCGACATCGACTTCCTTGATATGTCGCTGTGGGACTGTTTCAAAGAACCGGAAGAAGAAGAATTCAAGGGCCGTACACTGCTTAGCCACTTCACCGAACTCAAACGAGGTAACTGCTTGCTGGGTGCCGCTGGCAAGATTCGCACGCCTGCCGAGGCCGAACAGATTCTAAGCGAGGGCCTCGATTGGATAATGCTCGGTCGGGCAGCCATTCTTCATCACGACTTCCCGAACCGTTACAAAGAAGATTCTCAGTTTGTACCCGTTGATACACCGGTAACACGGCAATACCTCGCAGATGAGGCGCTATCCGAGAAATTCATAAACTACATGGCCAGCTGGGGAGACTTTGTTGCGGACTAGATTGATTGGTCAAGCGCTCAGGTTATGCAGCTCGGCGATTATCGCCGTGCTCAGCATCAGCGCCTGGGCCGAATGTGATGGCTTCATAGAATGGTCGTCTCAATCGCTGACACGTTACCAACAAGACCACCGCATATATCCTGTAAGTCTTGAACTACAACAGCTTGCTCAGCGGGTCATGCCAGCACTCTCAACCACAGAAGATAGCTGGCGCCCTATAGACTTTGACGAGTATCTTGCAAGCGCAGAATTATTCGATGGCAAACAGCGACAGCCAATCGCTACGGGCAAGAACATCCGCTCCACTATTCAATCTCTTGATAAAGAAGCCCAGTGCCTAAGCTGGTTAAAAGCACCAGACCAGGCACCCGCAGAAGTCGCGCCCGTCTACATTCAGGCATACCGCGACATCGGCCCAACCGGACAGGAAGGTTGGTTGTATTTCAAATACACCTACGTCTTCGACTGGTCCGGACTCGCTCGAAAACGCAGCCTGGTCTCGCGCATTGGCTCAGCCCTGGCTGGCGGCAATGCCAAGCGCTGGCATAGATTGGATGTGCACACCTCTGCCGTAGTTGGGCTAGACCCAACCAAAACCATTCGCACCCTCACACTGCAGCAACACAACAACAAGCGTACCTATGTCGCGGGACTCGATTTCTTCACCGAAGAGTCAGAGACCCAACAACAGAAGATTAATATAGCGGCCGCCTACAGCACGAACGAACTCTATCTGGACAACGGCGCAACAACACGCCAAACCCGACGCGCTGTGATGTCATTTCAACAGTGGCCTTATTTGATAGATGAAAATCAAAAAACATCAATCTGGCAGCTTGATGAATTTGATGGTCGCAACGCCGGCGGCAAGCCTGTTCCTCTGCGGCCCGTGTACATTGAGCCAGATCACCCGCTCGCAGCCTACGCCGGGTTGTTGGCACCAAAGCGGCGACTTCTGGGTATGTATATCGGGCGAGATGGTCCGCCAGGATACGATTTTGATGGCATCTCAGAACTACCCGAATCAACCACCCTTGGTTTTTGGCGAGAAAATGACGAGGCTTTCCTGCAACTGCTTGATGAAAAACTGGATGGTTTTAAAACGACGGACTGGCAGAGCATCGTAGATTACCTGCGCCCCAGGCTTGCCGACGCAATCGCTAATGAGTCGCAGGACTAATCGACTGTTCAGCCGCGAAATCGCTGACTTCGGATACAGACAATGTTGTCTATTATTGTGACATAAATGTGATGATTGGTTGGCCCGGACCACGTTATATTAGACGGCTATCTTAGGTTCGGTTAGATCGCGCTATGCATCACAAGTACTACACTGCTGACGAGTTTGTACGCGAATACAACCTGATTCTAAGCGGCGCTCGCATACTGAACGCCGGTTCCAGTACGACACGATTTGGCCAAAACTGCATAAATGTAGACATTCAGGACAAGCCAAACGTCGATCTAATCGCTGATCTGCATGAACTACCAGACGACATTGGCAAGTTCGATGCGGTCATCTGCAATGCCGTGCTGCAGTACTGTCATTCACCTAAAAAAGTGATCGAAGAATTTCACCGGGTTCTGGAACCGGGCGGCTTGCTGTTTATTGACGCACCCTGGGTTCAACCTTACTGCGATGACACACCTGACCTGTTCAGATTCTCAGAACGCGGGCTCATCAGCCTGCTCGATGAGTTTGAAGTGGTGTCCAGCGGACCCTCTATCTCGCCTGGCTCAGCCCTTGCCATGCAAGGCAGCTATATCGCAGGCTCCCTTAGCCGCAACAAATACATTGCGTATGCGTTCACCAAGGCCGCTGAGGTACTTCTCTACCCTATGCGCTGGATCCGCACCCAGGCCCCGGAACGTACAGCGGGCGCAAATTTTGTAGTCGCCCGCAAAGCAGCCACCGTTCTACAACCCTCAGTACGTGCCGACAAAATGGAAGGCGTCACTTAGCCCGCGCAAAATTTGCGCTCGCAAACTCCCAATTGAGCAGATGCTCAATCAACGCATCCAGGTAGCGACCACGCTCATTTTGGTAATCCAGATAGTAGGCGTGTTCCCAGACATCAAGAGTAAGTAGCGGCGTAATGTCGTCAGGCAGCGGATTCTCGGCATCTGTTGTACTGGTTACCGCGAGTTCGCCGGTCTTGTTGTTGCAAATTAGCCAGCCCCAGCCCGAACCAAATTCGCCAGCGGCAACGCTTTTCAATTCGCTTTTCAAGGCGTCAAAGGATGCAAAGCTGTTTTCGATAGCGTCCATCAATTCCTTGCTAGGCGTTTTGGGATTAGGGCTCAGGCTGTTCCAATAAAAACTGTGGTTCCACACCTGAGCTGCACAGTTAAAAACCTTTCCTTCACTCGTACGAACCAGATCCTCCAGAGACGCATCCCGGCGCGCATCACCCGCCTCGAGAGCTGCATCCAGCTTCTTCATATAGCCCTTGTGGTGCTTCTCGTAATGAATCTCAACCGTGCGCTCCGATATGTGGGGCGCCAGGGCATCCTTGGCGTAGGGCAGGCTTGGAACTTCGAATTTCATGGCAGACCTTTATTTTCAACTAGACGTGTAGGGACCGGCCTGCATTATATCCGAGTAGCGTTCAGCTCAATACTGAAGTTCCAGTCCCTAACCTGGGTTGAATTTTGGTACCGCCTCTAACAACCTGGTGGTATAGGCATGGTTTGGGTCGCTACAGACGTCTAGTGCGTTACCCGCCTCCACCACCTTGCCCTGATGCATCACCGCAATGTCGTCGGCAAAGTACCGCACAACGTCGATGTTGTGGGTGATAAACAGGTAAGTAAGATTAAACTCGTGCTTGAGCTCTTCGAGCAATAGAAGAATCTTTGCTTGCACGCTGACATCGAGTGCGCTGGTGACCTCATCACAGACAATGAATTTCGGCTGCAATGCAATTGCTCGGGCAATGCCAATACGTTGCCTCTGTCCGCCAGAGAACTCATGGGGATATCTGTTTAACATCTTGGGATCGAGATCCACGCGCGCTAGATAGGCTGCAGCCATATCCAGGCGCTCTGCGTGATTTGCACCTATGCCATGCACAGCCATCGGCTCAGTCAGAATAGAGGCAATCGACAATCGCGGGTTTAAAGACGACTGCGGGTCCTGAAATATTATCTGCAAGTCTTTTCGAAACGGCTTGAAGTCGCGCCGATTTAGTCCGCTAAGATCAGTGCCCTTATAAACCACAGACCCCGAGGTGACAGGCACTAATCCCAAGAGCGCGCGTCCAAGCGTGGTCTTACCCGAGCCAGACTCACCAACCAAAGCGAGTACCCGTCCGGTATGGATCTGCAGAGACACATCATCTACCGCCTTCACATCATCGATATGTCGCTGCAGAACTCCCTTACGGATTGGAAAATAGACTCTTAGATCACGCAACTGAATGAGTGGCTCACCAGAAATGGCAGCCATTGGTTCTAATCGCGGCAAGTTGCTGGGTAATGCTGCAAGCAGTTCTTTGGTGTAGCTGTGCCCGGGCGACCCCAGCACCTGGGCTTTGGGTCCACTCTCAACAATTTGGCCCTGCTGCATCACAATCACCCGGTCGGCAATTTCAGAGACCAGACTCAAATCGTGCGTAATAAACAGCAGCGCCATCTGATGTCGCTTCTGTAACTCAGACATCAGCTGCATGATCTGGGCCTGAATGGTCACATCTAAAGCCGTGGTAGGTTCATCGGCAATAAGGAGGTCCGGTTCACACGCAAGCGCCATGGCGATCATGACCCGCTGCCGTTGCCCGCCCGATAGCCGATGTGGATAGTCATCCATACGCTGATCAGGGTCAGGAATTTCTACCTGGGTGAGTAAATCAAGCGCCCGCGCCCGGGCTACCTCACCTTCCATTCCCAGATGCAGCTCCAGCGCTTCAACAATCTGCTCTCCAATGGTGAGTACCGGATTCAAACAGGTCATGGGCTCCTGAAAGATCATTGAGATTCGGACACCGCGAACGGTCTGCATGGTCTCTTCACTGGCACCAAGCAGAGAGACCTCATCAGAAAGTGTCACAGTCCCGGAGGGATGCGAAGCAGACGCTGGCAGTAAGCCAAGAATCGATAAACCCGTGACACTTTTGCCAGAACCAGATTCACCAACCAAACACAGTGTCTCGCCCGGGAAAATCTCAAAAGACACGTCCTTGACCGCAAGCGTCACCCCTCGATTGCCAGAGAATTGGGTACTCAGCCGATCAACCTGTAGCAGCGGGCTCATGGCTTTTGCTCCAGGTGGGGGTCAATCGCGTCGCGCAGCGCCTCACCAATCAGGTTGTAGGCAAACACCGTAAGAAAGATCGCAAGCCCAGGGTAAGTAGCAAGCCAAAGTGCAAATGTCCCACCAGGCCCAACAGCCTGATTCAGCATGCCGCCCCAGCTGGGTTCATCAACCAGGCCCAGACCGAGGAAACTCAGGGTTGCCTCAGCAAGAATGGCCGAGGCAATGCTGAAACTGGCCGCCACCAACAAGGGCGCTACACCGTTGGGTAGCATATGTCGAAACAGCACCGACCAAAGCGGAAGTCCTAAGGCTTGTGCGGCTTGCACATAATCTTGATGCCGGAGCTTTAGAAACTCTGCGCGTAAGTAGCGGGCAAAACCCGGCCAGGAAGTGAATCCAATCACAATCATGATCAGGTAGATGTCGCGGCCAAAAAAAGCCACCACCATCAACAACAGAAACAAGGCAGGAATGGCCTCAAACATCTCGAGGAAGCGCATCATCACAATGTCGAGCCAACCGCCAAAAAACCCCATTACCCCGCCATAGACAATTCCGATGAGGAGCGCGATGCCCGTCGACAGAAGACCAATGGCCAACGCAATTCGACAGGCATGAATCATTCGGCTCAAAACATCTGCGCCATCTTCATCGGTACCAAACCAGTGCACGCTATCTGGTGCCTCAAGCGAATTGGGATTGTCTCTGGAACGATCCGTCGGCGAAAACGGCACCGGTGCAAATGTCGCTGACTTAAGCTCCCCATCCACAAGTCCGGTTCGGTACTGATCAAAAATAACAGCATTGGGGGGTTGAACGACCTGCATCGTAAGGACGCTGGTGCTGAGTGCGATGACAATAAGTGCGCCAAACAGCTTGCCGGCAGGAATACGGTTTCGCAGCCTCCAGGCAAAAATAGCGGTGAAGAAAAGAACCAGCAACGACACATCAGCCCAGGTCAAATGGTGCAGAAGTGGGCTACTCCAACCCGCGTCAGTCACGCTGATATAGGGATGCGAGTTGGCAATAAACGGCGCAAACACCGCAAGCAACGCAACCAGCCCTACCCAGGCCAACCCAACACGCGCACCAGTTTGCTGAAGCGTATCGCGACCTACCCTGTGCGAGTAGGATTCACTAATCACCGAATCACTCATTCAAAACTCACTCTTGGATCGGCCCAGGCATAACAGATATCGACAATCAGATAAGCAACAAGACTCAGCAGCGAGGTGATCAGTGTGACCGCAAGCACAACCTCCCGATCACGTAACTGCACAGCCTGGACCGCCAAACGACCCATGCCGTCGATCGAAAAAATGGATTCGACAATCACCGAGCCCACTAGCAATCCGGGAAGAATGGATGCGCCTACTGTAATGAGCGGCAACAAGCTATTGCGCAGAACGTGGTGCCACAACACCGTGGTTTCTGAGGCACCCTTGGCGCGCGCGGTACGCGCATAGTCGGCTTGCAAGTTTTCCAGAACCGAAGAACGCGTGAGCTTGGTTAAAAAGGCAAAGCCGGTATAGGACAAACAGAATACGGGCAGTATCAAATGCCAGACTCTGTCGAGCAGATAGCCGTGCTGCCAACCCTCATCCGTGAGTGTAGGCAGAAAAGTCCATTCGTCTGCGCGCAAACTGGCAAGCCCGGAGGTGGGAAAGAGTTTCAAATACTCTTCACTCGCGAGTAGCCCGATTAGCACAACACCCATCCAAATCGTGGGAATGGACCACAACGCAAGGTTCGCCGTGCCAATCCCCACATCCAGTGTTTGGCCGCGATACTTAGCGGTGTACAGCCCCATCACAATCGACAAAACAAACACAACCGGGATGGAAAACACATTCATGAGCAGCGTGATCGGCAGTGCATCCGCAATCAGTGCCGTTACCGGGCGATTTTTGGAGAAGCTGGTTCCCAAATCAGGCACTTTAAATCCAAAGCCCTGGGCTTCACGATTCTCATCCACCCGAAAACCAATGGGAGAAACATTGTTGAGCCAGCGCCCGTACTGAACTGGCAATGGCTTGTCGAGCCCATAGCGTTCATTGAAATAACGCTCCAGAGCCGCACGTTCTTCAGCCCGCAAGTCGCCGCCTGGCGCTAGCAGGTTAGAACCTACCCCGCCAGGCGCTGCAGCCATGATGCAAAACACCAGCACGCTGATTCCGAGCAACGTAGGAACAATCAGCAGCACACGGCGAATGATGTAGTTAATCATTTGCGATATTTCTGCTCGACAGCAGGAACATACCATTCGGTAGGCACGGCCAGGCGCCCACCAATATTAAGCCCCGTTGCCTTTTCTACCTTTGCGTTCTTTATTCGCTTATCAATAAAAATCAGAGATTTATTTCTATACAAATAGGTATAGGGCTGTTCCTTCCAAACGAACTCATGAATCTTGTGCCAAAGCGGCATGCGCTTTTCGATATCCATCTCCGTGCGGGCAGCCACCAACAGGGCGTCTAACTCAGGATTCTTGTAGCTCACAATATTGTTGCCACCAGGTTCCGATTGAGAGGAATGCAGCAGCTCAAACACATCAACTTCCAGATCACCACTAAAGCCCAACGTGACCGCATCGAAGGTTTTATTGTCGAGTCGATCCATGAGCACGGGCCAATCCGTAGGTTCGGGCTCCATTAAGATGCCCGCGCGCACGTACATGTCTTTAAGCTGAAGGGCAAAGCGTTTGTAGCTATCACTGCCTGCCGGATAGCTCAGTTTGAAGGAGAAGGGTTTACCCTCTGCAGATTCCAGAACTCCATCTCCGTCCCGATCAGAAAAACCAGCCTGGTTAAGTAACACCTTGGCTCTTTCAGGATCAAAGGGTCGAATTGGCAAATTGGGATTCGCTTGGGGTCCAAAAGGATTAAACGGTCCATTGGCGATTTTCGCATGACCAAACAGTACTTCGTCGACTAGACGTTGTCGGTCAGTAAGATAAGTCATGGCCTCGCGTACACGCCGGTCCCTGAAGGGAGAATCGCCATCTGCCGAGTTGTTATTCCAGCCAATGAAAATATAGCCTCCTACAGGACTGAAATACTCATACGAATCCGTCCGATCAGCCACGCTTTGGTTTTCAAGCAGATCACGATACTCCAGGGGTTGGGCGGCATAGACATCCACCCCGCCATTCTTGAATTCTGTTAACTGTGCCGCATCAGATGAGATCGTTTTCCAGATGCGACGATCAAAGGATGGCGTCACCCACCCCCAGTAACGTTCGTTTCGCACCAGTTCAACAAGATCACCCGGCTTCCAGTCTGTAGGCGATGCCATACGGTAAGGACCAGACCCCAACAACAAACCTGTGGAGTTGTTGTACTGCTCCGCCGCTTCTACGCTTTCCAGGTATTTGCCGTAGAAATGCTTAGCGAATATCGGCATAGAACCCGCGAGCAAGAACGACAGAAAGTAGGGTTCTTCAAAGTGGAACGTGACTCTGGATCCATCAATCGTCACATCGGTAATCCTGGAGTAATAGCCACGAGCCGCTGGTATCGCAATGCGTTCGTCCGTTAAGAACTGCCAACTGAACTGGACATCATCCGCAGTGAGCGGCACGCCGTCTGAGAAGGACACCCCTTGCCGCACGTCAAAGGAGATTTTTCTACCGTCATCGGAGGTGTTCCAGGACTCTGCAACCAGCGGCAACCACTCCAGTGACTC
>CAZWMD010000087.1:0-12521 GCA_964634815.1 uncultured Pseudomonadales bacterium | reverse complement strand
CTACAGCCGCACTGGAGGAACCAGGCACCTGCACAAGGAACTCACGACCACCAGCAACTCGAAAAAAACTTCCAACAAAGTCTTTCATGCGCGGGATATCCGCTGCGTCATTGCCTTCTGCTGTGGGCCCATGGCATCCCTGGCAGTTCAGCATGTAGTTGATGCGCGCCCGATTTTCATTGGCGACGCCGGGAACTACCTCAGGTTTGGCTGCGGCTGTCGGGTTGTTCAGTATCAGACCAACAACCCAGAGCAGCATCAAAGAGAGCTGCTTCGCGCCGGATTTTGGTCCGCAGAATCTCATTTATTCGACAGCTACACCTACAACAATAGCGGTGGAACAATTATAAACGGCGCTTTGAGTACCCAAACACCAGTTGAGGTCATTGCTCTTGGGCGGTATGTACATGGGGCGATCGCCTTCATTGCGATTACACAGGCAATTACCGCACGCGGACTTCCCGCAGCAGTCGTTGTAGGAAACGATGTACTTTTTACCATCGCCTGGGTTTTCGCAGGTTCCAATCCAGGTGATAGGTGACATCTCAGTGCCCGGCGGGCAACTGTTGACGCTGCCGCCACAACAGCCGCAGAGGAACCCATCAATCGCACAATAACGCCAGTAATCGCAGCTTGTTTCGTCGCCCGTGTCGTTGATATCCGCAAGTTTTGGCTGCGCCGTGCCTGCGGCCTCCGCCCGTTGAACCGGCAGCAAAGGAAGGACACTCGCACCAACCAATGTTCCTCCCAATCCGGCAATCCAGCTTCGCCGGGAAGACTGACGCGCAACGTTGCGGCTTGCCTTTTCTGTGAGTTTATCTAGCCAGCTCATATTACCTTCTCCGATTTTTCACCTGCTGTGGCGTCAAAATATTGAGATTTGTCATTAGATGTTTTTGGGGACGTATCTGCCGTCTCTCGCTGTGCAAGATAGGTTTGAATGGAATCAACACCAAGCGCCTCGGCTTCAAACAAGCTTTCCAGATGCTCGCGAGAATTCACGATGCCGAGCGATGCAATGGTGGCATCTGCTCGAAGCAATACCGCGTAGGGTAACTTGGGTACCCCATAGGACTTACCGAGCACTTCAGAGACAACATAGGGAAAATCCTGCAATTGCTGATTTGCCACGTAATCCCGATGTTCCTCCAGGTTGTCGCCATCGCTTGCCAGAACGATATCCACCGCGACCTCGCCACTGCGTCGCATGGATTTCAGTATGGGCAGGAGTGATTTGCAAATTGGACAATCCGGCGCGAGAAAGAACAGTAACTGACCTCGATCTGCGGCTTCTGCCAAATTGGGGCCACCTACTGTCAGACTGCGGCCATCGAGCGCAACGCTTTTCACCTCAGGTGCAGGGTCGCCTACTTTCAACGCCTGATTCACCATCAGCGCACCCGCTGGAGCAACTCGCTCGTACAGTATGCCGATCTGGCGCGTGAGTGCGTAGATGGTGAAACCCAGCCCAATCACCAGCAACCACAGGAGAACATTAGAAATGATGAGGAAGGTATTCAACCCACTTGTTCCCCAAGCCACAGACGCCGGTAAATTCCGGCATTCACTTGCAGTTGATTGAAGCAGATATAGATCGCACCGAGAGCCACGGCAAAGGAGCATGCCAGTGATACTCCATACGCACCCATAGCAGACAACGTACCAGGGACTTGGACTGTCTCAACAAACCCTACCAACATCAGCATCACAACCATAAACAGATTCCTGCCAACAAGGGTATAAGACAGCGGTGTTGATTCACCACCGCATCCACAATCAATGTGTTGGCGCCCGCGCACAAGGTTCACCGCGATTGCGCCTGCATAAAAGCAAAGCAGCAACGCAGCCAAACCAGCTCCGATGAGTGGTGCAACTAACAGAGCCACTGCAGCAGTTAACTCAGTTAGCGGAATGACCAGACCAAGGAGTGCGCTGGTTGAGGTTGGCGCCAGCCTGTATTGAGCCACAATTCCTTGAAATTCAAGGCGATTTAGTAACTTATGCCTTGCCGCCAGAACAAACACAGCAGCGACAAACAGCCGAACACCCAACGCCGCAGTAGCTAGACCTGCTGGCAAAACCAGCTGAGCGGTCTCAGGAAACATCCTAATTCACACCCTCAATAAGAAACGGGGTGCTTAGGCTTGCAGCGATGGCATTGAGGTAGTCGCCGGTTTTTGCATCGTATACATCAATGCCAAGGTCTGCGTTGACTACCGTCATAATCTGCCGGCCGTCGCCACCCGTCATGCCAAGTGAGATGCCCCAATTCTTGAGCGCAATTTTGCGCACCCGTTTTTTACTTTTCACATCGTACACCCAGACTTCCCCACCACCATTCTTGTGGGTGCCGTCTTTGCCATCGGGATGCATCAAGACGTAAAGCTCACCTGTACTGTCGGCAATCACGGGTATGCCGCCGCCGGGGCGCCAACCCGCATCACGTTCGTCGTCGCTCACCAACGACCAGCTCTTCTGAGGCTGGGCAACTTTGCCCGACAGCTTTATCGGTAACAGGTTACCGGTGAATGTTGGGAAGTAGCCCGTCTTGCCAACCTGGCCATAGGCTTCAAAAATAGGATCATCATCCACAGAGATAACGGGCTTTGATCGTTTTGTGTCCTTCAAACTACCGTCTTTGTTCAACAGAACAGTCAAGAGCGTGCCGTTGGCACAGATGGAGGAAAAGCCGCGTTCACCTGTTGCGATAACAAACGAACACCCGGGTATATCAATTTCCCCGGCAAAGGTTCGCTTTTCCAAATCAACCACAGAGACCGACTGGGCCGGCGTGAAGTTATAGACCAACGCAAAGTTTTGATCGTTGGTGAGTTGCATGGCAATCCGTTTGGGTATGCCGCCCAGGCGTTTGGCTGGTATGCCTACCTCTGCAATCACCGACAATGTGCTGGGGTCGTAGATCGCCACAAGATCCGTTCGCTCGCCGCCGCGACCGTGTCGTGAAAAGAAGGTTTCAGCAACATAGTGCTCATTGCGCTTGCGGCTGCGAGCTGTCGCCGCCATAAAGCTCGCGGTGTACATGCCCTTATACTGCTCAGAAACGCTCGGAGCGAGTGGGTCGAGAATAACAACCTGACCTTCCATCATATGGGCGAACGAAGAATCCAGTGCCAAAATCCAATGGCTTGGATAAGGTGTAGGCAACGTCAACACCTTGCCTAGTGGCTCTGGCGTAAATTCTTCCTCAGCAGCCTGGGCAGGCAGAGCAAAATAGGTTGTAAGAAGAAGTGGAACGGCTGCCGAAGACAGTTTCCGCAATAGGCTCATAATATTTCCGACTCCGTGTACATTAAGTACATTACCTGAATTGGCAGGTATTGGCAGGTAGGGCAGACAGAAGTTGCTTAGGGTTGCAGCGCTGACACTCTGGCACGCAGAGCGGCGCCACTTGTGGCCCCCACGCTTGACTTACGAGTAGCGACTTCTTCGGCCGTGAAGCTTTCAGTGCTTGCATCATTGGCGAAGGTGGTTAGAACATAGTTCAGTAACCCGGCTCTTTGTGATTCGCTGAGTTGCGGCGCTAGAGCCGGCATGGCGCCATTGTAGCGGCTACCGTTGACCTCAATCTGGCCGTATAGGCCGTTGTAGAGAATACCCACCAGGTAGTCGCGGCCAGACTCACTTTGAGCCACTGCCGCCAGACGCAGGTCTAGCGGCGGGAAAGCACCGGGTAGCCCCTCGCCACCTGCCTGGTGGCAGATACCGCAGGCCGTTGCGTACTCCTGAGCTGAGGCGGTTACCCGAGTTGGCTCAACACCTTCTGCTCCTTCTGGGCCTTCTGCTCCTTCAGTGCTGCTGGCTGATGCAGCGGTTGCTATTGGCAGTTCTGCCGCTGCACAGGCGCTGAGACCACCAAATCCGCATAGTAGCAACAGACAGGCCGTTAGCATCGCAGAAGCAGTCTTCTGTCGCTCGGAGAGTAACGCCATGTGCACACCCAGTCCTCTATAGCTACCTGTTAAAAGTGCGCCATCAATTCCAGACCAATGGTTCTTGGTCGACTCTGGACAAACCGGGGACGTCCAGGCGTTTCTGCCGCGAGTGACCGGTTGTCGGCGAGGTTGGCGAGTTCGTTGGTCAGGTTGCGAGCAAACACCGTGGCAGTGTAGCGCTCATTGCGCAGCCCAAGACGCACACCCAATTGCTCATAGCTATCGCGTATACGCGGCTCAGAGTTAACCAGACTCAGGCTCTCGTCGACGTAACTGAAGTTCACGAGCCCAAACGCATCGAAGCCAGCAACAGCGTTTGGTACGGTGTAGTCAACTACCACTGAAGCTGTCCACTCAGGCACAAACTGCAAGGGGTCGCCGTCCGTGTTTACTGCACCACCAAAAACGTCCTGAGTGAACTCAGCGTCGGTGTAACCCACGTTCACGCTCAGGTTCAGGTTGTCGACGGGTTGACTAACAAACTCAAGCTCAACACCCTGACTGCGGGCTTCACCGAAGTTGCCGACAAACTGGAAACCACACTGCAGCTGCACTGGCTGCTGAATACCTTCAAAATCGATATAGAAAACGGTGGCGTTCACCCTGTTGCGGTCGCCCAGATCCGCCTTCACGCCAATCTCATAGCTTATTAGATCATCTGATTCAAAACCCGAGGTGTCGAGATCGGCCAAACCCAGTGCAGCGAGATCATCAGGACAACCAAGGGTATCCGGGATCGGGGTATTAGCACCGCCAAGTCGAAAGCCCTCAGCTACAGTGGCAAAGAAGAACAGGTCATCGGTAGCCTGGTATTCGATCGAACCTTTGAAGATAGTACCGTCCTCGGATTGTGAACCTATCGCAGGGTCAATGGTGTCCAGATCAGCGTCATCCGCTAGCGGTATACCAAACGCCAAACCGGCCTGACGGGACACAAAATCGACCTCGGTATCAAACCAGCGAACACCAAACACCACAGACAACCGGTCAGAGATGTCGTAGGTGAACTCCCCAAAAAAGCCTAGTTCTTCGATATCGGTGGGTGTCTCGGAGGTGAACACCAGATCGCCAAACGGGAAAATGTCTTCTATAGGACCCGGGATCCCCAACGTCTGTTGTAACTCGATAAAGTTGTCTTCCAGCCCGGTAGCAAAGTTTCGAGGGACAAAATTCCTGTCATCATCGGTGTCTTGATAAAAGCCACCCACCACGAAGTTCAACGGACCATTCAAATCTGATGCAAAACGCACTTCCTGGGTGAAGCTCGTAAACTCAAGTTCCCGGAAGATGGGCGATGCCACCGGGGTCACCGGGATAACGTCAAACAGTCCAAAACCGCCGGCCTCTTCTGGCAGAGCCTGCAAGAAGTTGATGAATGAACCCGATCCTTCTGTCTCGTTGGTCTCACGATCAAAATAGGAGCTTGCCGACGTGAACGTACCGATCGAGGTCTCCAAGTTGAAGTTAAGCGTGGCGAGATACCATTCGTCTTCGCCACCTTCTTCGGTATTGAAGTCGCGGTTCTGGTCGAAGTTGCCTGTCTCAATGTCTGCCAGCGGAAACCCGTTGAGTTCCGTATTTTGGTACATGATACGCGGTGCAATGGTCAGGTTGTCACCAACGTCAAACAGCAGGGATACCTGCGCTGCAATGGTTTCCTTGGAGTCAACGTCCCGCTCAATCTCGTCCGGTTCTCCGGCCAATGTCGCCGGCGCACCCAGATGGTCTGGTATGGACCCAATGCGCCGGTCAAAGACACCCCCTTCGTCTTCATAAAACACGGAGAAGATACCGGCAGCAGTGTCACTGAAGGGGACGTTGGCTGAACCAAATACCGAGTAATTTGCATCGCCACTTTCATCGGTGCCAGACACCAGCGCACGCACCCGGGCATCAAAGCCTTCAGTGGTAGGTTGGCGCGTGATCTGGCGTATTGTGCCGCCCAAATTTCGAGCCCCATAGAGAGTACCAGTGGGTCCACGTAGTACCTCAACCCGCTCCAGATCCAGAATGCGCGGATCAATGGTTTCAGTGATTGGCGTGTCGTCAATGTAGACGCCCGTGGTGTTTGCTCCCGCAATACCACGCAAGGAAATTGACCGTCCGGCGAGTACACCATCTGTGGCTGCACCAAATGACAGGTTCGGAACGCTGATGGCGTAGTCGAAGAAATCGGTGAGGCCACGATCTTCGAGGTCTTGGCCGGAGATCGCAGACACGCTGATAGGTACCGTTTGCAGCGACTCACTGCGCTTGGTGGCGGTGACGACGATCTCTTCGAGTACACCTTCTGCGGCGTTTACTACCGGGGCAAAACCAAGCGCTGCCAGCGCGCCGCCCCCAATTAAATGCCTTGTCCAGCGGGGAAAAGAACCTACTTGCTCAACGGTCATCGACAGCGCTCCTGTAATTTTTCTGAACGTCTGCGGCGGATACTACATATTATTTTATATATAAACAATTTTGGGGTATGACACCATCGTAGAATTATGATCCGACAATGCCTCATATGGACGAACCAGGTGATATATTTTATACTTAAAGTAATTGATTTAACAGTTTATGCTTAAAACAATTGATTGGACAGGTACATTCCGGCCGCCAACAAAACAGCTCAGGTAGTCGATATAACCCATGTGGAAGCCGGCCGAACGCATAAAATACCAACCCTCCCCAGGACACTGGCCAACGCCTGATGAGGCCCAGCGCGCGCGCCTGTTCCAGGGCCTGACCTATCAGTCGCTGCACCTTGACCAACGCACCTGGGTACCCGCCATGGTGCCCTGGCGGGCGACTGCTGACGGAGAAACCTCCGAGGCAGTGATTGAGTGGTACCGCCGTTTTGCCCAGGGAAAGCCAGGCGCCATTGTTGTAGAAGCCACAGGCATTCGAGACGTCGCATCAGGGCCACTATTGCGCATCGGTCATGATCGCTACTTGCCAGGCCTAAAAAGAATCGTCGACGCCGTACGCGATGCCAGCGACGGCGAGACCCGACTATTCATCCAGTTAATCGATTTCTTAACCATACGCCGCCGGGTGCCGCAGCAAAAATTCTTGCAACAATTCCTGAAAATCTCTGAATTGCATCGGCAACAACTGCAACTGCCAGCAAGCACTCCAGACGAACAGGTAAGAAGTGCGCTCCTGCAGTTGCCAGATGAAGAACTCGCCGAGGTGCTTGATCCAAGAGATCATCGGGATATGACTCATGGTTATCGTGAGCGCGTCACCGACACAGACAACAAAGCTATTGCCGAGCTACCCCACTACTTGCCCAAGCTGTTTGCCCAGGCAGCCACCCGGGCAGAACAGGCAGGGTTCGATGGCGTGGAACTGCATTTTGCTCATGCATACACAATGGCTTCATTTCTCTCCCCCACCAACACCAGAACCGACGGCTATGGCAGCACAAAAGAAGGCCGCATCCGCTTGCCTATGAATGTCTACCAGGAGGTTCGGCGTAACACCCGCAACGATTTTGTGGTTGGTGCACGGTTTCTGAGCGAAGAATGCATAAGCGGTGGCGTGACTTTGAGTGATTCATCCTGGTACGCAGAGCAGTTTGCTCAAGCCGGCATGGATTTTTTGTCTTTGTCGCGAGGCGGTAAGTTTGATGACGCCAAACGACCCAAGCTCGGTGAGGCCGCCTACCCGTACACGGGACCCAGCGGTTACGAATGCATGCCGCAGTACATCTCCGACGCCTTTGGCCCCTTTGGTCGCAACGTCGACCCGGTAGCCCAGATCCGTGCTGGAGTAAGAAAAGCCGGTTTTGATACCCCTATTGTCGTTGCCGGTGGTATTCACAATTTTGAACAGGCCGAGGCCATTCTAAAGTCCAACCAGGCCGACATTATTGGCTTCGCCCGACAGTCACTTGCCGATCCGGACTGGTTCCGCAAGGTGAAGAGCGGTTACGGCAAGGACGTTGTGCTCTGCGAATACACCAACTACTGCGAAGGGCTTGATCAAAAACACAAACAGGTAACTTGCAACCTGTGGGATCGGTCGCAGTTAGAGCCTGATACCCCAATGACCAGCGATGGCAAACGCAGACGCGTAGCACCGGACTGGATTCCGGTTACACAGTTATATTGAAAGGATTTACCGCAGCGACGGTGTGAGGAGAAACAATGTTCGAACAGTTAACACCCAAGGGTTGGGCGAAGCCCAAAGGCTATAGCAACGGTCTGGTTACCGAAGGAAAACTCATCATCCTCGGCGGCCAAATCGGCTGGAATGCACAGCAAGAGTTCGAAAGTGACGACTTTGTGGAGCAAACCCGACAGACACTGCAAAACATCGTCGACCTGCTCGGTGAAGCTGGCGCTGGCCCTGCGAACATTGCTCGGCTTACCTGGTTCATCACGGATCGCGAGGCCTATCTGGCGAACCAGAAGGCACTGGGAAGCGCCTACCGAGACGTTATGGGGCGCAACTTCCCCACCATGAGCGTCGTGCAGGTAGTTAAGCTTATGGAAGAGCGGGCGCTAGTAGAAATTGAAGCGACCGCCGTGCTGCCAAATCACTAGACCATCATTCGATCTGTGCTCTGGATACCTTGAAGCTCTAGTTACCCTGAAACTGGGGACTTTCCTTTGCGACAAAGGCTTTGTACGCGCGCTCAAAATCAGTCGTTTGCATACAAATCGCCTGAGCCTGAGCTTCAGACTCAATGATTTGCTCGAGACCCATATTCCACTCTTGATTGAGCATGGTTTTGGTCATGCCGTGAGCAAAGGTTGGCCCTTCAATTAACCGCGCCGCCATGCTTTTCGCGTGCGCAATCACATCGTCTTCCACCAACGAATTATAAAAGCCCCACCGTTCACCTTCATCAGCCGTCATCATGCGGCCGCTGAACAGCAGTTCGCTGGCGCGCCCCTGACCTATGATCCGCGGCAATATGGCACAGGCACCCATGTCGCAACCCGCAAGACCAACACGCACAAACAGGAAACCGGTTTTGGCATCTGCTGTTGCATAACGCAGGTCGCTGGCCATCGCAATGATCGCTCCGGCTCCGGCACAAATTCCGCTCACAGCACTGATTACAATTTGCGGGCACGACCGAATGGCCTTCACAAGATCGCCGGTCATGCGCGTAAAGCGCATCAGCTCAACCATATCCATGGCAACCAGTGGGCCAATAATTTCGTGCACGTCGCCACCGGATGAGAAATTACCCCCGGCACCCGTGATTACCACCGCATGTACATCATTTGCGTAGGCAAAGTTTCGAAACAGATCGCGCAGCTCAGCGTAGGATTCAAACGTCAACGGATTCTTCCGCTCCGGACGGTTCAGCGTAATCGTTGCAACACCAGCAACGCATTCATAACTGAAATGCGTCGCCTGATAACCAGCCATTGATTCTGTTTGCATAATAGTTTCCGAGTGTCAGTTACATTACTTCCCCGCCACACACAGCAATTGCTTGCCCGGTGACGCTTGAGGACTGTGAGTGCAGTAGCCAGGCAACCGTAGAGGCCACTTCCTGGGGTTGAATAAAGCGCTGCTGGGGGTTGCTGGCATAGAGAGCCGCGCGCGCCTTGTCTTCGTCGCGACCCGTGGTTTGCATGATGTTGTCGATGGCGCCGGTGAGCAAATCGGTTTCTGTAAAGCCCGGACACACCGCATTTACTGTGATGTTCTTGCGCGCATACTCAACAGCGAGTGCACGGGTCAATCCCAGGACGCCATGTTTCGCTGCGCAATAGGCCGCAACATAGGCGTAGCCTTTCATTGAACTGGTACTGGCAATATTAATGATACGACCGTAGTCGTTTGCCAACATCGAGCCAATAACCTGCTGCGTGCAATAAAACACAGCATCCAGATTTATTGACTGGGTGTGCCGCCAGTCTTCAACAGACAGCCTGGCAAAAGGGGCGCTGGGTGCAGAGCCTGCGTTATTTATGAGTATATCAACCGTACCGATTGCTTCAAACGCCGCTACAACCGCCTCATGGTCGGTGACATCTACACTCTTCCAGGCCGTTGACGAAGGCAGCGTCGCCGCATGCGCAGCCAGCGTCTCTTCATCTCTGCCGATCAGAGTGACCCTCGCCCCGCAACGACTAAGCTCGCTTGCAATAGCAGCACCAATACCGCGCCCACCACCGGTGATCACGGCATGTTTGCCAACAAGTTCTTCAGCGTTACTCATAACTTTCCTGTTGTATTGATCTGAATGACCCGCTCAGCTGGCTGCTCGTAACAGCGCCTCTTTGGCGAGATTGCGTTCAAGTTGCTCTTTGCCAGATTCATATTGAACCGGCCAACTAAGCTGCTCGTGACCCAGTGCTGCACCCGCTCGCAACGTCCAGTTTGGGTCAGCCAAATGGGGGCGCCCGAGACAACACAGATCAGCTCGACCGGATACCAATATTGAATTGATGTGGTCTGCCTCAAAAATATTGCCCACCGCCATTGTAGGAATACCTACCTCATTGCGAATTCGGTCTGCAAAAGGGGTTTGAAACATGCGGCCATACACCGGCTGGGCATCAGGCGTGGTTTGGCCTGCAGAGACATCAATAATATCGACGCCTGCATCAGCAAACTGCTGCGCTATCGCAACGGCTGCGGTGGCATCAATACCGCCGTCAAACCAGTCCGTCGCTGAGATACGCACCGACATCGGACGTTCCTCGGGCCAGACTTCGCGTACGGCCCGAAATACTTCAAGCGGATAGCGCATACGATTTCCCAGTGAACCGCCGTATTTGTCCTCTCGGTTATTGAGCAAGGGGGTGATAAACGCAGACAACAGATAACCATGCGCGCAATGCAACTCAAGCATGTCAAAACCGGCGGCAAGACCCCGCTTTGCCGCAGCCACAAACTCATCGCGTACCCGGGTCCATATCATCCTGCGTCATGGCGCGAGGAATTTGCGTGGTAGAGCTGTACGGGATGTTGGATGCGCTTATGATCGGCCAGGTTTCACTCTCGTCCAGAGGCTCGTCCATGCCTTCCCAGGCGACCCGGGTCGCCGCCTTTGGTCCGGCATGCCCAAGCTGCAAACACATTTTTGCCTGGGTATGGGTGTGCACAAAGTCAACGATGCGCGTCCACGCCTCTTGCTGCTGCGCGTTCCAGATCCCTGCACACCCGAGTGTAATGCGGCCTTCTTCACTAATATCCGTCATTTCGGTATAGACCAAACCGGCTCCGCCCTTGGCGAGTGAACCGTAATGCACTAGATGCCAGTCGTCGGGCATACCCTCCGTTGCGCTGTACATCGACATGGGTGACACCACCACCCGATTAGCCAGCGTCAGCTCCCTGAGTTGGTAGGGTACAAACATGGGTTTCAATCCGGCATCAGCGGCACCCGTGCCCGCGTCTTGCGCGGCAAACATCGATTCTACGTTCGACAACCACGCCGGATCACGCAACCGCAGATTTTCGTGGCTAACCCGCTGGCTGCGAGTGAGTAACGAGTAAGTAAACTGCAACGGCGAAAGATGCAGGTAGGTTTCGATGTCCTCGAACCAGGTGGTGCTGTTACGCGCCGCATTGGTGATCTTCAGAACCTCAAGAGCGCGAAGCTCCTGATATTCCTCTAACGCCTCATCTCGAGGTCTGTCCTGACTAAGCACTTCCGCAAGCAAAATTGAATCTTCCAGAGCCAATTTGGTTCCGGAGCCAATAGAAAAATGTGCCGTGTGAGCCGCATCGCCAAGCAACACCAGGTTATCCGTATACCAACGCTCGCAGGTTACCCGCGGAAACTGCAACCACACCGCTGACCCGCGCAAATGGTCTGCATTGTTCATCAGCGCGTGGCCATCAAGATGGTCAGCAAAAATACGCTCACACAGCGCGACGCCGTCTTCTTTCGACATGTGCTCGATGCCAGCCCGATCCCAGGTTTCAGGGGCACACTCTACGATGAAGGTCGAGGTATCCCCATCGAATCGATAGGCGTGGGCCCAAAACCAGCCCCACTCGGTTTCTTCGAAGGCAAAGGTAAAGGCGTCAAAGTCTTTGTGCGTGCCCAGCCAGACAAACTTGTTACGGCGTTCATCAATGTTGGGCTTGAACTGCGCTTCATAGGTGCGACGCACCAAAGAGTTTAGGCCATCGCAGGCAACCACCAGATCGTATTCCGTGCGATAGCGCTCGATATCTTCAACCGTGGTTTCAGTTTCGAAACGCAGCTCAGCACCGAGTTCAGTCGCGCGCGCCTGCAGTATGTTGAGCAGTTTCATGCGACCAATACCGCAGAAACCGTGCCCTGAAGAGCGGTGCGACTCGCCCTTAATAGCCACCTCAACATCATCCCAGTGGGCAAAATTTGAAAACACCGACGCGGCAGACACAGGATCATTAGCGCGCAAGTGATCCATGGTCTCATCAGACAACACCACGCCCCAGCCAAAGGTATCGGTGGCCTTGTTGCGCTCGACAACAACCACTTCGTGGGAAGGGTCACGCAACTTCATGGAAATAGCGAGGTACAAGCCGGCCGGGCCGCCGCCCAGGCAAATAACTTTCACTTCAACCTACCTTTGCTAAGCTTCCGAACTTCCACTCTATCATTTTATATTTAAAATA
>CAZWMD010000086.1:9128-13077 GCA_964634815.1 uncultured Pseudomonadales bacterium | reverse complement strand
GCCAGAAGGCGACCTTGCCAGTTCAAGTGGACGCCAGTTTGGCGTGGCCAGCAGCAACGACATCAACATCCTCTTTGGCAGCGATTCAACCTTGAGTGGCGCACAGGCATTCAGCGGCGCAGATGACCTCGGCAGTGATAGCCGCATCACGCTGGTCGGCGACAGTGTCGACAACATCGCTGAAGTGGAAGGCGCCTGGGAAACTAACGCCAATACCGCGGCACTATTCGAAGGCAGTTCCTTTGATCGAACCACTGAAGTCGATAATGGCAGTTTCGGATTGTCTGAAAACTCATCTGAGATCGAGCTTTTCGGTAATCAAAACGCTGATCTGGATCAGCACAATCTCACTGACCTGCCAATTGGACTTCTGACCTCGCAGGGATTGGTGTGACGGATGCAAGCAATTGCCAACTGCACGATGCGCAATTAGAAAAGTGGATCGTCAACGATGAGTTAGCGACCGCAGAGGCGTGGCTAGAGGGGAAACGTAGGGAGCTTGCCCCCGAGAACTGGTGCATTCTACTAAGCGACTGGGCGCGACATTTGGCTTTTGCTGATCACCACGCACAAGCCGAGGAGTGGTTGCGCAGCGGAGTTCGGCAATACCCAGACAATCTGCGGCTACTTGGCCAACTTGCGGAACTGGTGCAAGTACAGGGCCGTATACGCGAAGCCATGGCGCTGCTTCGTCGCGCGATCGAGGTGGCGAGCGGCGAGGACGAACAGACTTTCACGCTGTGGCTCCGACTGTCAGCCACAGCGCTACCAGTGAACCCACCCCTTGCAAAGTTTGCGGCGGAGCAAGCAAATGATTCGCTCGTACGTCTAAAGCAAACGTCCGGGATGAGCAAAGAAGACGGTAGCGAGCAAACGCTGCAGCTTGAGCTGGCCCGGGCGAACTGTGAGGCCCGAACCGATACACCCAAGGTTGCGGAAGCCCGTTACCAGCAAATACTCGAGCAACAACCGCAGCAGCCCCGCGCCTTGCAAGGGCTTGGTGAGTTGATGTTGCAACTCGGCCGCATAGACGAGGCTATTGAGTTGTTCGAACGGCTAAAGGCGGCTGATGCCGGACAAGGCTACGGCGCACTGATGCGTGTACGCCGATTTCCAGACAATGTAGAGACACTCAATCGGCTCGAGCAGGTAGCTCGTACTCCTGGATTCGAAGGTTCGGTTCGTACCGGCTTGCTGTTCCAGCTCGCTGCTGCCTGGGAGAACCGCCGCTGCTACGACAAGGCCTTCGCGCTAGCTGAGGAAGCAAACGATGCTGCGCGTCGGATGCTGAGCTACAACCCCGATCAACACCGTCAGCGCTGCGCGCGTATTCGTCACGCTTACCCCAAGGCGCTGTATCAACATCGTAACCACAGTGGTGTCACCTCAGAACTTCCGGTGTTTGTGGTGGGCATGCCGCGCTCAGGCACCACACTTGTCGAGCAGATACTTGCAAGCCACAGTGTCATCCACGGCGCCGGCGAATTAGGCACTATTCCACAGATCATTGCCGGACTTGAGCGCTGGGAAAGGCGTACAGGTTCAGGACGGCATTATCCCGACTGCGTAGATGATCTGGACCCAGGAGTACTGCGCGGTATCGCTGAACGTACGCTGACAGATTTAAAGGCTCAGGCTCCGGGTGCAAGCCATGTGGTGGATAAACTGCCACACAATTTTGAACACATCGGCCTGATTCGACTGTTGTTTCCAAACGCAAAGATCATTTCGGTACGGCGTGATCCCCGCGACATCGCCGTCTCAAATTTTCTCATGGACTATGTCGGCAAACACGGCGGCATGGGGTTTGCCTACGATCTGGATTGGATCGGAGAGCAACTCGCAGACCATAACTTGCTGATGCAACACTGGCATGCAGTGTGCCCCGGCGAAATTCTGCAGATCAACTACGAAGAACTGATCGACAATCCGGAAGCTGGTGCACGCAAGATGTTGGCCCACCTGGGCGTCGACTGGGAACCGCAGGTCCTCGACTTTCACACGCTGGATCGCTCGGTTAAGACCGCGAGTGTCTGGCAGGTGCGCCAGCCCCTATACTCAGGTTCCAAAAGTCGTTGGCAACACTACAGCAACCACCTGCAGCCGTTGATCACCGCAACAAATCGCCCTATCCACAGTGAGCCCATTGAGATGATCACGCTGCCTGTACCGGGTTTACTGAACACCGGGGTCGATCTGTTTCGTCGCGGTGACCTCGATGGTGCCGAGTACCGCTTTAAGCAATTGCTCCAGCACGTGCCAAATCATGCGGCCGCCTGCTATATGCTCGGAGTGGTCTATGTGCAGAAGGGGTCGCTGGTCGCGGGTGTGAAATTACTGGAAGATGCGTTGCAGCGCTGCCCGTGGAATCGTCACTGGCAGGCTGATCTGGCCAACGCTTATCGGTTAACCGGTCGATCCGGCGAAGCAGAGGCTTTGACTGTCAGCACGGCGACCGCCGGCACGGCAGTCGCCGGGCGAACTACCGACGATATGGGGCAACAGTCCAATTCCGGACCTGTGGGTCTCGACTATCTGTACTTTTCGGAAGAATCAGCATGCGCAAGTTCAGGGCCCTCCTCTCCTACCGGCTAACCATTGGACTCATCGCGGTTGCATTGGCCACCATCGGTGGCGCTGGTGTACACGCGACGGAGTCTGTGGATGGGCTAGATGGCCTGGTTGCCGCACTCCAGGCCACCACAAACAATCACCCGGCGCTCGCGAGTGAATCAGCAAAGGTGCTCGCCGCGCACTATGCCGCCAGCGCAGAGCGTACCCAGCGGTTTCCATCACTGTCGGTGCAAGCGCAGCAGTTCACAAGCGGCGGCCGATCAACGGTAGCGGGCGAGGACCTGACGCGCCCGGCGATTGTGCGGTTAAGGCAACCGCTGTGGTCGTTCGGTCGTATAAAAAGCGACATCGCTGTCGCCAACGCCGGGTTGAACACTGGCAAGGCAGATCAGCTGCGGGTTCGCCGGCAGTTGCTTGAAGCTACTGCTGCGGCCTATGCGGCTGTTCGTGGCAGCGCAAAGAACGTCGACATCGCGAAGAACAACGTGGTGGAACACGGCAAGTTGCTCAACCGAATTCAAGTTCGGGTGATCGGGCAGCTCGCGTCCAGTGCCGACGAGCGGCTGGCAACAACCCGACTGCTCCAGGCCAGGGGCCTACTGACGAGGGCAATGAGCGAGTTCGAGGGCCGCCGGGAAGCACTGTTCGGGTTGACCCAGGTGGCAGTTGGCACTAGTCAACCGATACCCGATAAACTTCTCAAGTTAGCCGAGAGTAACAAACTCATCGACCGAGCAATCGACGAGCACGCCGACGTACAACTTGCGCAACAGCAGCTTGCCCAAGCCGAGGCAGAGATTCAGGCCGTACGCCGGTCTGCGCTGCCAACCATCTATTTACAGGCAGATCGGCTAAATGATCAGCCGGCACTGGTTGATGATAACCAGCTCAGCGTAGTGTTTGAGGCATCTCTCGATAGTTTCGGGTTTGGCACTCGCCGACGCACCAACGAAGCCAAGGCAAGGCAAAGAGCGGCCGAGGCAGAGGTTGCCGCCACAAAAGTTGAACTGCGTCGCGAGTTAAGCGCCTTGCAACGAAGTCGGCGCCTGCAGAGTGAATTGATTAAACTGCATAAGCAAGCCCGGGACGACCTCGAAGCGTTGTTGGCCTCCTACCAGAGCCAGTACGAAAGCGGCACCAAAAGCTGGCTTGATCTATTGAATATTCAGCGCGAGCTGTTCGAACAACGCAGCCAACTATTACAGGCGCACAACGATTGGACGATTCAGTCGTTGCAGCTCAGCGCTCGTACGGGTCAACTGGATTCGCTGGTTGAGTTCGAAGGGCTTTCTGATAGGTAAGCAGTAAATGGGTAAGCAGTAAATGGTTGAGCAACTACAGGTTCCCCAACCTGCGATCAAGGACAATCTGGCGG
>CAZWMD010000086.1:0-9028 GCA_964634815.1 uncultured Pseudomonadales bacterium | reverse complement strand
TAAATGGTTGAGCAACTACAGGTTCCCCAACCTGCGATCAAGGACAATCTGGCGGGCCGACTGGTTTGGCAGGAACTGTTCCGCGAGCGCGGCTGGTTGTGGCAACTGGTGGTTGCTACCTGCCTGATTAACCTGTTCGCGGTATCTACCTCGCTGTTTGCCATGCAGGTGTACGACAGGGTTGTGCCTACGCTGGCCTACACCACCCTGACCACGCTGGCAGTGGGTATGGCCATCGTTGTTGTGCTCGATTGGACCTTAAAAATTCTCCGAGCCCGAATCCTCGACAGCCTTGCAAGCGCCGTCGACGAACGCCTGTCGCAGCAGGTGTTTGAGCATCTGTTGCAGCTGCGGTTAGACGCACAACCCCGGAGCCTCGGCACCCTGGCAGCTCAGATCACAAGTCTCGAAACAGTACGGCGCTTCTTCACTGCAACGGTGATCTTTGCGCTAATAGACCTGCCCTTTGCGTTGATGTTTCTGGCGTTCATTATGGTCATCGGCGGCAAAGTGGCCTGGGTTTATGTGCTGTTGTTGCCGGCGGCTGTGCTGCTCGGCCTGGTGACTCAGTGGCGCTTAAAGGGGCTCGCCCGCGACCAGCTTTCGCGCAGCAACGAGCGACAGGGTTTGCTGGTTGACAGTATTCGCGGCGCTGAGTCGATCCGTTCCAATAACGCAGCCAACCGGTTTGTCGGTGAATGGCGCCAGTTAACCCAAAGTATCAACCGCTACGGTATTGCGCAGCGAGCGTTTAGCAGTCTGAGCTCTGTCACCACCAGCAGCCTGTCTGTCACCGCCTACGTTGCCGGCGTGGTAGTTGGCGTTACACAGATTGAAGCCGGGTTGCTAACCATGGGCGGTCTGATCGCCTGCACTATTCTCGGTGGCAGGGTCATCGCACCGGTGGCGCAAAGTGTGCATCATCTGGTGCAATGGCAACACGTCAAGCAGGCGCTGCTGATGGTGCATGGGGTACTCGCCCTCGCCCCACAGCGCCGAGGGGACCAACAACTGCTCACACCCGCCGTACCGCCAGATTCACTGTCTCTGGAAGGTGTTCTCTTCGCCTATCAAACCTCACAGGTGAACCAACTTAACATCGACCAGCTGCAATTCAACGCCGGGGACCGCGTGCTACTGCTCGGTCCCGTGGGCTCGGGCAAATCGACACTGCTGAAGGTTCTCGCCGGTTTGTATCAACCGCATGCGGGCCGAGTGCGGCTGGGGCTGGCCGATTTATGGGCCGTTGATCCAGAGCTGGTAACCTCGTGGATCGGCTATCTGCCGCAATCAGTGCAGCTGTTTCGCGGCACATTGCGCTCCAACCTAAGTCTCACAGGCACAGCCAGTGACGATCGGCTGCTCGAAATCAGCGCCCAACTCGGCATAGATACGCTGTCTGCAGATAGCTCATTTGGCATGGATCTCCCTATTAGCGAGGGCGGCGAAGGTCTTTCCGGCGGGCAACGTCAACTGGTCGCACTCGCCCGCCTGTTCATCAATCAACCTCGTATTTGGCTATTCGACGAACCCACTGCGTCAATGGACCGGGATATGGAACAACGGGTATGGCAAGCCCTGGAGAAAGCGGTACAACCAGACGACATCGTTATTGTTAGCACTCATCGACCAATGCTCGCCGCAAAGCTGGTAAACCGTGTGCTGATCATGCAACACGGGCGCATCGTCCAAGACGACAGCCCCGAAAATCTGTTACCACGAATGGTCGGCCAACCTGCAGCGCCGAGCGCAAAGCCCGAGGAACACGATGCCCTCTGAAGACGCACCCCAGGTGAGCAGCGCGGCCGATCAACAATGGGCGCATCGCCTGCAACAAGCTCACCGCGGTAAGCATCGCCCGGTACTCGTTGCGATTACTCTTGCGGTAGCCGCTTTTTTAGCCTGGGCCGCTGTCTTCCAGATTGATGAGGTAGCACGCGCCGCTGGCGAAGTGATAACCCCTAATCGGGTACAGGTCATCCAGTCGGTAGATGGTGGTGTGCTCGACGAGCTGCTGGTGCGCGAAGGCGATCAGGTGCAGCCCGGGCAGGTGCTTGCGCGCCTGAAACAAACCCGCTTCGCATCCTCGGTTGATGAGATTCAGATTCACCTGTATGCGCTCAGGGCGAAAGTCGCCCGCCTGCGTGCAGAAGTCGTCGGCGACGAGGAGCTTACTTTCGCTGAAGAGCTAGTCCAGCGTGCACCGGAAACCACTCGTATTGAGCAGGCGCTGTTCGCCCAGCGTCGTACAGGCCTCAGTGAAGAACTTCGCACCCTCAAGGTCGCCCAGGATCTTGCCCGGCGCGAACTTGGTCTGGTACAGACGCTGGTGAAAGATGGAAACGCCAGCGGTGCCGAGCGACTGCGCGCAGAACGTGGCGTAAATGATGCCCAAGCCAAGTTAATAAACCGACGCAATCAATTTCTCGAAGAAGCGCGTCTCGAGCTGACCACAGTGGAAAATGAAATTGCACAGAATGAGCAAATGCTCATTCGCCGAAGGGAAGAACAGGCCGACAGCGTATTCACAGCCCTGGTACCGGGTATCGTCAAGAATATACGGATCACCACGGTCGGCGGCGTACTGCGTAGTGGTGAAGAACTGATGCAGATTGTCCCCATCGAAGATGAGCTGCTCATCGAAGCGCGCGTCAGCCCCTCGGACATCGCGGCGGTACAAACCGGTTTAGCGGCCACCCTGCGCCTCGACCCTTTTGACTACACCATATACGGCGCTGCTCCAGCCGAAGTGACTTACGTGAGCGCTGACACGTTGAAGGAACGCTCCGAACGGGGCACCGCGGTGTACTACCGGGCGCATATCAAGCCAGTTGACTTCCCGGTGCGCACCACAACGGGTCGGGTGTTGAAACTGGTTCCGGGAATGACCGTACAGGTTGATATTCGTACCGGCCAACGTTCCTTGATGGACGTGCTGTTGAAGCCGTTGCGCAAGACCCTGGACCAATCATTTGGCGAGCGCTGAGGTGGCCAGTCACCGCTGGGTTTGGACAGACGTTTACATTTTGCTGCAAATCCCTATTGCATTGCGGCTCAACAAGCTGGCCTACTAACACCTGGTATTCGGAGCGGAGTTCTCGTGTACGAGGCGCATTTTGGCTTGTTGAACAGGCCGTTCTCGTTTTCCCCTGATGCCTCCTGTTTCTTTATGAGCAAGCAGCATGCTCTTGCAATTGCTTCCATGCAGTACGCGATGCTCAGTAACGCCGGCATAATTCTGATTTCCGGCGAATCAGGATGCGGCAAGACATTATTAATGCAACGCTTTGCCACCAACCTGGATGATTCAGTGAGGATGGGGTTCATTAAAAACACTCACGTCGATTTTGGGCGTGTGACCCCCTGGATCCTGTCTGCCTTCGAGCTGCGCGCCCCAATGTCTGACGGAGTGGCAATGCAGGAGAAGCTAGGACAGTTTCTGGACGATATGGAAGACCAGCAGAAACGCGTTGTGCTGGTGATTGACGAGGCACACAACCTAAGCGACGGTGCACTCGAAGAACTGCGGTTACTACTGAACGAGAACACCTCAGAACGCAGGGGCATTCAGTTGGTGATGCTTGGGCTGCCCTCACTGGCCGACAAGGTTCGTCAGGAATCAATGGTTATGCTGTCACAACGCATTGCTCTTGATGTCGAGCTGGAGGCGTTTGATTTCCGGACCACCTATGAATACATCACTTTTTGCCTGGGTTTGCATGGCGGCAAGCCCGAGTTGTTTGATTACGTGGCCCGCTCGGCTGTTTTCTACCACAGTCGTGGCATCCCCAGGTTGATAAACAGTCTATGCGATTTGGCGTTGGTTTTTGGCTTCGGCGAGTCACTTGAATCCATAGACCACAAGGTGATTGACCAGGTTCTGCAAAGCAAAAAGGTCGGCCTTCACTACTATGCTAGCGTTGAACGCTCAAGCGAAGCCAAAGCGTTGCAAGCCGCCATCAATGAAACCCATGGCATTGATATCGCAGGTTTCAGTTGACAGACGGCTCTCAATAGGTCGCACTGCCTGTTATTCAACCCGAACGATTTGAATTTCAAGCACCGGATTGTCAAAGCGCGCCTGGGCACTCAACATCGATGTCGGTAGCCCATCCTGATTACTCAGCACACCGGTATGCATAGCAATCCGATCAGCTTCATCATCTCGAAGCGCATTGTACCCTTCCCCACCCACCGCGGGTCCGGGAATGGTTCCTGCTGCCTCAGTATCTGCTTCTGTACCCGCATCGTAAGCGAGGCCAGTGCGGACAATGGATTCTCCAGGTGCCAATGCCCCTACGTCCAGACTGTTTAACCCAGAGAAGGCGTCGTTGGTGTTAACAAGCATCGTCGCCAGTGAAAACGACAGACCGTCAAGCGCACTCGCAACCGTGGTGAACGTAAGTGTGTCGCTGGCACCGGGCCCAACAGGATCTGTGCCGGTAGTGGTGCCGAGCACACCATCGATGAGTTCAGCTTCACCAACAAACTGGCTGGTATCTCCGCCTTCAGCCAAGACCTCCAGACCTTCGGAAGCTCGTTGACCCAGTTCAAACGCCCTGAAGCTACCATCATGAGCAACCAGCGCTACTGGAGAAAGTGGCTGGGCATTGGTGAGATTGGTCACTCTCACCTCGAAGGTTGCGCTGGCAGGTGGCGGCGGCGGCGCCACTTCCTGAGTTTGCTGTGAAAGGTTATCCGCATCTCCACCACAGGCCCCAAGCAACGATAGCAAAGCGGTGCCGACCAAGAATTTATTCGTGCTCATACAACCTCCTAGTTAACTGTAATCGTGACTCGAGCTACAGGATTCAACCAGCGGTGAATGGTGCTATCGAGATCACTCACACCTCCCGTTGGATCTGTGTCGCCCAATACGCCACGATGTACGTGCACCGTGCTATTTGTATCTGCTCCGGTAACACCGCTACCTCCGGTTCCAGACCCACCAGGAGCCGCTGGAATACCCGGCACGTTTAGTGCGCCACCGCCATTAACAATTTCATCGTTTGCTTCGGTGCCGGCATCGTAGGCATTCAGGTTGTGTACGTAGACACCCGGTTCGGAAGGAATAGATATCGCATTAAGCCCGGCAAAGGCATCGTTGGTTGGCAACAGCATTGCAACGATAGACAACAACGTATTGTCGGTACCGTCGGTGTTTAGATCTGCCGTTGTACTTGCTCCCGGTGCCAGCAGACCACCGGCGGGATTTGCAACCAGTGTGGCATCGACCGCTTCAAGCTCGGTCACAAGGCCAGAGATATCGCCGCCTTCTGCCATGGTTTGCAATGCCATAGTTGCAGGTTCTCCCACCTTAAAAAGAGAAGTATCCGAAGGGTGTGCTGCGACCAAAAACGGGGTGTAAGTAATTCCGTTTGTAAGGTTGGTTATGCGTACGCTGAATTCCACAGCGGCTGCAGGAAGTGCCAGACACGCACAGGCTGTGAATACCAAACCGCGCATCGCTCGTTGTGCGAGAGACGCGCCCATTTTTTTTGAATCATCCATTTGTAGAAACCCAGACAGTGATGTTGCATTAACCGTAGTGCACACTTCTGGTCTGTCGAGACGATTCAGGGATCGAAGTTGTTGTTATCGGCGTTGATAAGAAATTGTCCGACGGAAACTCAAAAACAACTTCGTAGCAGCCTAAAAGCGTTTCGAGGCTGGCTCGTTCTTCAGTGTGAAAGCTGAGCAAGAAGCTTGGCATGCAAACCGCTCCCGGCTACCTGTTCTGTTTACACCTTTAGTACAGAAACAGTGTTCAATCCGTTTTACCCTTGGGCATAGACGAAGCGCGGACGCGACGGACGAATGTGCGGTCTAAAGCTCAAAGGATTGGACAATGGAATGGACGAACAACCAACCAAACAAGTACGTAAGTGTTTGGCTTTTGGGTTTGTGGGTTACAGCACTCGCGGCCTCTGCGGGAGCAACAACCTCTATTGAATTGGTCAGTCGGGTTGATGGCACCCCACCTCTGGAGAGTGGTCCTAACCGGGGCTCTTTTAGTTGGGTATCGATCACTGAAGATGGCCAATTCATCGCTGTAAGTTCCGATGCCACCAATTTATCTCCGGAGGATACCAATGGTATCGCAGATGTCTTTGTCTACAGCCGAGCAAGTGGAAGTCTAGAACTTGTCTCAGCCGGCGGGAACGGTGCCAGCAGCTGGCCCGATATCAGCGATGACGGTCGAATTGTCGCGTTTCACTCCGATGCCAACAATCTGACTAGCGGTGATACCAACAGCTCCACCGATATCTATGTCTTAAATCGCGACACCGGCATAACAAGGTTGGTTACGCCTGGAGGCAACGCGCAAAGTGCGTTTCCACGACTAAGCGGCAATGGCCGATTCGTGGCCTTCACCTCCAACGCAAACAACCTTGGTGTCACCGACGTAAACGGCTTCAGCGACGTTTACGTGTACGATCTCGAAACCGAGAGCATGGATCTGCTCACCGCTGGTGCAAACGGCCTAAGCTGGCGTCCTTCGATCAGTGAGGACGGGCGTTTTGTCGCCTTTGCGTCCTTGGCCAGCGATCTGGTGCCAGGAGATGTGAACAACAACGAGGACATTTTTGTTCACGACCGCAATACAGACACTATCCAACGCCTGACCTCAGGTGCCAATGGCGGCAGCGGTTGGCCATCCATTAGCGGAGATGGTCGGTATGTGGTGTTTGAATCTACCGCCAATAATCTGGTTGCAGGAGACTTCAACAATCGTTCTGATATTTTTCTTTTTGACCGCGATACCAATACCACCGAATTGATAACGGTTGGATCTGATGGTAACAGCGGGGATGCGTGGATTAGCGCTGATGGCAGCTTCATCACATTTAGTACCAGGGCTACAAACCTGGCGCCCGGCAATGACAGAGGCGTGGAAAAAATCATTTTCTACGACAGAAGCACTGAAACCTTTGAACTCATAAGCGGAAGCGCCATAGGCGGCAGCGTCCGGCCGAAGATCGGAGGAGATGGTCGCTATGTGCTCTTCTCCACCAATGACGATAGCCTCGTAGAGCGGGACAACAATGGAACTGCGGATATCCTCGAGTACGATCGAACTATACAGAGTTTCGAGCGTGTTCCATCTGGCGGAGTTCCATTCGAAGTAGCCGGAGGCAACAGCAACAGCGGCGCTCCGTCGATCAGTGAATCTGGTCGCTTTGTGGCGTTTGATTCAAACGCCAGCGACCTGGTCGTTGGTGATAACAACAACCACTTCGACATTTTTGTATTCGATCGAACCAGCGGCAGCAACGAGCTGCTGACAGCCAATTCAAGTGAGGGAAGCCGCGACCCGAGCATTAGCGCTGATGGCAGATTCGTTGCGTTCGAATCCAGAGCCAGCAATTTGGTTGTGGGGGATACGAACGACAGATTCGACATACTGGTCTACGATCGATCTACTGCAAGCACAGAGTCGCTGTCGCTGGGCGCTAACGGCGATAGCGTCAATCCGGCAATCAGTGCCGATGGACGGTTTGTTGCCTTTGAGTCTTTGGCAAGCAATCTGGTCCCTGGTGACACCAATGGTAGCGCTCGAGACATTTTTCTTCATGATCGCCAGACCGGTATTACTCAGCTACTTACTGCGGGTGGTAATGGCGAGAGCAGAACGCCATCGATTAGCGGCGATGGACGTTATGTAGCCTATTCTTCCCAGGCCAACAATCTGGTGGCAGAAGATATTACGTCCAATATATTTGATATCTACGTCTATGACCGGATCACTGAGACCACCGAACTGCTGACGGCTGGCGGTGACAACTGGAGTCTCACGCCATCGATTAGCGCCGATGGACGATTTGTTGCCTTTGCTTCAGACGCCGGCAACCTGGCCAGCGGCGATACCAATGGCATGACGTTTCGCGATATTTTTGTCCATGACCGACAAACCTCATCTACCGAACTTCTGACTCCAGACTCAGACAACGAGAGTGACAACCCATCAATCAATGCAGACGGCCGCTTTGTGGCGTTCTCCTCTGAGGCCAGCAATCTCGTGCTCGAGGACAATAACAATACCCGAGACATTCTTGTGCATGATCGAGTCACAGGTAACACCAGCTCGCTAACACAGGGCGCAGATGACAGAAGCACTGAAACATCAATCAGCAGCGGCGGCGGAGCCGTCGCTTTCACTTCATTTGCCTTGAACCTGGCGAGCAACGGCACGCCCGCCCTCGCCGACATCTTGCTCGCCGTGACCAACGAAGCGCCGATCGCTGACCCTCTCAACATCACAACCAACGAAGATACCCAGGTCGCATTTGTCCTTACAGGCTCTGATCCAGAATCCAGTGACATTACGTTTGAGATCGCGGGCCAACCCGCAAACGGGGCACTATCTGGCAGCGCACCAGAGTTGATCTATACGCCGGACAATAATTTCTTTGGTACTGACAGCTTCACCTTCCAAACCAGCGACGGTAGCGCCTCAAGTCCCATCGCAACAGTGTCAATCTCGGTAGCCCCTGTAAACGATGTACCCATTGGGACGGGCCCGTCAGCGTTCACCACACAAGAGGACACACCAATCTCGATCACACTCGCCGGAACAGATGTTGATGGCGATGATCTGATCTTTGACATAGCTGCACAGCCAGCTAGTGGCGCCCTGTTTGGTAGTCCGCCTGATCTGATCTATTCACCGGGCCCAAATTTCAATGGCACAGATGCATTCAGCTTTACCCTGTTTGATGGCGAGTTAACGAGCCTCCCTGTACCGATCAGCATCAGCGTTACAGCAGCCAATGACCTGCCGATTGCCGTCTCTCAATCACTGACCACTACGGCTGACACGCCACTAGCCATTACTTTAGTCGGCAGTGATGTCGACAACGATGCACTGAGTTTCTCGATCGTTGGTTTGCCAACGGGCGGCAGCCTAACGGGCGCGTTGCCAAACGTGGTGTACACGCCGAACGGTTCATTCACAGGGATCGATAACTTCACCTTTACAGTGAGTGATGGTTTTGGCACCAGTATAGAGGCCAGCGTATCTATTAGC
>CAZWMD010000085.1:0-13169 GCA_964634815.1 uncultured Pseudomonadales bacterium | reverse complement strand
AAATGGCAAAGACATATTATGTCATGGTACATTGATGTTTGGTGGTTCGCAAGTGTTGGCCTTGAGTTGGTGCACTCTGGAAGAGAAACTTTGAGCGTCGGGACGGTGTACCTCGATTGACTCTCGTCTCGCTCGTTTTCCTGCGGAAAAGCGAGTTGGCCTATGCATTTTGAGGTGTTTTCGTGCTCGTTTTCCTTCGGAAAACAAGTTGGCTTATGCATATTGAGGTGTTTTCGTGCTCGTTTTCCTGCGGAAAAGCGAGTTGGCGCACCCGGTGCGATTCGAACGCACGACCTTTGGCTTCGGAGGCCAACCTGTATTGGCGGTGCTAAATGAGCTTAATCGGCACGCAGTGTAACTAATTGATATATAGCCTTAAATTGATTTTTGGCTCTCGCGCCCTTTAGCCCCGATTAACCCCTTTTGTGATGGTCACGCTAAAACTGGTCACAAAATTGAGTGAGAAACTGCGTCTTTGTGCGACCTGTATTGGGCCTTTCATGCCATCCTACTGCCAGGGAGGTGTCAGTAGCCCCCAGATACAATCGAGATTCTATTTTTACTGGCCGGTTGTGCAGATGCTTGAACATGAAAAGATAAACTACGTAGAAATGCCGTTTAGTGACCTTGACCGGACCAAGTCGTTCTTCAGTGCTGTGTTCGGTCGGGAGCTACAGGCATGGGATACTGACTATCTGGCGTTTGCAGATGTGGGTCTCGATGGAGGGGTCTATAGATCTGACAAGACCATGCAAACCAACAAAGGGAGCGCTTTGATCATTTTCTATAGCGCCGATTTGGAAAGCACTTTAGACAAGGTAGAAAGCGCAAGAGCCCAAGTGAACAGGCCTACCTACTACTTTCCTGGAGGCAGGCGCTTTCATTTTCTTGATCCCAATGGGAATGAATTTGCTGTATGGACAGATCACGAACAGGACGAGACGTTGGTGAAATCCTAGAGGGGCGTTGTTGACCTAGGGCGGGTTAAAACTTGATCGAGTCCAGAATGAGCTTTGTGCTCGTAGCCGCCGATCAGTTTGTTAGGATTTAGTAATGCGCAAGAGCCATGGGTAACACCTTCCCAGTTCCGGCGGCAACTGGAAAACGCCTAGAACTCTAGTTTTAAGCTGCCCTCTTGACGGGGAAGACTACGATGGTTCGCGATCTCGAAGACTAAACGCGAGACCTCTCGCATTCGCACCCATTGTGGTGCAACCGCTTTCCTCCAGGATTGCGGTTTTCTTTTTTACTTTGACGGTTATTCTTTGACTCGAGCGCAAATATGCAGAGCGAGAGTTGGCAGGGTCGCAGAGCTACGATCGCTATATGAGAGAGGGAACCCAATAACTGTGCATATAAGTACAGTTTCGTGCGTATTTCGTTGTTGCACACGCTATCAACCAGACCGCATAATGCCTCTGCTGTTGCCTTAACAGGTGATAGCCGTGAAGTCCATCGGAGGCGCGACGTTCATTAACGTCTCCTCGATTCATCTATCGTGCTCGAGACTGCTTTCAGAATTCCACCCCTGACTCGTCTCCAGATGCTAGGTACCGGTGACCCCTAGCCGCGCCTTCGGTCGATTTCTCGTTAAACAACCAATGGTTGACTAACTACCTCGGCATTTTTGCGGTACTAGCAAAATAGTGCAAGTTTTCCTTGCATCAATATCTGTGCCATTGCGCACAATTCATGCTGAATAGCTGTCGTATTGGTGCCTGACTGCCTCCTAACCGTTCCATTGCATCATTTCGGGTGCGTGCCTTCCTCCCAAACTCATTTCACACCCAATATTTTCGTAATTCTGGTAATCAGCTTCATCTAGATAATTGGGCTATTTCCCGCGTGCCCTAAGGTACCCATAACGACTTTTATGAAATACCAAGCAACATAGAATTAGGGCGACCAGCAAATTAATAGTTTGGCGAGGACCTTTTGCCCCATCTATGGGCCTGCGGAATGACTATTGAGTGCGTACCCCCTGTATAGCTGGGTTTGGGGTGAGATAGTTGAACTTATCCATATTATTGGTATCATATACACCAATAATATGGATAATTTTTAGTGGGGAATGTCAGGAGGTCAACAATGTTGTCCGAATTTGGTAGGGCTGTCAGACGGTTTAGGGATGAGGCCGGCGTGAGCCTCAAAGAGATGGCAGATTTTCTGGAGATCCCATCTTCGTATCTGTCTGCGATCGAACATGGGAATAAGAAAATTTCGGAAAAAGTGCTTGTGGCTACTCAAAAATTCTTTGGGCGAAATGGTCCTAGTCTGGATGAGTGGCGAGAGATCGCTACGCGATCACCCACGCATGTGAAGTTGGATATGCGTGGTGCGAGCACGATTGAGCAGGAGGTCTACCTTGCAGTAGGCCAGAAATTCAAACAGCTCCCGCACGAGCTTAAGAAAGAGATCAGAGATCTCTTGAATCAGGGTGATGAGTAAGTATTGCGAAACAGGCTATCGCGTAGAGAAAAGAAGCCCAATGGCTATTCGCCAGGAGGCTCAACGTCTACTGGATTTTTCAAGCCGAGTGTATGGAATCTCTGGGCCGCCAGTTGACCCCGCAGCCCTTATAGAAAAGTGGGGGAAAATGCGGGGTGACGGCTTTCTGGAGCATCCCTGCTACAAGATTGTTGGAGACCGAGAACTTCCCGGCCGAGCAGCAGAATTCCAACCCCGACCAGGGGGCACCCCTGAGGAAGAGGATGGTCGCCACATCTTTATTTTTCGGGAATCTGTTTGGGATCTTGCTAGTGCTGGTGATCCTGAAGCAAGGGAGACCCTAGCGCACGAGATAGGTCACTGCGTCATGAGGCATCCGCCGATTAATCATGCTCGAACGTATAAGGATGAACGGGTTGATTGGCAAACTGACAGTGAATGGCAGGCCAATAAGTTTAGAGATGAATTTCTGGTGGATAGCAGGGGTGTTCAAGCAAAGGACTCTTGGGGAGTGATTGCGAATATCTATAACGTCACAGAAGAGACTGCAGTAAGGCTAGTGCGAGAGTTTATGAACGAACGACTAGAAAAGAAAAGGAGATAGCCGAACGAAGCAACGTTTATCTCGCCTCGTGAGACTATCCCTTTCCCGGTGACACTGGAATGTTAGTTGCTCAGCGTCCTGCTGGCAATCACGAGGTTCTCTTTTTTGCTTCATGCTCTACATGAGGAACCTCTACGATGAGCAAGAAAACGCGTCCCGCTTATAGGGACTCCGGAAATGGCCAATTCATTACTGAAAACCAGGCCAATCGACGCAACCCCAATAACTGGCAAAAGGAACGTGTTCCGCTGCCAGGCAGAGGGGACACTGGAAGAGGGAGAAAGCCATGAGGCGGTTTTCTAACCCTGAGGTGTCGATTGACTGTCCAAACTGTGGGAGACCTCTACGTAAACGCCTTTCCCAGCTGGGCAATGGGCGAACTTTTAGATGTCTCTGTGGAACGCAGATACGGATGAAAGGTCATGGGGCGACTGACGTGAAGCGATCGCTTGATAAGCTCGAGCGCACTATTCGGCGTATCAGTCGATAAAACAGGTGGCCGGGAGTCTTTAGCAGGCTCTTGGCCACCTATCCTTAACGAAAGAGATGACCAGCCTAAAGGGGCTGGTCATCTGATCGAGCATTAGTCCTTTGTAGGACCGTATTCATACGACTTTTTACCATCAGCCATACATATAGGGCGGTGGTAAATTCCTTGGAGAATACCTTGTCGAGTCACTCCATCACGTCGATGGGTCTTGGTTTGTGTGTTGAACACACCGGAACTAAATGTTTCATATCGAAACTCCTATTAAATTGAGTACACACTTGATTGTGAGTACCTCTTATCTATAAGGATTGACGACTATTTTTTTTTGGGGAAAACCAGGTTCAACCCCTGCAACATAGGGCACACCCTAAATTGCACCTCACCAAGAATAAAAAAGCTCGGGGTTTTGGGGGGCCGAACCGGCAGATTTTCGGGGGGACCCTAATTTGCACGTTTTGGCTAACCCTTTTGGTACAGAGCAGCGCCTTTGGGATCAGCTACTTAGCGATCAGATTGGACCGGGTCAAAAGGGACCCCTTTTGCCTCAGTCTGGACGACCGATTTGGGCCGGGGCTCAGATACCAGGACAGCTACAGCTCGCAATCTGGCGTAGTCTATTTCTCGCGATCGGCCTGATTGCCTCTGTTTCGTTCTCGCTGAATCTTTTGGTGGATTTCCTCGCGGTGGACAGCGACCTCTCGGGGTGCCTCTGCGCCAATACGTACTTGGTAGCCATTCACGTTCAAGACAGTGATTGTGATGTCGTCGCCGATTCGTATGGACTGGCCCGGGCTACGCGTGAGGATCAACACGAGTGTATGCTCCCCGACTTGCTACCAGCCGCACCCACTACTAATAGATATATCCTGTGATCCTTCAATTTTCGTTTCTAATTTTTATTGCATCTTCAACAGCGTTGGCCAAGTGCTTTTCGATCCAGTCATAGCGTTCTTGGCTGGTGCTTCCACCAGGGATGTAGCACTTCACGATGGATGACAGCTTTTTTCCGTCACTTCCGTAGCTGATTGACTCAAAGGGGTTGCTGCCTTTGGTCGTTACTTTCTCGTCACTGTCTTTCAAGCCGTGAATATGAATACCCACCACACCTTTGCCGTCATCCCAAGCCTTGATGATCTCGTAGTTAATCCACTTACGTCCTGCAGTCTCTTTCCCTACTAGAACGACCAAGCAGGATTTACCGCTCATTTCATCGGCTATCCATTTCTTAATAGCGGCATCTCCGCCCTTTTTGACGGTTTCCCAGTTGTCATCAGAGGTAGGCTTGTTACCACTTATTGCGTCGATGCTGCGAGCGGTTGCCGCGCGCCAGTTGTCGGGCATGTAGTGGAAACTGTAGAAGCAATTCCTTTTTGTAGCCATTAAGCACTCATTTTTGAAACGAAAAATGCCACTGCAATTTGTGCGCGAAGCTGGCGAGTACCGCGCCTAAGACATGGAAACCGACGAGTAAGACAGCGTATCGAATTGACTCCAGGCCATGAGCGCCATCTCAATGTCATGATTCACGAACTCGCGCTGTTGGCGGCGAAGATTTTCAATCGACGAATCAAGGATGTCGGACTAACGCGGTCTCAATGGCATGTCTTGTACCTACTTAACGAAAAAGATGGGTTAACACAGACCGAACTCGCAGCTCATCTAACAATGGCGAAACCGACGTTAGGCAAAATCATCGACCTTTTGGAAGGGGATGGATGGGTTGTCCGTCGAGAAGATCTGAATGACCGACGTGCAAAAAAGGTCTTCTTGACTGAAAAACTAGCACCGCTCGTTAATCCTCTGGAGAAGATCGTCGATGATCTAGGCGAACTGACGACTAAAGGATTCACCGAGACTCAGCGCCGCACGTTTATCAAGTGTATTCAAGCTGCGCTAGAGAATTTGAATGAGGCCGCTGCTGAAGATTGAGGCATCTCCCCGACATGCGCCATAACCACCGTTTCTGTCTACGTTCTCAGACCGCTTTTCGCAACGACAGATCAAAGGGTACCAGAATAGATAACGGTCTCGCCTTTAGCACTGCAAGACAAACTAGCGACTTACGATTGGTTACCCTTATGCTGTACGCGTACCCGCGCACTTTTCCAATCTTCTTTCGCTTGGCTTTCTTCGAAGTGACCTCGGCGTTCTTGTAGCTCTTACGTATCTCAGTCATACAGAGCTCAAGTGCCGCGTCTTTGGCGGCCTGTTTGTCAGCATTCTCTGCCGCACAAATTGAGGAAGTGCTTAGAAATGCTCCGGCTATAAACATTAACGTTATTGGTCTTATCATGGGGTGCTCCTGTGAATCATAGTCCAATTACCTATAAGAATGGCAGCTGGTAGGGATGGTCGCGAGTGAAGAAAACCAGTTCGACACTCACGGTAAGGTCGGTGACAAAGTAATGAAAAAACCCGCGACACGGACGTATAGCGGGGCAGACTGAAATACCGAAACCAATCGGGGAGATATAGCTTCGACAAAGAGCCCAAAAGGTTGATAACTATGCTGGTGCGAATACCGCTCAGTATCATCATCTGCTCCTAAGCAAGAAAACCGAGGATAGCTTCGGTGAAAGCATCATTCCGGTCGCCTGCAACCATGTGCCCTGCGTTCTCAACATCAACAAACTGGGCGCTAGGTACGAGTAGGAGAAACTGATCGACGCAGGCCGCACTGACGAGTTCACTCATCCGGCCACGTACTAACAATATTGGCCCCTCTATCTGTTTGACGGCTTTGGCCAAGCGTTCTGGATCCCGGCTTGCAGAGGGACGCTGCACTCCATTAACGAACTTTGGATCCCAGTGCCAAAAATACCGTCCATCTATTTTTCTGAGGTTTTTTCTAAGTCCATCCAGATTGCTGGGACTGGGGCGATTGGGCATATAGCGAGCAATTGCACCCGCTGCGTCCTCGAGGCTGCTAAATCCCTCATCAAGATGCTCTTTCATGAAGCCGACGATTTTCTCAACCCCATCCATTTCCATGTGCGGGGTGATATCGACTAAGACCACTGACTTGAACAGCTGGGGGTTCATTTCGCCGCCTGCAATCATTGCGGCGATCCCACCCAAAGACGCCCCAACAAGAACGGGTTGTGCGGCAAGCTCTTCCGAAACATCAACCAGGTCGTCGGCGAAGGCTTCTACGCGGTAGTCTCCGTTGGAGCACCAGTCGCTAGACCCGTGCCCTCGCAGATCCAGGCAGATGCTGTAGAAGCCTGCTTCAGCCAATAAAAGTCCGGTATTCCGCCATGCGTGCCGAGTCTGACCGCCGCCATGGGCGAGAATCACAGGTGGGGAAGAGGCCGAACCGTAGGTGTCGGATTGTAGGGTCAGTCCCGATCGTGTGGAGAACTGCCGAGGTGTGGGTTGGTGTGGTGACGACATGGTCAATCTTTTCCGTCGTTGATCGCATCAGTGAGGTTCGCGTGGACACGCTCCAGGAGCACTGTGAGCGCCTTGCGATCGCGTGCTGAAAAGCCTGCCGTCGCTGTTTCACCAATTTCCAGGACGATGCGCTCAAGTGGCTCGATGAGCGGATAGACCTTGTCTGTTAGAAATACTCGCTTTGCACGGCGATCTGTCGGGTCTTCCTTACGAGTCACCCAGCCGTCTTCTTGGAGTCGATCCACGATTTTCCCCAGTGGGGGTTTGGCCATCGACAGAGATTCCGCGAGGTCGGTCTGAGTCTGTCCATCTTGCTTGTAGAGGCCGTAGAGCAATTGCCACTGAGAGCGCGTGAGCCCGTGTTCTCGAACCTGGCCATTGAAAAGGCGCGACACCATAAGCGCCATCTCATGAAAAGCAACGGTTACAGGCAATCCGTCAGGAGAGTTCACCGTTTTGGATGCTGTTTGAGCCATAAAAAGGAGGTTCCCTTCGAAGTTGAAGCAGCGCACACTACTAATACAAACTACAGTTACTATATACTAATATATAATAATCGCAGTTAGTAGGCTAATCACAACGATGACATCGACGGTAGGTGAGATCGACTTTGCGGCGTTATTTCAGCGACCGGAGTTTCGAGAGATGTACGCGCAACGATCAGGAGCTCACGGAGATTTAGGCATTGAAATCGTCGACGCCGTTCCAGAGAGGGTCTCCATACGTATTCCTTTCCGACCGGAACTCGCTCGGTCTCTCGTCAACCCGAGTATTCACGCCGGTGTCGTTATGACCGCCATGGATTCCGGGATGGGGTTGGTAACCATGATGAATCTCAAGGAGCCATCGTCGTTGGCGACCCTGGATTTGCGTTACGACGAGCTGAGGCCACCGTTGGCGGGTGAGGGCATCGAAATAACAGCCCTCTGTGAAAGCATCGACGACGGTATCGTGTTTTTAACAAGCAACGCATCTGACGCTGAGGGTGTATTTGCCAGGTCTGTTGGACGGTTTTTCCTGACCGGCGCTTCGTCTGATTTCCTTCAGAACGCACTAAAACTGTTGGCCGCCCAACCCAACGCTGAATCATCGCTAGTCGGAGGTGCATCGTAGTGCAGAGCTTTGAGAAGATTATTGGCGCTGTCCCTTACGCCGGACACCTGGGGTTCGTTGTCATTAGTAGTGACGATACGGGCGCACTGTTTGAACTGGCACCCGCTGAGCGATTCATCGGCAATCCCATGCTCAGAGCCTTCCATGGCGGGATTATTTGCAGCTTGATGGAATGCTCCATGGCCGCAACCATCATGCGGTACGCAGACCTTGAGACCCCACCGGCGCTTATCACTCAGACCACAAGCTTTCTGGGGAGTGCCTCCGTCGATTCGCCACTTAAAGTGCGTACGGAGTTGACTAAGACAGGGAAGCGCATCGTCGGCGCGAGCGCTCGTGCGTTCCAAAATGTCGATGGGACCTACATTGCCAAATGTTCATCTCTCTATAGGGCAGCATAGATCGTGCCTCGACCTCGTCACTGCCTGGCTCATCTGCTCATGATCGTGTTGGTAAGCGGTTGCGATCTGATGTCGGAAGAGCCGTCATCAGTGCAACCCATTCGAGAGGTGCCCGCCGTTGTTTCTCCAGTTCGCGTGACTACATTTCAACCTGAGCAGGTGGATTTAGTGGAGCCCATCAGTGTCACGGGCACTGTACTCGCGATAAAAACGACCAACATCGTGCCGCTCGTCGGTGGATTGGTTGAGGAAGTGTTTGTTCGGGTCGGTGACCACGTTGAGAAGGGACAGCCACTGCTCCGAATGCGCGCACGGGATTTTCAGGTCAAAGTTGATCGTCTCTCTCATGCCTTGAAGCTTGCTCAGGCTGAACAGAGAAATGCCGAGGGCGATCTAGGTAATGCTCGCTCGCTCGCTAAACGACGAGCCCTCTCACAGGAACAATTGGATGACAGACAAACCCAATACGAGGCGACAACTGCTCAGGTTGGTATTGCCCGTGCAAACCTGTCAGAAGCACAGCAAGAACTGCGTGACTCAATAACCCGTGCGCCATTTGTTGGAACGATTACCCAAAGAAACGTGGATGAAGGGGCCTACGTAGCGTCGATCATGCGCACCAGCCAACCCGTCATGCAGATACAGAAAATTGACATCATGGTTGCCGTGGTTTTTGTACCTGAAATCTATCTTCGTTCGATCCATATTGGGACAAAAGGCACGGTGCACATAGCTGGCCTCGGGAAATCATTCGAGACAGAAGTGCACCTCATTAACGATCGCGTCGACGTGGCAACGCGAAGTATTGACGTCCGTTTGGGCCTTCCAAATCCAGACTATGAAATAAAGCCAGGGCTTTTCATCGAAGTCGACCTTCAAGCAGATCCGAGGTCGGCGCTCGTAATTCCTGGCTCGGCCGTAAATGGACTTGGCAGCGATCGGTACGTCTACGTAGCGGAGGGTGGGCTTGCTTCCAAGCGTGCCGTCGAAGTGCGTGAACTTGGTGATGGCCGAATCGAGGTGCTTTCGGGTTTGACTAAGACGGATAAGGTCATCAGGGGCAACGAGACTCATCTACTTCAAGATCAGTTGCCCGTAATCGCGTGGAATGCAGGCTGATGTGGCTGTCTGACCTGTGCATTCGTCGCCCCGTCCTGGCCTGCATGATGATTTCAAGTCTGATGCTGTTGGGGTTGATATCGGCCAGCAGAGTGGGAATCGATCTTTTTCCCAGAGTTGAGTTCCCCTACGTCTCTGTTGAAACCCTGTTAAACGGCGCAAGCCCGATCACCATGGAAACTGAGGTCACGGACACCCTCGAAGAAGAGGTCGTGTCTACCTCGGGCATTGAGAACATGCGTTCAGTGAGTAGCGAGGGCTACTCGCAGCTCTTTGTTGAGTTTGATCTGGATGAAAATGTCGACGTCAAGGCGCAGGAGGTGAGGGATAAAGTCAATCGGACCCTGAGCGACCTACCAGACGATGTTGAACTGCCAACCATAAGCAAGATGGATCCTGACTCAGATCCGATTCTGACCATCATGTTATCTGGACGTCTGTCGATTCGAGATTTGACGACCTACGCTGAAGACGACGTCAAGGAGAGACTGCAAAGAGTCCCTGGGGTGGGCGGCATACAGTTAATCGGCGGTCGAGAGCGAGAAATACGCATATGGCTGGACGCACCGAAGTTAAGGGGGTTTGGGGTAACCGTTGATGACGTTGTGGATGCCCTGCGGCGCGAGCACGCGGAAATACCAGGCGGCCGGATGGATTCACAGGGTGGTCTTACCGAGTACACCATCAAGACGAAGGGGGAGGTAGAGCGTGTTGCCGATTTTGGCAACATCGTCGTACTACAAAGCGGCGCTGGCTATGTCAGGGTTCGTGACGTTGCGCGGATCGAGGATGGCCTGGAAGACGAGCGCTCGTTTGCGGTACTCGATGGTCAGCAAGGCGTCAGTCTCGAGGTAAGGCGACAATCCGGCACGAATACTGTTGAGGTAGCCAGGGCAATTAAGGCCGAGCTTGAGCGTATTAAGGTCGAAGCGCCGCCTGGGATTCGTATTGTTGTCGCTCGGGACGTTTCTCGATTCATCGAATCTTCTGTTAGGGACGTTACCGCAGACATACTGATGGGCATCGGGCTGGTTGTGATTGTCACAATGGCTTTCCTACTGAGTTTTAGGGCGACATTGATCGTTGCAACCGCCATTCCGGTGGCCATAATCTCCACATTCTTCGCGTTTTACGTACTCGATTTCACCATCAACATGATCACGATGGTTGCCATCTCGCTTACGGTCGGATTGCTGGTTGACGACGCCATTGTTGTCCTGGAGTCGATACACCGTGAGGTAGAAGCCGGCGTCGAACCCAAACTGGCTGCCTCTGTAGGAACCGGTAACGTGGCAGCAGCGGTGGTCGCGGCCACGTTGTCGGTCATGGCCGTGTTTCTTCCCATTGCCTTCATGAGCGGCGTTATCGGCCGGTTCTTTTTCCAGTATGGACTAACGATCGCGGTCGCAGTGGCTATCTCGCTCTTCGTTTCGCTCACGCTCACGCCGATGTTGAGTTCACGTCTGCTGAAGAAGGCGGACTCCCACAACTGGCTATATCGGATATTTGATGGTGGGTACGTAGCGACCGAAAAAGGCTACGTGAAGTTATTGGGTTGGGCACTGCGAGCTCGATGGCTGGTCTTGTTGCTGGCAGCGGGTTCGGTCTACATCGGCATCCACTTTGCCGGTCAGGTGCCCATTGCGTTCACCTCCAAGACCGACAGAAGTGAGTTCCTGGCGAAAATTGAGCTGCCCCTGGGTACTGGGATTCAAGAGTCTAAGCGAATTGGATCGCGAGTCGGCGCGGAAATCCAGAAGCTCGATCACATTGACCTGGTGTTTTTGAGTGTTGGCGCGGGTGCGCAAGGTAAGACCAACGAAGTTGACTATTACCTGGGTTTAACCCCGAAAGCGGAAAGGGATATTGACCAGCGCGTGTTGATTGACCGAGTACGTGACGCAATCACGGCCCTGGTTCCAGAGGCGAAGCAGGTCACAATGAAAGAAATTTCCTGGACCAGCGGTGGCAACTTTTTTACCGCCGATGTAGAAGTTGCGCTGCGCGGGCCGGACCTTGAACAGCTCAATGCCTACACGCAGCAGATGATGGCTGAAATGCGAACATCGGGCATGTTCAAGGACATCAATTCCACCTTTCAGCTTGGGAAACCTGAGGTGCAAGTGCTGATTGATCGAAAGCGCGCTTCTGATCTTGGCGTATCGATCCGAGACATTGCATCCACCGTGAGAGCCACGATTGGCGGGATCGATGTGACGACCTATGAAGAGTTTGGCTCTCGATATGAAGTTCGCGTACGACTCGAGGAGGCCCATCGAAATGACATCCGTAAGTTCGATATGTTGCAAGTACGGGGGCCTAATAACACGCTTGTGGACTTCAGAAATGTCGCGCAAGTCGTTCTCGCCAGTGGCCCTGCCCAAATCGATCGGCTTAATCGATCGAGAAAGATTTCAGTCCTGGGGAACGCACCGGCGGAGTACGCCGTCGGCGAGCTTGTGGATGAAATGGACAAGATCATCGAACGACAGAACTTAGCGCCAGGCTATGAAGCCAGCTATCAGGGGGCATCCGAACAAATAGGGGAGACGGTGAAGGCGATAATCTTTGCGTTTGGACTTGCTCTGCTCATGCTTTACATGGTGCTTGCGGGGCAATTCAATAGCTTTTCACAGCCGGTGATTATCATGCTGACAGCGCCTCTGTCCTTCATTGGTGCATTTACCTTACTTGCTCTAACCGGTTCAGAGCTGTCTCTCTTCGCCCAGATTGGGATGGTTGCGCTAATGGGCTTGGTGATGAAGAACGGGATTCTCCTGGTCGATTACGCGAATCAGGCGCTAGAACGTGGAGACAGTCCTCGCAAAAGCATGCTTGAAGCAGCGCAGTTGCGACTTCGTCCGGTTCTGATGACTGCCTTTTCGACGATTTTTGGAATGATTCCAATTGCCATTGCGACGTCTGATGGTGCTGAGTTCAGGAACGCTATGGGGGTAATTGTGATTGGTGGACTGCTGTCTTCGACACTCTTGACGCTGATCGTCGTCCCAACCGCGTATACACTTCTACATGATGCTATGAAGCTGCCTGCTCGCTTTATGGCAATGTTCAAAAAGCCAACGAGTGAAGCGATTGTAACGGATTCTCTCTGAGGACCAAGGACAGAGGAACAACCGAGTCAGCTTTGATTCCACTATCGTGATCGTTAAGCTAGCTTTTGCGAATTGACGCTCGGGTACCTAGCAAAACAAGAGAGGGTGTTAGCGATGAGAATGGCAACAGGCATGGTACTTACGGCACCCAGACGCTTTGACAAACGTCAGTTCGCGATTCCTGATGTGGCGCCCAATGAAGGCGTGTTAAAAGTCGAAGCTTGTGGGTTGTGCGGTACTGATCATGAACAATACAGCGGCGACATACAGAGTCGACACGCCTTCATTCCTGGCCATGAGGTTGTCGGCGTTATCGAGCATATTGGAATAGAGGCTGCCGACCGCTGGGGAGTGCAGGTCGGGCAGCGGGTAGCGGTTGAGGTGTTCAAATCTTGTGGTGAGTGCGGGCAGTGTACCTCTGGAGTCTATCGCCGCTGCGATCGTAACGGCGTTGACACAATGGTTGGGTTTACCGATGTGAACATACC
>CAZWMD010000084.1:0-13863 GCA_964634815.1 uncultured Pseudomonadales bacterium | reverse complement strand
TTCTCATCCATATCGACAAAGCTGGTTGATAAACCTATTGCACCGGCTTGCAAACACTCACCCAGAAGTTTTTGCATCTCCTTGATTTCGTTTGCATCAGCGCAGCGATGCATAGAGGCATCACCCATAACCCAAAGGCGCAGCACGCTATGTCCCACAAGTGGTGCAACGTTCACCGTGAGATCGCGCGAAATTCTGGCAACAAACTCATCAAAGGTTTCCCAGTCCCATACCACCCCTTCTTCAAAGGCTTTAAGCGGCATCTCTTCGATCTGGTTGAACATGCCTACCAGCTTCATACGATGCTCGGCTTTGAGCGGCGCAAGTGACAGCGAGCAGTTACCGGGCACAATAGTGGTTACCCCGTGCTCGATCGCAGGCTTTGATGCGCCGTCCCACAATAGCTGGGCATCAAAATGGGTATGTGGATCGATAAAGCCAGGCGCAATGACCTTGCCGTTGACATCTATAGTTTGAGCGGCATCTTCAGTAACGCGTCCTACCCGGACGATACGACCGTCCTTGATACCCACGTCTCCGAGGTACGCGGGTAAGCCACTACCATCAACCACCTTGCCGTTCTTGATTACTAGATCCAACATCTGTTATTCCCTGTTTGTCTGTTAGTCGTTTTAGCGAAATCTGTTGTAGCTATGGGTTAAGGCGTCGCGAACCTTCTCCCAGCCGTGGCCGGTGACATCTTCGATATCGGTTGCATCACAGCTCCGCAGCAAGGCATCTGTTGCGGTGCTATCGAGTGTTACATCAGTGCTGCCGCCATTGTCGTAGACAATCGTTAATAAAAGCTCTGCCACTCCGTCGTGTGCCGCAATGATGCGAGCCTGGCCTATTTTTGCCATCAGGCGCTACTATCGAAAGCTACTGGGAGACCGGCGCTGCCGGCGGCTCCAGAAAAATAATGTCACTGGGCAATATGGGATTGCCGGCTCGCGGAGAATCGTCCGGTGGTGCCGGTCGCATGAACACATGAAAGTTCCAGCTTTGTAGCTCACTGGTTGCCTGCTCGAGCGGTTGATCCGCGAGCTCACGCCCGGCAATAGTCTCCCAATTGTCCTCAGGTAGGGGCCGCACAAAGCGCCGTGCCTGGTTGGGTGTGGAAACTGCAGTACTCATAACTCTCCCCTGATTGACCTGCTGAATGAAGTATAGCCCCAAGCCCGCTGATTTTTGGCCTGAGGTACACTGGGTGTCGTAACGTTTTTTGCACCTGGTTGTATCTCGGAGGACCCGCAGCTCATGTCAGAATCCCCCATCAAAACGGCGACATCACCAGCCAACGTCCAGTTATTTGCAACAGACACTCTGATTAACCCCTATGAGGCCTATGCCACGCTGCGCAATGAAGCGCCCGTTTACTTCGTGCCAGAGCTCAATGTGCACGTAATAACCCGCTACGACTTGCTGCGTCAGGCCACGATGGATACCAGCACCTATTCCAGTAAATTCGACAGCTTTCTGCAGGAGTCGCAACGCATCGCCTTCGATAGTGCATCTGCCGAAGTGAAAGCCGAGTTAATGCGCCTGGCCGCAGAGATGATTGATGTGCCACCCACCATGCTCACGCTGGACGAACCGGAACACACCGCGTACCGATCACTGGTTAATCAGCTGTTTACCGCCGCACAGATTCGCAGCGCCCAGCCAGCGGTGGAGTCAGTGATTGCTGCGGCGATCAACGCTTTCGACCAGCACGGCCAACCCGGATCGGGGGGTGAAACCAATCAAATCGATTTTGTTCAGGCCTTTGCTACCGCCGTGCCACTGGAGATCATCGCAGACCGGCTGGGTGTGCCACCGGCTGATCGAGAATTCTTCGAAGATGCCGCCACAGCCGCCGCGTCGGCACTGCGTCTCACACCACTACCCGGTGAAGAGATGGTGCGTCGAGCACAGCTTGCGCTCGATCTGCAAAAACTTTGCGTAAGGCTTGTCGAAGAACGACGAGCAACACCGCGTGATGACATGATCAGCATTCTTGCTAACAGCGAGCTTGGCGATGAGAAGCGTCCATTGACCCACGGCGAGTGCATTAGTGTCCTCAATCAGTTTCTGGTTGCCGGTCATGAAACCACAGCCAGTGCTTTTGCCTGGGGCATGCTATTGCTCTGCGAGCGCCCCGAACTACAAACGGAATTGCGCGACAGCCCAGCGCTTGTGAAAACCTTTGTTGAAGAAACCTTGCGTATGGAGGCCCCCGTTCAAGGCCTGCCGCGGTTAGTTACCAAGGACACCGAACTAGGTGGTGTCGAGCTCAAAGCAGGCAGCATGGTGATGCTCCGTTACGGCGCAGCCAACAGAGACGAACGTCAGTTTGAAAACCCAGATGCCGTTGATCTGCATCGCAAGCGAGCGGGTGCTCAACTTGCCTTTGGTTCGGGCGTGCACTTTTGTATCGGTGCACCCCTTGCTCGTCAGGAACTCAATCTTGGGTTCCCGGCCCTGCTACGCCATGGGAAGAACTTCCGTCTCAACAAAGCCATGCCAGCACCCGAGGCCGAAGCCAGCTTTGTTCTGCGCAACCTGCCGCATCTGCACATCGAGTACGACAGAATCTAGCCAATCCCAAGTCATTCAAGAATGTTCAGCAGATCGGCGAGCGTATTGATTTGATAGTCTGCAGCTACTGCTTTCTTGCCTGTTTGTAGCGGTGGCTCTACGCCGGGCTCGACGATGAGCGCCGTTTGCATGCCAGCACGATAACCACCAAGAATATCGTGCTCGGGTGAATCACCCACAAACAGAATGTCCCCCACATCGAGCCCCGATTTATCTTGCGTGAAATCAAAGAACACCTGATGCGGCTTGCACGACTGTGCCTCTTCGGAACTACTCCAGTCGTCAAACAAATCCTCAAGCTGATCTCGCTCGACAAGCGTATCAAGCATTTGCTGGTCGATATTTGAGGCAATCGCTGTGTAGTAGCCTCGCTCGCGTAGCTCAGTCAGGGTGCTGCGACAATCATCGCGCAACCTAAGTGCCGCCAATACCGCCTGCTCAAAACCGGGCTGATAGTTACGCCAAAGCTCAAAGTCAAACTCGCCGCCAATCTCCGTACAAAACTGAATGAAGATATCGCGAAACAGATCCGCGTGTAGATAATAGTCTTTATCTGCATAAACCAGCGCCACTCGATCACTCGCTCGTTTATGGGCATCAATAATCTGTTCAGGATCAGCCTTAAGACTCATCTGCTGCACCGCCTGCGCAAGCAGCAGGCTGTGGTTCTCTGACATCGGCTGATAGGAGAACAGAGTGCCGCCGAGGTCAAAAAACACACCCTGAATGCCTGTACCGTCTGCTGAGGCCTGCTTATCCGAAGATGAGCCTGTAGTGGAGCCGGGCAGTGCGCGCTTAACCATGCAAAAATATCGCTTATATAAACCACCAGCCTAACCAAAAGTAATCGCCATGCACATCGTCCAGCTTGCCTACTACGTCCCGGATGCAAAAATCGCGGCCCAGCACTGGGCGAGCAGCCATGGTGCCGGACCATTTTTTGTCTCGGAGAACATTCCGCTTGCGCAAGTGCACTACCAGGGCAAGCTTTCGTCGCTGGATCACACCTCAGCCTACGGCTGGTGTGGCAATCTAATGATCGAGCTGGTACAGCAGAACTGTGATACCGCGTCGGTATTTAGCGACCGGGCTTATGGCCTGCATCACTGCGCCTATTTCTGCTCATCGGTTGAGACAGAAATTTCACGGCTAGCTAGCAACGGCTATGGTCTGGCCATGCGCGCTGCCACATCAGGCGGTATTGAGTTTGCCTTCCTCGAAGTGATCGACTCACACAGTGTTTCTGCTCCGGCGCCACCCCTGGGGCACTACTTTGAGATCTATCAGGACCACCCTCAACTTCGGACGTTCTACAAAACCGTAGAACAGGCAGCACAGTCGTGGGATGGCGAGAAACCATTACGTACTATGGGATAGCTCTCGAACCTATCGGTCAAACAGCTATGCTATCTGTTCGTCGCAGTCCCCATCCAATAGTTAACAAAATACTACTCGGCATTCTGTGCAGTCTGCTGGTTACCCACACAGAAGTGGGTTGGGCAGAATCGGCAACGTCTCAGCAAAAACCAGCGCTGCCATCCGGCTTAAGTGATTCGCCGCTGTTGAATTCGAGATTTCTACTCTTTGGCTCCAATAAGCTGCGCCGCCAGACACTCGACTGGGCCGTCAAACGTGGCAAGCTGGATATGGTTGCTCCCCTCATCACCGCTTTGCGTTATCTGGAAGCACAACAGCGAGGCCCAGTGGCCAGGGCACTACGCAAGCTGACTGGCAAACGCTTTGGCGATCGCTGGTTCGACTGGATGGTCTGGCAACAGCAGCAAAAAGAGCTGACACCATTTGACGGCTACGATGTGTTCCTCGCCGCACTCCTGCAAAGCCTCGACAAAAACTTCTCGACGTTCATCTATCCCGGCATCAAGCATGGTATTCGCCTCGAAGAGATTGTTTGGGGCGGTGCAAAAGCAGGAACGGGTATTCCTGCGCTAAATTCACCGAGAATGATCAAAGCGTCTGATGCAAAGTACCTAAGCAGAACCGAAAAGGTATTTGGCGTCGTAATAAATGGGGACGCCCGCGCCTATCCTTATCGGTTTATGGACTGGCACGAGATGCTAAACGACACCGTTGGCGGTGTGCCTATCACCCTTGCCTACTGCACGCTCTGTGGGTCGGGCATTCTGTTTGAATCAGCGCCTCTAGGCAGTCACGAGCTTGCCGGTAAACCTCTAAGGTTCGGTTCATCGGGCTTACTCTACCGATCCAACAAACTGATGTTCGACGAAACAACCAACTCCCTGTGGAATCAGTTCACCGGCCAGCCTGCCGCTGGCACTCTGGCTAATGCAGATCTCACCCTCAAAACCCGTGCGCTCGTAACAACTACCTGGAAAGACTGGTACGCCAAACATCCAGACACCCAGGTTTTGGACATCAATACCGGCTTCGAACGCAATTATCGACCCAACGGGCCCTATAGTGACTACTTCAGATCACCCGACCTGCTGTTTCCAGCCGCATCAGACGATGAGGCCACCAAGCCAAAAGCAGAAGTATTTGTGCTACGCATCCCCGGAGTTGAACACTACTGGCCATTACAAGATTTCAAAAAAACGCCAGTAATAAATAGTCGGGCTGGCGCCTTAAGCCTTGTTCTCATCGGCGACGCCAGCACAAAAACAGTGCGAGCATATCGTCGTGAAGGCTACACCTTCGAAAACAGTGAAGAGGGTTTGACCACGCGCAACGCATCTGGAGAAATCGAGTCATGGAAGATCACAGAAGAGGCACTGATCGGGCCAAACCAGGAAACGCTTACCCGGCTGCCTGGACACTTGGCTTATGCCTTTGCCTGGCAAACCTACTACGGCGGAAATGATCACGAAAAAAACCCCGCTACCGGGAGATAGCGGGGAAAGGAGCGCCTGGAGTGGCGGCTTTAACCAGCAGTTACCCGCTGGCTAACTCGTAACTAAGGCGATGATGGACGTTGTGCACAGCGCGTGCTTCGCCATCAACCACCTTGGGTTTGTATTTGAAACGCTGTACCGCCTTCAGTGCAGAATTATTAAACACACCGCTCGGGTGCGACTCGATCACCTCGGCATTGGCGGTAGCGCCCGAAGGCAAGATGGTGAAAGACAAAATGACATAGCCTTCAATACCGCGTCTTGCTGCCTGGTTTGGGTACACCGGTTGCACCTTCACAATGGGAATGTGTTCACCATCCGTCAACGCTGTGTGATTGAGCTGTATGGCTTTTGTCGCCTTGGGCGCAACAAAAGCAAACTCCACGCCAGCGGTATTTTCGATGGCATCAATCAGCGGGGGAGGCGTCGGCTCTACCTCTACTACGGGTGGTGGCTCTACCTTGGGAGGTGTTGGATCGACCGGTAGGTCTTCTCTCACTTCGTAGTAGTCAATGGAAACCGGCGGCGGTGCTTCAACAAACCCGTCGTCATCAATGGTTATCAACTGAACCATCAAAAATACCAGCCCTGTTGTTACAAACGCGCTGCCCGCAGCGGCTGTTAGAAATCTCGGTAATTTAGGTAAGTGTAAGTACATACTGTGCTCCTGAAGAACATAGGAAGTGACTATTTGGCATCGTTCAAACGAAACACAAAAAGTTTCTGTGCGTAGTTTTTCTTGATACCACCTACCGCCAGCAGCTCGCCCGTTGTTAGCGGATCTGATGCTGCAAATACTCCAGAATCTTTGGTGCTATACACCGTCTGTTCTACCGCTCTAATGGCGACTCGATCGAAATAGTCTGGATGAGAGCTACGTAACACCTTTGGTCTTACCGTGCTGCCATCGGCTGCGATGCTGAATTCAATCAGCACTTCGCCCTCAATTTTCTGAATCAACGCCTGGCCTGGGTAAATCGGTGACGGTGCGTAGCGCTCCAACCGAACATCTGACTTGCCCGGGAAGCGTGCCACAGAGGTAACCCGGTGACCCACCTCAAGGCGGTCCGCGCTTTGAGCACGTATACTCCCTGGGCTCCCCAGGTTTAAGGTTGAGAACTGTGGATAATGTGTCACCGGCACAAATTCAAAGGTGGTTAACGCCGCAAGCAACAGCAATCCCACACTCACTCCCGCAACCATCGGCCCCGCCTGCACTTCAAAAAACTGCTGCTTGCCCAGCAGCCGCGTAAGTCGCTGCAAAAAAGAATGCGGTTGATCTGTACCGATCAGCGCAGCCCCATATTCAAGCGTTGTAGTGTCCGGATTGAAATGACGCTCATAGCCTGCGCCGCCCTCCCGCAACGCAGCCTCCGCAAGCCCTTCAAGATAAAGAGTACGAGAGTTGATGAGCTCAGCAGCGCGCTCATCGCACGCTTCTTCCATGGCGACCACAAATCGCTCATACAGCAGGTGCAGCCAGGGACAAAACAGATAACAGCGCGCAAGCAACTGGAGTGCCACCATAAAACGGTCATCCCTGCGCTTGAGATGCACCAGCTCATGAGCAAGCACCGAACGCTGACTCGCCAGCGGCCAGCTTGCAAAGTCAGCAGGGACAACCAGCGTAGTTGACCCGATTGAAGACGCACAACAGTGCTCTCCGATCACAAAGCGTGGTGGCGTTAACTCAAGACGCTGACAAAGGCTGTGGGCATAGTCCATAAAACCAGGTTGTGAACCATGAGCAGATAACCCTTCACAGAGCAGTGGCAGCCGATGCAGATTTCGAACATCACGAGCGACCCGCAGTAGTAACACTCCCCCTGCGGTAACCGCGGTCACTGCCCATAACCCAAACAACACACCAGGAATACTGGCTTCAGGCAGATCAGGCGGATTAACCAAACCGATTTGATAGCGCGGCTGCCAAACAAGAAGCACCACAGGCACAACCGCCAGCAACCATGCCGCTGCAACACCGAGGCTGCGACGACTTAGCGCATCGCGATTAAACGCAAAGGCGCATGCTGCTGTTAGTCCAAGACTCAACAGCAGCGTTTGCAAAAGCCATCGCCAGGTAAGCAACTCGCTGGGAGCCAGCAGCGCTTCAATCATCAGCGCGCTCCGTTTGCGCCGCAGGACAGCCGGTCTCGGCCGACTGACGCTCCCGTTTCAACCGTGCCACAAGAGTTTCCAGTTCTTCAATGTCGGCATCTGAAAGCGCCCGGCGCTGATCGCCCAGCAAATTGGCCACCGCCGCAACCGGATTACCGTTGAAAAAAATATCCAGCAGTCGTCGCACGGCACCTCGCCCGGCATCCGACTTGGCCACCACCGCACTGTAGACATAGCGCGGTCCATCCTGACGAAACTGCACATGGCCCTTGTCGAGGAGCTTTTTCAAAAGTGCTCGCACAGTGGAATAACTGGGATCTCCCGGCAGGGCTTTCTGAACCTGCGCGGCCGTTGCTTCCTGGCTTGCGTAAAGCACATCGACAATCTGGCGCTCTCGGCGGCTTAGGTTGTTGTGGCTATCCGTGGTCATTGGTCGAGTCACTCAGGTCTGTACGTTGAATCTGCTAATTTTTTAGCACTATGCTATATTTTTAGCATTCACTTGTTGAACTGACAACAGGTTTTTTAGAGCGTTTCGATCTTAAAAGTCAGTTCTTAAGTAGTGTTGCTAGAAGCCGAAGCCAGCCAGGGTGGCAGACTCATAGACTTGCAGACCCCGGGGGGATTCAAATTCTACCTTCATCCCCGCGCCCTCATTCGTGCTCTCACTGCCGCCCATACGAACGTTCGTTCGGCCAGCATCGAGCCCCTTCACGACCTCAAGCAGCGCATTTTCACAGGGGTTTGCCTGACTTAAGCCTATTCCTATGCTGCGCAAGTCACCCACACTGGGGGCGGTGGCCGCTGGGTGTGGCGTATCTTGCCAGTCAATAAAGAAGGGCATCAGGCCATCGAGACCTGGGGCTCGCACCCCCATAAGTCGCCAGCGCAACTGCTGGCCATTTGGGGCGTCTCGCGCCATATCGCGAATGGCCGTGGGTCGCGCACCACGATCTTTCAGCCATAAGGCGGTCGCTTCCAGATCATCGCAGCGCACAGCCCAGTGCAGTAATTGGGTTTCAGTGTATGCAGCAAAGCGCTCGCCATTGGTCCCTGCCAGAGACTGTTTGGGATCTGGGGCAATGATCTCGAGGTAGCAACCGTTGCCAAAAGAAACCAGGGCATTACAGGTACCACCGCCTGGATGGGGTCCGCCATCAACGGGCGTCACCCCAGTGGCGGCTGCAAATTCTGCCTTGGCGCACTCGAGGTCCGCTGCGGCCAAAACAATGTGGTCAATATCCACCCCGCCTTAACTGTCGAGCTTGCGCAGCTCGGGTGCGGCGCCCGTACTGCCTTTGGTAACACCGGAGTAGCGCGAGTTGCGTCCCGAAGTAGAGGAAAACTTTTTCGATAGCTCCGGGCCTGCCGCCGTTAAACCACCGTCGACCACAATCGATTCCCCAGTGATAAATTCTGAATCATCACAGGCAAGAAACAGCGCCGCACCAGCAATATGGTCACCCTGGCCATAGCCGGGCCAGGGCTGCGCCGTGCTGAATGACTTCTGGGTTTTTTCCATGCTCCGGCCACTGGCCAGTGGTGTCGCTATAAATCCCGGGCAGATGGCGTTCACCCGGATTCGATCCGGCGCCAGCTCCACCGCTGCTGATTTACTCATGCTGATCACCGCCGCTTTGGCGGCGGAGTAAACCAGCGGGCCCGCATCTCCAGACAAGCCCGCAATGCTCGCGGTATTAATTATTGAGCCACCCCGCCCCTGGTCACGCATAACCCGGGTGGCATGCTTTATCCCAAAGAAAACCCCCTTGGCCAACACATCAAAGGTGTAATCAAAATCAGCTTCTGTGGTTTCGGTGAGTGGACCAATCGCGCCGCCAACGCCTGCATTATTGAACAGGATATCCACCCCGCCAAAGGCTTCACAGGCAGCACCAATCATCGCTTCAATGTCGGTTTCGCGGGCAACATCAACACGCTGGAAGCGTACCTGCTCGGCAAATCCCGCAAGGGCTGCCTCGCGCAGAGTTTCTGCGCCGGTTTCTTCATTAAAGTCCGCAACAATAACCTGCGCGCCCTCCTGCAAGAAGCGCATTACCGTCGAGCGGCCCATTCCACTCGCGCCGCCGGTGATGATTGCACTTTTACCTTGCAGTCGAGATGTTGAACTCATTGGTCTGGCCCCTGGTATTAGAGGCCATTACTCTACCGCATCACCGAGCCTAGAACTCTACGCCTACGCTCAACCCTACCCGACGCGGCTCACCAAGCTGAGTAAACTCGCGGGTGGTAAACAAGTCCCGTGGGTCGTTACCAAATTGAAACCCTCGAACAAAGGTGTCTTGATCAGTCAGGTTTCGAGCCCAGACTTTAGCGCGCCAAAAGTCACCTTCGTAGCCAATAGAGGCGTGCAAGAGCTCGTAGCTTTCTGAGCGTTCGTTGTGCGAGTCAGAGAAAAAGAACGAATCACGACCTTCCAGTTCGATCCGCGCAAACCAGCGCTCCACGGGTGAAAACTCAACACCTGCAAAAAACTGGTAGTTCGGCGCCTGGGCCTGATCGCGCCCATCAAGGTCGTTGCCCGCTGCGTTCACAAAATTATCGAACTCGGCTTCCAGCAGGCCAACAGAGGCAAAGAGCGTTACGGAGTCGTTCAACGCATATTGGGTTTCAACCTCCAGCCCATAGTTGGTGCCTTCAGGTGCATTACTGATGAAATCGATGAACTCTGAAGATCCGTCTTCTCGAACCAGCACAAGGGACGCACTCGATTGCACATCATCGCGCTTCATGAGGAAGGCAGACGTACGCAATGTCCCTCGACCTTCAGCGAACGACCCTTTAAACCCAATCTCAAAGTTCCACAGTTCTTCGAGATCAAAGTCTCGTAGCTCTTCTGGCAGGGTGCCACTGGTGTTTACGCCACCACTTTTAAATCCGCGCGCTATGGTGCCGTAAATCAGGTTGTCAGAAGGCGTGGTGTATTCAACGACAAATCTGCCCCCCAGCGTTGTGTCAGATGGTCCAAATGACACATCAAAAGAGTCTTCGTATTCGACATCGATATGCTCTAGACGCAAACCAACAGCAACTCTTACAGCATCTGTTACCTGCAATCCAAATTCGCCGTATCCAGCAAAGCGATCAATCCCGTAGTCACTGAAAAAATCTTCCTCCAGGAAAGTATAAGTACGTTGCAAATCAACATCCTGAGTTAACGCAAACACACCAAAAACCCAGTCAGCGGCAAGACCCGCCACCTGAGTAGATTCATTACTCAGGAGTCTAAAGTCTGCGGAAGTGGTTTTTCGATCCCGCTGATAGCGATCAAAGGAGCTGTAATCGTTTGGATCAAAGCCCACAAAAGTCCAGTCTTCGTCAAAGCCGTAATCAATGTCGCTGTCGGCATGGGCAACATAGCCATCAAAATTCAGACCGTTGTTAAGCTCGGTTCGCAGCCTGACGCTGCCGTAGATGGTTTCTTGCCGATCAAACCCAGGTTCGTCTGACTGCGTATTGCGGTCGTTGTCGAGGGAAAACGCATCGTAGCCGTTATCAATATCAACAAATCCTGCTGTAATCAGAACCTCGCTGCGCTCATTGGGCTCGTAACGCAACTTGCTTCGTATCGTCAGCTCATCACGCTCATTGGCATCATCAATGTCCAGAAATTCATTATCGAGAAAGCCATCACTACCGTAGTGGCGAACCGCCAGCCGACCGGCCAACTGGTCATTGAAGGCTCCGGAGATAACCCCACCCACACCTAACGCACCAAAATTACCAACATCAAGATCTACTCGTGAATACAGTTCTTCTGTTGGATTGTTGGAAACTACATTAACGATCCCGGCGAGCGCATTGGCGCCATACAGGGTTCCCTGAGGTCCGCGAAAAACTTCAATCTGCTCTACGTCATAGGTGCTGGCAACGGTACCCACGCCACTGAGATCAACACCATCGAGCAAGGTACCCACCGACGTGTTAAGCGGCTCGGAAAACTGACCACGTTCGCCAATCCCCCTGATCTGCAGAAAACGTGCCCGCGAGGCACCGCTTGATGAATTCACGTTAGGAATCCAGCCCAACACTTCTTCGAGATGATTCACCTGAGTTTGTCGGGCATTAGCAGGATCAATCACCGTCACGCTCAAGCTGGTGGTGTCTATTGATTGTCTACGCAATTCGCCCTGCACAATGACTTCTTCAACAATAGGCTTAGCCGATTCTTGAGCTGCGTACGAAACACTGGACCCAGTGCTAAGGCCAATAAACACGGAGGCTAACGTAAGCCTGGACAGGCTGCGGTTGCTCCAAAAAAAATGCTCTTGGTTTGCGTTCATCTGTTACTCCCGGATCGCCTGAGCGAACTCACTGAATGCTCGATAATTCAGCCCGGAGTGGTCGTTGAACTGGAGAATAGATCGGAAAAGGAAAAGGTGAGGCGATTTGCTGGGGATAAGCAAAGGATAGATAGGACAAGAGAGTTATCGGTTAACGCTCGTTCTTATCTGTTACCCGCCGCTAACGGTGTCTGCAAATCAAACTACCTATCCCTTCGCCGGTATTATCCGGATCAGGTTCAAAGGGTCCGCAGGCTTACGCAAGCGTCTCAGGAACAACCACCCCTTAGGCTTACTGCATTGTCGCGAGGGGCAGACGATTAATCAAGCGCCTGGCTAGCCAGGCGCAAAATTAGTTGAGGCAGGACTCTATTCAGCGGAGTTCAAGTCCCAATCGTAATCGTAGTTCACATCGCCGGTATAGGTCTTGAGCTTGTCACCCAGTGTGGCGTGACGCTCAGCCAGATGGGCAACAAGGGCTTTTTCATCTTCAGCAAAGTCAGTGCCATACCATTCGTAGATTTGCGAAAGCTGTAACCGACCTTTCTTGTCAAACGTGAGGCCCCGTGGATGATTCAGATAGTCACGCTCCTGGTTCGCCAACTGGGTTTCCAACTCAGCACCGCTAAAGGCCACCGCGCCCAGGTTCGGGCAACCAATACTTGCGCAATTCACCGCGTAGTGGACCCGGTGATCCTTGAAAATCGGCCGCAGAATCCTATGTTCAATATCATTCAGCGTGAGTTCTTCACCCGCTACCTCAAAGACTTTGTCATCCCAGGGTCCAACTGAGAAGAATCTCTCGCCCATTCGCAGAATGCTGTTCTTCGATGGGTACTTCAGTACTTCATTAACGGTGACGGCGTTATAGACATTGATCCAGTAGGCCTGCTGCTCGGCGGCGTTGTAGTTGCGGGGATCAATCTTTGCCATCGCAGCGAGGTAGCGCTTTAGAGTATCGGCGCCCTCGGCAGCCAGCGCTTTATAGGCAAACCGATTGATTCCGTCAGCGCTGGGCTTCAAGTGACTATCCAGAACCGCTTGCCACAACGAGTGATCAATAACGGCCTCAGAGGAGTTGTCGGCCTTATCCCAAATTTCCCAGGCTTCAGGGGCTGGCGCAGCACTGAGCGCTGGTGTGAACAATGTTAGGGCCGAGGTAAGAGCAAGGCCCAGGGCAAAGACAATTCGATTCACCGCAATTCTCCATATTGATTGCCTATCGTCTGACCCGCAGCCGTTTGATTAGTTGCAATCAAGATTAGGATGTTTACACAACTTTATTGCTTATTCTTTCAGCTCGATATGCAATTGCCCGTCCTGGATATCGATTACTTCCACGCCATCAGCGAAGCTTTGCCAGAAGCCTTGACTACCACCAAACTGGTCAACCAGATCAACATTTTTGAGATTGCCCAACCAGGCATTGGGAATGGGCACGCCCATAACGCTCACACCGCGCAAGATCACCACCGGCTTTTCATTGCGATAGTCCAGCTCCAGTCCAGCATTCACGCGCAACGTCTTGCCACCGAGTACCGGAAAGTCGGGTTCAAAAGGAACAAGCAGCTTGGCGCTGGCCAGGCTATCCGAAAGGTCAACGGCAAAGCGCTTCGCAAGATCGCTATTGCTTGCCAACATCGAGTTCAACTCTCGCTCAGACAGTTCAATCACTCGGCTGGCGCCGGCCTCGGAATAGGCCTCGGGAATCAAATTGCCATCTGCATCGCGTTGAATACGCTCTTCGATTGAACTCCCGCTATTCGCCTGGTCACTCCGATTGGCACCCGGCAGCAAGGACTCTGGATCCACCCCCATTGCCCGTAGCTTGTCGTCGAGCTTGCCCTGCTCCTTTTCAGACAGCTCAACTGGACGGAAATCGCTCGCAAACACATATGTACGTATCAACCAGTAAGTGATGCCGGCCGTTACCAGCACCGCCAGCAGCAGGAACAACAGCACTTGTTTGCCGGAGAATCCACGTTTTTCAGGCG
>CAZWMD010000083.1:12944-15161 GCA_964634815.1 uncultured Pseudomonadales bacterium | reverse complement strand
ACTGGCGCACAAACTTGCCTTCAATCTCTACCTGTTCGCGAATCGTCTCGCGGTAAGCCACCTGAGGTTTACCTATGTTGGCCTCGACGCTGAATTCGCGCTTCATCCGATCGACGATAATTTCGAGGTGTAGCTCACCCATCCCCGAGATAATGTTCTGGCCCGTTTCTTTGTCGGTATGAACCTTAAACGACGGGTCTTCTTGCGCGAGCTTTGACAGCGCAACCGCCATTTTTTCCTGATCCGCAACGCCTCGCGGCTCAACTGCCACAGAGATAACGGGCTCCGGGAAATCCATCTTCTCGAGCGTGATTACTTTCTGTAGGTCGCACAAGGTCTCGCCCGTGGTCACATCTTTCATGCCGATAGCGGCGGCAATGTCACCAGCTCGCACTTCTTTAACTTCCTGGCGGTCGTTGGCATGCATCTGGACCATTCGACCAACACGTTCTTTGCGTCCTTTAATGGGGTTAAAGACCTGATCGCCAGTCGACAGAACACCGGAATAAACCCGGAAGAAAGTAAGTGTGCCAACAAACGGATCCGTGGCGATCTTGAAAGCGAGAGCAGCAAATGGCTCATCGTCTCGGGACTCACGCGTTGCGACTGTCTCGCCGTCTTTGAGCACACCTTCAATCGCTTTTACTTCCGGCGGTGCGGGAAGATAGTCAACAACGGCATCAAGCATGGCCTGCACGCCCTTGTTCTTGAATGCGGTACCACACAGCGCCGGCACAACTTCATTCGCCAAAGTGCGAATACGCAAACCCGCCTTAATCTGCTGATCTGTTAGCTCACCACCCTCGAGATAAGCATCCATTAATTCTTCGTTCGCCTCAGCCGCGCTCTCGACCATTTGCTCCCGATAACTCTGCGCTTGCTCCAGCAGATCTTCCGGAATCTCGCCCAGCTCATAAGACAGGCCCTGGTCCGCCTCATTCCAGTAAATTGCCTTCATACGCAATAAGTCGACTACGCCTTTGAAGTTCTCCTCAGATCCAATGGCAAGCTGGATGGGCACCGGTTGAGCACCAAGTCGGTCTTTGATTTGCTCGACGACTCGCAGGAAGTCTGCACCCTGCCGGTCCATCTTGTTAACAAAGACAATGCGCGGCACCTCGTAACGGTTTGCCTGCCGCCATACGGTTTCAGACTGAGGCTCTACGCCTGAGGTCCCACAAAACACCACCACCGCGCCGTCGAGTACACGCAATGAGCGTTCAACTTCAATCGTGAAGTCAACGTGCCCTGGGGTATCGATAATATTGATGCGGTGTTGGTCATACTGGCGATCCATGCCCTGCCAAAAACAGGTGGTCGCCGCAGACGTAATCGTGATGCCACGCTCTTGTTCCTGCTCCATCCAGTCCATGGTGGCAGCACCATCGTGCACTTCACCAATCTTGTGTGACACGCCGGTGTAGAACAGAACTCGTTCTGTGGTTGTCGTTTTACCGGCATCCACATGAGCGCAGATGCCGATGTTGCGATATCGGGCAAGAGGAGTGGCACGAGCCATGACGACAGTTGCTCCGTGGTCAGGGTTTTAGGCAGCCACTCGCTAGTAGCGGTAGTGCGAGAAAGCCTTGTTGGCTTCTGCCATGCGGTGCGTATCTTCACGCTTCTTAACCGCAGAACCACGACCTTCAGCCGCATCCAATAGCTCACCCGCCAGGCGAGCGGCCATCGACTTCTCACCGCGCTTCCGAGCGCTGTCAACAAGCCAGCGCATAGCAAGCGCGCCACGGCGAGAAGGTCGAACTTCAACGGGTACCTGATAAGTAGCACCACCGACCCGGCGAGACTTAACCTCAACCATAGGCGCAATGGCGTCGAGCGCTTTCTCAAACATCTCCACGGGATCACCCGCGCCTTTCTCCTGAATACGCTCAAATGCACCGTAAACGATGCCTTCAGCAACAGCTTTTTTGCCGCTTACCATTACGTGGTTGATAAATTTGGCGACCACCTGGTTGTGGTACTTGGGATCAGGCAGGATTTCGCGTTTTGCGACGACTCTACGTCTTGGCATGGTTAGCTCCTCGCTTCAGGTTGCCTCCGCTCACTGGAGAGCGGCCTTACTGGAGTGGGCAAAAGCCCTTCTCTATGTATTTTGGCGTGCTGGTGGTTAAAAGGTTTAACAGTTGTACGGGAGATTAGGCATCCACCCGCGGACATTTGGATTTACTTGGGCTTCTTCGCGCCATACTTCGATCG
>CAZWMD010000083.1:0-12844 GCA_964634815.1 uncultured Pseudomonadales bacterium | reverse complement strand
CGCTGGGGGCAGGCTTGCAGCGCGGGCACGATATTTTTCTCTATCTTGCGCTTGCGAGGCTTGCGAACGAGTTGGCTAATAGTGGCCATGTAACGTGTAACTCTCTCTGGCATCACCCCATTTCCGCAGGTGGTGCCGGTTGTGTATTAGCGGGGCGCGGATTCTAGCACCCCATTTTGACCAAGGCTACTGGCTTAAGGAAAAGCCAGCGCTCCTGAATGATGCCGGTAGCCCCAGGGAACCACCGGCCGCAGAGTCCTATTCGGCCTCTGGCTTGTCCTCTTCAGCAGCGGGCTCATCATCCGCCGCTGCTGCCTCGTCCGTAGAGCCTTCTGCTTCAGCTTCTGGCTCTGGCTCTGGCGGCTTGGGCAGCACGACCTTTATGAGGCCCTCTTCCAGCAGGATCTTGGCTTTGTCATCGCCATTAATCCAAGCCTTGTCCTTGCCTTGAACCGCATAACGCTCTGAACGCTTTTGATAGACCGTGTAATCGGCCGTTCTCTTAACTACTTTCATCAGATTTTCTTCTACTCTGGTTCTCGTCTGGGTTCTGCCTAAGGATTCTGCTATTCACCCGAACTCAACGCTTCGGACAGCGCCTGTTCGATCTCATCAGCGGTTGGACCCTGACTCTCTGCAGCCTTTTGAACATTGTCTTCTTCACGACGACGCTTACGATCGGCGTGGTAAGCAAGACCAGTTCCCGCAGGAATCAGTCGTCCAACCACAACGTTCTCTTTCAGGCCGCGCAGGAAGTCTCGCTTGCCCGTAACTGCTGCTTCGGTAAGCACTCGAGTGGTTTCCTGGAAAGAAGCCGCAGAGATGAACGATTCTGTAGCAAGCGACGCCTTCGTGATGCCCAACAGCAAACGCTCAAACTTCGCGGGTTGTTTACCCTCGGCTTCGAGCGCTTCGTTAACTTCCATCACCTGGTTGTACGTCAGTTGCTCACCACGAATCAGATGTGAATCACCCGAATCAGTAATCTCAGCCTTGCGCAGCATTTGCCGCACAATCACTTCGATATGCTTATCGTTGATCTTCACACCCTGGAGGCGATAAACCTCCTGGATCTCATTGGTAATGTAGTTCGCCAGCTCATCTACACCTTTGAGGCGCAGAATATCGTGGGACGAAGGCGCACCTTCGGAAACCACTTCACCGCGTTCCACACTTTCCCCTTCGAACACTGAGATATTCCGCCACTTGGGAATCAGCGACTCTACGGGATCACCATCAGTTGGCGTCAACACCAACCGACGCTTGCCCTTGGTTTCCTTACCAAAACTGACCGCACCAGAAATCTCAGCGAGAATCGCTGGTTCTTTCGGCTTACGAGCTTCAAACAAATCCGCAACACGCGGCAGACCACCGGTGATATCGCGAGTCTTTGAACCTTCTTGCGGAACCCGGGCAATAACCTCACCCACTCCCAACTGCTGACCGTCTTCGATATTAAGAATCGAGTTGTTCGGCAGTCGATAGATGGCCGGTACATCAGAACCAGCAAGCATGACGTTGTCACCGTTCTCATCCAGCAACTGGATAGAAGGGTTCAGATCTTTACCCGCGGTTGAGCGATCTTTTGGATCCATCACCGAGATGTTGGTAAGACCTGTGAGTTCGTCTGTCTGACGATTGATCGAAAGACCATCTTCCATATCCTGGAAGACAACCTTACCCGCCACTTCGGTAACAATCGGGTGAGTGTGCGGATCCCATTGAGCAATGATCTGCCCAGCATCAACCGCATCATCGTCAGCCACAGAAATCACAGCACCATAGGGCAGCTTGTATCGCTCTCGCTCACGACCCTGTGCATCTGCAATAGCAACCTCACCGGACCGAGACACTGCTACAAGCTCGCCAGAAGTCCGCGTCACTGTCTTCAGATTATGCAAGCGAACAGTGCCGCCATGCTTAACCTGGACATTATCAATAGCCGTTGCTCGAGACGCAGCACCACCAATGTGGAAGGTACGCATCGTGAGCTGTGTGCCAGGTTCGCCAATGGATTGTGCGGCAATAACACCTACTGCTTCGCCCACGTTCACCAGATGTCCACGAGCAAGGTCGCGGCCATAGCACAGAGAACACACCCCGTACTTGGTGTCACAGGTAATCGCAGACCGTGCAACCAGTTCATCAACACCCATGGCATCGAGCTGCTCAACCCCTGCTTCGTCGAGCAGAGTGCCCGCTTCGATAAGTACATCCTTACCATCAGCAGACAGCACGTCCTGAGCTACAACACGACCGAGTACACGCTCTGAAAGCGGCTCAACAACATCGCCACCTTCAATGACTGCTGCAACCTTCAGGCCTTCCTGAGTACCGCAATCATGCTCCGTAACCACCATGTCCTGGGCAACGTCTACAAGACGACGCGTCAAATAACCGGAGTTAGCCGTTTTCAGTGCGGTATCCGCGAGGCCCTTTCGAGCACCGTGGGTCGATATAAAGTACTCATTCACCGAAAGGCCTTCGCGGAAGTTCGCGACAATAGGCGTTTCGATGATGCTGCCGTCAGGCTTGGTCATCAGACCACGCATGCCAGCCAGCTGCCGAATCTGCGCTGGTGAGCCCCGCGCACCTGAGTCGGCATACATATAGACCGAGTTGAAGGATGCCTGTTCTTCGTCGTCACCCTTCTTGTTTTTGATAGTGGTCTTGGAGATTCCATCCATCATCGAACGGGCAACCAGATCGTTTGCACGAGACCAGATATCAACAACCTTATTGTACTTCTCACCCTGGGTAACCAGGCCTGAGGCGTACTGGCTTTCAATTTCGTTCACTTCTGCTTCTGCATCACCAATGATTTTGGCTTTTGCATCAGGAATAACAAAATCGTTAACACCAATAGATGAGCCCGACCGGGTTGACTGTGCAAAACCCGTGTACATCAGCTGATCTGCAAACACGACGGTCTCTTTCAAGCCCACGTTGCGATAGCACTCGTTAATCAGGTTTGATATCGAGCGCTTATCCATGTTGCGGTTGACCATCTCATAAGGGATACGGTCGGGGACAATGTCATACAGCAAGGCACGACCAACAGTAGTGTCGTAAACGGTGCTACGCGCCTCAATTTCGCCGTTCTCGTTTTCCTGGCGTTGAGTGATACGCACCTTCACAAGTGCGTGCAGGTCAACTTCACCTGAGTTGTAGGCGCGGTGAACCTCTGCTGCATCAGCAAACACTGTACCTTCACCTCGAACATTCACCATCTCGCGGGTCATGTAGTAAAGGCCAAGCACAACGTCTTGGGACGGAACAATAATCGGTTCACCACTGGCAGGTGACAGAATGTTGTTCGTTGACATCATTAGCGCGCGACTTTCGAGTTGCGCTTCAAGCGTCAGCGGTACGTGAACTGCCATTTGGTCACCGTCGAAGTCAGCGTTGTACGCTGCACATACCAACGGATGCAATTGAATCGCCTTGCCTTCGATCAGCACAGGCTCAAATGCCTGAATACCCAGACGGTGCAACGTAGGTGCACGGTTTAGAAGCACCGGATGTTCGCGGATCACATCAGCGAGGATATCCCATACTTCTGCGGTTTCCCGCTCGACCATCTTCTTGGCCGCCTTGATAGTCGTTGCAAGACCTTTGGCCTCAAGCTTGCCGAAGATAAATGGCTTAAAGAGTTCCAGTGCCATTTTCTTTGGCAGACCACATTGGTGCAGCCTTAGAGTTGGACCTACTACAATTACCGAACGACCAGAGTAATCAACGCGCTTGCCGAGCAGGTTCTGACGGAACCGGCCTTGCTTGCCCTTGATCATATCGGCAAGGGACTTCAGCGGACGCTTGTTAGACCCGGTAATAGCGCGGCCACGACGACCGTTGTCGAGCAACGCATCCACCGACTCCTGCAACATACGCTTCTCGTTGCGAACGATGATATCGGGCGCATTGAGATCAAGCAGTCGCTTGAGACGGTTGTTACGGTTAATGACCCGACGATAAAGATCGTTGAGATCGGAAGTCGCAAACCGACCACCGTCCAGAGGAACCAAAGGTCTCAGATCGGGCGGCAGCACAGGCAGCACCGTCATGATCATCCAGTCAGGCTCATTGCCAGAGTTAACAAAAGCTTCCATGAGCTTAAGTCGCTTAGACAATTTCTTGATCTTGGTTTCAGAATTCGTTGCGGGAATCTCTTCTCGCAGTATGTCGATCTCTTCGTTTAGGTCGAGATCAAGAAGTAAATCGCGAACGGCCTCAGCGCCCATCTTGGCAACAAATTCATCACCGTATTCCTCGAGCTTCGAGAAATACTCTTCGTCCGTAAGCAGCTGACCCATCTCCAGGTCAGTCATGCCCGGATCGATCACTACAAAAGACTCAAAGTAGAGTACACGCTCAATGTCACGCAACGTCATATCGAGCAGCAACCCGATACGAGATGGCAATGACTTGAGGAACCAGATGTGTGCCACCGGAGACGCAAGCTCAATGTGCGCCATGCGCTCACGACGAACCTTGGTCAGCGTAACTTCAACGCCACACTTTTCACAGATAACACCGCGATGCTTAAGGCGCTTGTACTTACCGCACAGGCACTCGTAGTCCTTAACCGGACCAAACACTCGGGCACAAAACAATCCGTCCCGTTCAGGTTTGAACGTACGATAGTTGATCGTTTCGGGCTTTTTCACTTCCCCAAACGACCAGGACCGGATCATGTCAGGCGAGGCAAGGCCGATCCGCAGAGAATCGAATTCCTCGGTCTGGCCTTCCTGAGCTTTCAGCAGGTTGAGTAGGTCTCTCATTCGCTTTCCTCCAGTTCCATATCAATGCCCAGTGATCTGATCTCCTTAACGAGTACGTTAAAGCTCTCAGGCATCCCGGGCTCCATGTTGAAGTCGCTGTCCACGATGTTCTTGTACATCTTGGTGCGTCCCGCAACGTCATCTGACTTAACGGTGAGCATTTCTTGCAGCGTATAAGCCGCTCCGTAAGCTTCAAGAGCCCACACTTCCATCTCACCAAATCGCTGACCACCAAACTGCGCCTTACCACCCAGGGGTTGCTGGGTAACAAGTGAGTAAGAGCCCGTAGAGCGAGCGTGCATCTTGTCGTCAACCAGATGGTTGAGTTTCAACATATACATGTAACCAACCGTCACCGGCCGATCAAATTTCTCGCCGGTTCGGCCGTCCCAAAGGTAGTTTTGACCCGTCGCAGACTGACCACCGAGTTCCAGCATGTGCTTGATTTCGTCTTCGGTCGCGCCATCAAATACTGGCGTCGCAATGGGTACACCCTTCTTCAGATTCTCAGCAAGGGTCATGACTTCGGCATCAGACAGAGAATCAAGATTCTCTGTTCGACCACCAGAACCGTTGTACACCTTCTCCAGATAGCCTCGAATATCAGCGACCTGCTTCTGTTCCTCAAGCATCTCATTGATGCGGTCACCCATGCCTTTGGCTGCCCAGCCAAGGTGAGTTTCAAGCACCTGCCCAACGTTCATCCGCGAAGGTACGCCCAGTGGGTTGAGTACAATATCTACCGGCTCACCGTTCTCGTCGAATGGCATGTCTTCAATAGGCTTGATCACTGAGATCACACCCTTGTTACCGTGACGACCCGCCATCTTGTCACCCGGCTGGATGCGACGGCGAATAGCAAGGTAGACCTTAACGATCTTGAGCACACCAGGAGCGAGATCATCACCGGTTTCAATCTTGGTTCGCTTGTCGGTATACCGATCGTCAAGCTGCTTCTTGCGTTCGCCAAGCTGCTTTTCGGCGCCATCGAGTTGCGCGTTGATGGAGTCATCTTCCATCCGAATCTTGAACCACTCATCGCGGGTCAGAGTATCGAGGTACTCCTGCGTGATGGTCAGGCCTTTGGATTCGTTAGGAGCGCGAGTCGCCTTCTTGCCAGTTAACGCACGACGCAGACGCTCATAAGTTGCGCCTTCGATGATGCGGTACTCATCATCAAGATCTTTCCGGATCTGCGTGAGTTCGGCATCTTCAATGTCTTTCGCACGCTGATCTTTCTCTACGCCATCACGGGTAAAGACTCGTACATCAATCACGGTACCCTTCACCGAGGTAGGAACGCGCTGCGACGTATCTTTAACGTCTGACGCCTTCTCACCAAAGATGGCACGCAGAAGTTTTTCTTCTGGCGTTAGCTGGGTTTCACCTTTGGGTGTCACCTTACCCACCAGAATATCGCCGGCGCTTACTTCAGCTCCGATGTACACAATGCCCGACTCATCAAGCTTGGACAGTGCACCTTCGCCCACGTTTGGAATATCGCAGGTGATTTCTTCCGGCCCGAGCTTGGTGTCGCGAGCGATACAGGTCAGTTCCTGAATATGCACGGAAGTAAAACGATCTTCCTGAACAACGCGCTCAGAAATGAGGATGGAATCCTCAAAGTTATAGCCATTCCAGGGCATAAACGCGATGCGCATGTTCTGGCCCAGAGCAAGCTCACCCATATCGATGGAAGGACCATCAGCCAAAATATCACCGCGAGAGATCTTGTCACCCGGCATTACCAAAGGTCTTTGATTAATGCAGGTGTTCTGGTTAGAGCGAGTGAATTTGGTGAGATTGTAAATATCTACACCAGCTTCATCGGCCTGAGTTTCTTCATCAGATACTCGAACAACAACTCGACCGGCATCAACGCTATCAATCACTCCGCCACGTTCAGCAACAACACAAACACCAGAATCTCTGGCGACGTTGCGTTCCATACCGGTACCCACCAAAGGCTTCTCGGTACGAATGGTGGGAACTGCCTGACGCTGCATGTTCGAGCCCATGAGAGCTCGGTTGGCATCGTCATGCTCAAGGAATGGAATAAGAGAGGCTGCGACTGACACCACCTGCTTGGGAGACACGTCCATGTAGTTCACAGATTCAGGCGTTGCCCGGGTGAACTCATTCTGGTGACGCACCTCAACCGACTCGGTATCGAGCTTGCCAGCACCGTCAATCGGCGTATCTGCCTGCGCGATAACGTATTCAGCCTCGTCAATCGCAGAGAGGTACTCAATGTCGTTTGTTACCTTGCCATCAACAACCTTGCGATAGGCCGACTCCAGGAACCCGTAATGGTTGGTTCGCGCATAGCTTGCAAGCGAGTTGATCAAACCAATGTTGGGTCCTTCCGGTGTCTCAATTGGGCACACACGGCCGTAGTGAGTTGGATGAACGTCACGAACCTCAAAACCAGCACGTTCGCGCGTCAGACCACCTGGCCCAAGCGCAGATACGCGTCGCTTGTGGGTTACTTCAGACAGTGGATTGTTCTGATCCATAAACTGCGAGAGCTGACTGGAACCAAAGAACTCTTTGATCGCAGCAGCCACCGGCTTCGCGTTGATCATGTCCTGAGGCATCAAGCCTTCGCTTTCCGCAAGACTCAGTCGTTCCTTCACTGCCCGCTCTACTCGAATCAGGCCAACACGGAACTGGTTTTCAGCCATCTCACCCACAGAGCGAACCCGACGGTTACCCAGGTGATCGATATCATCTACCGCCCCTTTACCGTTACGAATATCGATCAAGGTGTGCAGTACGTCGATAACGTCTTCGCGATCCAGGATACCTTCACCGAGAATTTCTTCCCGTCCCAGACGGCGGTTGAACTTCATGCGTCCAACAGCCGACAGGTCATATCTGTCGTTTGAGAAGAACAGGTTGTTAAACAGATTCTCTGCTGCTTCTTTGGTAGGCGGCTCACCCGGGCGCATCATGCGGTAGATTTCTACCAGGGCTTCGAGTCGATTGCTGGTAGAGTCGATACGCAGGGTATCGGACACATAAGGACCAGAATCCAGATCATTGGTGTAGATGGTCTCGATGTTGGCTACTTCTGCCTCCATCAAGGTTTCCAGCACTTCTTCAGTAATGATCGTGTTGCAAGGCATCAACACCTCGCCGGTAGACTCATCGATGATGTCGCGCGCCGTAACGTGCTCCAATAGGTATTCGCGAGGCACGTCCAGGCGCTTCATGCCAGATTGCTCGAGCTGACGCACATGGCGCGCTGTGATCCGGCGACCTTCTTCAGCGATGACTTCGCCGTCGCTGCCTTTGATATCAAAAGAGGCAACATCACCTCTCAGGCGCTCAGCAATAAGGTCCATGGAGAAACCGTCTTTCTTGACGTGGAACATGTTCTTCTCAAAGAACATTTCCAGAATTTCTTCTGAAGAACAGCCTAGAGCACGCAAAATAATCGTCGCTGGTAACTTGCGACGACGGTCAATACGTACGAACACACAATCTTTGGGATCAAATTCAAAGTCGAGCCAGGAGCCACGGTAAGGAATAACCCGCGCGGAATAGAGCAACTTGCCCGATGAATGGGTCTTGCCCCTGTCGTGATCAAAGAACACGCCAGGTGAACGGTGCAGCTGGGAGACGACTACTCGTTCGGTACCGTTAATAACAAAGGTGCCATTTGCGGTCATGAGCGGAATTTCGCCCATGTACACCTCTTGTTCCTTAACGTCTTTAACCGCTTTGTTGGAAGATTCTCTATCGTAAATAATGAGCCGAACTTTTACCCGTAGAGGCGCGGCATAGGTAATGCCCCGCAGGGTACATTCCTTAACGTCGAACGGCGGTTCGCCCAATCGATAGTCAACATACTCAAGTGCCGCGTTGCCGGAATAACTGGCAATCGGAAAAACGGATTTGAACGCTGCATGCAACCCAGTTTCTTCTCTCGCACTATCTGCCTTTTTGGCATCTATGGAGCGATTGAGACGGGTTTGCAGGAAACGGTCGTATGAGTCCACCTGAATGGCTAGCAGATACGGCAGTTCCATCGCCTCAGACAGACGACCAAAGTCCTTCCGAATCCGCTTTTTCTCAGTGAAGCTGTACGCCATTAGAATCTCCCAATTCTTGAATTAGGCCGGGTACTTTTTTTGGCTAAGCCAAAAAAAGCGAACCGGTCGAAATTTGCCATTACCGTTTTTCTGACGGCGACGACAATAGGCCGCATCCCGGTTTTGTTTCGAAAAACAAAATCCAGCATGCAGCCTCTTGTGTCTGGCACCGGCATTCCGCAATGAAACGCCGATCCAGACGAAGCGCAAAGGTCAGTTATTTGACCTCTACTTGTGCGCCAGCTTCTTCGAGCTGCTTCTTCATATCTTCTGCTTCTTCTTTCGTTGCGCCTTCCTTCACAGGAGAAGGTGCTTCGTCGACCAGAGCCTTGGCTTCTTTCAAGCCCAGACCTGTGATGGCACGTACGGCCTTGATCGCGTTAACCTTCTTGTCGCCTGCTGCAGTCAGAATCACATCGAATTCAGTCTGTTCTTCAGCTGCGCCACCGCCGTCACCGCCGGCACCAGGAGCCGCTACGGCAACTGCTGCTGCTGCGCTCACGCCAAATTTTTCTTCCATTGCTGATACCAGATCAACAATTTCCATCACGCTTTTTTCAGCGATCGCTTCCAGAATTTCGTCGTTAGACAAAGCCATCTGATTAATCTCCTAAGAGTAAATAAAGTTGTTTGTTGCTTAGTTTGCCTTTAGTCGGGGTCCTGTCAGGCTTCCGCCTTCTTGGATTCCCCAACCGCTGCGACAACCCGCACCAGCTTTCCGGGCACCTCATTAATGGTGCGCACGAACTTGCCTATGGGCGCGTTCATCACGCTCATGAGGGTAGCCAGCGCTTCGTCGCGTGTCGGTAGCTTCGCCACCCGGTCTACCTGATCTGCCGCCAGAAGTTCGCCGCCAATCGCGAGCGCTTTGATTTCAAGCGCATCGTGTTCTTTGGCATAGTCCTTCAGCAGCCGAGCAGCAGAGCCCGGGTCTTCCTGGGAAAACGCAACCAACGTCGGTCCAATCAGCGCATCAGTGAGACACTCGTATTCAGTGCCCTCTACTGCGCGTTTGGCCAGCGTGTTGCGAACCACGCGAACATAAACGCCGGTCTCACGAGCTTTCACTCGCATTTCCGTCATTTCTTCCGCTGTGAGTCCACGATAGTCAGCAAGAACTGCTGACAATGCGCTTCCCGCGGCTTCGTTTACCTCGGCAACAATTTGTTTCTTGCCTTCGAGTCTCAACGCCACAATTTTCTCCTGAGCCTTACCGTCTAACGGTAGTGCTCGCTAATGTCGGTTACCCGACGTTGCAGTCACGGCGCGGAGCGTTTGAAGGTCAAAGACGACTTTCATTCGCTACTTACCGTCTGCGCAGGAACATTAAGAACTTGGTTGCCCAAAAAATTTCTTCTTCAGGAACCGCCTTCACCTGCGGTCTTCGACGAAGGTCTTGCTGCGAACAGCTCGACCCGTCTAACGATGGCAATGGGGTTTACGCCCCATCGCCGCGTATTCTTATCTATCAGATCCCAACAGATCCCTGATCAATGGTGACACCAGGCCCCATCGTGGTGCTCAGGGTAATCTTCTTGAAATAAACGCCCTTGGCCGAGGCTGGCTTTGCCTTACGCAAATCACCAATCAGCGCCTCAACGTTTTCACGAATTTTTGCAGCATCAAATCCAACCTGGCCAACGCCACCATGCACGATGCCAGCCTTGTCTGTTCGGTACTGAACCTGACCTGCCTTCGCATTTTGAACAGCCGTGGCCACATCAGGCGTAACGGTGCCTGTCTTGGGGTTTGGCATAAGTCCGCGCGGGCCCAGTACCTTACCGAGCTGCCCAACCAGGCGCATCGCATCCGGCGTTGCAATCAACACATCAAAGTCCATGGTGCCACCCTTGATGGACTCAGCCAGATCCTCAAACCCAACCAGGTCTGCGCCTGCTGCCTCAGCCTTGGCGACGTTGTCACCCTGCGCAAACACAGCAACTCGTATCGATTTACCTGTGCCATGAGGCAGAGTAGTTGCGCCACGAACATTTTGATCAGATTTACGAGGATCGACTCCCAGATTGACCGAGATATCAATAGACTCTTTCATCTTGGTTTTCGAAAGGTCGTTCAGGAGGTTTACGGCCTCTTCAATTGGATATGCCTTGTCCTTGTCAACCTTCTCGGCAATCGCCTTCATGCGTTTTGTAAGCTTCGCCACTTAAACACCCTCCACATCGATTCCAGCACTACGGGCACTACCAGCGATCGTTCGCACAGCCGCGTCCATATCTGCCGCCGTTAAATCCGGCATCTTCAGCGTAGCGATCTCTTCGAGCTGCGCCCGGTTAACCTTGGCGACCTTCACCGTGTTTGGCGTACCACTACCCTTGGCAATATTGGCGGCCTTGCGCAGCAATACTGATGCAGGTGGTGTCTTGGTTATAAAGGTAAAACTTCGGTCTGAGTAGACCGTGATGACCACCGGAATAGGCAAGCCCTGTTCCTGGCTCTGCGTTTGCGCGTTAAACGCTTTACAGAAATCCATGATGTTCACACCATGCTGACCCAACGCAGGACCAACCGGTGGACTGGGGTTCGCCTGCCCTGCAGGAACCTGCAGCTTTATGTAGGCCTCAACTTTCTTAGCCATCGGCTAATTTCTCCTCGGGTTCAAACGTGCGATGACCTCAACAAAGGCACCTACACTCCCCATTAATGAATTTATGGGGTCAGAGTAAAGTGCCAGAGTAAGCTCGCGAGCTTACTCTGGCACTTTACTCTGACCCCAACACTTATCCTTTCTCTACCTGGGTGAAATCGAGCTCAACCGGGGTGGAGCGACCAAAGATTGTCACTGCCACCTGTAATCGGCTTTTCTCGTAGTTCACTTCTTCTACTACGCCGTTGAAATCGTTAAACGGTCCATCAACAACCCGCACCAGCTCGCCGGGCTCAAATACAACCTTCGGTGTTGCTGACTCACCGCTGGCCTGAACGCGATCAAGTATCGTTGCTGCTTCAGCATCTGTAATTGGCGCAGGAGCATCCGCCTTGCCACCAATAAAGCCCATAACTCGGGGCGTTTCCTTTACCAGGTGCCAGGTTTCGTCGTTGAGCTCCATGTGTACCAGAACATAGCCCGGGAAAAACTTCCGCTCACTACGGCGCTTCTGACCACCGCGCATCTCAACCACCTCTTCGGTGGGCACAAGAATCTCACCAAAAAATTCTTCCAGGTTCGAAAGGCCTACTCGCTCCTGAAGAGATCGAGCAACATGCTTCTCGAAGCCTGAATAGGCGTGCACCACATACCAGCGTTTGGCCATAATTATTCCAACTGAACCTTTAAGTTCGCCCTAGCCTATGACCTCAGAAACTACCCAGCTCAGGGAGGAATCAAGCCCCCAGAGAATGAAAGCAAAAACGACAACCAGCACCAGAACCACCAAGGTTGTCTGATTGGTTTCAGCCCGTGATGGCCAAACAACGCGTCGGATCTCGGCGCGCGCCTCCTTCATCAGGCTCCAGGTTGATGCGCCCTGAGTAGTGGTTACCGCCACAAGCGCCGCCACAATAGCGACAACAATGAGCGCGCCAACGCGATACAACAGCGACTCATCCCGGAAAAACCAGTTGCCGTAAATTGCAGCTCCCACAAGCGCAATAACAACCAGCCACTTAAGCCAGTTCAAAACGCCCGATGACGATGTCTCTGTTGTCGCTGTCATTTACCGTTACTACTGTTTACCCGAGCCAGTTATTCCAACCAGTTACTCAAACTACTCACCCAAACAAGTGGCGCCATCTAAACCAACGCCGCATCTGAACCTGCCGAAAATCCTGCCAATTACTTGGCAGGCCAGGAGGGACTCGAACCCCCAACCTGCGGTTTTGGAGACCGCTGCTCTACCAATTGAGCCACTGGCCTAACAACTTGTTCTTCTAAGAGGTGTTCAGGAGGTGGTTTTGCAAGTTACTTCGCACTCTTACGACGCTCTGCATCGTGCGGTGCGTATTAAC